>DASYEV010000020.1:0-45749 GCA_036498835.1 Acidobacteriaceae bacterium | reverse complement strand
TCGAGAAGGTGTCATCGAGTTGAATGACCTGGTCGATGCGAGGCTGCGGTCCGTTGTTGGTTCCACCGATCGTGAAGAAGCCGGCTACACCGATGGTAGGAATGGTCTGATTGACGGTGTCCTGTGGCGTGATGGCGAAGCCGGCACTGCTGGGAGCTGCGGTCTGCTGAGGCTGGCCGGAGTTGAAGTTGAAACGCGTGTAGTGAGCGGACAGGTCGTTGACCGCCGTGGAACTCATCTGGTGGACATAGTCGGCCGTGTATTGCTGGATGTGGGAGATACTGCCGTCGCCGAAGCCCGGTACTGACGCTCCGCTGAAGGGAAGCGTGTTGGAAGCATTCGATTTCTGGTAGATACCGAGTGCGGTGATCTGGTTACGTGGGTTGAGGTTGTAGTCGACCCGTCCGATGTACTGATTGGCGATGGTTTTGGTCGTCGCATTGAAGACGTAGCTGTAGGCGCCGGAAGTGGCGGCGGGAACATACTGCTTGGCGAGCTTGACCGCAGTCGTGTTGAGGGCGGAAGCTGCCAGCACGCCGCCCTTGGGCCCGAGGCAGGCGGCAAACGTCATGCCGGCTGTGCAGCCAGGGATCGTAACGGTGCTGGGGATAACGTTCGTGCTGAAGGCAGATATGGCTGCGGGGCTGGAGCCGTTCAAGTCTCCTGAGAAGTCGCCGTTCAGATTCGCTGCAGAGAGAACGTTGTTGCCGGTACCGCCGGATTGCGGGACGCTCTGACGCGTGCCCTGATAGGCGCCGAAGAAAAAGAGCCTGTCGTGGAAGACGGGCCCGCCAACCGTACCGCCGAAAATGTGTTGATGGAAGGGGCTCTTCACACCGGTGTACTTGCCTGCATCGGGACCGGTTGTTTTGAGCGTCTTCTGGAAGAAGTTGAGCGTGTTGAGGAACGTATCGCGGTAGAACTCGAACGCATCGCCATGAAACCGGTTGGTCCCCTGCTTGATGGTGGCGCTGACGATGCCGCCGGAGTTGCGGTCGTATTCAGCGTTGAGCGGCCCATCAATCAAGTTGAACTGAGCAATGGCGTCAAGGTTTGGCGCGAAGGCCAGCGTGTTCACCGCGATGTCGTTGGTGTCGGCGCCATTGACCAGGAACTCGGATTGTTGCGATTGAGAACCGCTGACAGAAAACCCACCAAAGCGATCGCTGCCCGCCTGCACGCCCGGAAGCGTGAGCTCGAGGCCCGTGAAGGCGCGGCCGACCAGGGGGAGCTCAACCATTTGTGAGGAATCCACGATATTGCTGAGTTGCATGTCGGTGGTGTTGACCTGAACCGAGTCCGCGGCGACTTCGATCGTGTCGCTGGCGCTGCCGAGCGCGAGATGAATGGGCTCGATGTATTCCTGGTCGATATTGAGAACGATTCCACTGGCTTTGAAGCCGGAGAAGCCGGAAACTGTGACGGAAATGCCGTAGGTGCCGATGGGAAGCTGGGGAAACAGGTAGCCACCGTCGGCCTGCGAAGTGGTGGTGAATTTGACGCCGGTGTCCGCGTTGGTCGCGATGATGGTGACCCCGGCGACTACCGCGTTTTGCGGATCGGTGACGACGCCTTTGATGCGGGCGTTGACGTCGAATGCATAGGCAGGAGTAAGGGCGAGCGCGATGATGACCGTGGCGAACCAGCGGCTTAAATATCTGCGAAAAACACATGCGGTGAGATGCATCGAAAGGCCTCCTGAAGTTTCTGAAGCGTGCGTCGTTATGCCCGAGTGGTGCCTCGGCGCGATTCGCTCAGCGTGGAGATGAGGGGAGCATCTTGAAGGCGCGCGTGGCGTACAGGCGCTGCTTCGGCTGGCGTAGGTAGACGTTATCGCGCGAACATAGCGCGACCCTATTGCCACCGCAGGATTGTTTTATATAGCCACTTTGAGAGCGGCCGGCGGATCAGCCGAGGAAAGCTTTCGAGCATTTCCGGTAATACTGTGGTCCCAGACAGATTCCAGCAGGCCGTTTTCATCGGAAGAAAACGGCTTGGACGCTTTCCGCTTGGTCTACACCTTTACCGGAAACGCTTTAGCGCCCAGTTTCGATGAACGTCACTTTATTAATCTCTCGCAGAGTGGTAACCCCAGCACGGACTCGCTCCAGTGCCGAATCGCGTAGGAACGACATCCCTTTATCACGGGCTTTCTTGCGGATTTCCGAACCCGGGCGCTTTTCCAGCAGCATCTCGCGGATTTCGTCGTCCAACTCCAGAAGCTCGTGAATGGCGGAGCGGCCACGGTAGCCGGTGCCGGCGCACTCGATACACCCTGCTCCCTCCCGGAAGCGGAAACCACGCCACTCTGCCGGATCGAGCCCATTCTGTTCCAGGTCAGACTCGGACACATACTGGTCGCGCACGCAGAACTCGCAAATAGTGCGCACCAGTCGCTGCGCCAGGATGCAGTTCAACGCGGAAACGAAGTTATACGGCTCCACACCCATATTGAGGAAGCGTCCCAGCACGTCGACCACGTTGTTGGCGTGGACCGTGGTGAAGACAAGATGGCCAGTAAGCGCTGAGTTGATGGCGATCTGCGCGGTCTCCGCGTCGCGGATTTCGCCGACCAGGATCTTGTCGGGATCGTGGCGCAGAATCGAGCGCAGGCCGCGCGCAAAGGTGAGGCCCTTTTTCTCATTCACCGGAATCTGCGTAATACCGCGAATCTGGTATTCGACCGGGTCTTCGATGGTGATGATCTTGTCTTCTTCGCTCTTGATCTCATTGAGCGCAGCATAAAGGGTCGTGGTTTTGCCGGAGCCCGTCGGTCCCGTCACCAGCACCATGCCGTAAGGCTCCTTGATGTAGCGCCGGAAACGCGTCAGGTCCTTCTCCGCGAAGCCGACCACATCGAGTGAAAGCTTGGTGAATTTCTCCGACATCGATTCCTTGTCGAGCACGCGGAGCACGGCATTTTCGCCATGCACCGTGGGCATGATCGAGACACGGAAGTCGATCAGGCGGCCACGGTAGCGCACGCGAAAACGTCCGTCCTGCGGCACACGCCGCTCGGCGATGTCCAATTCGCTCATGACCTTGATACGCGACAGGATGGTCTGGTGATGCTCGCGCGCGATCGGCGCCATGGCCTGCTGCAGTACACCGTCAATGCGGTACTTCACCAGCAGCGAGTCATCGAAGGTTTCGAGATGAATATCCGAAGCGCGTTTTTCCAGCGCGGTCAGGATGGTGGTATCCACCAGGCGGATGATCGGCGAAATATCTTCGTCGGTCGTCAGCTTTTCCATCGAAAGCGATTCGTCGGAATTTTCGTGGTTCAGCGCCACGTCGAACGCCAGGCCTTCGGTGGCTTCATCCAGCACGCGCTGCGACTGCTCCGTCTTTTTGAGCAAGTCGGTGATCTGACTCAGCGTCGCTACGCGAGTGACGATGCGCGTCCCCAGCAGCCCGGCAATCTCATCCAGCACCATCAGCTTGGACGGGTCCGAAACCGCGATGGCCAGACGTCCTTCGGCCTGTTCCAGAGGAACGAAGTTGTAGCGGAACATCAGGTCGACGGGCACGCTCTTGAAGAGCTCATGCTGGATCTTGAAGTTCTTCAGGTCGACGAACTCAGCGTGATAGCGGCGCGCAAGAAGCTGCGCGCGTTCGCCCTCGCTAAGGGCGTCAGGGGTGTACGGCTGGGCAAGGGGTGTAGCCATGATGATTGGACTCCTGAAAACTATAAGCTGCCGGGGCGAAGTGGAACGGCTCTCGGCAGTTCGAGCGGGAAATTGCAAAGAATGCAGCCACGTGACGAGTTGGCAAAATCAGCCACCCGCGCCGGTCGGATTCAAGCTGAAGATCGGCAGGTAAAGCGCGATCAGGATAATCACCACGACAAGGCCCATCACGATCAAAATGATGGGCTCGATCATGCTCATGATCGCCGCAAGCTGGGTCTGCACATCTTCTTCGAAAAATTCAGCGACTGAGTTCAGCATCTGCGGCAAAGCGCCGGTGCTTTCGCCGACTTCGATCATCTCAATGGCGAGTTCGGGGAAGACCCTGGTTTTATCCAGGCTGGTGGAAAGACCTTTCCCCTCGCGAACGCTTTCCACCGAAGAAAACACCGCTTTGCCGATCTGGCGCGAATCAATGGAGCGAGCCGCGGTTTCGAGGCTAGGCACCAAGGGAAGACCACCCGTCAGCAGTGTGGCCAGCGTACGCGAAAAAAGTCCGACCTGGTACTTCACCCACACCTGACCGAGGTAAGGCAGGCTGACGCGAATCTTATCCAGCGCGAGCGCTCCCTTATCCGTCTTCACCCAGCGGACCAGCAGATAGGCGATCAGGGCAATGGCCCCGGCAAAATACAGGCCATCGTGCTGGGCATATTTACCGACAGCCAGCAGAAAGAGAGTCAGCGACGGGAGCTGCGCATTGAGTTGAGCGTAAAGCTCGGCGAAACGGGGCACCACGAACGTGATCAGGAAGATGAACAGCCCGATCACCATCACCACCAGGAACGAGGGGTAGATGAGGCTCGCCTTGAGCTTCTTCCGGAAGGTCAGCGCCACGCGCTGGAAGTCCAGGAAGCGCTGCATCACCTCTTCAAGGTTGCCGGAACGCTCGCCCGCCAGGAGTGTGGTGGTGTACACGATGGGAAAGCCGCCCTGCGCTTCAAATGCGTCGGAAAGCGATTCCCCCGTCCGAACCCGAGCGCCAATGTCTTCAAGCTGGCCACGGAAACGGTCTTCCTTCTGGCGTTTGGCCAGAAGTTCCAGGGAGCTGAGAATGGGCAGACCGGCGCGGATCAGGGTAAGGAATTGCTGATTGAAGATCAGGAATGGAGCGAGTTTGACCTTCTTCTGGCTTTTGATGCCCAGCGCGGAGCGCGGTTTGACGGAATAAACGAGATAGCCGGCCTGCGTAAATCGCGTCCGAAGCTCCTCGGCCGTCGCGGCGGCGTGTGTCTGCTCCTGGATACGGCCACGGTCGTCGGCTAATCGGATGGTGAATTCGGTCATGCGCTCGAAGGAAGCTCCAGCACCATGTTAGACGGGAGAGACGGCACTTTGCTCACAACAAGCAAAAGCCCCGCCGGAGCGGGGCTTTATTAAGCATGTAGCGGAGCGTAGAGCAGTTCCGGTAATACCGTGGTCTTCCAAACAGCGGAGAATGCCGTTTTTCATTGGGAGAAAACGGCTTCAGCACCCTCTATTCGGTCTACACCATTACCGGAACTGCTCTGATCCGGCAAAACGCCGCGCTCGAATCTGCAAAGAAATGCTTAGACGCTGAAGCTGGAACCGCAGCCGCAGGTCGACTTGACCTGGGGATTCTCAAACTTGAAGCCGGCGGCTTCAAGCGTCTCGACATAATCCACGGTGCAGCCGTTCAGGTACATGGCGCTGGTGGCATCGACGAAGACCTTCAGGTCGTCGAAACGCACGATCTTGTCCATCATGCCCGACTGGTTTTCAAAAGACATCGAATATTGAAAGCCGGAGCAGCCTCCGCCGACCACGCCAATCCGCAATCCGGCGGGAATGGGATCCTGAGTCGCCATGATTTCCTTCACCTTCGCGATGGCGGAAGGGGTGAGAACGACGGGCGAAGAGGGGGCCGGGGCGTTGACGACCTCCGGAGCGGTGGAAACAGCGGCGCTGGCCATGGTGAACAATCTCCTTCGGAAACTGGCGAACAGGTCGCCAAAGCTGCCATCTTCAAGTGTAGTCTTCCGCCCGAAGACGGGCAAGACCGTGACAACCAGGGATTCGATGCGCCAATGGGGTAGAGGATGCGTGGTTTAAGGCCGTTCAGGGTCTGGGTGGGCGTACCATTACCCCCATGGGGCTGCTCGACGCGCTCGCATCCGTTTTTATCAACACGTTCGGGATCACGCAGCCAAGCGAAGCGACGCGGCGGCGCGCTGCCTGGTTCATCTTTGGCATGCTGTGTCTGACGGTTGCGGTCGTTGTGGCAGGGGGAACCCTGCTTTATAACCTGCTGCGCAAGTGATATCACTTACGTGGAAAATTGATTTCCTCCTGCCTCTTTCGGGGCGTACTATCCCTCCAAAGGACCAGTGTGCCCGCCGGATTTTGCATGCCGTCCGTGCGGTATTCCGGACCCGACGCTTCACTTTTTGAGGGAACTCCATGCAGCCACTTACCGTGATGTTCACGCTATGGGCGATCGCGGCCGCAGGCTTCACCTTGCTGATGGTGTACCGCGCCCATCTGACCCAGCATGAGACCGACCAGTTGTTCCTGAGCGACAACGACGAGGTCGACTTCAATCACGCCGAACATGACGACATCGTCCGCCGCGTCAACCTGATACAACCCTTCTGCAAGGGCTTTGGCGGAGCGACTGCTTTGATGACCGTGGCCATCGTCGGCACGTTCGTATACGAGGCGTTGCCGTACGTGAAGTTCTAAAGCCGGGAATTCTAAAGCAGGGATTTACGCCGCGGCGTACCGGCCCAACTCCTTAACCATGCTGCATACCGTGCCCAGGGCTGCCAGGGCCGCGTCGGCTTTTGCCGGCTCGTCGAAGCGGAAGTCGACGTAAAAAACGTATTCCCACGGCTTGCCCGGAACCGGGCGCGACTCGATGCGCGTCAGGTCCACCCCTTTGTCCGCGAGCAGTTGCAGCGCGGCGACCAGCGTTCCCGGACGGTGCTCAATGGCAAAACCTACGGTCAGCTTATTCACCACGGAGCCATCGCCCGCATACGGGCTGTCGGCGCGGCGCAGCAGGTAGAAGCGGGTGTAGTTTTCCCTGTGATCTTCAATGCCGCGCACCAGGACTTCTGCGCCGTATTCCTGAGCGGCCAGCTCCGGCGCAACGCCTGCCGTGTCGCGCAGACCTTCCTGCATCAGGTGCTTCACGCTGCCGGCAGTGTCATAGAAGGGCGTGACCTGAACACCGTCAAGTGTCGCCAGGTAGCGGCGGCATTGCGACAGAGCCACGGGATGCGACAGAACTCGCCGGATATCCGCAAGCGGAACTCCGGGGGCGGCGATGAGGTTGTGATGGATGCGCAACAGGCTTTCCCTGTCGATGCGCAGTGGATGCGCAAGCAGCAGATCATAGTGTTCTGCGACAGCGCCATGCAGGCTGTTTTCGATGGGCAGCACCGCGCCGTCAACGCGGCCGCTCAGTACCGCGTCAAACACCTCCGCGGATACGCTGCACGGCACAACCTCGACTTCGCCAAGCATGGCCAGCGCAGCCATATGACTGTTCGATCCCCGCTCGCCCTGGATCGCGATGGAGCGTAATTGTGTCGTATCTGATTGAGGCAAATTCATCGCGTTTTCTAGGCAACCCTTGTGTTTGGACAATATCCCGGAAAGGGACAACCTCGCTATCTTACGCGGCAACTTACCAAAGGGACGCCGCGACCCGCGTCCACGGCTCGAGCGCCTGTCGATTCGTACTGCTGGCGCAAATAACCATAGGAGATGGAATTATGCTTTGGACGATCACGATTATCCTTGTGATTCTTTGGATTTTGGGCCTTGTGAGCAGTTACACCCTTGGGGGCTGGATCCACTTGTTGCTGGTGCTGGCCATTATCGTCCTCATCTTCAACCTGCTTTCGGGCCGGCGCGGAATCTAAACACTCGACGTTGGGCGAAGCAACTCCTGGACGAGCAGCTTCGCCCTTTGCATCGGGCCATCAAGGCTAAGGAGACACCATGAGCACACCCAGCGATTCCACCATCAAGGGCAAATTCGACGAAGTTGCAGGCAAGGTCAAACAGAGTGTGGGCGAAGCGATCAACGATCAGTCGCTCGCCAACAAGGGCACGGTTCAGCAAGTCAAAGGTCATGCAGAGCAGGCCTGGGGCTCGGTGAAAGAAGGCGCCCAGGATATCCACGACCAGCACAAAGCCCAGGCGCAGGACAATGCGCACGACGTTCGCGAAAAAGTGTCTTCCACCGCACAAAATGCGAAGGAACACGTCAAAGACGCAATGGAAGGCGTGAGGAACCACCAGTAAGTTTTCCTACAAGACCGGCACTGCTTTGCTTTCGCTTATCAGCAGCGCCGAAAACGGAGAGGCCCGCCTGGTGCGGGCCTCTCACCATTTAGAGCATTTCCCATGATGCTATGCCCTCCCGAAGCGGCTGAAAAGGTCGTTTTCTTTGGGGAAAACGACTTCAACATCTTTGCCCCTGGGGTACACCTTCATGGGAAATGCTTTAGGCTTCAACGCCCTACTGCAGCAGGTTGTGGTGCAGCAGGACGTCCGTGGCCACAAATGCGAAGAAGACCACCGAGATCACGCCGTTCAACGTAAAGAAGGCCGCATTCATGCGCCGCAGGTCGCGCGGCGAAATGATCGAGTGCTCGTACGCCAGCAGCGCCATCACGATCACCACGCCCGCCAGGGCAATCGCATGCAGCCCGAATGCGCGCAGCATCGCGAACATCAGCACAGCCATGCCCAGATGCATGACGCGTGCGATCCAGAACGCACCTTCCACTCCAAACGCCTGAGGCACACTATGCAGACCGGCTTTGCGGTCGTGCTCAAAGTCCTGACAGGCATACAACACATCGAAGCCGCCCACCCAGAGAATCACGATTCCCGTCAGCAACAGAACACGCGGCGTCAGGCTCCCTCGCACCGCTATCCACGCCGCCGCAGGAGCGATGCCTAGCGCCAGCCCCAGCACCAGGTGGGACCATCGCGTAAACCGCTTCATGTAGCTGTAGCCGAGCACGATGGCCAGGGCCAGCGGCGCCAGGATCAAGGTGAGCCGGTTCAACATGGCGGCACCCAGCAGAAAAACGCAGCACGCGACGATCGTGAAACACAGGACAAACGTATGCGTGAGTTGGCCAGCAGGCAGAGCACGCATGCTGGTTCGCGGGTTCACCGCATCAATCTTGCGATCCACGAGCCGGTTGAACGCCATGGCCGCACTGCGTGCGGCCACCATGCAAACGACGATCCAGCAGAGCTGCCGTATAGACGGCCATCCACCCGCGGCAAGCACAGCGCCCGTCAGCGCAAAAGGGAGCGCAAAGATGGAGTGCTCCCACTTGATCATCTCCAGCGTGACACGGGTGCTGCGAAGAACGTTTTCCATACATCTTCATCTTAAATGCCAATGCCGCCTGGCGTACCAGGCGGCAACGGCTGAAGCATCTGTTTTGAAGGGGCGGGACTTTAGTCCCGCCGTATAGAGCGTTTCTCGGATGCCGCGGCTTTAGCCGCTGAGGGAATGCTCGCAGAACCTGAAGCTGTGCAGACCCACCCATTGCGCCAAATGCTGCGCAATGAGTGGGGCACCCACTGTAGTGGCTACAGGAGTGAAGAACCTGTCAATTAGCGTTGTCCGCCGCGTCCGGCGACCTCGATGTTATTGGTCACCGAAAACACTCCCGGAACACCATTGGCGCGAATGCCGGCGGTGTCGCGGTCGGCTTGGCTGTCAACCACGCCGTTGAGCGTGACGTGACCGTTCACCACGGTAATGCGGATGGTTTTCGCAGGGTCAATCGCGTAGCGGTTCAAGGACGGGAATCCGTAGATGGCCCTGAACTCGGCAGCGCGGATGCGGTCGTCCATGGGAGATACGGGCGCCACTTCCAGGTTGTCGATCACGTCCCGCACGCCGGCTGTGTTGGAAACAACGCTGAGCGCGGAGTCCTTGTCTGCCGGCCCATAGACCGTGCCGCCAATGGTCACCACGCCATTCTGGACCTGCAGCGTGATGTTGTTGAAAGCCGTGGTGCCATAGCCCACGCGATCGTAGACCAGCGCCTTGGCGAGTTTCTCATACAGCGCCTGATCGCTGACACCTTCGCCGCCGGCGACTTCAATCATGTTGCGTACAGCCACGACATCCTTGCGATGATGCACTTTGTTGTCGGCGTCTTGCTTATCCGCATAGCGGCCCACCTGGCCGGTTAAAGTGACGACGCCGTTATTGACCGCCACCCGGACTGCACTGAAACGACTGTGATCGAGCGCCTTCTGCACTTCAGCCTGGATGTGTGCATCCATGCCGGAGTTCGGCGCCTGCGCGTAGATCGCCGCCGGTGAAGCGAGCAGAACGCTCAGCGCCGGCAGCGCAATTCCATAACGAAAAAAGCCCATACTTCCTCCTGCAACCGGAGTGTTCCCGGCCACTTAGATAAACCCACTTTGTTGGATGCAGTTGCGGTATTCTTCGCCTGCCGTTCGCCCCCGGCGAAGTTGTCCTGGACGACGCTATTTATAGCGCTTGCGGATCTTGTAGACCACCGAGAACACGCCGTTTTCATCTCGTGTCGCGACCAGCGAGGTGCTGTCGTTGATCTGGTATTGCACCTGGATCAACTGCTGCGCGCTCTGGTTCACGTTGGTTGCAAACACCAGCGTGAGCTGCTTGGATAGCGGCTCCTGAACCGTGATGCGGGCGCTGGAATTTCCCAGCGTGCCCACGAAAGCGGGATCGATCTTTACCGAGCCCGAGCCGAACAATTTTCCGACACGGTTTCCCACCGTCGCATTCAGCGCTCCACCCAGCACAGCACTGGTGGTTGGGTCGGTGCCCGCCTGGATCTGCTGCTCCTGGTTGATCTGCGCCTGCTCCTGCGTGCGGCCCAGGGCCAGCAGGTTGAAGATGTCGGCTTCCGTCAACGGCGGCTCGGAGCGGTACGTAGGCTTCAGGTTGCTGGCCGTACCATGCAGCCCGACGGTGACGTCATAGTTGGAAACCCGCGTAGAGACATCCAGATCAATTGCCGGATCGATCCGGATCGGATTGCTGAAGTAAATGACACCACGGTCAAGCTGATACTTCGTCCCGGCAAAGGTCGCGCTGCCATCCGTGATGCGGACCGTGCCCAGAATGCTGGGCTGCGCAATGGTGCCGCGTACGGTGAGATCCACCGTGCCGGCAAGTTTGGCATACGAGTTCTGGAAGTCGAGTTGCGGAGAGCTCGTGACATGCACATCCATGCGGATTTTGCTGGTCATTGCGTCGGGATCGGGAGGCGTGGGAATTCCCCCCGCGCCTGCAAACGCCGCGAAGTCCACATCAGGTCCAACACCGAAGCGCGTGATCAGCACGTTGCCGGACATCAGCAGAGACTGCGGTCCGCCCTGTATGTTGATGTTTGCGTTGGCGGTGGTGCTCAGGCCGTAGAGGCGCATGCGGACGTTGTCGGCGTTTGCTGTCAGATTGGCGTAAAGACCCTTCTGGTAGGCCACAAAACCGGTCACGGTAATCTTGCCGCCGCCTGAGACCCCGGTAAGGTTCTGCACCTGCAGACGGTTTTCATTGAAGACCATCGTGCCGTTGAGATTGCTCAGGCCATTGGGAACGCCGTCCATGGCGAGGTTCGCATTCTGGAAGTCGACATTGCCGGTCAACGACGGCGACTTCAGCCGGCCTTCCGCACCGACCTTGAAGTTCACCTTGCCCGATGAAGTGAGATCACGATCAAACGTGTGAAGCAGCGAGAGATTCACGTTGCCGGCTGCATTCAGGTTGATCGGGCCTCCCTGCGGATTCGAATCACCGAACAGCGTGGCTGTGCCGCCCGCGCGCAATTCGCTCTCCGGCCCAGTGATGTGCAACTGGTCGAGCGTGGCAACGCCGTTATGCAGCGACGCACGCAACGGCTCAACCGTCTTCAATTCCACACCCTGCACCGTGACCGAAACCTGGTTGAACTCGGCATTCCCGGTCAACTGCATCGGCTTGGCGGCGGGTCCGCTCACGGTTACGGTTCCGTTGATGACGGAGGATGCGTCGACGGACCCAGGGGCGAACAGGGCAATGGGCTTGGCGACATCCAGACCTGCGACCATCAGCTTCGCCTGGGTTTGGAAATCTCCCTGCAAGGATGTTTGTCCATTCGCGGTGACCTGCGCTCCGACCAGCGTGGAATGCAGATCGTAGAACACGGTTGAGCCGGTGCTATAGGCTGTCGCCTTCAGATCTCCGATCGGCTTACCCTGCACCACAATGTCCGACAGCCCGAACTGCGCGTGCAGGTTCGGTTCCTGGAGCGTGCCGTTGGCATCTGCATTCAGCGAAAGAACGGCGTCCCCATCGATGTTGCGTCCTTTCACTGTGTCGAAGTTCGAAAGACGCAGATTGTTGCCCTGCACCTGCGCCTGTATGCGCTTGCTGGTGACGTTGTAGCTTCCGCTGCCGGCGATGGACATACCATGTGCCCGGACCAGCACTTTGCTCGCGGAAATCTGTTCGCCCTTCGCTAACAGGTCCACGGAGATCGTCTGATAGTTTTCGCCGTAGAGTGCACCGTTACTCAAGCTGATATTGCCCGCACCGTTCAGGTTGTTCACTGCACCGGCCGCATGGGCGTCCATTGTGACCGTGCCAGTGAGTGGAACCTTATTGGCCTGCCCGGCGATCTGCAACAGATCGGTCGCCTGGGCATCGGCGAGCTTTACGCTCACATTTACGGACATGCCCGTGTCCCACTCATAGCTCACCACGCCGCCGCGGCCCACGGCGCGCCGGGGCACAAATGTTCCCGTGAGATTCAGCAACGCCGTGCCGCGCTTGATGGTGGAACTTGCTACCGCAACGCCGGTGTTGGGAGCATATTCGCCGTCGGCGACCAGTGAATCGATGTGGACGTCGGCAGCGGTGCCAAGCTGAGCCGCAAAGTTGTCGGCGGTGAGATGGCCTTTCACATCCAGAGTCCGGAATGCGCCCTTCGCCGTACCTGTGAAGCCCATCGTGCCGTGCAAGACCACGGGGATGGCTGCACTTCCCTTCTTGCCATTGGCCTCGAACCCCACGGTCTGCAGGGTCTGGTCAAACTCACCAAGATCCCTTGCCTGCAGGTTGACCTGGAGGTTGGTGAGCGGATCGCCATTGTTCACTCCAAGCACACCATTGACGGCGAGAGTCGTCGCGGGTGAGGTGAGGTTCACCTGCTGAATATTGATGACCTGCGTGCGACCGTCATACTTCGCCAGCACTATCCCGCTAACCGGGATATTTTGCTTCGCGCCCTTCTTCGCTACGCCACTGGGCGAAAGCTTCAAATCCGCCCCAATGAGCAGGGAGCTCGCGATGTCAGTTGCGGGCCCGCCCCACTCGGCCGTTACAGGACCGCTGATCTGGGTGTCGAGACCAAGGTCGCCCATGGTTGGCGACGCTGTAATTTCGAGAATAGTGCGCAGCGTAATGCGGTTGACCGTCACCGTGGCGTACGCATGGGCTCGCGCAACCGGGGCCACAGTGACGCTCTGGATTGGCGCTTTCGCGCCCACGCCTTTGGCTGCGGTGTTGGCTGTCTGCACCGCAGCCACGGTTGTAGCGGACTGCGCGGGCGCATTGGCAGGCACTTCGCCGAGCCAGTTTTCAATCTTCAATTGCCCGTCAATCGTGCCGCCACCCGGCAGCGAGCCGGTGAGCGCACTGAACAGCAACTCGGTCGGCGTCACCCGCAACTGCGACTTCGCATTGACATCATGCACACGCACATTCGGATTGCGATAGCCCGCGCCCTTGGCCTGCACACTCCCGATCAACAGATAGCCTGCCTTGCAATCGGGGTCCGGCGGCAACATCTTCAAGGAAGGCGGTAGAGGCGTTTTGTTATGCCTTTGCCAGAAGTGTGGATTCTTTTGCGCGACCGCGGGAGCGACAACGCAGTTGCGGCCATGCAAATCCAGGTCCACCGCCCCACCCGTGAAGCCGTCAATGCCGGCCAGCAGACCGAGTTGCTTCAAATCCACCGCCCCCTTCGCGTCCGCCTGCCATTCGGGCTTCGCAAAATGCTCAATCAGCGCGTTGGCGGAAAGGTGCGTGTGGTTGCCGGTATCGAAATCGAAGCTCTGCAACTGGAAGGCGTCGCGCCCCAGTTCCGCAGTCATGTGCAGCTTGGATTGCACCTCGGGTTCGGTCTTGATGCGAGTGCGAAGATCGGCAAGATCGAGCGTGGCTCCGTAGCGATCGCTCGACGAGATGTAATGCACTTCGGCATTCAGGTCGTTGGCAGCCGCATCGAAAGGAATCGCACGGTCATTGATTAACAACAACCCATTCGCCAACTCCACCTTGGTCGCCTGCAGGTCGAGCAACGTATCCTGCACCGGCTCATTGCTGGGGGTCGGGTGCTTGGGCTCCGGCTGGTTGGTGTTGCCATCTTTGTCGATGATGAGGTGGACATGCGGTTGTTCCACACGCAGATAGTTCACACCAACGTGCGAGTGCGGACCATGCCCGGAAGCATGCGCGAGAAACGTGTTGATCTTCACCCGAACGAAGATCTTGTCGGCGGAGAGATACGGCATCTCCCCCGGGCCTTCCTTGCCATGGATCACCAGGCCATCGACTTCAATCGCAAGGTGCCAAAGGTTGAAGGCGATATGTCCAATCTCGACTTTGCCTCCGGTCGAATCTTCGAGCACGCTGACGACTTCTTTTCCGACTCGCTTCTGGAAATCTTCGGTCGTCGTGTAGTAGGACAGTCCCGCAATCAGTACGATGGCCAGTAGAAAGAGGGAGCCAAACGTCCATCCCAGGATGCGCAGCCACCTGCACCGTTTGCGTACGGGGGTGGAAGGTGCGGCCGGGTTTTTTTCGGGAGACTCGCTCATGGCGCTACCTCCCCGGGATGCAGCACCACGATGCCGCCCTGGGCTCGGAGACTCTTGAGCCAGTCATTCAGCAGGCTTGAAATACGCTGTTGCAGCAGCACTTCCTGGATACGGTCGGAAACCACTTCAAGTGCCGGCGGCATTGCATGCTGGCGCGTAAACTCCGGCACGAACGTCTTGTCGTAGTACTCCTTGATATCCGCCTCTTTGATACTGACGCCCATGCGGAAGCGGTCTTCGATAAAAGCGAGCACCTGCATCCGCTGGCGCCAGCGCTCCCGCATTGAGGCTGGAGTAAAACCATTGGCCGCGAGATACTTCTGCCACCCTGCGTCGTTTTCGCAGTGGTACTGCTTGCACACGGGAAGATTCTTGCGCAGGTTGCTGAGCTCTTTATCCAGATCGGCATCGCTGACCGCATCCTCGGGCTGAAGCTTGGCCTGCTGGAGGATCAGGTCGCGATTGATCAGGCGTTCGATGGCTCGGTCTCGCGAAAACTCCGCGGCGCGACCGTCCGGAGAGCGAAATGGCTGGATGGCCTCGAAGCGCTGCTCCTCATCCACGTCGCTATCCAGGATGAGATCGCCGTTCACGATGGCGACAATGCGGTCAAGCGGTTCGCCGGTAACGGCCGGCATCTTCGGCGCCTCCGGCTTTTGCACCGCAGTGCTCGGCTGCACCGAATTACGTTGCGCGGCAGCCTGCGCCCTGGCATGCACGGAGACACCAAGCAGCATCAGCAGCGCGAAAATTGCCGGCTGCGTGACCATTCCGTGTTGCGCGCGCGCTCTCATCCCTGTCCTAAAATGCCTGGCCGATGCTGAAGAAGAAGTTGAAATGACCCGCACGGCCCACATACGGCGAGTTCACGGTGTAGTCGTAAGCGACGGGATAAACCGGCGGATTCAGGTTGTAGCTGAAGTCCACGCGGATGGGGCCAACCGGAGTTTTGTAGCGGGCGCCTAGACCAACCGCGTGGGAGTAATAGTTGAAATTACAGGTGCCCGAAAAATTCTGCAGGTCCTTGACCGGCGTGCCCTTGGGTGGAATCTGTTTGCAGGTTTCTTCATCCGGTTGATGGAAATTCTTGATGCTCGTGAACATGTCACCGGGATACCGGAAGACATTGCCCATATCGTGAAACACGACAAACGACACACTGTTGCCCACCAGCGGCAATGCGGGAGGCGGCAGTCGCAGTTCGAAACTATTCACCACCACGCCCGAACCACCGACGGGATATCCCGTGGTGAGATCACGCGGGCCTGCATCGTTAATTCCGAAACCGCGATGTGAGGTTGCGCCGCCGGCATACAAGCGCTCCGGCAACGGGATCGGATTGCAGGTCGCGTTCGTGATCAGCAGCGTGCCCTGGCAGTTCGAAATACCGAGGTTGCCGGTGGACTGAGAACTGGTGTTGCCAAACGTATTCTCGAACCCAACCCGCAGGTTGCGAGCGAACACATACTTCCTCTTGCCGAAGGTGTAATAGGAAGAGTGCGACAGATCGAGCCGGTTGAAATTGGTGGCAGCCCCAAACTTCGAATCGGAAATGAACTCCTGAATCGAGTAATAGTGGCCGCGGCCGGCATCCAGTGGACTGGGATCGCGGGTGTCGTGGAAGTAGGTGAAACCCGGGCCGCCAACCGTTACCGGCTGCGACAGTTGAGCGATCAGATTGGGCGTGATTTCCAGGCTGTTTGGATCCACCTCAACCCGGCGGTACTGGAAGTCGTAAATAAACGTGTCCGCCTTCTTGTACTTCTGTGTAACCCGGAAATCTCCCTGCAGCGTCTGCGCCTGGAAGGTGGTGATGTTCTGCACATTGGAGTAGCCACCCGAAATCGTCGCGGTCAGGTTCGGCTTGCCCAGCAACTGCGGATTGTTGAACGAAAGCGTGGCCACGCGTTCGAGCAGACCAAACGATGTGTGCAGCGTCAGCGATTCCTGCGTGCCGCGGAAATTGATGCGGGAAACATCCACCGAGCCGCGCGGACTGGCTCCAGCTTTGCCGTTCTGAGCGGCAGTCCCACCGCGCGTCTCTCCAGGCACCACCGCGGGAGTTCCGGTCTGGGCTTCGAAACCGAAGCCGTAAGTCACATCCCAGCGCTTGGATTCGGTGACCTGCACCAGCACGTTCTTACGCAGCGCCTCGCCCGTGGGGTTCTGCACCGCGGCGTTCACTTCGCTGAAGAGCGCGAGGTTATACAGATTGCGCTGCGTCTCCAGCAAGGCGCTTTGATCCAGAGGTTCGCCTGCGTGGACCTTCATCTGCCTTTCGACCACGGAGTGCCGCGTGTGATTGAGCCCGGAAAGCAGGACATGGTCGATCGAGACCTGCGGACCTTCCGTCACGCTCAACGTCACGTCGGTTTTGGTTTTGTCGTCGGCTTCGATCTTCTGTGCGATCTCCACGCGAGCATGGTCGAAGCCGCGAGCCAGGTAGTAGCTCAGCACCGCATCGCGGTCGTTCGAAAGTGTGATCAAGGAGAACGGCTGACCCACCTCCGCGCTGAGCAGGTCGTGGATTTCTTTCTGCCGCGCCGGATCGGTGCCGGCCAGTTCCACCGCTCCGAATTTCTGCTGAGGACCTTCCTCGATGTTGTACGTTACCTCGATCCGGCCAAGCTTCAGAGGTTCGCCGTGCGAGTCCTTGTCGATGTCCTTGACATCCGTTGTGACTTTCGCGGAAGTGAAACCACTGGCGCGATACAGCGCCTGAATGGAATCGCGGTCGGCATTCACGAGCTGCGTGCTGTAGGCGCCATTGCGGACGTAAAGGTCGGCGCGCTTCACACGCAGGCGCTCTTCAATCAGGTCGTGATCGAAGTACTTATTGCCCTTGATATTCACCGCGGTGACCTTGTACCGAGCCCCCGGCGTCACATCGTATTCCACTGTCACCGATCCGGTGCCCTCGCCAATCAGCTTCACGCTGTCTTCGGCGCGGAAGTAACCCTGCTGCTGCAGAAAGTCACGTATGTTGTATGCGCCCTCATTCATCAGGTCGTTATCCACGGCGCTTTCCTGGTAGATCGGTACCAGCAGCTTCTTACGCGATTTGGAAATCTTGGCGCCTTTGATATCGACGTGAACGATCGGCCCCTGGTTCGCGGCAAAGGCGTAGTCGAGTTCCTTGCGGGGCGGCTGATAGGTCTGCTTCTGCAGGCTGATGGTGCCTTCCAGGCGGTTTCGCTTCTGATAGTCCTTCCGCACTCCGGAAAGCGCGGAGCCGCTGGTATCGCGCGTGACCTTGACCTGGCATGCTTTTCGCATCACCTTGTCTGCGATGGCTGCCAGCCTGGAGCAGTCGAGTTTGCCCTTCTTGCGGAACTGGGCCACGGTGATACCCGGGTCCTTACCTTCGAGCGCCACCGCACCCACGCGCGCCTGCGGACCGACGTTGATGGTGAACGTGGAATCGATCTGGTTGCCGCGCTCGTCCTTGATCAGGTCGACTTTGACGGACGGCTGGAAATAGCCGTTCTGCGCCAGCGTCTGCTTGATGCCGTCGACCGCGGCCGGGATCTCCGCTTCGGTGTACGCCGTCCCCGGGTCGAGCCGGGTGGCAAACTCAAGCAGCGATGCGAGGCGGTCCTGGTTGACGCCCGCGATTACCACACGGCCAACGTAATAGCGCGCGGTTCCCGAGTACACCAGGGTCAAGCCGTTGGCGGTGTCCTGACCACTGACCTGGATGTCGCGGTAGCGGCCGCTGGCGAACAGACTGCGCAGATCGGCACGAACCTTTTCCGCATCAAGCGGCTGTCCAGCCTTCTGCTGCAGACCGGTGACAATGGGATCGCTGTCGGCAAAGCTCACGCCATCGAAGCGAATGCTTTCGACTCGCTTACCCTGCCTGGTCCAGATGCTGGTCGCGAGCGCAGGCAAGGGGTTCAAGGGAGGGGCCGCGGCGTTTGCCGCATTGGCGCCAGCCGGCGCGGTCGGATTCTGGCTGGCTTCGGGAGTATTCAACGGCGCGTTGGGATTGGTTACCGGGGCTCGTTGCTGCTGTGTAGTCTGCGGGGTTGCACCCACCCCTGGCGTCCCTTGCCCGGAAGCTTCCCTGGTCAACGCGGCCATTCCGTAAGCCAGGCAGAGCAGGGCTGCGAACACGGTAGAGCGCCGCGACCAGGAATGCGCGATTCCCGATCCCAGGGGCCCGTTGCTACCGTGTTGCAGAAAAGCAGTTGAAGCTTTAGCCACCCACTTGCCTCGCTCAAAGATTCTCCGCATTCCGACTCCGTGTTCATGCGGCTCGAATCCAGAGTTACACAATGACCTGTCACGTACAGACTGGTTTCCTGTAGAGATGCAAAATCAAGGGCTTGGGTTCGCTCCTCCGCGCCTCCCCAGCGGCTCGTATACTGCGGACAATGCAGGATTCTAGCGGGAAATTTGACGCGGCACAGCATGGGAACACGATCAACAACGAGGAACGGTACTCGCGGCAGGTCCTGTTCCCCGGCATAGGCGCTGAAGGTCAGCGCAGGCTCGCATTACGAAGTGTGGCGATTATCGGAGTCGGGGCGACCGGCGCCGCAACCGCAGGTCTTCTGGCACGCGCCGGCGCCGGCCGGCTCACACTGGTGGATCGCGACTTCGTCGAACCATCCAACCTGCAGCGCCAGGTGCTCTTCGATGAGGACGACGCACGGACGGCGTTGCCGAAAGCCGAAGCTGCCCGGCGCCACATCGCACGCTTCAATTCCGGCGTCGAAGCTGTCGCGCGGATCGCCGATCTTGTCCCCAGCAACATCGAGGAGTTGCTGCACGATGCGGAACTCGTGCTGGATTGCACGGACAACTTCGAGACCCGCTACCTGCTCAACGATTTCTGCGTCAGCGAAGGCAAGCCTTGGATCTACGCCGCGGCAGTAGGAGCCTATGCGGCGACGATGAACATCCTTCCCCGGCCACTTGAGGGAACCGAGCCCACCGCCTGCCTTGCCTGCATCTTTCCAGCCGCTCCGCAAGGCAACGTGGAAACCTGCGACACGGCGGGCATTCTTTCCACGGCAGTCAACCTGGCGGCCTCCCTGCAGACGACGGAAGCATTGAAATTCCTGACCGGCCAGCCTCACCTGATGCGCCGGACACTGCTTTCTTTCGACTTGTGGACAGGCGATCGCGGAGAAATTTCCGCAGGCAAACCGCGTGCAAACTGCGAGGTCTGCCAGGGCCATGTCTTTCGCTATGCCGCGGGCGAAGGCCGCCCGCACATCACGCTCTGCGGCCGCAACTCCGTGCAGATTCACGAGCACCATCGCCCCGTCGATCTACAGGAACTGCGCGGCAGGCTGGCTCCGCTGGGAACCGTTCGCAGCAATGGCCTGCTGCTCCGATTCGAACGCCCTCCACACAGCATTACGGTCTTTCCCGATGGCCGCGCGCTGGTGCAGGGCACCACCGATATCGGGCTGGCAAGGTCGCTCTACGCGCGCTTCATCGGAGCTTGAAACGTGCCCGGCTGCTGCCAACCTTGGTCCCCTGAAACAACCTCTCAGGCAACTCCACCAATCAAAGGCGATGAACCCCGCAACCTCGCTTTGCCCGGCTATAGAGTAGGCTGGTTAACAAAACGAGAGTGCGCGGCGCAGTTTGATTGAACCGACCGGATACCCTCGCTATGCAACTTCAAGGCCCATCGATAATGCAAACAAAACCGAATCCCGGCTTGTTCAAGCGGAATCCTCCTATAGCCGGCGAAGCCGAAGCCATTGAACGGGCAAAAAATGGCGACGCCGACGCATTTTCCAAGCTTTATGCGCTACATAAGCGCCGCGTGTACACCCTTTGTCTTCGCATGCTGGGCAACGTTTCCGAAGCGGAAGACATGACGCAGGAAGCCTTCCTCCACCTGTTCCGCAAACTGGGCAGCTTCCGCGGGGAAAGCGCCTTTTCTACCTGGTTGCACCGCCTCACGGTCAACCTGGTGCTGATGCACCTCCGCAAGAAGGGTCTGCAACTGGTATCGCTCGAAGAAACCATCAACCCCTCGGAAGAAGACGCACCCAAGCGCGACTTCGGTTCGCGCGACCCGCAACTCGCGGGCTCGGTGGACCGGGTCACGCTGGAACGCGCCGTTGCGTCACTGCCTCCGGGATACCGCATGGTCTTCCTGCTGCACGATGTGGAAGGCTTTGAACACAACGAAATCGCGACCATGCTGGAGTGCTCCACCGGCAACAGCAAATCGCAATTGCACAAGGCACGTCTCAAGCTTCGCGAGCTCCTTCGCCAGCCTGAAGCTCTGCCGCAGCTGGAAGCATCCAGGGAGGTCACGCTGTGAGCGACCTTTCGCACATCGATTTCGAGAATCTGACGCCGGCAACCTTCGAGGAAGTTCTCCCCGATCTGTTCGCCGCCGGCCGCGGGAAAGTCAGTGAAGATCCCCGCCTCACCAGCTTCCTCGCAGCCAATCCGGACTGCGCGGCGCTGGTAAGCGATCTCGAAACGATCGCCGAGCACGCCAAGAGTCTGTTTGAACCCACGCACGAACCGAGCGACTCCGTCTGGTCGAACATCGCCAGCAAGCTGAGTTCGCAAATGCCCGAAGAAGAAAGCTAAGGCGCTCCGGTTGCAAATCCGCAGCCGGAGTTGTACGGTGAAACCGATGTCCATGCACTTCAGCGCCGTCCGATTTAGCTACTGCTTCTGGTATCAGCCAGCGGCCCGGCGGACGTGCATGTGCTCTCAAACGTAGAAAACGAGAGATTCGACACTCCACTGAGCCGCAGCCCCCAAGGGTTGCGGCTTTCTCTTTTGGCCCACACAACAACACGCTGGCAAACAGCCCGCCCGGGAGACGACAATGACTGCAGCAGCCACAATTCTCGAAATGCCGACAACACATAAGCAGCGATCGAAACAACCGCAGGCACAGGCCCGCGTCACCGTGGAACGTGTGGTGCTTACCGGCTTCATGGGCTCTGGAAAATCCACGGTCGGGGCGCAGTTGGCGGAAAAGCTCGGATGGGAGTTTCTCGACCTCGATTCCGAAATCGAGCGGCGCTGCGGCCTGACCGTGCCGGCGATCTTCGCCGAGTTGGGCGAAACGCATTTCCGCAAGCAGGAAGCCGCAGCCCTGGCTTCGATCCTGGGCCGCAAACATGTGGTCATCGCGCTGGGCGGCGGAGCTCCGGAAACTTTAGGCAATCGTCTGCTGCTGGAGCAAACCCCAGCGACTGCCGTGGTGTTCCTGGAAGCACCTTTCGCGGTTTTGCTTGGGCGCTGCGAAGAACAGGCCGCACAGCCGGATGCGACTGCACGTCCAGTCCTCGCCGACCGCGACCAGGCCCAGGCGCGCTTCAACACGCGGCAACGCTTCTACGAGCGCATCGCCAACCTCCGCCTGGACACCGCTTCGCTGACACCGGAAGGGACTGTACAAACGCTACTGGACCGCTTGCGGAAGCGGACTTAGGAATCTCGGAATGGACGCGCGAGCATTCCCTCAGCGGCTATGGCATTTCCCATGAAGGTGTACCCAGGGGCAAAGATGTTGAAGTCGTTTTCCCCCAAAGAAAACGACCTTTTCAGGCACTCCGGGAGGGCACAGCATCATGGGAAATGCTCTAAAGCCGCGTGGATTCTGCGGATTTAGCGGCGGGACTGAAGTCCCGCCCGCTTCAAAGCGCGCAGCTTGCCCAGAGATTCCTTAGGGCTTTCGAGGGAACGATACGCACCGCCGCAGGTAACCCGCCGTTACCCGCGGGCACCTAACTCTGTGATTCACTTGAGCAAGAAGGAGTCCCGACTGCCGCCCATCACGCCAAACCGCGATGCCGATCTGCCGCCCGAAGAACAGCCGCTGAAGCCCAAAGAGGTGCGTTACGCGCGCATCGCGCGCAGCAGCATCCTGTTCTTCTTCGCGGTATTGATCGCTCTGGGCATCGCCTGGCGCATGCTGCGGGTGTTGGAGATCGTGTATGTCGCGGCTCTGTTTGCCGTGGTGCTGATGCCGGTAGTGCAGCGTATCCAACAACTGCGCATCAAGGGTTGGTCGCCCTCCAGGCCCGTGGCGATCATCGGCCTCCTTCTCACGGTCATGATCGCGTTAACCACGTTCCTCTGGCTGGGACTGCCGCCGGTCATCCACGACATCCGCGACTTTGCCAACGATCTGCCCAAGCACATACCGGCCGTGCTGGCGAAAATCAGGCGCGTGCCCCTGGCTGACAAGATCGGTGTCGATAGCGTTGCCGAGAAAGCTCAGAACGCGTTGTCGTCGCTTGCCAGCTACCTGTTCGCTTCCCTTCCGTTGTGGATGGCGCGCATCCTGGACATCATCACCACCTTTGTCCTGTGCATTTACTTCATGCTCGAAGGGGAGTTCGCGTATTACTACTTCCTTTCGTTCTTCCCCACACCGGAGCGTGCGCGGCTGGCACGCACGCTGGAAACCGCGGAACTGCGCATGAGCGGATGGCTGCTCGGGCAAGGCTCACTGATGCTGATTCTCGGCATTACCAGCACCACGGTCTTCGGCATTCTCCATGTGCGGTACTTCTTCCTGCTTGGGGTCCTGATGGGTTTATTCAACATCATTCCCGTCGCCGGCGGCATCGTCACCATCATGCTGGCAGCCAGCGCGGCTGCCGTCGATTCCTGGTCCAAGATGGCGGGTGTGCTGATTTTCTATGCGATTTATATCCAGATCGAGAGCGCCTACCTGACGCCGCGCATTATGAAGACCAGCGTCAATTTGATGGGGCTGTCGGTCCTGATCGCGTTGCTGGCAGGATCGGCACTGGCGGGAATCGTCGGTGCGCTGGTTGCGGTTCCTACAGCCGCGCTGGTCGCCGTATTCATGAGCGAATACCTGGTCCAGGTGGACGCCGACGACCTCGTCAAAGAAGCCGAATCCAAAGCTTGAGCCTTACTGTTTGGGCGTGTGAGCTCGCCGAGTGTTCCAACTCCTGTTTCGCGAGTAGACGATGACGATGTTGTCTCGCTTGTGATCGGAGATTGAGAAGACATAGCGCTGAAGGCGCGTTCTATACCAGCCTAGGGCGAAGCCCTAGGTACAGTCGCAATAAGCAACTAAGGGCTGAAGGCCCGCCCTATCGTGGTGCCACTATAGGGCGGGCCTTCAGCCCTCTGCCGTTCTTCCTGCCGTCTACATGGGGCTTCGCCCATGCTGGTATCGGGCGCGCCGTTGGCGCTTTGATCTGTGCCCGGTCAGCGCGATCTACGCCGCTTACTCCCCTACCGCCCGCGATGTAAACGTCCATGTGGTGACGCTGTGGAGCGTCTCACCCGGTCTCAACTCCGTGCTCGGAAACGCCGGATGGTTGGGCGAATCCGGGTAATGCTGCGTCTCCAGGCAGAAGCCTGTCCGTTGCGTGTAGCCGGTTCCGTTGCGGCCCGTGAATGAACCATCCAGAAAATTCCCGCTGTAGAACTGCAGACCGGGTTCCGTTGTTTCGACGCTGAGAACACGGCCGCTCGCCGGCTCGTAGACCATGGCCGCTGGCCGAAGTGTTCCTGCTTCGCCGCGCACCACCCAGTTGTGGTCGTATCCACGGCCGAACCGGATCTGCGGATTGTCCGCCGCAATGCGCTCACCCATCCGGTGTGGCGTGGTGAAGTCGAAGGGCGTTCCCGCAACCGGCGCAATTTCGCCGGTCGGAATCGACTCACTGTCGACCAGGGTGTAGGCATCCGCATCCAGGGTCAGAACGTGCTCGAGGATATCTCCACGTCCGTCGCCCGCGAGATTGAAATAAGCGTGATTGGTCAGGTTCACGACCGTCGGCTTGTCCGTGCTCGCGCTGTATTCGATCCTCACGACATTGCCGTGGAGGGTGTAACGAACATGGACAAGAAGATTTCCCGAGAAACCTTCGTCACCATCCGCACTGTGCAGCGTGAACTCAACGCCATCTGCGATCTCACGCGCACTCCAGTTGCGCCGATCGAAGCCTTCCGGACCGCCATGCAATGTGTTGCGGCCATTGTTCGCGTGGGTCCGATAGGTTCGGCCGGCCAGAGTAAAGCATGCCCCTCCAATACGATTCGCATACCGGCCCGCGATCACACCGAAGTATGTCCCGGTATCGCGCAGGTAGGCATCCAGACGATCGAAACCAAGGCTGATGTCTTCAAGATCTCCCTCGCGGTCCTGAGTCCTCAACGCTACGACGCGAGCGCCGAAAGTGATCAGGCGGACCTCTATCGAGGCGCTTTTCAAGGTGTAGAGATCAACGGGCGATCCGTCCGGTAGTGAGCCGAACTCCATTCGTGAAACTGCAGTAGCAAGAACCGGGGAGGTCATCCAAAGAAGGATAGAGCATTCGCCGTGTTCCAGGCTTCAGGTTCCAGGTTCTAGGTTCTAGGTTCTAGGTTCTAGGTGAGAGCCTAAGCGATGCAAGGCTTTGGTCATTAGGCCTGCCGGCAACTGCAGCTTCGAAATTCGTGACACAAGCCAAGAATTCCTCTGTCGATTTAGTATGGTGTGCGGGCCCGTTCTTCGATCCCTGGAGGCTCTTCCTTGTTTTCGCGTTTGCTCGCCGCTTGCTCCCTTGCTTTGTTTTCGACTGCAGCCTTGGCCGCTTCATCAGCTCACTGGGTAGGAACATGGGCCGCATCGCCGCTTGGACAGGCCAACGTCGCCAACCTGTTTTCTTCCGACACCACACTGCGTGAAATAGTCCACGTATCGTTAGCCGGATCGACGCTCCGCGTCGCTCTTTCCAACGAACTGGGAACCGAATCCCTGCGCATCGGCGGCGTGACCGTTGCCATGAGCGGAGGCTCCGGCTCCGTCGAGCCAGGGACAACCGCACTGACCTTCAATGGACAGCACGACGTCACCATTCCTCCCGGGGCTATGGTCCTGAGCGATGCCGCTTCCTTCAAGCTGCCCGCATTCGGCGACCTGGCTGTCAGCATCTTCGTGCCTGGACAGACCATCAAGACGCTGAGCAACCATCCGCTTGCCCTGCAAACCAGCTATCTTGCGCCCGGCAACCAGGTCGGCTCCAGGACATTGAATTCATCAAAGGAAATCTTCGCCTGGGAATTCCTGAAAGGCGTTCAGGTCATGGGTACGGACAACAGTGGCTCCGTGGTCACGCTGGGCGACAGCATCACCGATGGCGCGCAATCGACGCGCAACGCCAACGCTCGCTGGCCGGACCTTCTCGCGAAACGCCTGCAGGCCAACAAGAAGACCGCGAATCTTTCGGTATTGAATGAAGGCATCAGCGGCAACCGCCTGCTGCACGATAACGCCGGCCCCAGTGCGCTCGCGCGCTTCGACCGCGATGTACTCGCGCAGCCCAACGTGCGCTATCTGATCCTGCTGGAAGGCATCAACGACATTGGCCGCACCGCCCAGCCGCGCGACCCTGGCGACCCGATCAACACCACGCAGTTACTGGGGGCATTGCAGCAGATCATCGACCGCGCTCACGCGCACGGCATCAAGGTCTATGGCGCCACGCTGACTCCGTATGAAGGCGCAAAATATGCATCACCCGACGGCATCAAGATGCGCCAGGCAGAGAATGACTTTATCCGCGGCGGCAAGTTCGATGGCGTCATTGACTTCGATAAGCTCACCCGCGACCCCGCCCACCCCGGCATGTATCTGCCGGCCAACGATAGCGGGGACCATCTGCACCCCAATGACACGGGCTACAAAGCGATGGGCGAAGGCATCGATCTCAAGTTGTTTGAACACTAAGAGCTTCGGTCTACACCATTACCGAACTGTTCTCGCTACTATCGCTTGCTGGCACGACGATTTCCAGTTGCAGTGCGCTTAACTGGAATGCCGGGAGAAGGAGAAGCGACCGAATCACGCAGCTTCAGCGATGTTTCCTGAATGATGTGTTTGGCCGGACCTGCATAACCACGGATTCGCTCCAGAAGAATGCTGGCGGCCGTTGAGCCAAGCTGATAGCCGGATTGAGACACTGAAGAGAGCGCCGGGTTTGTAAGTTCAGCCAGCTCCAGATCGTCGAAGCCAATCACAGAGACGTCCTGTGGGCAGCGCAGGCCCGCTTCCCGAATCGCCGCCAGCACACCGAAGGCGATCATGTCATTCCCGGCGAAAATTGCCGTAGGCCGCGGAATAAGCCGCAACAGCAGCGCGGCCTTTGACGCGCCGCCTTGTTTATCGAACGTTGCTTCCTGCACGTACTCCGGCGCAAGTTGAAGCTTGGACTCTTCCATGGCTTCCCTGAATCCATTGAGGCGTTCTTGTGCGTTCGTCAGGTGCAAGGGACCGGTGATGGTCGCCAGGTGCTTATGGCCCATCTGAATCAGGTGACGAGTCGCCTGATACGCTCCTGCCTGATTGTCGCCGGTGACCGTGTCGCCGTCCCAATCTTTAGGGAGGCGGTCGATGCACACGACACCCGTACCTACCTCTCGATAGGACTCTGCCTGATTCGTGAGATCGCTGAAAGTCGATGGAATCACAATCAGGCCGGCCGGCAGGTAGGTGCGCAGCTCGTTGAGGTGGGCCAGCTCCTTGGAGTGATCGTTGTCCGTATTGCAGAGAATCAGCCGGTAACCATTGGAGAAAGCCAGATCTTCAGCGCCGCGAACGACAGCGGGAAAGAATGGGTTGGTGATATCGGGAATGATCATCCCGATCACATTGGTCTGGACCCGTCGAAGTCCACGCGCTAACTGGCTGGGCTGATATCTCGCGGAACGAACGGCTTCGAGCACACGCCGGCGAACCGGTTCACGAACGCCCGCAGTGCCGTTCAGGACATGGGAGACGGTGCCCAATGAAACACCGGCTATCTTCGCAATATCTTTCATTGTTGCCATTGGACGGGTCTCTTCGGCGAGAAAGGCAGAGGTTATGAGTTTAACAAGCGCAGGATCAGTATAGAGCCGAATGAAAGCATTCAAGGACGTTGCTCGAACGCTGGAATCTAAAGCGGCACGAAACAGCGGTGGGGTGAAGATGTTAGTTTTGACGATAAGCCTTTCATTTTCAGCCACCTGAATTTAATCGCGTTTACTCCAAAGAAAACCTGTTGACAAAGGAGCATGGATCGGTCTACTGTCCGTCTCACTCAATTTTGAAAGCTTTCAAAAGAAGACTGTTTCGGAGAATGTTTCTCAACGGCGCCGGCTGCGAAGCCTGAGGCCGCTGGAAATGGAGACTGAAGATGAACACGAGAACGACAGGTCGCCTGCGGTATCTACAACTCCGGTTGGCCGCATGGCTATTGATGTTTACGCTAACCGCGGTTGGTTGGAATCTTGCCCATGCTCAAGCAACCAACGCCCAAATGTCCGGCAAGGTCGTCGATCAAAGCGGAGCTCAAATTCCCAATGCGAAGCTTGACGTCCAAAATACGGGAACCGGTTTGGCCCGCAGCGTCAGCAGTTCAGCAATTGGCGAGTACGTCATTCCGTCCCTGCCTGTTGGCACGTATGTGCTCAAAGCTACCGCGCCGGGGTTCAAAACCTACACCCAGACCGGGATCCTTCTTGAGAACGGACAAACTGCTCGCGTCGATGTGACCCTGCAAATCGGCAGCTCGAGCGAAACTGTCGAGGTTTCGGCGCAGGCGGTGCAGGTGGATACGAGTTCGGCCGCGATCCGCACCGAGGTTGACAGCACCCAGATCAAAGAGCTGCCTCTTAACACGCGCGATACTCTGCAACTCATCACCCTTGTGCCTGGGGTGGGAGACGCCACCTTGCCTGTCGCTGTTACCAACCAGCGCAACGGTCCGACATTCAGCGTGAATGGAAGCCGCCTTAACGGCAGTGAAGTCTCACTTGACGGCGCCATCCTTGTAACCGGGCTCTATAACCGGCCGGCGAACCTTCCGAATCCTGACTCCATCGGAGAATTTTCGCTCCTGACGAATAGCTATGGCGCGGAGTTTGGACACGCTTCGGGCGGGGCTTTCGTTGTCGTCAGCAAAGCGGGAACCAACAGCTTCCATGGATCTGCTTGGGAGTTTTTGCGTAACGATGCGCTGAATGCGAGAAACTGGTTCGCGCCCTCGCCGGCTGCAAAGCCGATTTTGAAACAGAACCAGTTTGGTGTTTCCGGTGGCGGACCGATTATGAAGAATAAGGCCTTCTTCTTCGCCACCTATGAGGGCCTGCGGATTCACCAGGTAACTCTTGTGAATCTTGCCACCAACACGCCCGCCGAGCGCGCTGGAACCTTCCCGGGAACTGCCGCAAAGCCGCTGTGGGATCCCTTTACAAATGCAGCGTACCCATTCAACGCTGCAACCGGAACCTATCAAATACCGCAGAGCGAGTGGGATCCGGTATCGGTGGCTTTTATGAGCACGTACATACCGGTTGCAAATGCCACCACCGGGCTTTATACGAACCAGGTGTCCAATCCCACCAGCGGCAACCAATACACGATCCGGGGTGATTATCGCCTGACACAACACGATCAGATGTATGTCCGTTTCTTCCACATGGTGGACACGGCTGTAACCGGTCCTCCCTATGCCAGCCTGCTTTCCAATCAGTACTACGATAATTTTTCGGAATCCAATTGGGGGACCACGGTAAGGGACACGCACACATTCACGCAGAACCTGATCGGCGACTTCGGATTCTCGGATACGAACATAGAGACGACCGGCACACCGGAAGGAACAATCGTAACCGCGGAGCAGATGGGCGCCAAATACTCTACCGGCGGATACAACGTTTCTCCCGCCGTATCCGTATCTGGCGTCACGGGCTTCGGTTCGGGCAATCCGTGGTTTGAAAACACGGCTTTGAAACAAGCTGACGCCAAGCTGTCGTGGGTCAAGGGCAAGCACCTGTGGCAGTTCGGCGCTACGGCCCTCCGTGAGGCCGAACTCATCAATTGGATCAATACGAACTCTTCCGGAAATCCGACCTTTAGTGGAGTGGAGACCGGATCGCACGGAGCGACTCAGGGAACAAACTGGGCGGACTATCTTATCGGGAAACCTATTAGCTTCGGACAATACACGCCGTATTACGGCAACGAACATACGGTGCAATTGGGACTCTATGTCCAGGATACTTTCAAGGTATCGTCCCGGCTGACGCTGAACATGGGCTTACGATGGGATCTCCTCTTTCCCTGGAGGGAAATCAAACTTGATTCTCCCGCCGTCAATTTTGACGCCGGCTTTCACTCCACGCGATTCCCAACCGCGCCTCCGGGCCTCGAGTTCCCTGGAGATCCGGGAGTGCCTAAAGGAATCATGTTCCTGGACAAGGGAGACTTTGCACCACGGCTTGGCTTTTCTTACGATGTTTTTGGCGATGGAAAGACGGCGATTCGTGGCGGATATGGGATCTTTTACAATTCGCCCGGAGCCATTACCCTGGCCAACTGTATTGAGGCGCCGCCTTTCGAGCCCCAACTGGTATTTACCCCCAATACTTTCACCGATCCCTACGCGGGAACCGGTTACACCGATCCATTCCCGTACCCCTACCTCAATCCTGGAGCGAACCCGTTATTCGTTTTTCCAGCACAGTTTTACTCGCCGGATCCGAACATCAAGAATGCGTTCATCCAGCAATTCAATTTCAATGTGCAGCATGAGTTTCCGAAAGACTTCATGGTGCAGACCGGCTACGTGGGAAGCATGGGAACCCGGCTGTGGGATGGGAATCAGGCGAATGCCGCTCCCTATTCCGCGGGAGGTACCGCAGCCAACGCGCAAGCGCGGCGTCCTTTCCTCCCCCAATATTATGGCGGCATCACCCGAATATCCGCCATCGGTTACTCCAACTACAACTCGCTGCAAGTGACCGCACGCAAGCGTCTTTCCGCGGGTTACACCATGCAGCTTGCCTACACGTTTTCTAAGTCGCTCGATGCCGGCTCCACCGCCGATGCGGATGGCGGGACCGAGCAAAACCCCGCGAGTCCTATCGACGGCGAATATGCCAGGTCCGACTTCAATCAAACGCATCTGTTTCGTCTGAACGGTGTCTGGGATCTTCCGCAGTTCAAGAACCTGGGCCTTCTGCACTATGGCCTCGGAGGCTGGGAACTTTCTGGAATCATGAACTACAGCAGCGGATACCCCTTCTCCGTAACGACCGGTTCCGCGGCTCCGTGGCTCGGGGCGGGCAGGGATATTGGAGCTCTCCGTCTCAACGCGACAGGTACCGATCCTTGCGCAGGTTGCGGAAGCCGGACCTCCTGGACGACGCAGGGAACAGGATATTTCAAACAGGCGGCCTATGCTTCGCCTCTGCTTGCTCCGGCTGTCTACGGGACTTTCGGCAACAGCGGACGCAACAGCCTTGTAGGTCCCACCTATTTCGACACCGACATGAGTCTGGTTAAGAACTTTCCTTTGCTGCGGCGCGAGAGCTCCAAGGTGCAATTTCGCGCTGACTTTTTCAACCTGTTCAACAACGTGAACTTCAATAACCCAACCACTTCGCTTGCGTCGTCAGTCTTTGGCAAGATATCGTCTGCCCAGAATGCCAGGCAGATTCAGCTCGCGCTACGTTTGGATTTCTAGCGAAGAACCACTTACCGCATGCAGCCAGGCCGATACGCAACCTGGCTGCATGTGGAAGGCTGAATCGAACGATCGAATTGTGTAGCCGAAAGGAGAATCGTGTATCAGCCAGAGATCTACTGGGTTGCGCTGTTGTTCATGCTGGTGAGTATGCTGTGCTGGGGTTCTTGGGCAAATACGATGAAGCTCACTCCCGGGTACAGTTTCCAGCTCTTTTACTGGGACTACGTCGTCGGCGTGGTGCTCGGCAGTCTGCTTTGGGGGCTGAGCCTGGGCAATTGGGGCGGAGGAGATCTCTCCTTCTTTGCCAACATTCATAAGACAGATGTGCGGCACATTCTTTTCGCGATCGCGGGAGGCATAGTCTTCAATCTTGCCAATCTACTTCTAGTCGCCGCAATAGAAATTGCAGGGTTGGCTGTGGCGTTTCCTGTAGGGATCGGATTGGCCCTGGTCGTTGGTGTTCTCCTGAACTATGCGATTTCCCCAAAAGGCAATCCAGTGTTGCTTTTCGGAGGCATGGTCCTAGTGATTCTCGCGATCATTCTGGACGCACTCGCGTACTTTCGCCGAGAGGAAAAACATCGCTCTGTCGGAAAACGCGGCATCTGGATCAGCATCGCCTGCGGTCTGCTGATGGGCATCTTCTATCCGCTGGTGACAAAAGCAGAGCAGGGCGGCGCCTCCCTGGGACCCTACACTGTCGTAGTCTTCTTTTCTCTCGGAATCGCCTTGTGTGCGGTACCGGTGAATGCCCTGCTGATGAAGAAACCGCTCTCACCTGGCCCACCTGTCAGCATGTCGCAGTATTTCCAAACACGCGCGAGCTGGCATGCATGGGGAGTACTGGGCGGATTCATCTGGTGTACCGGGATGGTGTTCAACATTGCCGCGTCCAACGCTCACGTCATCGGCCCGGCCGTGTCGTACGCGATCGGGCAAGGCGCCACGATGGTGTCGGCTGTGTGGGGAGTATTTATCTGGAAAGAGTTCGCGCAGGCTCCAGCAGCTTCGCGCAAGTTGATCCCTGCCATGTTCGTTTTGTTTTTATTGGGCCTCGGGTCTATCGCCGTGGCTCCTATGGTGACACGCTGACTTATGACGAAACCAATCATTGTTGTTGGCAGTATTAACCTCGATCTCGTAGTAGGCGCCGACCGCATTCCAAAGGTGGGGGAAACCGTCGCCGGCAAGAGCTTCAATACCTATTTCGGCGGCAAAGGAGCGAACCAGGCGGTCGCGGCGGCAAAGTTGGGGTATCCAGTCGCCATGGTTGGCTGTGTCGGGACTGACCCATTTGGCGAGCAATTGCGCAAAGGTCTCCATGATGCCGGGGTTGACACTGTTGGTGTCAGGACGGTTGAAGGCTCATCGGGAGTGGCGCTCATCACGACGGGCTCGCACGGTGAGAACAACATCGTCGTGGTACCAGGAGCAAACGGGCACCTGGAGCCTGCGGCTCTGAATGAAGTGACGCCTCTTCTGGAGAGCGCCGGGATGCTGCTCGTTCAACTCGAGATCCCGTTGGATACGGTCGAATACGTGGCGCAGTTAGCGGAGCGGAACAATATTCCTCTTATGCTCGACCCTGCGCCCGCACGCGACTTGCCTTCACACCTGCTCAGCAGAGTTTTGTGGATCACTCCCAATGAGACCGAGATACAGGAGTTACTGCAGAGAAGGATTGACAGCGAGGGCGATTACTATGCTGCCGCGGACTCCCTGCTGTCCCGCGGCACAAAAAACGTGTTGCTGAAAATGGGATCGCGCGGCGCGCTCGTCGCGCAACAGGATGGGCGGAGAGAAATTGTTCCCGCTTTTTCAGTAACCCCGGTGGACACGACGGCTGCGGGAGATGCCTTCAATAGCGGCTTTGCAGTAGGCCTCATGAAGGGGATGAACCCAATCGAGAGCGCACGATTCGCTTCAGCTGTCGCGGCTATCTCTGTAACCAGGGCCGGAGCGCAGCCTTCCATGCCGGCCCTGGATGAAGTTGAGCGATTTATTGCCGGGCAATCTACCTTGGCGCGTTAGCGCGGAACTTTTCGAAGGAGCACGGGATGATGCATGTAGGAATTCGCAGTCTTGTTCGATCACTTGGCTCAATTGCCACGGTATTGGTGTTGGCTTCTGCAAGCGCGCAGGGCCCGGGAGGCGGCGGAGCTCCGCAGGCCACACAGGATAATTTTAATCAACCTGTCGGCCAACAAATTCTGCCTCCTTCGTGTTTAATCATGCGTGGCCTGGGCGGATACAACCCGTGCACGCCACAGAACTATACGCAATGGCTGGAAAGCATCGTGCACTGGAGGATGGAGCAGCGCATCCGCATCGGCTACGATGCTGCGCGTTACGAAAATCCCGCACTCAAGTGGGCGCAGTCGGCTTTCATGCAGCCTCAGATGATGGTGCATGACCGCTACTTCTACGATCCCGCCGGTAACAAGTACACGGTGGGCCGCTATCTCGATGATCTCACGCAACGTTATGGCGGCATCGACGCTGTTCTTATCTGGGCCGTATACCCGAATATGGGCATCGACGATCGCAACCAGCTCGACATGGTGGAGTCGATGCCGGGCGGCGTCGAAGGCGTGCATCAGATGGTCGAGCAGTTCCATCGCAAGGGTGTGCATGTGTTGTTCCCCTTCATGATGTGGGATCAAGGCACGCGCGACCCCGGCAAGCCATGGCCCGATGCCATCGCCGAGTTGATGAAGAAGATCGACGCTGACGGCATGAATGGCGATACCCAGCAGGGCGTGCCGCAGGCCTTTTCATTGTCTGCGGAAAAGATCGGCCATCCGCTGGTGTTTGAACCTGAAGGCAGCCCCGCTGACGAAGGACTTGCATGGAATGTGATGACCTGGGGCCAGTACACGTTCAATTTCCCTCCCACCATTGACCGCTTTCGTTGGCTCGATCCGCGCCACCAGGTGAATATTCAAGGCCGCTGGCTCCGCGATAAAACCGATGACCTTCAATACGCTTTCGTCAATGGCGAGGGTTGGGAGAGCTGGGAAAACGTTTGGGGCATCTGGAATGGCGTTACACCGCGAGACGGAGAAGCAACCCGCCGGGTCGCCACCATGGAGCGGGCCACAGCGCCGTTTCTCGTGAGCGCGGATTGGCAGCCCTTGTTTCCCATGAGCCGGTACGGCGTCTATGCGAGCCGATGGCCGCTCAACAATGAGACCGTTTGGACGATCGTCAATCGTAATGAATACGATGTCGACGGCACGCAGATGGTCCTGCCGCATCGTGATGGCGTGCGTTATTTCGATCTCTACCACGGGGTGGAGTTGAAGCCCGAAACCGAGGGCAACCGGGATACGCTGAAGTTTGCCATCGAGGCCCATGGCTATGGTGCTGTCTTCGCCACTACGGGCGAGCCCCCTGCTCACATCAAGGAACTGATGGGAAAGATGGCGCAGATGACGGCGAAGCCCCTTTCGGCCTTCTCGCATGAATGGGCGGCTCTTCCGCAAAAGCTTGTCGACATCGCTTCGACCGCACCCGCGGCTTCGGCTCCGGATGGAATGATCAGCGTCCCGGGCGGCGCCTATGATTTCCGCGTGGACGGCATCGAGATCGAAGGATCCGACGATATTGGCGTGGACGTGCAGTATCCGTGGGAAAACAGCGCACGCCGTTTCCACGAGCATCAGATGGAGATCAAGCCCTTCTATATCGACAAATACCCGGTCACCAATGCGCAGTTCAAGAAATTTATCGACGCCACGCATTACCGGCCCAGCGACGGCTTGAACTTCTTGAAGGACTGGAAAGGTGGCGCGTTTCCCGAAGGCGCGGCGAACAAGCCCGTCACATGGGTCTCGCTTGAAGACGCTCGCGAATATGCGAAGTGGGCAGGCAAGAGGCTCCCGCATGAGTGGGAGTGGCAATATGCGGCACAGGGCAACGACAACCGGCAGTATCCCTGGGGTAATTGCGATTGGCAACCACCCGTGGATCGCAATGCAGGCATTGCAGCACTCGTCCCTGTCGACCTCGCATCCGAAAGGCCGGGCGGTGGCAGTCCAGCCGGAAATCGGAACCGCGCAGCACTCTCATCGGGCGCGGCCTGTAGTCCGGGAACCGATCCAAAGGATGCTCCCGCGCCCATCGCGGATCACGGACGCCAGATGGGACCGGCCAGCGATGTCGATGCGCATCCCAATGGAGCCAGTCCATTTGGAGTGATGGACATGGTGGGCAACGTCTGGCAATGGACGGACGAGTATGTCGACGGCCACACACGTGCGGCTATCGTGCGTGGCGGCAGCCACTACTACCCTCTAGGCTCCATGTGGTACTTCCCCGAGGCATACAGAAATAACCAGCACGGCAAGCTTTTGCTCATGGCTCCGAGCATCGACCGTTCGGGGGCAGTCGGCTTCCGCTGTGTTGAAGATAAGCAATGAGGAAGCCCGACTTCGATCTACTCTGCGGGCGTCGCCATTGAGGCTCAGTTGCCGGAGAAAACAAAGGCCCGAAGCGTAACGCTTCGGGCCTTTGTTTGACCTGCTGACGTGCAGAACTCTTACTTGAGTTCGTAGCCGGCAAAGAAGTAGCCAATCTCAAACGCCGCCGTGTCCTCGGCATCCGAGCCGTGGATAGCGTTCTCGCCGATGGAGCTGGCGAACTGCTTGCGGATGGTGCCTTCGTCAGCCTTGGCCGGGTCGGTGGCGCCCATCAGCTTGCGCAGGTCGGCGATCGCGTTGTCCTTCTCCAGAACCATGGGGAAGATCGTTCCCGAGCTCATGAACTCCGTCAGTTCGCCGAAGAACGGACGTGCCGCGTGCACGTAGTAGAAACCTTCGGCCTGCTCTTTGGTGAGGCCGATCTTCTTGATGGCCACGATCTTGAAACCCGCCTTCTCAATTGCGGCGAGGATGGAAGCCGTGTAGCCCTTCTTGACGGCGTCCGGCTTGATGATGCTGAAAGTACGCTGTGACACGAAAATCTCCTTGAATATGGCAAATCCCCTGAAGGTGTATAGCAAGCCGAAACTGCTCGAGTCGTTTTCTCCAAGGAAAACGACCTTCATAGATTTCTGTCGGCTCCACAGCATCAGGGAATCTGCTCTGGACTGCTCTTCCAGTGTACCTGCCGGGCGTTGACCGGGTATTACGCCGGCGGCGCGGCTCATTTTGCAACTTCGGGCGGGCGTCAGCGTCCCACAGAGTATGCGGCGCACTTCGTGGATATGGCTCGCCGGTACCTTCGCGTGGCTGTTCGATGCCGGCGCCAGCCTCGAAACCCACCATCCGCAAAGTGCGGAACTCGCGTTCCTGCTATCTGCCTTGTTTGCCGTGGCATGGCTCTTCTACCGCTCGCAGCCCTGAGCTTGATGCCCATTCCGTCGGGTGGCTCATCCTTTGCGCTTTTTGCAAAGAGTGGGGTCGGGATGCATCGGATTGCATGGATCGCTGATTGAGCGAAAAACCCGGATCTCTCGCATTCCTTATTGCCCAGCCTGTTTACGCTTCTGTTCCAACGACCACACCAGGTTGTTCTTCGCGAGCTGGAAGTCAGGCTGCAGAGCGAGTGCGTGATTCGCGGCATCGATGGCTTGGTCCCAATGGCGCAGGTTCTCATTGGCCGCGGCGATGTTGTTCCATGCCACCGCGCTCTTGGGATCCAGAGCAAGCGCCTTGTTCGCGGCTGAAATTGCATCTTCGTTACGTCCGCTCTGAGCGAACGAAGCCGACGCATTGATCCAGTCCTGCGCCGTCAGCTGAGCTGTCGCGGGCTGTACGATGCCAGGCTGCGCGGCCGGAACTGCCTGCGTCGGAGCCGGCATCGAGGCAGGTGCGGGAGCCACAGTCATTGGCTCCGACAGAACAGGCGGGATCGGCTCGAGATCCTCTACTCCTCCCGCGGTAAGCACCATGCGGATGGAAAGATCCTGCACCCACGGCGCGGTCAGCTTCGCGGAATACGTGTGCAAATCGAACGCTGCGGCGGCCAGCAGGGCAACACCAAGCATCACGCGCACGGTCGCGCCTTCGGTTGCAGGCAGAAAGCGGCGAACAGCACCGAGAAGGCTGTCGAAGCCTACACCTGCAAGCAGAAGCATCGGCGCAAAGATGCCGCAGATGTAGCGGTAGTTCAACCTTTCCGGAAGCACCATGGCAAGCACGATGAGCAGCAGGGTAAAGATTGTCATGCCCAGCAAAATGCGCGCGCGAACTTCGGTTTCCTCAGATCGCGGACGGCGTGTCCACAAGCGCACCAGGACCGCTATACCAAGCAACGCAAGCAGGGCTGTCGTGGCACTCAGCACCCAGAAACCGCGCAGAAGGTACCAACTTGGACCGCTCTCGTATTGCAGGCCATACGCGCTCAACTGTCCGACCTTGGCGGTAACGACGCTGAGGCGGTGAAGCTCTCCTAACCCGCCCAGCCGCATCGCCGTCCAGCCAAGCGCCAACAAGGCCGCTGCCAATGTGCTGCCTGCCCAGATCACGAGCGTCTTCCACTCCCGCTTCAGGCAGAGGATGAGCAGGATCCATGCGGCCGCAAAGAGAAACGCTGCCGCGGACGCCTCCTTGACCGTAAACGAGAGCACACCGGTTGCGACCCAGACCGGCAGGAGCCAGCGGTTGCGTGAGCCAGCGGTCACCCAGCATGCAATTGCCAGCGCCGCCAGCGTCAGCAATTCCACCAGCGTTTCCTGCCACGCACGCCGAGCCAGCACCAACTCCGCCGGGAACACCGCGTACAACATCGTGGCGGCAAGGGCCGCAGGTCCAGGAAAGAAACGGAAAGCTATCCAGGCAAGCAGCAGCAGAGAAAGCACGCTCGACAGGCAGGACAGTCGGGCACCGGTCAGCGGCGTCCGGTCTCCCGTGAGCTTCATCCCCGTAGTGAGAAGCCAGTGGTACCCCACGCGCGTGGGCGACGGGCGGTCCGGATTGAAGGCATCGAACAGCATGCGATAGCCGTCCGCCGTTCCGTGATCGAGCAGCGTATTCGCCTGCAAGGTGTAGTAGTACTCGTCGGGGCTGCGTGGATCGACGTTGGCGAGATCGGCCACGCGAATCCAGGCGCCCACGCACACCAGGAAAGCCAGCAGCACAAGCTGCGCGCGGCGGCTTCGCCACACAGGCACAGGTTGGCTGCTTTCGTTCTCGACCATGGAAGACATGCTTTGTAAGCAGTTTAGAAGGATTTCCCTCGCGCTGTGGCGTAAGGAACATCCCAGGATGCCGTTTGCCGAAGTGAAGCGGCTGCTGTTGTCGTTGCAGTTGAGGAATAGAAGCAGTTGAGGAATAGAAGCAGTTGAGGCGTAGAAGCAAGCTTTAGCTTGCTGACAAGAGCATCAACAAACCTGGCGCTTTAGCGCTGGGCTCTTCACGCGGCTTCCTAGGTCTAGTGTGGATTCTCCATCCCGGGACGAATTCATGGTCCGTTCAAGATAAAGGGACGTTCGATCAGCATTCCAAAGAACCCAGCGCTAAAGCGCGGGTTGGGTGGCCGGCTGGACAGTAAGCTAAAGCTTGCTTCTACGCCTCAAGAGCCAAACCAGACACACGAGGACATCGCCTGGCGATAAACCTTGGATGGGGTCGAAAGACACGTGCAAACGCAGCAAAGGCGAAGCTTGCGCTTCGCCTTTGCCGGAATTCAGACAGAGCTACGCTTTGCCGAGCACCCGGGCCATTGCATCGCCGATTTCCGCCGGGCTCTTCACCACCGTGATGCCCGCAGCCGACATGGCTTCCATCTTGCTGGCGGCGGTACCTTCACCGCCTGAGATGATGGCGCCGGCATGGCCCATGCGGCGGCCCGGAGGCGCGGTCTGGCCGGCAATGAAGCCGACCACCGGCTTCTTCACATGCTGCTTGATGTACTCGGCAGCCGCTTCTTCCGCGGAGCCACCGATTTCACCGATCATGATGATTGCTTCGGTTTGCGGATCCTCATTGAGCAGCTTGAGCGCCTCAATGTGCGTGGTGCCGATAATGGGATCGCCGCCGATGCCGATAGCCGTGGACTGGCCAATGCCGCGCTGCGTGAGCTGGTAGACGGCTTCATAAGTCAGCGTGCCCGACTTGGACACAATGCCGACGTTGCCTTCCTTGTGGATACGTCCCGGCATGATGCCGATCTTCGCCTTGCCGGGCGAGATCACACCCGGGCAGTTCGGCCCGATCAGCCGCGACTTCGACTGACGAACGACTTCCCAGGTCTTCACCATGTCCAGCACCGGAATGCCTTCGGTGATGCACACCACCAGCGGGATCTCGCTGGCCACGGCTTCCAGAATGCCGTCCGCCGCGAACGGCGGCGGAACGAAGATCACGGTCGCGTTCGCGCCGGTTTCCTTCACCGCTTCTTCCACGGTATTGAACACAGGCCAGCCTTCATGGATGGTGCCACCCTTGCCGGGTGTAACGCCGCCCACAACCTTGGTGCCGTATTCCGCGCAGCCCTTCGCATGGAAGGTGCCTTCGCGGCCCGTGATTCCCTGCACGATGAGGCGTGTGTTGTTGTCGACAAGAACTGCCATTAGTTGCCTCCCTTCGCGGCGGCAACGACCAGATCGGCAGCCTCTTTCATCGTCGCTCCAACTTCAAACTTCAAGCCCGACTCCGCGAGAATCCTGCGGCCTTCTTCCACATTGGTGCCTTCGAGACGGAGAACGATCGGCAGCTTCACATCCAGCTTCTTCGCTGCCGCAACCACCGCGGTGGCGAGCACATCGACGCGCAGGATGCCTCCGAAGATGTTGATGAAGATGGCTTTCACGTGCGGGTCGCTGAGCAGGATGCCGAACGCGTTTTCAATCTGCTCCTGGTTGGCGCCGCCGCCTACATCCAGGAAGTTGGCCGCCTGGCCACCCGCATATTGAATGATGTCCATGGTCGCCATCGCCAGGCCGGCGCCGTTCACCATGCAGGCGATGTTGCCATCGAGCTTGATGTAGTTCAGCGCGTACTTCGAAGCTTCGACTTCGAGCGGATCTTCTTCGCTCAGGTCGCGAAGCTCTTTCAAATCCTTGTGGCGGTACATCGCGTTGTCGTCAAAATTAATCTTGCAGTCAAGTGCCGCGAGCTTGCCGTCCTTGGTGGTGATGAAGGGGTTGATCTCCATCAGCGACGAATCGGTATCCATGAATGCCTTGTAGAGCCCCTGCATGAACTTCACGGCTTCGCCAACCTGGGCCGGCTCCAATCCCAGCTTGAATGCGAGCTGGCGAGCCTGGTAAGGCTGCAGGCCTACCGCGGGATCGATGTATTCCTTGTAGATGGCGTCAGGGTTTTCATGGGCGACTTCTTCAATCTCCATGCCGCCTGCCTGCGAAGCCATGAAAACTACCTTGGCGCTGGCGCGGTCAAGCACGATGCCCAGGTACAGCTCGCGTGCAATCGCCGAACCCGCTTCCACCAGCAGGCGCTGCACCTTCTGCCCCTGCGGTCCGGTCTGGTGGGTGACGAGCTGCATGCCGAGGATTGCTTTGGAATATTCGACGGCTTCTTCCAGCGACTTCGCCAGCTTGACGCCGCCGCCCTTGCCGCGGCCGCCGGCGTGAATCTGCGCCTTGATAACGACAACCGCATTGCCTGCTGAAAAGAGCTGTTTGGCGGCCGTTTCGGCCTCCTCGATCGTGGTGGCCATATCACCCGCGGGCACGGTCACGCCGTACTTCCGCAGGATTTCCTTGGCCTGGTATTCGTGGATCTTCATAGGGGAACGCTCCAGGGAAAGACGGCCGTCGCGCCGCAGTATCAGACCCAGCCATCGTAGCGAACGGCGGAAACACGGGGCAAGCGTATATGAGCGGTTATCGTGCGTACCGTTCGTAAAACGCCCTCTGGTAGCCTCAGACTGGAATGTCGATCCTTCCCGAACTGCGGCGCGTGTTGGACGCGCGCGAGATTTTGACCCGCGACGAAGCGTCCGCGCTGATGATGCGGATGCTCGCCGGCGAGGCTGCCGATCTGGAACTCGCTGCCCTGTTGGGCGCAATTGCCGGGCGTGGCGAGGATCCGGGCGAGATTGCCGGCTTCGCGTCCACCATGCGGGCCGCCGCGACCACGCTTCCCCTTGAGGACGCCGAACGGGAGAACCTGGTCGACACCTGCGGTACCGGCGGCGACTCCAGCGGTACTTTCAACATCTCCACGGCAGCCGCGCTGGTAGCTGCAGCCGCCGGGGTTCCCGTCGCCAAACATGGCAACCGCGCCGTCACCTCGGCCTGCGGCTCGGGAGACGTGCTCGAAGCCTTGGGGATTCCTATCAACCTGGAGCCGCAGTCGGCCGTCGAAGCCCTGCGGGCTCATGGTTTCTGCTTTCTGCTGGCGCCCTCACATCACCCAGCCATGCGCGCTGTGATGCCGGTGCGCAAGGCGCTGCGGGTGCGCACGGTCTTCAATGTACTTGGCCCGCTACTGAATCCGGCCGGCGCAAAACGGCAGGTGATGGGCGTGTTCGCGGCACGGCTGGTGCCTGTGGTGGCAGAAGCGATGACCATGCTGGATATCCGGCACGCCATGGTGGTCCACGGAGACGGCAACCTCGACGAAATTGCGCTCAGCGGACCCACGGATATCGCCGAAGTCCGGGGAACGGACATACGGACCTGCACCGTTACGCCGGAAGACTTCGGTCTGCAGCGCGCGCCCCTCGAAGCCCTGCATGGCGAGGATGCCCAGGGCAACGCCCGCATCCTGCGCGCGATTTTCGCGGGAGCGCCCGGCCCGCATCGGGACGTGGTGCTGCTTAACGCCGCCGCGGTTCTGGTCACCGCGGGTAAGGCCGGGGACATGCAGCAGGGTGTGGCCCTCGCGGCGCAAACAATCGACTCCGGCACGGTAACAAAGCTGGTCGAGAAGCTTCAGACCAAGGTAGAGTGAGTCGAGGTTTACCAGGGAGAGAATCTGTGTCGACAGCGCCACCCAGCTATCCAAACTATCCTCAAGACCAACCGTACCGTCTGCACGCGTCCATGGTGACCACGGCATTCGAGCTTCCCGGCTTCCGCATCGTGCGCAGTCTCGGCATCGTGCGAGGCATTGTGGTGCGTTCGCGATCCATCTTTGGGTCGATCGGCGCGGGCCTGCAAACGCTGGTCGGCGGCGACATCACGCTGTACACCGAGCTCTGCGAAAAAGCCCGCGAAGACGCATTCCAGCGCATGATGCTCCATGCCGCGGAGCATGGCGCCAATGCTGTCATCGCGGCGCGGTATGATGCCAACGAGATTCAGCAGGGCGTGACCGAAGTGCTGGCCTATGGCACCGCGGTCTACGTGGAACCTCTTCAACCCCCACAAGGAGCGTAATCATGGCGCGTGTAACCGGAGTCGGTGGTGTTTTCCTTCGTTCATCAGATCCGAAACGGTTGAGTGCGTGGTACGCCGAACATCTTGGCGTACAGCTCAACGACTGGGGCGGCGCAAGCTTTGAGTGGAAAGACGAGGTCCCTGCCGGCACCGGCGTCACCGCGTGGTCGGCGTTCCCGCAGGACACGAAATACTTCGGCGATGGCGAGCAGACGGCGATGATCAACTACCGCGTGGACGATCTCGCCGGGCTGCTCGAAACATTGACCGCGGCCGGCGTCTGGATCGACCCCAAGCGCGACGACGCCGACTACGGCCGCTTCGCATGGATCAAGGACTGCGACGGCAACCGGGTCGAACTGTGGGAGCCACTGGCGCAGAGCGACGAAAAGAAAGAGGAATTTCTCGGCTGACCTGGCTTATGCAAGGTCCCGTGTGCAACGGACAATTTTCAAGGCAAATGTTGAGCGAGTGCGGCGAAGTGTGAGCGCCAAAGGCGCGCCCTATACCAGCCCAGGGCGAAGCCCTGGGTAACTCGGGCTATTGCAGACAGAGGGCTGAAGGCCCGACCTATAACCAACCACTAAAGGCATAGGTCGGTCTTTCAGCCCTGTGGGTTTGGTTGGACACATACCCGGGCCTTCGGCCCCGGTTGGTTAAAGCGCACCGTTGGCGCTTACGGCATTCGCCCAAAATCGCATAGCCTGACGGGCCAAAGACGCCCTACGGTTCGACAGGCTCAATCACCGAGGCATCCCGCTCCCAGCCTTCGTTCTGCAACACCAGACGTTCCGCGGCATCGGTGGCTGCGCCCGAGCCTAGCTCGGAAAGCGGCTGATATTCAGAAGGCCAGCAGCGCAGCATATTCCACGCGAGCACAATCTGCCCCGCTTCATTCATCAGCTCGATGCGGATGTCCTTGCGCATGTTCTTCAGCTCGACTTCGGTCCCCAGGCCGGAGGCAATATTCCACACCGCGTCGGCCCAGATTTCGAAGGAGCGGTCCTGGGTCAGACCGCGCTCCAGCGTGACCGCCTGGAAGGCGTTCTCCCCAGGCTGCAAGTGCACATTGCTTGACCCGCCGCCTTCGCGATGTGGAACCACCTGCGTAAAACGCACAAGAGGGCTCACACGCGTGATGGCCGGGATGTATTTGCCATCCCACTTAACGCGAAACTTGCTGGCTTCGTAGGGATCGACTCGCTGAGGATTGACAGGAAATTCGGCCATGCGCGGGAGTGTAGCACCACGGGGAGCAGCCCGAATCACTTAAAACGGGGCTCTCGAGGGCCCACGTCATGCTCGCAACGCCGCGTTCGCCCAGTCCCCTCGTCATTCCTCGCTTCGTCACTATTCTCCGGGGCGTTCGTCGCAGGATATCAGTCCGTATTTTGCGTGGAAGCCTGGGACGAAGGTTCCCGCCGTCCGAATCATTCGATAGGCCTAAGCCTCCAATGCGACATGCCCAGCGGAAGGAATCAAACCTTCCGTGCCAAGCGTGACCACTGGATCCGGTTTTCGCATTCCAATAGGCCGCATAGCGTCCGTGCGTATGCTTCATCGTCAACGCCAGGCTGCTAGCCTCACTTGGGATCATCACCAAGTGAACGTGGTTGGACATCAGACAATAGCCAACAAGCGACGCCCCATGTTGGCTCATGCTTTCCAACAGCAGCTTCATGTAGACAGCGCGGTCTGCATCGTTCTCCAAAACGTATCGACGCGCATTGCCCCGCTGCGTCACATGATGAGGGTGTCCTACCGCGACTGCACGAGCGAATCGTCCCATCTCACAAAATTATCCAGTTACGTCCCGTCTGGAACGTGTGAAGAAATTGGATCTTATCGCGTCATGGTGTAGCTGGAATTGCATTGAGTAGATGTGACCGCGACACGAAGTGAGATGCAAGTAGATTTACTGTTTCGGTGGGAGATTGAACAGCGTATTCCAGCAACTGTTTAGGCCGAAACTGGGACGGTTGCCTTGCGCTGCAGGCAGAACCAACGCGTGATGTTGTAGCTAAGGCAGGCCCAGAGGGCCTCCATCCATACCTTTTGCTTTCCCCGGCATCGAAACTGGCGCAGCCCGCAACGCTCTTTGATCCAGGCATGCGGGAACTCCGCAATCCGGGAGCGTTGTTTGTAAATTTGCTTGGCCTCTTCGGTCTCCATCTTGGCCTTGAACGCCAGCGTTGTATCGGGTTCTTCCATCCGGGTAATGGAACGCCGCCACGCAGGGTGCGCATTCTTCGGAGCGCATAGTTGCCGCGATGTGCAGTCGCGGCAAGCTGCCTTGGGAGCCTTGTATACATGGGTTTTCACGCCATGCTCGCGGTTGAGAACTGCATGTTCGGTAAGCACTTGCCCCATGGGGCAGGTATAGATGTCTCGCTTGGCGTTATAGGGAAAAGCGCTGCCGATAAAACCTGCGCTGCGGCCCAGGGCATCCTGTTCCCCTGGCTTCCAGCTGTTCTGCCACGAGCCATAGAAGTCCACCCCGGCTGTAGCCGTGGCCTGCACCGAGGCGTGGTTGGTATAGTCCCCATCCGCCACCCACTGATGGGGCAGGCATCCCAGCATGTCCTCGCAACGCTCCAACGCCGGTTCTATCTGGCGGTAGTCCGTGGCGTCTGTGGTGGCCGCCACATCTACGATGAAGCCGTGGCTGGCGTCGGTAAGCAGTTGCACGTTGTAGCTGGGGACCGTGCCACCTTCTCCGTTGCGCATCACATGGGCCTCCGGATCAGTGGTGGATGCGCGCGCCACAAACTTATCGCGATCATGCTTGCGGGCTTGTTGCAGACGTTCCACCTCGCGCAGGGCTGCATCCAGACGGCTCTCCCTCTGCCGCGCGGCACGGCGTTGTGCGGCGGCCTGACGCTTGCTCCACTGCTCCTCTTTTTCCGCTTGCGCGTTGACCTGCTCTACCTGCTCCCGCGCCAGCGCCAGATGCGCTTCCAGCTTCTCCTTGCGCCGAAATGTGTTGCCGCCCGCGTTGGCCTTGATCTTGGTGCCGTCCTGCGTGACCCGCTCCATGGTCACCAGACCCTCGGCGCTCAACATCCCCACAACCTGGATGAAAAGGTCTTCCAAACCGGTCTTGTAATCTGAGCGGAACCCGGACAGCGTACGGTGGCTCACTGGTTGCAAACCGCACAGCCACTGAAACCCCGGCTCATACTCGCTCTGCCGCGCGATCTCACGCGCCGAACTGATCCCACGGCTATACCCGTACAGCCAGAGGCTCACCAATAACTGAGGAGCGGTATGGCTTCGACCTACGTGCCCTTCCACGGCTGCGATCTGGTCAAGATACAGGTCCAAATCCAGACGGCCCACTAACGCCCAGATAGAACGTGCGCTATGATCTTCCGCGATCAACCGCTCCACGTCGATACTGCGCAACAATAGCTGGCTACGGTCTATCACGGTCAGACG
>DASYEV010000019.1:0-18564 GCA_036498835.1 Acidobacteriaceae bacterium | reverse complement strand
CGCCGGCGGCATCACCAGGCCTTCACGGTGCTGGCCTGCATTGCGTCTCTCTTTATGCTCGCGGCTATTCCGTTCCACTTCGCCGGCACGAGCTGGGCGCTGGTGTGGCTGCTCCAGGCGGAGATGCTCTTTGTCGCGGGATTCGCCTCACGCGAAACCCTCTTCCGCCACCTGGGCATCGTTTCAGGGCTGGCCGCAGTCGCGCAGTTGATTGGCGCGGTCGCGCTGCCAGTCTTCACGCAGCGTCTGCTTGGGCCGGACACCAGCCATCACACCAACGCTGCCCTGGCGTTTGCGTGTGGAGCGCTGGCAGCATGGTTCAACGCCGAATTTGCAACACGGCGCTGGCCGCACCTGCTCGCAGACGATTTCGACCGCATGATGCTGCGGGTGACGAGCTACGTTGCAGCGTTGTGCGCGGGTGTGGCTGTGTGGCTAGCGGTTCCGGGAGTCTGGATGTTGCTGCCGTGGCTTGCCGCCGCGGCGGTGCTGGCTCTCATCTCGACACGCCTTCGTTCGACAAACCTGGCGCAGCAGGCAGATCTGTTCTGCCTGGCGGCCATTACGCGAGCGGCACTGGTCAATTTCGCACAATGGGATCAGTTCGCCAACGCGCCGCGCACGGTGATCCTGCTGTTGGCAAGCGCCCTGCTGTATGCCAACATGCGTCGCCGCCAACCGGCACATATCCTGCCGCAGGCACTGATCGAACCCGCGTATGCCTGGGCCGCCGCTGGATTGCTCTCCGTGCTGGCCTGGTATGCGCTCCAGCCCGCGGCTGTCGCCGTGGCGTGGTGCCTGATGGGAACCGTCTATCTCGAAACCGGCATTGCGAGCCGCAGGAACTTCTTCCGGCATCAGGGCTTCGTGCTGCTGGTTGCTAGCTTCGTGCGCCTCTTCTTCATCAACATCGCGCTCGCTCCGTCGCCGCGCATGTACACCATGCTCCCGCTGGCTGCACTGTATGCGTGGGTCTATCAAAGGCTGCATGCCAGCGAACCGCGCGAAGGCTTCGACCGCTTCGCAGGAGCCATCAACGCATGGTTCGCAACCAGCACCGTGACGACGCTGCTGTACTTCAGCCTGCGTCCCGAATGGGTCGCAGCCGGTGGCGCCGCGCTTGCAGTTGCGATTCTGCTGCTGGCGCGAGTGCTGAAGCGTCCGCTGTTCACCGCGCAGGCCATGCTGCTCGTACTGCTGGCGGCGGGCAGAACGCTGGCCTTCAATGTGCTCTCACCCGATCCGCTGGCGGCGAACTTCACCGCAGGACGCATCTTCACGGCGGGCCTTCCCTGCGCTCTGCTGTTCGCGGCGCTGCCCATTGCGTTTTCGCTGCGCAGGCTGGGGCAGGAAGGCACGCAGGAGGAACGAGCAGCCTTGCATCCTCTGCTGCGTCATCCGGAACAGGTGCTCTTCTTTGCGCCTCTCCTGGTGTTGTTCGCGTGGGTTCCAGTGCAGTTGCGTGCCGACATGATCACCGTGGGGTGGAGCGTGCTCGGCGTGCTGACCTTCCTGTTCGCGCTGACTGTCAGCGAACGCAGCTACCGTCTTGCGGGGCTTGGCACGCTGCTGGTGGGTGTCGGAAAGATCATCACCGTGGACATCTGGCAGGCTGCGCCGATCGACCGCTACATCACGCTGATCGTCATGGGTGCGGCACTGCTGTTCGTGTCGTTCCTGTACTCCCGCTACCGCGAGACCATCCTGGAACTTCTGTGAATCTGAACTTCTCTAAACCCGCCCTTCTGTGAACCTGACGTTCTGTGAACCCTGCTGGGTCGAGCACTGTTGGAGAAACCGCCGATGAAACGCTATATCCCGCTCGTTCTCATTCTCCTGGCGGCAGCCGCCGGCATTGCATACATCCAGCGGCGTCACATCGACCAGCAGCCGAGCCCACAGGCTCTGCTGCTGGCTGCCGCCGACGCTCAGCACGAGCTGACGCGGGTGCCGGCCAGGTTCGACCGCATGTCCGACGCGGACGAAATCGCGTTGGGTAAGGAGTTGGCCGACCACTACTCGGCGTGGGGAGCAACCACTCCCGACGCCGGGCATGATGCGGAAGTGCAGGCATATCTGCAAACGGTGGGTGACCGCGTCACGGCGCACGCCCGCCGCAATCTCCCGTGGACGTTTCACTACATCCCATCACCCTACTTCGTGAACGCGTTTGCCCTGCCCGGAGGTCAGGTGTTCGTTGGCGAAGGGTTGTTGAAGTTGATGGGCAGTGAGGATGCCCTGGCAGCCGTGCTGGGGCATGAGGTGGAGCACGTCGATCTCCGCCACTGCGCCGAACGTGCGCAGACGGAGGCCCGTATGCACCAGTTCGGCGTGCTGGGAGAGCTTGCCGGTCTGCCCATGGAGATCTTCATGGCGGGCTACAGCAAGGAACAGGAGATGGAAGCCGACCGCGATGGAACCACATTGGCGGTGGAGGCGGGATACAGCTACATGGGTATCCTGCAGCTCTTCGGCGAGTTCTCCCATCTGGAGAACGGCGGCGCCGGGGAGGCCGGAAAATCGGCCGGCCCTCTCGGCGAAGCCGCGCGGCTTTCGCTGGGAACGCTGGTGGGATATCTGTCCAGCCACCCACCCAGCACACAACGCTCAGAGAGCGTGCGTGAACTCGCGGATGGGAGAGGCTGGCAGGCCCAGCCGCTGAAACCCTTGCCGGCCAAGATCAAACTTGCCGTCCACGGCCCTCCCTGCAAGCCGCCTTCGTGCTGACGGGGATGCTTGAAGGTGACCCGCACCCGCGCTCGGTTGAAAGGCCATTTCTCCGACTGACAGGAAGCCTACGTATCGGCACGAATGAGACGTGGCGCCCGGCGCTGTTCGATAGCTCACAAGCGCGGCGGAGCCCGCCAAACACCCACATGATCTCTGTATCAACCGTCCGCGCCATCTCCCCTTTCGATGACAGCGCACTATGTAGTGTTCTATATTCAAAGCACGGCCGGGCAGAGGGACATGCCCAGGTCGCGTGGGAGGCTATCCATGATTTTTCGCCTAATCGTGTTAGCAAGTGTGCTGGTTCTGGAAGGAACGAGTTTGCCCCCATTGACGGCGGAAATCCCCGCGCAGGCATGCAAGAGCACGGTCACCGGGACGCTTGAATTGGTTCCGCTTGAAAGCAAGGTCTACGGCGACAAGCGCCTTCTGCGCGTGTGGCTGCCCACTGGCTACTCCAGTTCTCAAGCTTCCACGAAGCGCTACCCAGTGCTCTACCTCTTTGACGGGCAATTCCTCTTTGACCGCTGTACGTCTCAGCCGTTCCCGGATGAGTGGCGCGTCGACGAAACCATGACGGACCTGATCGCCAAAAGAGCGGTGCAGCCATTGATCGTGGTTGGAATCGACAACGCCGGCCCGGGCCGCCGGGAGGACGAGTACTCCAGATACAGTGCGATGTCGGGCGCGCCGCAAAAGCTTTCTGCGTTTATGACAAGAGAGGTCCTACCCCAGATCGATGGGCGGTATCGGACGATTGCGGACAGAACCCACCGAGGCGTGGGTGGTTCATCGCTGGGATCATTAGCTGCGTTGACTCTTTTGCTGGACCAGCCGGATACATTCGGCCTGGGCCTGCTTGAGAGCACTTCTCTGCAGAACGGGAACGGCAGAGTCCTGCAGGAGACCTCTCCGGTGGTGCAGGGGCCGTTGCGGATTTCCATCGGGGTGGGCACAACGGAAGTACCGCCGGCGGAAGCAGCGGCCCATGGTTTTCCGAACTTCGACGACGCCTTTGTCGCGATGAGCCGGACGCTTGCGGAGAACATGAAGAAGAGTCTGATGAACCATCCGGAGGTAAAACTGACGATCCAACCGGGCGGGCGGCATCAGCCCAAGTATTGGAGCGAACGTTTCGGCCCTGCTGTCAGCTTTCTCTTTCCGCCTGAGACGGAAGCTGCGAAGTAGCGGAGGGGGCCGCAACCTCTCATTCTCTTCCTTAGCTGTCCCCCCGCAGTCCCTCACAGTTCGGAAAGAACTCCTGACAACACGCTTCTCGCCAGAAGTACGCTTTCTTCGGATGTGGCGTCGATCTTGCAGTTCCTCGGAACGACGAGGGTTCTTAGGATCGGCGCGCTGGGGCGTCCAACCCGCGTACGTTGGCGAGTTGCGCTACCGGCATGGCTGTACGGCAACCTCGCAAAAGCCGATAGAATCGGGTTTGATTTCAAGAGGGTCCCCGGCGGCGATGAGGTCCAATGTGTGCCACGAGGGTCCCTGCAATCCAGGGGTGCGGTTGGAATTGCCATTGAGCGCAAACGACGTGCTGCGTGTCTTCCGCTCGGACGAGCTGCGGCTTTTCGTCGCGGCAGCATCGATCGCGCTGGGACTCGCAATCGTTGGCTTTTCCCTGGTGCGGCAACGATTCGATCGCCTGCTCTCCTTCCTTGCGTGGTTCGCCTTTGTGTACGGGGTCCGCCTGTGGCTGCAGTCCGGCATGCACCACCTGATTGCTCCCGCATCGGTGGCCGCTGGCCGGCTTCAAATGGCGCTCGACTTCTTTGTCGCGATTCCCGCCTTCCTGTTTTTCGGCGAGACCGGAGCCGCGGGCCGCGCAGGACGCGTGCTGGTGAATACCGTCTGCCTGTGTGCCTTGCTTCTTATCGCGGCCGTGCTTCTCGGGTTCCCATGGCTACTGCTGGATCGAATCAACAGCATCCTGGTCATTGCAGGCTCTGCCGCGATGATTGTGATCGCTTTCCGGCAACCGCCGGCCTCAAGGGATGACGTTGTCTTTCGAGTGGGGTTGATGGCATTCGTCGCCCTGGTGCTGTGGACGAACATCTCAGAATTGTTGGGCCATCCGGCCACCTTTGAGTTCTACGGGTTTGCCGCACTGCTGGGCTGCCTGGGTTATGTTGCCGCACGTAGAACACTGGAGCGAGACCGGCAGTTCAATTCCATCCAGCAGGAACTCGAGATCGCCCGCCGCATTCAGATGTCGATTCTTCCCACCGCGCCTCCAAACTCGGATGATTTCCGTGTGGCCGCTCGATACAGGCCCATGACCTCGGTGGCTGGAGACTTCTACGAATTCCTGGGTGGTGAAGATCGGCGGCTGGGCTTGCTTATCGCTGACGTCTCCGGCCACGGTGTACCCGCAGCGTTAATCGCCTCGATGCTCAAGGTTGCTGTTCAGTCTCAGCGGCATCAGCACGACGATCCCGCTTCCCTGCTCGCAGGCGTCAACCAGGCATTGTGCGGCAATGCGCAGAATCAGTTCGTTACCGCGGCGTATCTCTATCTCGACGCCGAACGTGCTGAGCTTCGTTATGCAGCCGCGGGACACCCGCCGATGCTTCTTCTACGCGACGGAGCGGTGATGCCCATCGAAGAAAACGGCCTGGTGATGGCGTTGATGACTTCTGCAACATACACCTCCCGGATACAGGAGCTGCGGCGGGGCGACCGCATCCTGCTGTATACGGATGGAATCGTCGAAGCCACCAACGCCGGCGAAGAAGAGTTCGGCTATGAACGAATCAGCAATCTGCTGAAAGAAAGCGGCATGCGGTCCCCGGACCAGGCGGCCGATTCGATCCTCGATGCCGTGACTGCCTGGTCAGCGAGTCAACAGGATGACCTGACCCTCATGATCTGCGACTACACGGGGATATGAGCTGATCACCAGGACGATTGTGCGCTTCTTCTTTGAGTGAAACCGCGCCGCCCTGACAGCGCAGACTCGTCGGGTATATAGCCAGTCGCTACCCCGGTGGGCAGTGATCGGGAAGATCAGTGGATTGGCAAACGAGAGAGGCTGGCCGGTTCAAACCCTCTGCGATCATTACTTATCAAAGGTTAACTCGTTCACCCTGCAGATCAATGTTGAGCCAACTACGATATCTGAGAGGAGCAGACGTCAAGAAGGGAGAGTCCGACTGGGAACGGAGGCACCCGACGCGCTAATTTAACTTTAACGCAGCATCTTTACAAGCAAGTCATCAACAAGCTCATTCAGCAGTATTTCGGGTTCTTCCCCCCGATCTTTTGCTTCCAACATCCGGCAAAGCTGAACACCCGTGACGATAACAATCAGTTTACCCGCTTCTCTCAACGCACCGGCCGCTGCGCGATACGCATTATCATCTGCTCCAGATCGGACGATGATGAAACACACCGATCGAAGAGCCGCCGTCAACAAATACTTCTCTGTAGAGTAAATTTGATCCTGACCAATCTCATCTTGGTAGTTCTTGAACTCAAATATGACATATCGACATCTGAAATCGTGGCTCAGCGCCTGCCAGAAGTGATGGGTCGGATCGAGTCGAACTAGGAGGTCGCGTCTATGCATGTTCCCTTCGCTCGGGGCTTGAGGATACACTTTTCCGAACTGATCGCCGAAGAGATGCCGAAGCGCATCGGTGCACAAGTCTTCGTATAACCGCCAGTCTCCTTTTTCGAAACCAATACTTTCGATTTTCTTGCAAATGGCTTCGCCTACAGCAATCTCTTCGATCGGAAGATCCGCCTCTTTGAGAAGGGCTGGCTCGCTCCGTCGCACGTCAGGCACGCCAGCCTCTTCGAGAAATCTAAGAAATTCCGAGTAAAGAGGGGTGGATCTAGCCTGAGATAAAAGCTCCGGAAGATCCCAGATGTAATCGACTCCGGACTCGGAAGCGGAAGCCTTCCAATGTTCCTCAAGTGGGCATGTGATTATCAGTAGCAGAGCGGATCTAGGCCTTAGTGCATTAAGGGCCTTCAATTGCGCGATGGCATTCCCGATGAACGAAGGACGAGCGCGACCTGAAAGAGTGAGCTTAAATTCTGCGATCAGAGGCTTCCCTGTTCTTGGATCGGCTCCGATAAAGTCCGCCTCCCTTAGCGATTGTCCGGGGCCAGCTTTGAATGTGTACGAGCCAGCTGAACCCGCTGGGTCGTATCCAAGGGATTTCAACATAAGGGTACAGAGTTCCTCAAATCTCCAAGCACTTCGAGTGATTGCGGAATTGTCCATGCGGAGAGATTAGCATTTCGATCACCCGAGACATGCTTTCTACCCAGAAGCGCCTCGCCTACATGCACAATGGCAAGGAACGAGTTTAAGACTAGCTCACATCCCATTGATGACTAGCATTTTGGATACGAGCCTAGTCACATAAGCGGTCATGCGCACGCTAGGTGACTAGGTATTTCGAAGAGTCAAGCGACTTTACGCGTTGCTCCTGAAAAACCCGTCTATTACTCCTGAGAAATGCGCTTCCGGTCAGGCGGAATACCGTCATCAACGAATGCTGCTGTTGATTCCCCAACTTATAGACGGACAAGAATTCTCAGAATCAGCTTGCAACTGCTGCCAGTTCAGGGACGTCAGTGAGTTGGTGCCATTCGTGAGGAAGGCCACGCATGAGCATGCCACTGTCAAACTCGATCGATCCTGCCGGGAAGCGATCGCGGTCAGCATAGTAGGCGGCATGCTGCGACTCAACGTCCATCGGCGTCATTTCCCACTTCAGCATCTCGAGCTGCATTCCTTCCAGTTCATCGCCACGCAGCGAGCAGGAAAAACCGCAGTCACCTTTTCGAAAGAAGGTTGAGACTTCTTCAAACGAAGCGAAGCTCGGTGTAGGCCGCCACTCCTCCGCTACCCGAGCAGAAAAGTGCACATCGCTTGTGCCATCGCCGCTGGTCACGTCCATGGCAAGATGCTTGGGGCTTTCGGTCACCTGAAACCGTGCGCGGTGATGTACTCCCGGGAAGAGACGCCCTCCCAGAAGCTCCACCAGTCTTTGGTCTGTTTCACGACGCCAGATAAACACGCCAGGGCGCATGCCCTCGCTGCCCGGGTATTGAATCCCGACTCGATGAGCCATGTTTTCGGAGGATAAACCGAGGACGCCAGGGACGCCCTGCGGCCGCAGGTTCTCCATGCGGATGAGACAGATGCCCACGATGGCGTAACCGTGCTGCACGTCGACCTGCAGAGGCGCAGGTAAGAGGCGCTGCACGACATCCGGCTCCGCACGGAAGTTCAACAGCATGCGGCGGGCAATTATGCCCTGGATCAGCGGCAGCATTTGTTGCGAGTCTAAAGCATTTCTCATCGTGATGTGCCCAAGGCGAAACCACCCGTCCCATATCTAGTGCGACCCGATACGCATCCACTAAAATCTCGCTTGGAGAGCGAGTAATGGAAGCGGTTTACGATATCGGATCATTGGAGACCCATCGGTCTGCCATCATCGGGCACTGCTACAGAATGCTGGGATCGTTTTACGATGCGGAGGACGCAACCCAGGAAGCGATGGTCCGCGCCTGGAAGGGTCTCGACCGCTTCGATGGACGCGCCTCTCTCAAGAACTGGCTCTACCGCATTGCCACGAATGTCTGCCTGGACGAAATTCATAACAAGGGCCGCCGGGCGCGGCCGATTGAAGAAGGTTCGCCATTTTCGGGAACGCCCTCACTGGACGACCTGGGGCCGCGAGCGGCGGATGAATGGATTGAGCCCATCTCGGATGTACGCGCCCTGGCATCGGATGCCGATCCAGCCGAGCGCGTGATCCTCAAGCAAAGTATCCGGCTGGCTTTCGTCGCTGCCCTGCAGAAGCTCGCGCCCAAACAGCGGGCCGCTCTCCTGCTAACAGACGTACTTGGATTTTCCGCCGCGGAAGCCGCCGAGACGCTTGAAACGTCAGTGGCTTCGGTGAACAGCGCGCTGCAACGAGGCCGCGCCGCGCTCTCCGACAAAAACTTCACCAGCCCGACGGACCTGACGAAAACCCAACAGAAAATGCTGGACCGTTATGTCGCGGCCTTTGAACAATACGACATCGATTCGCTGACGACGCTTCTGCGCGAAGACGCGACGATCTCCATGCCTCCATACTCTCTTTGGTTCCAGGGAGTGGAAGCCATCCGCGCCTGGATGCTTGGCCTCGGCTGCGGCTGCCGTGGATCGCGCTTGCAATCCATCGAGGCCTGCGGTTCACCCGCATTCGCCCAATACCGGCCTGATCCGGAAGGCGGGCACAAGGCCTGGGCAATCATCGTTCTCGAGTTGACCGAAGACAGAATCGCTTCGGTCAACTCATTCCTCGACGTAGAGAATCTCTTCCCTCGTTTCGGCCTGCCACTGCGTTTGCCGGCGGCCTGAAGGAATCAAAGAAGGCTGATGTCTTAGCTTTTCTTTTTGTCATCCTCACAGGGGATCCGCTGTTCATGACCTTCCACCTCAACCCCTGTCATCTTGACCGGAGCGCAGCGTTGCTAATTACGCTCAGGGTGTGTAACGAAGAGAAGGCGCTCAAGCCGTTTTCCTCACAAGGAAAACGGCATGCAAGAACCTATCCGACACCACCGTATGAGCGTAACTACCTAGCGGAGAGATCTGCTTCTGCCCCGCCCCTGCATCGGCAGGAGCATGCCCTCAGCGGCTAAAGCCGGATTTCTGCGGCATCCTGATGTCCGGTCTGAAGACCGGACCTACCGTGTATTGACCCAATGGCACATCCGCTACTTCTGGCTTCTATCTAAAAGCGGCTTTCTCCTTTGCTCGTCGAACCACACAAAGAAACCTGCTCTCAACTTTTTTCAAAGCAGCGATGAGTTTTGAGCTCTCCAACGGTCTTTATCGGCAAAGGAGAAATTCATGACCACCGCATCCCCCCTCGCATCCTCGTTCTCAGGCGCCGCTTTGCTTCACTCCACCGGACTCAGCGGCAAACGCGTCTGGACCGGACGCATTCTCACCGGCCTTGCCGGGGCATTTCTGCTTCTGGACGCCGTGATGAAGCTCTTCAAACCCCTTCCCGTTGTTCAGGCGACCGTTCACCTGGGCTATCCCGAGTCGACCATTGTAGGCATGGGCATCGTTCTGCTGGTTTCGACGCTTCTGTACCTGATTCCACGGACCTCGATCCTTGGCGCGATCCTGGTGACCGGATACCTGGGCGGAGCTGTCGCCACCAATGTCCGGGTACAGCAACCCCTGTTCAATATCGTCTTCCCGGTGATCTTCGCCTGCATCGCGTGGGGCGGCCTGTGGCTGCGCGATGCGCGACTGGAACAGATGGTGCCTTTGAAAAAGTAGGTCCCAGTATTGCCAGCAACTGAAATAAGAACGGCCGAGCCCATTTCCTCCTGCAGGGCCGGCCGCGATGGTGGGGCACATGAGAAAGTTCAGTTGGCGGTCGGTGGCTCGACGTTGTCGATGACGAACTTTTCGACCGTGCCCTCTGTTTTCACAAGCTTCAATCCCATCTCCGGCACCGCTTCCAGAAGCAGGTGTGCCGGGCCTCCATTCGCGAAATCCTCATTCGTAAGAATCGTTTGCGACTTGAAGTTATAGAAGCCGGGCAAGCCGGTTTGATCGGTGACAGGAACCCGCTGAAGACTGCTGAGCGCATGCGCCAGCTCAAGCATGGAGGTTTGATCGACACGCAGCCCCTTCCCGCTAACCAGACCAATCTCGCCGGTCGGATACGAATTGCTTGGAGCCACACTTCCATCTTCTGAGCGCGTGTAGAGATGGGTCTCGGCGCGCTCCAATCGCAACGGCCCGTCACCGCGCTTCAGCAGATAGACGCTTCCCGCCTGGCTTTCCACGTGACCCTTGAGGTGAAACCGTTCGACAAGCAACGCCTGCAGCATGGAGCGCACCCTTGGATCCCGGATGCCGGAGCCCGTAAACTCGCCTCCCGGGACTGAGTTCCGGAGCTCCTCCGGTGGCTTGCCTTCGATGTCGTAGCGAACTTCGTTCACCCACTTGTCGCCGCCGACTACCTGCCACGGAAAGAGATCGAATGCCTCCCAGATCAGCATCCGAAGCGTGTGGCCCTGGATGACCAGGCGTCCACCCGGATACACTCGGAGGCTGACCATGATCATCTTGCTGGGGTCACTCGGCTTTATGGTCGCAACCTCAAACGCCAAGGGTGTTTTGGCAGCGTCCGCATGTTGCGCGTGTGCCCGGGGATTCGCCACAACAAGAAGCGCCAACGACACAGTGGCTAACACACCGAAAAGCCTTCTTGAGTGGTAGGCGGCCCTCATGCCCACCAAGGTACAGACAAACACCGGGCTTGGCTAGTTCGAACGCCTCGTGAATTCTGGAACATCCGAAGCCATCACCTCTGTACATTTTTTGCAGGAGTGAATCGTATGACTGAAGTGGCTCTCGAATGCAGGATCATCCGGTTGGGAGCGCATCGCTCAGGGGCCTGGGTATGTGTGTCCGGCCTCGCTATCCTGTAGTTCTGCTGTACGGCTCTGCCGAGTGATCGCTGCAACCCGCCTTGCTTAAGGGCATGGCTTCAGCCATGCCGTAGTAGCCGGGCATAGATACGAGCTTTAGCTCCTGAGGTCACCGTCTCCATGCTGTGAAATTTCAAAATGTGTGACGCGCATGAAGAAGGGTACCTCAGCGCCTGAAGGCGTGTTTCTGCGAGTCTCTACGGCATGGCTGAAGCCATGCCCTTAAGCAAGACAAAGGCCCCCATCGACCGCTCATCTTCTGTCGGCCGTTTCGGCGTTTCACCCTCACGCGTTTTCGATAGGGTTCTTCACTCCGCCCACACGATCTGTTTGAAGAGGTCACGAAGGCCCAGGGCGCGCGCGGGATTCACCATCGCGACAAAAGCAACTCTTCCCTCAAGGTGACGGCGGAAGTCCGGATGCTGCTCACGGTTCTGTGTGTCAGGTCCATGCCGGACACAGTTTGTCAGGATGGCTTCCAGAAGGTCCAAATCGCGCCTGGGTAGGTTGGAATGGACGTTCAATGTGAGGCCCGCCAGATGCTGCCGAACCGCCGGGCGCATCAAGCGTGTCTTGCGAGGATGAACCGCGAATCCTTCCTCCGAGACGATCGCGGCAACGTGGAGGGCAAAGCGGTTCGCCCTGCGCGCAAATTGGACGTCACCTGAAAATGCAAGGTCGTCGGCGTAGCGGGTGTAAACGGCGCCGGCTGCTTTCGCAAGTCCACCGATTCGGCAATCAAGCCGGAACGCACAGAGATTGGCAAGAGCTGGAGAAGTCGGCGCACCCTGCGGGAGATGAGGCTGAGCGTAGAGAGCGCGTGCATGCTGAAGCTCCGCCGCACTCAACTCGCAATCCGTTTGCCGCCAGAATTGGTGCGGCGTCGTTGCCGTGCATAAGCCGCCAAGAAGATCAGCGACCGGCTCGGGATACCCGAGGGTACGAAACAACGCCTGAACGCGAGGGCCGGAGATCGAAGGAAAGAAGTTTTCGAGATCAAGCCGAAGAACGGCTTCACGTGCGACATGAGGGGCAGCGAACGTGAGAATGGATCGCCCCTCACGGAAGCCGTGCACCGCAGCGTGGAGTGGAACCGGACTCAGGATGCCGTGCAGAATCTGCCGTTGAATGCTCTTCAGGTGCTGTTTGGGTGACTCCACCAGGCGGATGCTGCCATAGGGCTTGGCGAGAACGCGGCGATTATAGTGATGCAGCAGAGCGGAGGTTTCCGAACCGTTGCGATTCTGAAGGTCGGCGAACCAGAGCAGGTGCTCGGGGTCGAGCCGCAGCCACTCGGCCAGGTCGCGCACGGTTTCGAGCGGTAGCGGAGATCCGGTCTTCGTGAAGGGCCGCATGCGCGCAGGCGAGCCGGCAAGAGGAAGCTGCTGCAACCCATGACGCTCCAGCAGTTTGCTGAACAGACCGTCAGCATGAAGTAGTTGAACAACGCGATTCAACCGCGGCTGCGGATGAGTGGAGGTCCAGCGGATGGTGCGAGCCGCGAGAAGGCTGAGCCTTCGCGGCGAAGGCTCCGTACGGAAAGCGTTGCGCAGAACCTGCACATGCGCTTCGGCTGTCTGATCCGCGTAAAGAAGGGCACGCGCGAGAGGGGGAAGCTGTTTCCGGTAACGCGCAAGAGGATGCAGCGGACGCTCCAACGAGTCTGACTTTGCGTGAGCAGGTCTGCACAGCGTGCAGTGAAGCTCATGCGGTGCATGCTGAGTTCAATACGTTGCCCTGGGGTAACCCCAGAGAGACCGATTGGCCGGCTTGGAGCATCCGCTTGCGCACGATCATAGCAAAGAGAGAGTGAACGCCTCGCTACGGCAACTCACGTTGTGCGCGGGATCGCTCAACGTTGCCGGCGGCCAGGGAGCGCACTGGAGTAAATTTTCAACATGATGTTTGCCAAACGTCTTCGCGATGGCGTTCGCAACGGAGAGATCACCACGACCGTCCGCATCTGGCTGCGTCCACGTGTCAGTGTGGGCAACCGGTATCGCATGGAAGAAGGTGAGATCGAGGTGGACTCGATCGATCCAATCGGATTTCCCGACATCACTCCAGAGCTGGCTCGTGCGTCGGGATTTCTCGGCGTTCTGGACCTGCTGAAGGTTGCGAAGCATGGCAAGGGCGAAAACATCTACCTCATACGCTTTCACTATGTACCGCCGCTACGCGCGAAGGCCAAGCCGCGAGCGTCATGAGGAAGCTCATGGGCGCAGTGGGATTTGGGAGGTACTCTTCCCACCCGGCGTGCATCGCGGATCAGTCGATGAAAGCTTCAGTCGTACCTTAGCGCATCGAGCGGATTCACTTTTTCCGCACGCCATGCCGGTACCCAGCTTGCAAGGAGGCCCACCGCCACGAACAGGAAGCCCACGACGATCAGCGTTGCAGGGTCGCTGGGCTGCACTTCATAGAGAGACGATTTCAGCGCCTGCGATAAGGCCACGGACAGCGCGAGACCAAGCACCACACCACCTGCAATGACTCGAAAGCCTTCGCCCAGGATCAGGCCGCGGATGTCGCTGCGTTGTGCGCCTACCGCGCAACGGATCGCCAGCTCGCGGCGGCGTGCGACCACGGATAAGGAAAGCACGCCGTAGATGCCTACAAGCGTCAACACGCCTCCGACTGCTGAAAAGCCCACCAGCAGGCGCATGGCGAAGGTACGCGAAGCCAGGGATTCATCGCGAATCTGTGCCAGGGTCTTTACGTTTTCAATGGCAGCGGACGGATCCACGGCACGCAGCTCGCGTTCCACCGCAAAGACCATGGTGCGCGGATCGGCCGTCGTCCGCACGACAAGATGCTTGGAAAAGGCTGCCGCCTGCCAGAACGGCAGATAAATTTCCGGCGAGGCTTGCTGCGTCAAATCGTTGGTTCGTCCATCGGCAATCTCACCGACGATCTGGATGCCCGGTTTATCCCGCCCCCTCAGCCAGATATTTTTCCCGATCACATCGCCGTGCGGGAAAAATCGGGCCGCAAAGGTGTGGTTGACGATCGCCACATTCGGAGCCTTCGTATCGTCAGTCGGACGGAACTCGCGTCCAGTCATCAGCGGCATGCCGATGAGCTTGAAGTAGTCGGGCGTCACGGCGCGCAGCGGCAATGCGATTTTGTCGGTCTCTTTGACCGCCGGAGGCTGGCCTTCAATTTCCAACGTCGCAGGCCAGTTGTTCCCCGTCAGCGGCACGCCCCAGGCGAAAGCCGCATACTGCACACCGGGAATGGCGGCAACGCGCTCCAGCGCCTGGTGATGGAAGCTGGCCCAACTCGCCGTGTTTTGAACTTCGGTGACACTCATCGTCAGGATCTGGTCCGTGTTGTATCCGGACGGAACAGCGGCGATCTTGGCCATGGTGCGGATAAACAATCCCGCACCGACGAGAAGCGCCAGCGTCAGGGACGTTTGCAGCATCGCGACCGCGCGCAGCAAGCGCCGCTCTCCTACTCCCGCCGTGCCTTTCGGACCGGCGTTCTTCAGCACTTCCACCGGATCCAGCCGGAGCACACGCAGCGCGGGAATGGTGCCGGCCACAAATGCCGCGATCACTGCTGCCGCGAATCCCCAGCCCAAAACCGCCGAGCCGGCGGTCACTGCATCCAGCCTCGGAACGGCGTGGATGGCGATCACCTTGAACAGCGTGACTGCTCCATAGGCAAGCCCCACGCCGAGGGCGCCACCGATCATTGCCAGCAACAAACTTTCGGTCAGGATCAGCCGCAACAGAGCGACCCGTCCCACGCCCATCGCAATCCGGATAGCGTATTCCTGCTGCCGCTGCAGACCCCGCACCAGCAACAGTGCGGCGACGTTCCCGCAGGCGATCAACAGCACGAGCACCGCGGCGCCAAGCAGCGGCAAAAGAATCCGCTGTCCATCCTGGTTCATTTCACTCTTCACCGTCTGCAGTTCCGGCGCGTATCCTTCGAATGTCTTTTCCGACCGAGCCTCCTGCGCCGTCAGCACGGCCAGTTCCTGTTGCGCCTTCTGCGCAGACACGCCTTCCTTCAGCCGTCCGACAACGTACCAACCGGGATCTTTCTGATCCTTCGGATCGGGGTACGCCGGCACCCAAAGGTCCACCGTCGCATTGACGTCGTAATTCGGCTCTTTGGCCGCTCCCGCAGAGGGGAGGAAACGCACGCCCGGCTCCATGATGCCGATCACGGTTGGCGGCACACTCCAGCGGCTGATGCGGATGGTCTTGCCGATAATCTGCGGATCGCCGCCCAAGGCTCGCTGCCAGAACTCGTATCCCAGCACGATTCCCTTCACCGGACCCTGCGCGAAATCGGAATCCTGGAAGCCCCGGCCCGCGGCCGTCTTCAGACCCATGAGCCGGAAATAGTCCTTGCTCACGTTCATGCCCTGCATCGACTGGCTGCCGTCGTTGCGAATCAGGAAATTGAACGTCCAGCCGTATCCGGCTACTCCCTGGAACGAGGTTGCGTTCTTGTCCCACTCCATCCACTGCTGCGCGGCCCAGCCTCGGCCGTTGTCCATCTTCTGGCCATCGGCACGCACTGCGGAAACCAGCACGAGCTGGTTCGGCTTCTCGTAGGGCGGTGGTGTCAGCAGCACACCCTGGATCAAGCTAAAGACCGCGGACGTTGCCCCGATCCCCAGGGCCAGTGTCAGAGCCGCAATCACGGTGAAACCCGGCGACTTCCTCATCATGCGAAACGCGAAGATGCAGTTCTGAAGCATCGTTTCCATTAGCGGTATACCTTTCTCCTGGTGATAGCTCTCACGGATCGTTTCGACAGGACCGAACTTCACACGTGCCGTTCGCAAGGCCTGTGCGGGCGTCATGCCCGCACGGATGTTGGCTTCCGTTTCGAAGGTGATGTGCTGATCGACTTCCTCACGCAGCCGCAGTTCGCCGCTGCGCCGGGACACGAAATTCCATCCCCTGATCCACAGCCGGCGGAGCGCGCTCATGGCAGCTCCTCCGCCTTGGCGGTGAGAAAGCGGGCCATGATCTCCGTGGTCTGCTGCCATTCCTGGACTTCGCTCTGCAACTGCCGTCTGCCGGCCCTGGTCAGACGGTAGTAGCGTGCCCGGCGATTGTTCTCCGACGCTCCCCAGTCGGAGTCGATGGAGCCCTCTTGTTCAAGCTTCAAGAGCAAAGGGTAGAGGGTACCCTGATTCACCGAGAGCAGGTCACCGCTGATTTGTTCGATCCTTCGCGCGATCCCGTAGCCATGCAGCGTGCCAAGAACGTCCAGCGTCTTCAACACCATCAGGGCCAACGTGCCCTGCTTCACGTCTGTCTTCTGAGCCATCCACCCTCACCTTTTGGTAAGCAACAGAAGATTGCCACACTTTCCTTTTGGAATACAACAGGAATCGTGGGTTCGTTCGTCACAAAAGCGGAAGATCGTCAGGTTTAGGAAAGATTCCTGATGCTGGGTTGTGGCGTGGTGTGGAAGACCATGTGGCGTGAGAGAAAAGGGATCGACATCTTCGGAGGAGATGACGTTCATGGTCGTGACATGGAAGGAAGTAACGCTGAAGGCGCGTTCTATACCAGCCTGGGCTGAAGGCCCGCCCTATGCATTTGTGGTGGGATATAGGTCGGGCTTTCAGCCCTCAATCGTCATAACTATCGACTTCCTGGGGCTTCGCCCCAGGCTGGTATAGCGGCGCACCGTTGGCGCTTGAAACCGTGCTTGTTTCGTCTTTCTTGGATCTGGACGAGACCTCACGCAGGCGCTTCAGAACACCGAAAATCTTCCGTTGAATCTACTGATCCCAATGTCGGAACGGCTCCGTCCTGCTTCTTTCAGGAAGACGATTGTGCCGATCACCTCCGAAGAACAGATGCTCCTGCGATATCGTTTTCAACGCCCGGTAATATTTCACAATCCCTGATAAACACTGGTCAAAAATTCATTTCGCGGCTCGTCACAGCGCGTTGACTTTCCCTTAACAACTTCGTACAGTCAAGCCTTCATCACCGCGCAACTTCAGCCATCGCAGTCAATCCACCTCAACCGGGCCGTCACAGGGGGTTAGACCATGAAGCAGATGAAGTTTTCGGCGAAGTGTTTCCAATTGGCAGAAGCCGCTGCCGGCACAACTCTTCACAAAGCATGTTTCCTGCTTCTCCTGTGCTTCCTTGCGCTGATGAGCCCATCCAGTTTGTACGGTCAGGCTGCCGGCAGTTTTTCAGGAAATGTCATCGACAGATCCGGATCGAGCGTCCCTGATGCCAACGTCACTGTAGTTTCTCAGGCGACCGGCCTGACCCGCACCAGCAAGACGGACAGTGCCGGCCACTATCTGATTCCGCTGCTCCCGGTCGGAACCTACACTGTGCGCGTCGACGCATCCGGCTTTCAAAGCGCTGCTTCTAAAGATCTGCCCCTCCAGGTGCAGGAAGCCCGTGAGCTTGATTTTTCGCTCGTACCCGCCACGGTCAACACTACGGTGGTCGTTACCGGCGAAGCGGTCGCGGTCGAGACCGGCAATCCCTCTCTCGGCCAGGTGATCACTTCGCAACAGGTCTCGCAACTCCCGCTGAATGGCCGCAACTTCGTTCAACTCGCCACGCTCACCGCCGGTGCTACCGCAGAGACCAATCCCAACAGCTTCTTCACCTCCGGCGCCGACAGCGAAGTTGCGGCACGCGGTTCGTTCTCTCTCTCGGTTGGAGGCTCGCGGCCTAACAGCACGGACTGGCTGCTGGATGGCGTCGACAACAACGAGCTCACCTCAGGCGGTATCGGTATCTTCTCCTCGATCGACGACATCCAGGAGTTCAAGGTTCTTACCTATACCTACTCGGCGGAGTACGGTACACGCGCGGGCCCGACCGTGCTGGTCACAACCAAGTCAGGTACCAATGGCTTGCACGGATCGCTCTTCGAATTTGTGCGCAATACCAAGCTCAATGCCAGGAACTACTTTTCGACCGTCCCCAATAAGTTCAACCTGAACCAGTTCGGCGGTTCGGTCGGCGGCCCCATTCGCAAGGACAAAACCTTTTTCTTTGTCGATGCCGAACAAAAATTCCAGCGCCAGGGCATTACCTTTACAGGCCTGGTGCCTTCACTGGCGATGCGTTCGGGCGATTTCTCCGCCGACCCTTTCGGAACTCCGATTGCCAATCTCGCCATCATCAATCCGAATACGCTTGGCCCGTTCCAGTGCAATGGCGCGGGGAATCCTCTGCCCGCGGCTGCCAATGGAAGCCAGGCTCCGGGCACTCCCTGCAGCAAGATTCCATCCAACCTGTTCAACAACATTGGACAGGCCATGATCAACCTGTACCCAGCGCCGAACGCCAACAACGCCGCGCAGAACTACAACTACGTCAACGAACCCGTGCGCAGCCTGAA
>DASYEV010000018.1:0-9672 GCA_036498835.1 Acidobacteriaceae bacterium | reverse complement strand
CCGGCCATCACCACGCGCTTGCCCAGGGCGACAAGCTCCAGCGCCAGTGGAATGACTTCCACGGACAGGAACTGAACCTCATCGATACCCACAACCTCGACGTCCGCAAGCTGCGGATACAGGTCCTCGCGCAGGTGTTCGACATTGGTGACCGGGCAGGCCTCGTGCGTTTGCGAGCTGTGCGAAGCGATGGCTGTACGGTGATAGCGGAGATCGATGTCCGGCTTGTAGCAGGCGACTCGCTGACGCGCAATGCGCGCGCGCTTGAGGCGGCGAATAAGCTCTTCGGACTTGCCGGAGAACATGGGACCGGTGATGACTTCGAGCGAGCCTGGGACCGTGGTGTTCATCGATTGGGTTATCGTACCCGGAGCCCGGCGGTGGAAATGCGGTACAGAATTTGCCTCCGGAAGCCCCTGGCGATGCGATGCCGGGGAACCTCTTCCGCGCCGCTTAAAACGCAGCGTCAGCGAACCTGGGACGGTCCCGCGTGGCCCTTCTTTGGGCCGCTCCTGGTGAGAACTCGCACGAGCGATGCTTCGGGGATGACCCGACGCGTCTGCGGGCGTATGCTGGCGGTATTCCTGATAGGAGGAATCGAGACGTGCGAGCGAAGTGGATGGCGATGTGCGGGTTGGCTACAGTGGCACTGCTGGCGGTAGCGCAGGGCCCGAAGGAAGTGAAAGCAAAGCTAACGAACAGCAAAGGTGAGGACAGCGGCACCGTGACCTTCAAGAGCGTGAAGGACGGCGTGCGCATGAAGATCGACCTCAAAAATGTGTCGTTTGGCCCACATGGAGTCCATATCCACCAGAACGCGGTTTGCGACGGTCCGGACTTCAAGGGCGCGGGCGGCCATTTCAACCCCACCGGCAAGAAGCACGGCTTCGAAAACCCGGATGGTCACCATGCCGGCGACACCCCCAAGAATGTCGAGGTGGGCGAAGATCACGCGGGCTCCGCGAGCTTTACTCTGACCGGAGTTTCGATGGATCCTGCAGCTCCAAACTCGATTTTTGCCAATGGCGGGACATCCGTGGTGGTGCATGAGCACGCCGACGACATGAAGACGGACCCCAGCGGCAACTCGGGCAACAGGATTGCCTGTGCGGTTATCAAGCAGTAACCGGGGCCCGGCAGTAGACGGTAGACAGCAGGAGGGTTGGGCGCAGGGCGAGAATAGGCCCTGCGCCTGATTCTTGTTTTGGGGATGGGGTATTCAGCCCTGCGATGTCAGCGCTTTGGAACCGATGGCCGGTGAATTGCGTATGACAAACCATGGCAGCGGCGACCATTCCGGTGATGTTCCAGCGAGGGGTTAGCTCGGTGTGGAGCAGCGGATTATCACGGCGCGAAACGCCAGTTCCGGCAGGCGGGCGGGCCGGGCGGAATGAGCGCGAACCAGGAGAAAGGGTTCCGTTGAACGAAGTACGGCTGGGTTCTGAAGAACCGGAATCGAGGGTCAGCCCGGAACGGGCTGCCGCCTCCGCGGAGCAGGCTGCCTTGGCCGAGCTCGCGTCCAGGTGCCTGGCAGGTGACGCGGCCGCCTGGGAGCAGTTGGCACGCACCCAGCACCGCAAGATTTATGGGATTTGCTACCGCTTTACCGGCTCAGCCACGGAAGCGGAAGACCTGACCCAGGAAGTGTTTTTGAAGATGTACCGCAACCTGTCGAACTTCGACCCGACGCGCGGAGGATTTGGCACCTGGCTGACAACGTTGACCCGCAACCTGCTGGTCGACAACTACCGCCGCTCACGCATGGACCGCTCCAGCGAATCGCTGGATGAAACCTACGACGGCGAAGACGACGGACCCACCAAAGCTGAACGGCTCCAGGATACGCGCCGCGGCCAGGACCACCATGTGGCCGGCCTGGAACTGCGGGCACAGATTCAGCAAGCCTTGGCGCAGGTTTCGCCGGAGTTGCGGGAAGCGGTGATTCTCCGCGACTTGGAAGACATGGATTACAAGGACATTGCCGAAATGCTGGGTGTCCCGCAAGGCACAGTGAAGAGCCGCATCAGCCGCGGACGTGCCGAGCTCGCAAAACTTTTGAAGTGTTTGGAAGGACAGGTATCGTAATGGCACACCTGACTCGATGGGACGAAATGGACGACAACAGCCGCAAGCCCGAAGGCTGCCTGGTCTGTGAAGCGATGCTGCCCGATGCAGTGGACGGCACGCTGAACGAAGCCGAGCAGCAGGCATTCGACAAGCACGTGGCAAGCTGTGTGGCGTGCGCCAATGAACTGGCGGAAGCCCAGCGCGGTGCGGCGTGGCTGCACATGCTCAAAGGGCACACGCCGGAACCTTCGGCGCTGCTTCTGGCCAAGATCCTGGCGCAGACCACCGGCGCGGTCAACAACGTGGTGAGTATTTCCGCAACCGAAGCACGGCCCGCAGTGAGTAACGTGGTGAGAATGCCCGCGAACCTGCCGGAAATCGCTCCGGTACGCGCAGCGGCCAAGCTTGACGCAGCCCGGCTTGACGCGGCAAAGCCCGCCGGCGTGCTGGTGGCCTTCAAACGCAAAATCGCCAGCGCCTTCACCCTCGATGCTTCCCGTCTGCACTTCCAGCCCCGCATGGCGATGACCGCGGCCATGGCGTTCTTCTCCGTAGCCCTGACGCTGAATATGACCGGGGTCAAGATCACCAACCTCAAACTTGCCGACCTTAGCCCTTCGTCCCTGCGCCGGGCGATGGCGGATACCAGTGCTTCCGCATCGCGGTCGTTCCACAATCTGCGGGTCGTCAACCAGTTTGAGAGCAAGCTCGAAGACTTCCAGACCATCAATCGCGAAGACGAGACCAGCCGTTCGTCGGCCTCGCGGACGCGCCCCAGCGAATCCGACCCCGTGCAGCAGAAGCAGGCTCCGGACTCAAAGGACAACAAGAACGAACCGTCGCAACCGCCCAAAGGCCATAGCTCGGTTGAGATTCCAGCGACGGACGACAATATGCCCATTAGAGAGGGGATGTAACCATGGCCGATGAAACCGTTTACCAGGGTACGCCCGCTGAAGACCGCACCGGCTATTGCCAGGATTGCGGACAACCCTTGACCGCAACCACGATGCGTAAGGTGGGCTCCGCCGTGTACTGCGAGCCGTGCCTGGAGCACCGCATGACCGCGGCCAACACTGCGGCCGGCCCGCAACCCGGCGCCGCCGCCGGCCCCAATGCCTCCGGCTTTTATCAGGGCGCCCCCTTCCCCGGTGGTGCGAATCAGTGGGGCGGTCAATATCCTCCGCCGGATGGCGTCTTTCCTCCTCTTGACGGCAGCACGCCGCATCCGGTGCTGGCTGCGCTGCTGGGCCTGATTCCCGGCGTGGGCGCGATGTACAACGGCCAGTTTGCCAAGGGCATCGCGCACTTCCTGGTCTTTGCGATTCTGGTTTCGTTGAGCAACAGCGTCAACGGCTTCTTCGGGCTGTTCGTAGCCTGCTGGGAGTTCTACATGGTGTTCGACGCCTACCACACAGCGAAGGCTCGCCGCGCCGGCCAACCGCTGCCCGATCCATTGGGTTTGAATCACATTGGCGACCGTCTGGGCATCAGGAACTGGTCGGGAGGACCGGCGCGCCCTGCCGGAGCTTCCTGGCAACCCGGCCAGACCGGCCCTTACCCGCCGCCATCCCCCGCCCCGGGCACAGCCCCCGATTGGGTGGGCTATGTGCCTCCCACAAACTACGCTACACAGCCTCCCAGCGCGGGTGCGACTGTTCCCAATGTTCCGGTACCACCGCCGCCCGTGTATCCCTACGCGGCCAGCACGGGCTACGCCGAAAACCTGGCCGCCAACATTCATGCGCAGGCTGCTCAGGATGCGGCCTATCAGCAGACCTTTACAGGTGCATCTCCGGTCGCGGGAGGGCCTGTGGTGCCCCTCGTTCCCCATCGCCGGTTTCCTACGGCCGCGATCTGGCTGCTGGTGCTGGGTGCACTCTTCCTTCCGGGCACGATCAATCCGGATTGGCACGTGAGTTTTCGTTGGACGGTTCCACTTTTGCTGGCGCTGTTCTCCATGTGGCTGACGGTCCGCCGCATGGGATGGCTGGGTGGTTTCCGCGCCAGCGGCAGCCTGATCTGCGCTCTGCGCTGGCCGGCGATCCTGATGACCCTGGCTGTGTTGTTCGCCCTGCAGGACTGGCGGATCCTGACCCTGGGACAAACCTGGCCGGTATTGCTGATCGTGTTGGGCGGATTCCTGCTGCTGGAACGCGTCACGAACCGGCCGGAGTATGGGCCAGCCGGTCCGGTTATCGATGAGACAGTGCCCCCGGTCGGGACAGGTTCCTGGGCAGCAACAAGCGATTCCTCCAAAGGTGGGCAATAACCATGAGCGGCTATCCTCCTCCTCCCCCGCCGCCACAGGGTTTCCCGGGCGGCGGCCAGCCCCAGAACGGTCCTTACGGCCGCTACGACAAAGCCGCATGGCGAGCCCAGCGGCAGGCCATGAAACAACAGGCACGTATGCAGCGCCAGCAGATGCAATGGCAACGCCGCGCGATGCGGCGCGGCTCCCTGGTGGGTCCGCTGCTGCTGGTAACCCTCGGCGTCGTCTTTCTGCTTGCGCAGACCGGCAAGGTTTCCTGGCCCTCCGCGCTGGACTGGTTCGGGACATGGTGGCCGTTGGTCCTGATCGGCGCCGGCGTACTGCTGGTCGCGGAATGGATGATCGATCAGCAGGTGCGCGGCAATGATCCGCAGCGCGCTCCCCGGTCGATCGGCGGAGGGGTGATCTTCCTTCTCATTCTGGTGGCGATCACCGGGGTGAGCGTGCGCGGCGCTCGGCACGCCTACGAGTGGGGGAACAATAATCTTGGCTCCGGCAACGGAATCCCGTTCTGGAGTTTCGCGCTGGGTGACAAGCACGAACTGGACGACACGGCGGAAGGCACCATCGCACCCGGAGGCGCACTGTTGATCCGCAACCCGTACGGTGACGTCACGGTGAACGGCTCCAGCGACGATGGCCAGGTCCATGTGGAAGTGCACAAGGAAATCCGCGCCCGCAGCGACGAGGAAGCGGAAAGCAAGCGCCAGAGCCTGCAGCCGGTATTCTCCGGCTCCGCCCAGAGCCTGGTGCTGAATGTCCCCTCCTTTGAGGGAAGCCATTCCGACATCACCGTACGAGTGCCGCACGATACCACGCTGACCGTCAATGCGGACCGCGGCACGATCGATGTCCAGGAGATCCATGCACCGGTAACGGTGTCGGCCTCCAAGGGCGAAGTGAACGTCAGCGGCATCGACGGTGTCGTGAATGCTCATCTGAACAGCCAGGACGCGGCCTTTTCCGCACACAGCGTCAATGGTCCGGTCACCCTGGAAGGGCATGCCGGCGATATGAACCTGTCGGATATCCAGGGATCGGTGACGCTGGCAGGCGAGTTCTGGGGCACCACCCACGTGGAACGCGTCAACGGCGCGGTCACCTTCCACACCAACCGCACGCAATTCCAGGCGTCTCGCATCGATGGCGAACTTGAAATCGAAAGCGGTTCGGACCTGCAGGCCAACTCTGTGATGGGACCGGTCATCCTGCACACGGCCTACCGCAACATCACGCTGGACCGTGTGCAGGGCAAGGTCGTGGTTTCGAACCGCGATGGCTCGGTCACCGTAACCAATGCCCCTCCGATGGGACAGATCGACATCGACAACAAGAATGGGTCGGTAGAAGTTGGGTTACCGGAGAAGGCGGGTTTTGTTGTCAACGCGCAGACGAACCACGGCGACATCGACAATGAGTTCGGTCTCAACGACGTTGAGAATGATCACAACGACAGCAAAACCCTGAACGGCACCGTAGGTCCCGGCGGCCCCACGGTCAGGATCCAGACAACGGACGGTGACGTCACAGTGCGTAAGAGCGCAGTAGAACCGCTGCCACCCACGCCGCCGCCTCCGCCAAAGATCACCATGGCGCCGCCGCCTCCGATGATGCCGATGAAAGCTATGAAGGAACCAAAAGTAAAGGAACCTAAGGAACCCAAGGTGAAGGCTCCGAAAGTGCCCGTCGCACCTGTACTGCCGCCGGGGATGTAGTTGGCAAAGCACTGAAGAACAGAAACGCCGTCAGCTTGGCTGACGGCGTTTTCCTTTTGCCTGCATTGTCGCCCGGAAAGAGGTCGCCGCAGTCGACCCTGGATTTGCTCACCTGCCTTTGTCTTTCTTTTTGCATCCCCGGAGGGGATCTGCTGTACCTTGATGCCTCCACAACACTAGTAGCTGAGCAGGCTATCCAACATCGGTGCGACATCTCTCCCACAACTACAGATCGTTATCAGGACATCCTTTACAGGTTGAGCTTGCGCGATCGCTTCAGCCAATCCCTGCCCGAGCCACTGAGGCAACCCACCCTTTGCAAAATAAGAGTCAATTCTCGGAAGGCCTCTGCACGTGGTCAATCACAAGCACATTGACAGATGTTTTCGTCACGCCAAGTCTAAGCCCAAGCTGCTCACGCATAGCAGTCGCTAGACCTGGAGGTGCGCTTGCGCTATTGATCGTGGATTCAGTTCCTCGGCTCACTCCGCCGAACTGAGATTGGTCGGGTGTCCAGGTCAGGCTGAAGTCGAACCTTCCCGAAAGTTCCGTCTGATCAATGACTGGCCGATCAAGTACAGTCCGCTGCATGACGCCAGCCAGATCTCGCATGCTCGCATTGATTGCGGTTATTGAACCAGTCCCCAGCGAGATCGAGGGAAGACCGTTTGGATCGCCTTCACTCCTTGTCAACCTCGGCCCTTTCCCGTCCGCTGAGAGCACATACACGGATAATTGTTTTTTATCGGAATGGGAGCTGAGCTTGAAGCGTTCTTCGATGAGGCGCCGAACCATCTCCCGCCATTCCGCTTCTGAAGGTTGGCCCTCCCCGCCTGCCTCTCCCTCCAAATCGTATTTATCCATCACCACCCATGCGGGAGCCTCGGTGATTTGCTTGGCGTGAAGATCGTAGGCGAATGCAATCAGTTCGCTCAAAGAAGTATTCGTGGACTCAAAGCGCCGCCCTCGGACGCGGACAGAATTTCCCTCCACTCCAGGCCGGCTCGGCTTGATCGTCGCTACCTCGAATGCAACTCGGCCGTCTCCAGCAGTTACCAAGCGCGGAGGTGGTCCAGCGGCAAATGCCGCAAGCGGCACCCAAAGGAGTGAGAAAGCAAGTCTTCGTTTCCACGAGGTTGACCTCGTCACAGTGAAATGCAGCTGTGCCGGGCTCTTCGGCAGATTATCCATAGAGAGTCGGCTGAACGCGGCGATCGCCGCGCCAGCCCAGTGGATGCTCCATGATGAGCAGGTCAGAGCGCGTATCCAAATGAATAGAGACATCATTGCTTCTCCTCCGTTCGGGAGACAAGGGTTTTGATCCGGCTCTCCGTGAAGAGCACTGCTAGCGCCCCAAGAACAATCGAAAAAGCCGCAGCGGTGATCCCTATGAAAAACGTGCGATTTGAGAGAGAGTCGTACACCCCTTGAAACCCGGTTGAGGAGGTTGGCAATGACGAGGGTAAGTACCAGGCTGCTACCCCTATCAGGTAGGCAGTGGCCAATACCCACATGGCGGTCAAGGCTCCTGTCGCCCGCTTACGTGCGCGGTCCCGCCGCTTCTCCTGCATCTGTCTCCACACACGTTTCGCTGATGGAGGCTGGCTCTGCGCAGATGTTAGCGCGGCATATCGCAGAAGTGACTGCGCGACCCCCACCGTCTCGGCACAAGTCCTACATGACGCCACATGCTCCTCAAGCCCATGAGGCACCTTTCCTGAGCGAAGGGCGGCAATATGCAGCGACGTTTGCTTGCAATCATCACGATTCATGGAATTTCCTTTGACAGACGAAGCAGGCCAGCAGCTTTTCGTCGAGCATGGAACAGCAAAGGTCTGATGCTGGGTTCACCGAGTCCCGTGATGAGGGCAATCTCCGCATGGTTCATGCCCTCTATATAGGCCAGCCAGAGCAGCTCCCCGTCTCTAGGCTTCAGTGACTCAAGCATCCGCCGAACATCTATCCGGGCATCGAGATCATAGGAGCGGCCGAAGTCGAGAGTTGTTGGCCATTGCTCCTCCTTGCGCCGCCGCCAACGGTCGCGAAGCAGATTGGTCGCTATCCGGAACAGGTACCGCCGTTTATCCGTGAGCGCTTCCTCCGTGAAGTGCCGCTGGAAGAAGCGGAAATACACCTCTTGCAGCAAGTCGTCTGCAACGTCTTTTCGTCCGGTCATTGCGAGGAGGTAGGAGTGGACGGGACGGGCCGTCGCCTCGTACAGCAATTGAAACTGTTCCTCGTCCATCGCCGTCGCGTCCTCAGCCACTTGTGCAGACTTAACAAATGCTTAGCCTTTATGTCCGCCGATTGGATGCCAGCAGGCCAAAGCGCCTCGACAGGTAATAGGTCAGCGCGGCGGCAATAGCGAACCCCAGGCCCAAAGCGATCGCTAGAACGCCGCAGACGACTGCGCCTTCGCCCGGCAGTATCTTCAAGGCGTGCAAAAGGAGAAATGCTCCTCCAAACATGATGGACACGACACCGGCTTGAACACCCAGAAGAATGCTTCCGAAAGGGGCAGCACGAACTTCCTGGTTCAACCGCAAGGCATCCGTGAGGTTGCGCCCGGCGTCGGTCGAGAGATATGCCAGCAGCGCCTCGGTTGAGTCGATTCGCTCCAGCAGCCTGTCATAAAGTGAAACTTGCAGCCGGGCGGCCTGCATCCTCCGGATCGTCGAAAAGATAATCCACGCTATGCATCCAAGAAGCACACATAACGCAATCGGAATCACTGCCATCGTCTTTACCTCCGCTCAATTTCACACCACTGCCTCTACAACGCGCGGCGGGGCGAAATGTTAATTGGCAAACGGATGATTGAAGAGAATAACGGCGCTTCGGATCCCGGTATTCGCAGAACGAGGCCTATAGCGTATCCACGGCTGCCAAATAGACAGGCATTTCGGCTACATCGGCTCAAATGCGACACGCCTCGTCCACAAGGACGAGGGTGACGGATCTCCGAGGCCAGCGGAACTCGTTGGACAGCCACGATGGACAGCCGAACGGTCAGTGCTTATGTGGAAGGCGGTTATGGAGTGACTAAGCGTTCAGGAAACTTAAACAGCAAAACCCACCTCTCGGTGGGCTTGCTTTGAAATAATGCCGGCGATCACCTAATCTCCCACACACTTACGCGTGCAGTACCATCGGCCCAACGAGGCTTAACTTCCGTGTTCGGGATGGGAACGGGTGGGACCCTCGCGGTAAACTCACCGGCAAATTGTCGAAGATCGCAGCGCGATCGTTCACAACTGAATAGATTGAGCAGACACTACCTTGTATTTCATTTAGTAGTTTCTTGATAACTACGAGGCTTGTGTTGAATGTCTCAGACAGCAGCATTGGATGCTGCGCAGAGTAAATTCTATGGACAAGCCGAACGGGCGATTAGTACTGGTAAGCTACACGTGTTACCACGCTTCCACATCCAGCCTATCAACCAGGTAGTCTTCCTGGGCCCTTCATTTCCCTTACGGGTTGGGAGATCTCATCTTAGAGCGTGCTTCCCGCTTATATGCATTCAGCGGTTATCACAACCGAACTTCGCTACCCAGCCGTGCCATTGGCATGACAACTGGAACACAAGAGGTTCGTCCATCCCGGTCCTCTCGTACT
>DASYEV010000017.1:0-11546 GCA_036498835.1 Acidobacteriaceae bacterium | reverse complement strand
GCCTTCCGGAGCGTACGACGCGTCTGGAAACCTCGGCATGGATGTGGTGCCCTCGCCCAGCGGCACGTCGAACCTGTACAGCTATGACGCGGAAGACCGGATCTGCGCATCACAGGCCGGTTCCGTCCTGACGCAGTACATCTACGACGCGGAAGGTCACCGTGTCGCCAAAGGCACCGTCAACGCTGTCTACATTTACGACCCGCAGACGCAGACCAACAAACTGAGTTGCAATGTGTCCTCGAACGGCTTCTCGGAAACCTACGCCTACGTGCTTGGCCACTCCGGCGAGCAGATGACCGAGATCAAGAACGGTCAGTGGCAGCACACCAATCTCGACATTGCGGGCGGCCTGCTCGCCACGTACGACGTCAAGGGTCTGCACTACCAGATTTCCGACTGGCTCGGCAGTCGCCGCGTCCAAACCGACCCTACAGGCGCCATCGAGGAAACCTGCACCAACCAGCCTTTTGGAGACAATCTGCAGTGCGTGACACCCAATGGCGCCCCGGTAACAGCCGACGACGCCACAGAACATCACTTCACCAACAAGGAGCGCGACGCCGAGTCGGGACTCGACTTCTTCGGTGCCCGCTATTATTCCGGCGGCATGGGTCGCTTCTTGAACCCGGACTGGTCATACAAGTCAGAGGCTGTGCCTTATGCGAACGTGGGGAACCCGCAGACCTTGAACCTGTATGCCTATGTTGGAAACAGCCCGGTTGGTCGAGCGGACATAGATGGCCATATCTACGATGGAGCTTCGGAAAGTGTAGGGGGTAGTGGCTGTTCTGAGGCCTCGGCCTGTGGGCATAACTCATCGATCAAGTCGTTCAGCGAAATAGCGGCACAAAATGCGGCGGCAGCCTACAAGAAAGTTCGCATTGCAGAAATTTTCACTCAACGAAAAAAGGAAACTGGACAGCAGTGGATCAACAGGATCGCTTCTTCCGTCATACTCTCCCGGAGCGCGCCAACCTCCTACAATGTAGCAGGCTATGTTGGCATAAAGGTCGACTACACCGTGGCGATTAGTGGCCAAAGCAACTCCGATATACTTCACCCTCTTTTCGTGACGGAACACCAGAGTGACCATTCTGCTGCGCTCACGGGCCATGATGGAATGTCTGGAGGGGTGCTTCACAATGTCTTCGCTGACGATGTTGGACATCGCGCATACGCTACATCGAGTTCCAACCAGACATTCACTGTGTCGCTGCACGAGGGAATTAATGGCGTGGGTAGATTTGGCTCAGGACCATCGGCTCCAGTTCGAGTCATGATGAACGGAGAGATCGGCTCGGGCATTCACATAGAATTCAATTCTAAAGGGGTCGACGAGACACTGATCCCATTACCAACCCAGCACTAGTGTCATTTTCTTTTGCGGAGGAAGATGTGTCTAAGACCCGTTGGCTAGCAATGACTTGCTCTTTTGGAATACTGATCGCATCATTGATATTGTTACTGCCAGGAATGTTATTCGAACGGAGATGTCATCACTTGCTGTCGGTATTCAACGGAATACCCATAGGTAGTCCCCAAGGGGAAGTCGAGCAAAAGTTGACGGAATTTTCATCGGCCCAGGGGCAATCTTCGTCGGGCTATGTCTTTGGGTATACCTTGTATCAACCGACGATCCACGGTTTTCATGACAAAGATCGTATGCTGGGGTTCCTGAATTTTGATAGCCATCATCGGCTCATCGAGAAACGTATAACGATTCTTCATGGTGGAGTTACCATCCATATCAATGAAGACGACTCCGTCAAAAATATGGGATACGAAAGAAGATCGTATTTCGCACTATCTAATGGAACCCCCTACGGAGCCGATATCTGGATTGACCCCCATGCGGCTAACATTACGAAAGATAGACTTTACAGCATTCGTTCACGCTGCTTTTTCCCCGCCGACCCTTGCGATACGGCTCAAGACCTTATCCCATACGCAACATTGAATGACCCCGAATAATATTCGGGATCCATTGCGGCAAACGACGGTCGCTCAGTCGAATAGCGATCAGGGAAACCTGCGGACAGGAACGTGGAGTGAACCCGTGCGGTGAGGCAGGATAGCTGGAGATGAGTTAATCCCAGGTTCATGGAGCTGTACGGTCAATAGCTTTGGAGGTAATGCGGGGACATGATGCATGTATTGTGATTCCTGGATTGTCGCATCATGTGACGCAACGTGGAAACCGGCGTGAAGCGATCTTCTTCCGAGAGGGCGACCATGAGATTTACAAAGATTTGTTAGCGGAGCAGGTGGACAAGTGGCAGGTGGAGGTCTGGGCCTACTGCTTCATGCCAAACCATGTTCACTTGATTCTGAATCCGGCGACGCCTGAGGGTTTGGGCCGTGCAGTGGGCGAGGCCCATCGCCGTTACACGAATTTCATCAACGCGAGGGGCCGGTGGACCGGTCACCTATTCCAAAGTCGCTTCGCCTCGGTTGCAATGGATGAGTTGCATTTGAGAAGAGCCGTGCGTTATGTGAGCTTAAACCCGGTGCGAGCGCGGTTGGCAGCTCGAGCCGAAGACTGGCGTTGGTCGAGTGTTCGCGCTCATTTGGCGGGTGTCGAGGATCGATTGGTGAAAGTCAAGCCAGTTCTGGAGCGCCTCTCACCGTTCGCGGATATCCTCATCGACGACGGAAATGACTATCGAGAGCTCAGACAAGCCAAAAGCACCGGCCGCCCAGTAGGCACCGAAAAGTTTGTTGAAGGACTTGAGCGACGCTTAGGTAGACCGATCGCTCGTCGCTCGCCCGGTCGCAAATCTTCCTCCGAAGCGATCGCCAAATGCAGCTATTGATCTAGAAATATGTATGATGTCCCCGTATTAGCCCGTATTAGCCGGCGATATTGCCGAGAAAGGAAACGTAAGAATGTTTGCTCCAGATACAGAGAGCAGCGAGAGGTATCGTCTAATGGGCTCAGCTCCTTTCCCTCGTTCAATCTTTATTGAGTCCAATCGGATTGACGCGTGTATGGAGTATGCTCTGCAAAACCATGCTGGCCGGATCGCCATCTCATCACTCAGCGGGTTCGAATTACCGGATATATCTTTTCTCGAACGATTTCCATGGGTCGAGCACCTCACAATTATGAATTCGGAGATGATCGATGTCTCCGCAATCTTATCTCTAAAAAGGCTCCGATATCTGTCAATTGCGGGGAAAACAAAGCAAGCCATCAATATGGAAGCATTTCCTTTCCTAAGAGAGCTCCGCATTCAGTGGTGGCCGAAGCTAGTCTTTGGGGACATTCTGGAGTCGCTTCGAACCCTGAGTCTCAGCAACTATGCGCCCGTAACTAGGGACCTTACGGGGTTACCACAGATCCCGCATCTAGAAGACCTGGATATCGTACAGTCAAATAATTTGACGCTTTTAGGAATCGCTAACTTTCCTGGTATCAGGAGGTTGACGGTCGCTTATTTGCCGAAGCTGGTTGATCTCTCCCCACTCATGGCTTTTAGAGACGGTGTCATGGAGGTGCTGGAATTTGGGAATTGTCCGAAGCTTGCGCATCATGAGCAAGTAATGGTAATTCGCTCTCTTAGGCGGCTGGCATTCAATAGCTGTGGAGAGATTCCATCTCTAAAATTTCTAGACGAATTGAAGTTACTCGAGAGCTTCTCTTTCGTGGGCACGAACATCCTGGATGGCGATCTGACACCATGTCTAAGACTAAGGTTTGCCGGCTTTCTGGATAAACGCCACTATTCCCATCGGCGTTCTGATTTTCCAGCCCCCGGTGCATCCCTACGTGTGCAGCCGCACTGGTCGGAATAGGGCTTGAGAATGCGGGGACATGATGCTGGAGTGAACCCCTGAAGTGAGACAGGATCATTGGGGACAGGCGATTTCTCGCTCTAAGAGAATTGGCCGGTCACGTGTTGTGCCGAGTCCTCTCTGTGAATGTGAGTAGGGTGGAGAGGATGCGCTTACAAATGTTCAGCAGAGCGATCGGCTTTAATTCTTCTCCTCTCCGCATCCTTGCGAGCCTTTTCCCAGAAGAAGCAGATGAAACGAGTGTCTGGGACAGGCACGTCTGTGGTTTTGGAAGGGACTGTGCGCTCTGAGATTGTTTCCGGCGCTCCCGGTTATGGAGAAAGCTCGAAGACGGATTCCCGCGTGCGCCTGTTTTACCTGCAGCTTCGTCGCCCGGCAACTCAAAGCCAGCTTCACCTGCCCAAGTCGGAGGCAGGAGTACAAAATCGCATGTTCGGCGTGATTGAACTATATTGCGGGTCGAAACGATGCGAGAGTTCACTCGTTTCCCATCTGAACAAGAGAATGATCGTGAGCGGAGTAGCGAACTGGCCCGAGGCCGGAAACGACATATTCTTTGACGTGAATATGGATGTCAGCTCTCTGGATATGCGTTAGACCCAGAGTTATCGCCTGTCAGTCCTCAGGAGAGACTGGGCCGTAAATCGCGTATTAGCTGAAGCACAACAGCGATGGCAGCTTCCACGTCTTCTTCACGAACATCTTCGTCCGGATGGTGGCTGAGACCGCCCGGTGAGCGCACGAAGAGCATCGTTGTGGGTATGTGCGGCGCGAGGATCATGGCGTCGTGGCCGGCGCCGGAGAACATGGTCTGGGCCGGGTATCCGGCTTGTACCGCGGCGTGGTCCAAGGCGGTTGTCAGCGCAGCGTCCATGGGCACGGAGCGCTGTTCGGTCTGGCCGGAAGCACGCACCTGCACGCCGCGGCATTCGCCCGCGTGTTGCGCTTTTGTGAGCAGGATGCCCACGGCCGCGTGGCGGGATTCATCGCTGGGATGGCGTACATCAAGGGTGAGATGGACCGTGCCTGGGACGACATTCACCGCGCCTGGCAGGACTTCCATACGGCCGACGGTTGCGACCAACTGTTTATGCTCGAGCGCGAAACGTTCGACCTCCGCAATCCACTGGGCCGCAGCGGCGAGTGCGTCGCGGCGCAGTGGCATCGGTGTCGTGCCGGCGTGATTGGCCTGGCCTTCAAAGGTCAGCTTCAAGCGGGATTGCCCGATAATGCTGTGAACGACCGCAAGGGAGCCATCTTCCGACTCGAGAACAGGTCCTTGTTCGATGTGAACTTCAAGCGCGGCGAAGGCGCGTGCGGGCAGGGGACAGGTCTCCGTGATGCGATCCGGTTCGAGACCAAACGCGCGGATCGCATCGGCCAGACTCACACCGTCTCTATCTTTGCGGGTCAGATGCTCCGCAGTCAGGCCGCCGGTGATTGCCAGTGAGGAAAGAAATGGAAAGTTAAAACGTATGCCCTCTTCTTCCGAGAGCGCGATGAGCTCGATGTGAAAGGGCAGTGGTGTTGTGCCCAGCTCTTCCATGACCGCAAGGCCAAGCAGCACACCCAATGGGCCATCGAACGCTCCCGCATTCGGCACAGTATCGATGTGGGAGAACAGAAGAAGAGTCGGTGCGTCGGCGTTGGCGGCCTGGCGAACGCCGCGGAGATTGCCCACGTCATCGGTGCGGGTTTCGAGACCGGCCCGCATCATCCAGGAAAGCAGTAGAGCGTGTGCGCCGTGGGTCGCAGGCGAAAGAAACAACCGTGTTGTTTCTCCGGGGATGTCGGTGATGCGTGCGAGTTCACGGCATCGCGCGATGAGTTTGGCTCCGCGAGTTTGTGTGGATGTGCTCATGGTGTTCGCTATTCAGGGGGCTCGATTCTTCGGCCGGCATCCCTAACCATGTAAAGTTGGAGGGTTTGCCGCATAGATGACGGGCTGAATTGTCTTTTGGGGATGACGGAATCGAACAGCCTCAAGACGAGGCACCGTTCTGAGCGCCAAAGGCGCGCCCTATACCAGCCTAGGGCGAAGCCCTAGGTAGTTCCGTTTGACCCGTCGTCCGAGGGCTGAAGGCCCGATCTATAGTGGCGCCACGATAGGTCGGGCCTTCAGCCCTCAGATTTTTAACGGTCCCAAACCTAGGGCTTCGCCCTAGGCTGGTATAGAACGCGCTTTCAGCGCTGCATCCTTCCGTAGATCGACGATGAAGCAACATGAAAATAATCCTACTTTCTCTGACAGGTTTGAGAACTCGTAACTAGCCCAACCTGGACGCTCTTAAACCGTGATGTACTTGCGTCTTCTTAGGCTCGGCGCACCGTGGCTTCGATGGTGCCGTGCGGTTCGTCTGTGGGCACGAAGATGTGGTTGGGATTGTCGCGGCCGAAGCGGCTCATATCGACCAGCAGATTGTGCTTGTTGGGCATCAGCATGTGGACTTCATCGATGATGTCCGTATGGGCGAGTGCTGCTTCGGCCATGGCGTAAAGCGTTTGCTGCACAGAGAGCGAGTCGTGTTTCGCGAACGCACTCACCATGGTTTCTCGCAGATGCCGGCGGCACTTATTGAAGTCGAGGCCTTCGGCGATAGCCTCCGCCGTGTAGGGCCAGTCCGCCTGCAGAGCTGTGCCAAAAAGACGATCGGTGGTTTCCGGTAAGGTTGTCAGCGGGTCCTTGATGTAGCCCACAAACGCCGATTGCGCAGTCTTCAGCAGGGTAAGCCGGTCAAGGCCGCTTCGGATTTCAAATGGGGCGCCCTGCGCCCTCGCGACGAGGGCCGTCTGCCTTTCCTCGGAACCGCGCATGAAGGCCGTTGGGTAGGGTTCGCCATCTACGGTAAGCCGCTTCCACAGACTCGATTCCACGGTGACCTCGGCGTGTTCGATCTGAGGATTGCGGTCGAGAAGGAAGTCGACCAGTTCCCTGGCGTACTCTTCCATGCTGTCTGCGCTGGATTCGCGCGCGACAAAGTACACCGTGTTCTTCATGGTGTCCGTGGGCAGGATCCTGGAGTTGTCGCCAAGGGTGTGCGCCTCTTCAAAGTCGCCGCTGAGCAGAACCTGCACGGTCCATTCATCCAGATCGTGGTGGTCTTCATGCCGCATGACGCGCATGAGCCGCACACGGGATTTGCCGTAACGGTTGGTGGCGAGTTTTGCAGTGCTTGCAGGCATACTTCAGCTTCCTCGGTAGGTGGTATAGCCATTGGCCGTCAGCAGCAGGGGTATGTGGTAATGCTGCGCGGGATCGGCAATGGAGAAGACGATTTCAACGTAGGGATAGAGACCGGTGAGGTGTTGCGCGGAAAAATATTCGGAGGTGGCGAAGCGGATCTTGTAGGTGGAAGCTTCAAGCGAACGATCGCCAAGCAACGTGCGGCAGCGGCCGTCGCTATCGGTCGTGCCTGTGCCAATTTCATGCCACTGTTCGCCATCGAGCTGAGACAGTGTGAGTGAAACGCCGGTGGCCGGGCGGCCGAGTGCTGTGTCGAGAATGTGCGTGGAAAGGCCCATGATCAGACCGCCTCACACGATGCGGGCGGAAGCTCGAGCCATTTGCGCAGGCGCAATTGCGTGATGCGCCGCTGCTGTTCCACCGCTTCCTGCAGTTCGGTGGCAGGATCGTTTTTCATCCGCTGCTGAAGATTGTCAAGAATTTGCGCGGCACTTTTGCCGGTTGCACAGATCAGGAAGATGCGTCCGAACTTTGCTTCATATTCCTTGTTGCCGGCGGCGAGGGCGGTTTGTGTCTCATCGTCAGGCTGTGCGGCACTTTGCTCGCCTTCTGACCACTTGGCGCCTTGGGCGGTTGCCGCCTTGGCTTTGTGCTCGCCGATGCGTGGGTGGGAATCGAAGGCCTGTTGCCAATCGGTTTCACTCAGGCCGAGCCAGACTTTGTCGGAGGCGCCGAACAGCTCTTCCAGTGTGTCGAAGGGGTACTCGTTGACCACACCGATGGCCCAGGCGCGCGAACCGTTGCATGGCAGGATGATCTCCGTGGCGGTCTCCTGCTCGATGCGGTTCCAGTTTTCGAGAATCGAATTAACGGGATGTTGTTGGCTCATGGGGTTTCAGGTGAGGGAACAGAATAGAGCATTTTCCTGAAGGTGTGTGGGAAGGCATCGAAGCCGTTTTCACTTCAAGAAACGGCTTCCACACCACCCCATCCATCACACTGTTCCTTCAGCACAAGCTCCCAGCGCATACTCACGTCCTCGACCGGTGGCCGTGAAAGCACCTTCGTGAAAGACGCGCTCGCCGCGCAGCCACGTGGAGCGCACGACGCCGCGCAGGGTTTGATCCATGTAAGGCGAAATCGCATGGCGATAGTGGAGGCGATCGGGGGTTACGGTGAAGGTTGCGCCGGTGTCGAATGCGATGAGGTTGGCGTGTTTGCCGGGTTCGATGGAACCGACATCCGTGAAAAGCCCCGCGAGCTTTGCGGGTGCGGCGGATGTCCACTGCGATAGCTGTGAGAGCGGTATGCCGCGCTGCTCGCATTCCGTCCAAAGTATGGGGAGCGCTGTGGAGAGCGAGGCGATGCCGCCCCAGGCTTCATCGAAACGTCCAGGCTCCTCGCCAGGCGCGAGCGTTGGGTCATCGGCAGACAGACGTTTCATCGCGGGCGGGCAGGGCGAGTGGTCGGTGGCGATCAGGTCGATGAGACCGTCGCGCAGAGCGGTCCACAAGTGTTCGCGATTGGCAGCGGAGCGAATGGGTGGAGCGCACTTGAACAGCGTGGCGCCATCGGCGATCTCTTCCGCCGTGCAGTGCAGGTAGTGCGGACAGGTTTCAACGGTGACGGGAAGGCCTTCGAGCCGCGCAGCTTGAAGCATGGGCAGGGCCTGGGCCGTGGATAGATGGACGATGTGCAGCCGGAAAGGATGCTTCCTGCAGAGATCGAGCAGCATTGCGATTGCCTGCAGCTCCGCTTCATCGGGCCGGGAAGCGAGATAGGTTGCGTACTCGCGCCAGTTCGCTCCACTGCCGTTGAGTTGGGCGACGGCCGCGTCGATGGGCGCTGCAAGTTCGGCGTGCACCAGCAGAGGAAGCCCGGTCCGGGCGATAGGAGGCAGCGCGAGCTCCAGGTTTTCGCGATCGATGGAGGTGAACCCGTCGCAGCCGGGGTAGATCAGGAAGCACTTGAAGCCGGGCACACCAGCCAGTGCCAGAGGTCCGAGCTGGTGTTGATTGCCATCCACGGCCCCGCCCCATAGTGCATAGTCGATCGCGCATTGACCTTGCGCCGCTTCGCGTTTGAGTTCCAGCGCGGCGACGTCTGTGGTTTCCGGCAGACAGTTCAGCGGCATGTCGACGACGGTGGTGAAGCCGCCCGCAGCCGCTGCCCGGGTGGCCGTGGCGAAGCCTTCCCATTCGGTACGGCCGGGTTCATTGATGTGGGTGTGTGCGTCCACCAGACCGGGAAGCAGAGCCAGATCGCCGAGGTCTTCGCAAGGAATGTCCGCGGCCAGTTCCGAAGGAGGCTTGATCGCGGCGATGTATTCGCCGTCGAGAACGACAGCCGCCTCGCGCTCGCCTTGGGGCGTAACAACGCGTCGCGAACGTAGAGCGTGTACCATGATGCTGATTATGCTCTCTTGCGCGGTGGGCGCGGAGAAACGGACAGGAAACACGGGCATGGAAGGCGAACGGGAGTTTATGCAGCAGGCCATACGGCTTGCTACGGAGAATGTGACCAGCGGACGGGGTGGTCCGTTTGGGGCGGTCGTGGTGAAGGATGGCGTGGTCATCGCCACGGGCTCGAATCAGGTGACGGCATCGAACGACCCAACCGCGCATGCGGAGGTGACGGCCATCCGCAATGCGTGTACCGCGCTGGGCAGTTTCCGTCTGGATGATTGCGACGTGTACACCAGTTGCGAACCCTGCCCCATGTGCCTGGCGGCACTCTACTGGTCGCGCTGCCGTACCATCTTCTACGGCAACAATGCGGCCGATGCCGCGCGTGTGGGATTTGACGATTCGTTCCTCTATGAAGAAGTGAAAAAGCCTCTCGAAGAGCGCAGCATCCCGATTGTGCGCATGATGCCGGAGGAGGCCTGGGAAAGTTTTGCGGCGTGGGAGAAAAGTCCGTTCAAGGTGGATTACTGATGGCAGGAAACGCCGTTGTGAAGTTGGGTTTGCTTGGGTTTGGCACAGTGGGAAGCTCCTTCGCCGAAGTGCTTGCGGCATCGGGCCGCGACGACATTCGCATCACGCATCTGTTCAACCGCGGTGTTGCGCGCAAACGGGAGCATGAGCGCGCAAAGTTCGTTCCCGCCGATGCGGTATGGACCGAACGCGTGGAAGATGTGCTCGAAGCTGCGGAGGTGGACGTAGTCGTCGAGCTGATGGGCGGCCTCGATCCCGTGGAAGGCTGGCTGCGCACGGCGTTACGTGCCGGCAAGCATGTGGTTACGGCGAACAAACAACTGATCGCGTATCGTGGCACCGAGCTGTTGGAACTCGCAGGCGCAGCCAAGGTTCAGCTTCTCTACGGCGCGGCGGTGGCAGGCGGTGTGCCGGTGATTCCGGGCATGGTGCAGGGCTTGAGCGGCGACGTCATCCAGCGCATCAGCGGCATCGTCAATGGCACATGTAACTTCATCCTGAGTTCGATGGAGGCCGGCGCCGACTATGCGGAGGTACTGGCGGACGCACAGCGCGCTGGGTATGCGGAAGCGAATCCTTCGGCAGACGTCGACGGCTTCGATGCACGTGCCAAGCTATGCATCCTGGCTCGATTGGCGTTGCGAGCGGAATTCAATCCGGACGATGTGCCGGCGCAGACGATCTCGCAGGTGTCTGCGGTGGACTTTGCTTACGCGAAGGAACTGGGTTGCACGATTCGCCAGGTGAGCCGCGCCGAGATCGATGGAGAAACGGTGCGTGCACGCGTCGGTCCCATGCTGGTGCCACAGACATCGCCGATCGCATGGTCGCACGGGACGCAGAACATGGTGGTGACCAGCGGGCGTTTCGGCGGCGATGTGGTCTTCAGCGGCCACGGAGCCGGCGGACACCCAACCGCGGTTGCGGTGATGAGCGATGTCATCGCGGTCGCTCATGGAAGCTCCGCAGTGCAGCTCCCGGCGAAGAAGTTTGCGGTCAGCGGAGACTGCTTCGCACCGCACTATCTGCGCTTCATCGTTTCCGACAAGCCGGGAATCGTGGCTTCGATCGCGGGAGCTCTCGCACGCCAGCACATCAACATCGACTCGATCCTGCAGCACCGCGGCCATGCGGCCGACCACCTGCCTTTCGTCGTCACGACTGAACCTTGTATGACGTCCACGCTGGAAAAAGCGATGGAGCAGATGGCAATCATGGACTTCATGCTGGAACCGCCAATGGCGCTGCAGATGGTGGTTGTGGACGACAAGGATACGGATTAAGGCAGTTTCGGTAATGGTGTAGACCGAAGAGAGGGTGCTGAAGCCGTTTTCTCTCAATGAAAACGGCATCCTCCACCGTTCGGGAAGACCACAGTATTACCGAAACTGCTCTAGAAACTTTGTCGCAAGGCGGCACGACAACCTGGCGATGTAAGGGGGAACTGTGCTGAAGTTGCGCGGAATGCGTGTTGGGTTGCTGTTCGGTGCGTTCGCGTTGGGTATCTGTGGGGCGCAGGAAACGGTTCCGGGCGCGCTGGAACCAGTCATCCAGGTTGCGAACCCTCCCAACCTGAAAGCCCAGCAGGCCAAGCACTACGTCGTGATGGTGTCGCTGGATGGCTTCCG
>DASYEV010000016.1:0-48728 GCA_036498835.1 Acidobacteriaceae bacterium | reverse complement strand
TCCCGCGACAAAGAGCATCTCCGCCTGGAGCAGCCACACCAGCGCCCAGCTCGTGCCGGCGAAGTGGAACGGAATAGCCGCGAGCATAAAGAGAGACGCAATGCAGGCCAGCACCGTGAAGGCCTGGTGATGCCGCCGGCGCGCGAGGAAGGCGAGAACGAACTCGGCTGTTCCCAGGGCGAGCAGGCCGTAGAACGCCCACTCCGGATGCGACGACTGGAACTTCAGCAGCGTCAGCAAACCAACGGAGTTCAGCAGCACATTCAGCGTCGAGCACGCGCGGTCGGTATCGTTTTCAGGAATGCGGAAGATATAGAACAAGCGGAAGATCAGCCAGTAGAACAGCAGTAGCGCCGCGCTGGGCACGAACTCCGCGAAAGGATGGCCCGGGGAGGCTCCATCTGGGATCAGGCGGTAGAGCCAGAGACCATGGTTGAGGTAAACGGCCGCGAGTCCACCCAGTGCGAGCACAAACCAGCGTTGGCGGAACGCGACAACCGCCAGGCCGGCCGCAAGAATCGCGCCCGCCACCAGGCTGAACATCGTGACGTGGCTGATGGACACGGTGAGAAAGCCGAGCAGGAAGGCAAGGCTGGTGACAACCTGCGAACGGTACTTGAGTGAATGGACCACCATGGCGGCGGCCACGATCAGCATCAGCACCAGGTCCGTCGCCTGCGACTGCAGCACCTGCATTGCCGGCACGTGGTAGAGCGCAAAGGTAACGAAGAACAGCAGCGCCCATCCGCCACCGATAGCGGCGCGCGCAAAGATGCGATAGCGGTTGCGGCGCTCCATGAGAAGACCCATCACCAGGATCGCGGCGGAGATCACGAAGCCGATAAGGCTCCTGCCTCCGGGGCTGAGCGAACGCAGTTGATAGCCAAGCAGCGACGCCAGACCGGTCACCAGGGCCACGATGCCCAGTTTGTTGAGCCAGTTCTGGCCGAGGCGTTCTTCGAGCGACATCGAACGCTCCGCCGGCTGTGCAGCGTGCATTGCGGGCGCCGGCACTTCAGGCGAACGCACAGCCGCGGGTTGTTGCGCCCTCGCCGCTGCCGGAGCCGCAGGCGCTCGTGGAGTCGCCAGTTGCTGAATGCGGGCAGCGTTTTGCATAACCAGATCGATTGCCGAAACGGGCGCAGGTGGCACGTTTTGCTGAGCTGGTGGGGCAGGGATGTTCATCGGCGGGAAGCCTGCCTGGCCGGGACGCCGAGGCGGGATGTGCACCGCCGGGGAAGCCGCCGCGGGTGCCGGATATGGGGCCGCCGAATTCGTAGGCGGGGCGACGAAGGCTGGAGCCTGGGGCTGCGGTGTCTGGATGGCCGGTGCTTGGGTGGCCGGTGCTACAGGGACCGGAACAACCGCAGGCTGCCCTACGACCGGCTGCGCCGCGTGTGGCTGCATAGCGGCCGCAACAGGCGACGCCGCCTGTCGCGGCTCACCTGGCGGTGCATTGGCTGGCGGATTCGCTGCGCGACTCTCCAGGTAGGCAACCCGGTTGTGCATCCGGTCGAGTTCGCGCTTCAGCAACTCGATTTTGTCGGCGGTGCCGCCCAGTTGCGAAACGCGAACGGCTGACCAGATGACCACCGAAACGAAGGTCAGAAGGGCTCCAATGATTAGGAATGCGAAAATTGCCACGCTATCTCCTCCCACAACACAACTTCTTTTGTCGGAGAATAGTGGGACGGGTTCCGCAAACATATGGGGCGGGTGACGCTTTCTCGAACTGTCACAAGACAGCGGTCCACCCGTCTGGTCCGAATTGGACTTGCGGTGTGGAAAGGTCACGGCTGATGCGGATCGTGTTGAGTAAAGAAAGCGATGTCCCGCTCCGGGAGCAGCTTGCCGAACAAATTGTGTTTCTTATTACCACCGGTCAGCTCAATGCGGGCGCCGAGCTGCCCAGCGTCCGCGCCCTGGGCCGGCAGAGCGGAGTCCACCACAACACCGTCAGCGAGGCCTACCAGGAGCTCGTCCGCAGAGGTTGGCTCACGCGCCGACCCGGCAGCCGTTTGGTAGTCGGCAAGGGACTCAGCAACAAGCCGTCGCTGCAGTCGCACGACCTCGACGACCTGATCAACTACAGCATCCAGCGTGCGCGGCAGATGGGATTTGACCTGCAGGCGTTGCGCATCCGCGTGCGCGAGCGTCTCCTGGCCGAACCGCCGGACCATCTCCTCATCGTGGAAGAAGAGCCGGGTATGCGCGAGATCATACGCCGTGAGGCGGAAGAAAGCCTGGGCTGGCCTGCGCAAAGTTGCGGTTACCGCGACTTCGCCCTGGAGCCCGGCCTCGCCATCGGTGCGCAGGTGTTGGTGGCCAACCATCTGATCGAAACCATCAAGCCGCTGATCTCTTCTCACCGGCCCGCGATGGGCGTGGTCTACTCACTGGCCGCCGACCACGTGGAGCAGATCAACCAGTTGCAGGATCCGTCGATCATCTCGCTGGTCTCCATCAGTGAAAGCCTGCTGCGAACAGCCAAGAGCATCTTCGCCCCGGCGATCGGGAAGAAGCACGTTCTCCACGAGGTTCTGGTGGAAGGGAAGAGCAAGCTCGCACTGAGCGAAAGCGATCTGGTCTTTTGCGACACGGCCACCCTCAACATGGTCCGCGCCCGCCGCAGAATTCACTACCAGCTCATCGCCACAGACTGCCTCTCCGACCTCACGGCAACGCTGAATGCGAAGTAGCTGGGGAGATGTTGATTGGCCGGAAGAGACCGTCGCTGACGTGAAATACGTTGAGCAGGATCTATATCCGCTCAGTGCAGTCGTTCACGCCGATCATGCTCTCACTGCCCCACATGTCCGAGGAGCACCCTTCTCGGACATGTGACTGACGGTAGGTAACGGTAAGTCGAGCCGGCGTTGCTTATACGGAAAGGCGACCTTGCGGCCAGGTGACGAGGAGCGCACCTCCGCGGCCACCCTCAGACGATTTTTGCCATACCTCCCGTTGCGTTACGTGTCTTGGGCAGGACGAGGATCGAAACTACAGCTTCGTTATTCCGCCTGCGCCAGTTCCGCAACGACCGCTGCAACTTTATCGAGCTGCTCGTTCCACCCCTCGACCTGGCCACTGTTCATTGCGCTCTCCATGCTTTCATTTCCAATGAAGGTGAGCTTCGTCTGGCCATTTCCAAGATCCTCAAACGTAATCACGTCGGGCGCTTCGTCGATGGCCTCATGTTCTATTCCAAGTTCCGCGGGGCTAACCTTGTTTCCCTGCGCGTCGGAGAAGTACATGGTGGAAACGATCCTTTCGTGCAGCACAATCTCGTGGTACACGCCGCCGGTCCAGAAATCCTGCCCCTCCGGCGTTCTCATGCAGAAGAGATACTTTCCTCCCACGCGAAAATCCATCTGGCAAGAAGGCGACGTGAAGCCCTTCGGCCCCCACCACTGCGTCACGTACTTCGGGTCTGTCCACGCCTTCCAAACCACTTCGCGTGGGGCATCAAAAACTCTTGTAACAACCATTCGCTCTGTCTCGTTACCCGTGCTGTTTGCCATCTCGGATCTCCTCTTTTTTCATTTGATTTACAACCGCATCCAGCTTGTCGAAACTCTCTTCCCAGAATCGGCGATACGAGATGGCCCAGTCGCTGACCGTCTTGATCGCCTCTGGTCTCAGCGTGCACACACTCTCTCGTCCACGCTTCGTCTTGATCACGATCCGCGCCCGCACCAGGTACGCGATATGTTTTGAAATCATCTGCTGCGAAAGCGCAAACGGTTCCGTCAATCCATGCACGGAGGCAGGCCCCCGTGAAAGTTGCTCGATCATCGCTCGCCGGGTTGGATCTGACAAAGCCGCAAATGTTGTATCCAATCTATCCACAACCAAATGGTAGTGGATTGTGTGCCAATGTCAAGCGTGATTCCCCGCAATTTCTGATTTCTGTTCCCTGATCGGTTGCCAGAACTCAATTTCTTCCTTATTGTGGAAGAAATGGGCGAGCGCGATTATCTTGGGGAACTCGAACTCATGGTCATGCTGGCTGTGGCTCGGCTGGGTGATGAAGCGTACGGCGTTCCTGTTTCGAGAGAACTGGAGAAGCACCGCAAACGAGACGTTGCTCTAAGCAGTGTGTATGCGGCGCTCGACCGGTTGGAAGCTAAGGGGTTGGTGACGTTCAGGGTCGGTGAGGCTACGCCGGAACGAGGGGGCAGAGCCAAGCGATATTTCCAGGTCACGCGTGAAGGGCTGCAGGCGATCCGCCAAACCCGCCACGTCCTGATGAATCTTTGGAAACGCCTGCCGGGATTGGAAGGTGAGGGAGCATGAAGCCAGTGGGTCCGCCGCGCATTGCCGTCTGGATACTTGAACATCTCGTCCCCGGAGAGTCTAACGATGCGCTTCTGGGCGACCTGTGGGAGGAGTTCTGCTGCGGGCGGTCGGCTGCCTGGTATTGGCGCCAAGTTCTCGCCGCGGTAGCAATCGGACTGCTTGGCGAGATGCGTGTTCGCTTGCCCGCGCTGGGATTTGCTACGCTGTGGATGCTGCCGGCACAGTGGTGGAGTGCCTTTGCTCTTTGGCATGCAGCGCGATATGCGGGGTACATCGTCCCGTGGCCTTATTCGCTCGTTGTCGGGATGATAATTCCAATCGTCCTCTCGCTTTGGGCAGGTCTCATCGTCTTTGGGTTGATTTGTTCTTCCATCGGACAGAACCTTAGCCGCAGGCAAATCTGGCGAGGGCTGTGGATCGGGCCGCTGACATTCTTCTTTCTGACGATCTCAGTCAGGATGCTTTCGCATTGGCTAGGCTTGGGTGTTTTGAGTGTGGGTGCGTTCAGCTTTGCCGCATACTTCCCAAGTCTGGTAGCCGCGACATGGAAAATTGGATGGCGCGTTGAGACATCGAAGGCGCATTCAAGCTGATTGGTTACGGATGAGATGCTGGTGGATTAGCCGAAGGACGTCTATGCGAGCAAGCCTCCAAGCGCCAAACGGCGCGACATATACCAGCATAGGGTGAAACCCTATGTCCGAGCCATATTGGGGGGGCAGAGGGCTGAAGGCCCGACATATAAACAACCACGGATGGCGGCCGATGGCTGCACCTTCATGCCGGACGAATCATGCCGCCAGACATCAAGACAGGAAATTGAGAGCCAGGACCGACGGCTCTCCGACCTCGTTTCGTCGAGCATTGACGAAAGCAGCACAGGAAAAGAGCGCCGCATACTGTTCAGGGCAGCGACGAGCGAAGTCTGCAGCGTTTTCCAGATCAATAGTCAGGATGCTGCCGGGCTCACAATGGACGGTCGACATTCCGTCATCGGGAGCGTTGAGGGAACTCATGCAATCGATCCAGGCGTCCATATTCTTCCCATAGAACGATGGGAAGCCAAAGACGCGGGAAAACTCTTCGTGGAACGAAGCCCAATCCCGGATATTTCCGCAGTTCAGTTTGACTCGTGAAGTGATCACAGCTCTGTGCACGAACCTTTCAACGTATTGGTCTTCGTCGGTCGGCTTTGAAACTGATCCGGACGGCTTGAACTTACCGGGAAGGCAACCGGCGCAAGTTCGAGCTAACGGTCTTGCGTCACCAGGTCATGCCTTACGGTCGCCGAACCTCTTTGCACTGAGAGCTTTATGCCGCGCTGCCTCTTCCTCCCGGTTCTTGGGAGGTGAATTCGTTTCAAGCGAGTTCAGAAGCTTCGTTGAGATCGTGGAGATTGCAGCGATTGCGGAAAGGAACGCTTCCTCATTCGCTTTGGACGGCTTATTGAAGCCACTGATCTTTCTGACGAACTGCAGCGACGCCGCGTGAACCTCATCGGGTGTGACGGGTGGATCGAAGTTGAAAAGCATCTTGATGTTGCGGCACATCGTCTCTGGGACCTCCGTCGGAACCTGAAAGTAGACTACTGCCGATCAACCGGCGGCTCAATGGCCGCATCCCCGCCAGGTCAAAACTTGATCCGAACGCAGCGCGTCATCTACGAAATCTCTGCACAAGGTCGAAAATGTCTTAGCCGCACGGTTCGATTTTCCTGTTCTTCTTCTCGTTGGCCTCCGCGGAGGTCACTTGCTTCTATTGCTCCCCACAAATCTGTCATCTCGACCGAAGCGCAGCGTAGTGGAGAGACCTGCTTTTGCCCCTGCCTATGTGGCCGGTAGAAGCGTGCCCCAGCGGCCATGTGTAAAGCCGAATTTGTTGTGTGCCCGGCGTCGGGCTGAAGGCGGGGCCTATCCTGTCATGGTTGGCCAATGACATGGGCAGGAGCGTAGAGCAGGTCTCTCCGCTACGCGTCACGGTGAAGCTGTGACACTTCGGTCGAGATGACAGATTTGTAGGGAGCTGGAGAAGCAAGACAGCATGCGCGATGGCAAAACAGAACAGTGCAAGCTCGTGCAGAGGCTTCCTGGGGGCTCAAATCACTTCCTGCGCACGTGCAACGCGATGAGCGCGGGTGAGAAGCGCAGCGACCCGATCACCGTTGCGGTCCGTCGATGGATTGACGGGGACGTAGATGAAATTGCCTTCGCGCCGGCACAAGACGTTGCTTGCCACCATGACGCGCATCATCCAGACGGCGGCCTGCACATGCAAGCAGTCAACACCCAGCCAGCCGTGATACTCGCAGGCTGTCGCTTGAAGCCCGGTTTGGGAATGAATCTTCGTTGAGGTCGTGTCGCGCAGCCTTTCAAAGGCGGCCGTTCTTGTATTGCGATTTGAAAATGGAGCCTGGATCAGCGGCGACTCGGACTCCATGAGGTTGAAGAGATTCGTGATGGCTCGATGTTGCGCGACGGATGTGTGGCCCAGCCAGTAATGACAAGTCTTGGCGATGGAGACGACGACGTTCTTGATCTCTTTTTCCAGTCGAAAGCGAGGGCCTGCGGGGAGGTGAAGCACCATGCCGTCGGCGTGAGCGGAGACATTTTCCATGTTGATGGCTCGCACCAGCCATCCCGCCATTCCAGTGCTTGGACAATCCACATGAATCCAGCCGGGGAAACGTGACGGTTCGGCAGCCAGTCCCGTAACCATCTCCACCCCGCGGCAAAGCTCGTCTACCACTTCGCGGTACCGGCCAGGATCGTGATCGATCTCCGCTCTCGTCGCTGCCTCCAGCAGCGTACCTCGATGCGGTGGTCCACCCGCCATCGCCAAATCACAGAACGATCCCCAGATCTCATCCCAGGCGACGCGGCCATCGCCGTCATACTTCAAGCCGGCGGAGCCCATGGAGACGGGCTGCACGTCTTCATACGAGTCCTGATACTTCTCCGGGAGGAGAGTCTTCAGCCTCGTCTCTAACAGCCTGTATTCGGCCTTGGTGTCCAACGTTGGAACCATCTGTCTCTCCGTCTCCATGAAGGCGTGAAGGCTTCAGAAGAGTTCTTCGGCCAGCGAGACGATGATGCCCGCAGGGCCTCTCATGTAACAAAGTCTGTACTTGTCCTCGTACTGGGCCACCTCGCCGATGAGTTCGCCGCCGTTGTCGTGTAGGCGAGCTACCGTGTCGTCGACACTTTCGACGGTGAACATCACGCTGCGAAGACCCAGCGCGTTGGGCGGTGCAATCGCGGGTGTGACTTCGATCAACCGTGGATTGCGAAACTTCGTCAGCTCAAGCCGGCCGTGCCCATCCGGCGTTCGCATCATCACGATGTCGACCTGGACATTGTCGATCCCGTTGACGCGGTCCACCCAGGGGCCTTCCACCGGCGTCTGTCCTTCGATCGTCATGCCCAGTGCGGTGAAAAAAGCGATGGCGGCGGTAAGGTCCTCGACAACAACACTGACGTGGTCCAATCGTTTGATCGTCATGTCTCTAGGATGCCAAAGGCGTGAGTAGCGGTCCACGCCGGCCGAACGATACGGAGAAAACGAGAAAGCCTCGGATGTCTGAAAGTCGGATGCCAGAAAACGTGCACGCTGAAACGTGAGGCTCGAACGGAAGGGCCGGGTTTCAACCCGGCCGCAAACGTCAGAGCAAAGAGCGCTTCCACGCTGCCGCAGGCCGGAGTGAAGCCCGTAGGGCGTAACGACTGAATTGCCTTAGCGGCTGCTGGACGTGCGCACCGTCTATGGAGCAACCTGCTTGAGGAAAAGGGAACTGATGATCCGGAATCACGGCGAGCTTGTGAAGCTGATAGCGCTTTCTCTGTGATAGGGCAACAAGGTTTCGAGCGGAAGGTGTGTGGTCGCCGCCGTCGCAGAACGCATGTCGGTGGTTCCTTCACTTGCGGTTCGGCACGGCGCTACCCCAGGAGTTGATCGTGCGTTTGATACTCGGGGAAGGCAAATTCAGTCGTTACGCCCTGCGGGCTTCACTCCAGCCTGCGGCAGCGAGGAAGGCGAGCGCAGGGCTCACCGTTGGCGGCCTGGTTGAAACCAGGCCCTTCCGTTCGTGCCTCAGGGATAGTCGTGCAGCTTTCCGGCGTCCTTCAACAGGCTCCGATCAAGAATGACCTCTTTGTCTCGCATCAGTCAGCATCAGGTCAAAACCGCAAAGATCCGCCGTCTAGACGCTTTCTAGAGTCAGCCGCCTCAATGGCTCGCAGGTTGCGAGGCATCCCTATCGATGCCATCACCGCGCTTTGCGATTCCGGGCAAAGTGACCGGAAGTTTGCCATGGATCGGGATCTCACCGAAGAGGGCTTTGGTTGCGGACTTCTCCGAACTGGTCAGCCAGCTGTAGGCGCAGAGGTAGGTTCGGATAGACGGGACATTCAGGATGGCATAAGGACTGCCCATCGCAAGGACGGCGGTGCGGTCTCCCGCCGCGCTCAGAATGTTTTTCAAAATTCCAAAGGAACCCTGTGCGGCCAGGCCACTGGCGCTGGTAGCAGCGATCTCGGCGGGACCGGGTTGCGAGACGCTGTAGATTGCCGCAACAATACGCTGGGCCTTCGGCAGAAGGGCGGCGATTGCGTCGGCTTCGAGCGCGGCGGACCGGCGGTCAACGTAAATCATGCGAGCTTGCGGAATGCGCGATCGGACCTCGCGCTCGAGAACCCGGCCTTCATCACCGTGCGTATCGCTGACGAAAGCAATCACCAGAACGAGTCCCGTTTGCTCGCGGCTCAAAGGAAGCATGTGATTGTCGTCGCGCACCAGCGTGATGGCGTGATCGGCAACCTCCTGGGCGAGCGCGTAGCTGGAAGGCTTGCCGACGTGGTGCTGGAGGTCATTCAGGTCAACAAGGTGTGCGCCCCGAGTGCTGAGGCCCGCCTGGGCCTTGACCATGAGAATGCGGCGGACGCTGGCGTTAATCTGCGCTTCAGGAATTTCGCCGGATTGGACGGCTTGTAGAACGCCGTTGAACGTGCCATCGAGATCCGAAGGCAGCTCCAGCAGATCCTGTCCGGCTTTGATCGTGTCCACTGCGGCGCGGCCGGCGGCGTTTGCCTGGCCTCCCGGATAGAGCTTGGTGAGCCCTTTCATTTCCATCGCGTCGGACACGACGACGCCCTTGAAGCCGAGCTGGTCGCGGAGAAGACCGGTCACCACCTTGCTCGAGGTGGTTGCAATCCTGGTGGGATCGGGCTCAAGCGCCGGGAATGCGACGTGAGCGATCATGACGGCGTCTGAGCCGGCCTGAATGCCCGCCTGGAAAGGCGGAAGTTCCACGGTATTGAGCCGTTCGATGGGTGCATTGACGCGAGCCAGCGCGAGGTGGGAATCGACATCCGTGTCACCGTGGCCGGGGAAGTGCTTGAGCGTGGTGAGCATGCCGCCTTCATGCGAACCGCGTATGTAGGCCGACACCATCGCGGAAACCTCGGCAGGATCTTCGCCATAGGAACGTGTGTTGATGATCGGGTTCTCGGGATTGATCTGCACGTCCGCAATCGGATAGAAGTTCCAGGCGATGCCCATGGCACGCGACTCTTCGGCAACGATCCGGGCGAACTGCTCGACGTAGGCGGGATTGTGTGTGGCGCCGAACGCCATAGGTTGAGGGAAGGCCTCGATGGCGCTGAGCCGCATGGAGGGGCCACGCTCAAAGTCGACGGAGAAAATGAGAGGGACTTTGCCGTGGGACTCCTGCTGCAGCAGGTTGGTGGTCATCGCGGCTTCGTAGGGCTCGGTGCGAAGAAGCAGAGGGCCGTCGGTGTTGACTGTAAGGTGCACCGCGCCCAGGTGGTACTTGCGTATGTCGGCGAGGAGTTGCTGAAACACGGGGTCGTCGGCGTTGTAGTAGCCCATGATGCCGCGGACTTCAATCATCTGGCCGATCTTTTCCTGAAGCGTGAGCTTCTTCAGGGCGTGTTCCACCCAATGCTGCTGCGCGCGGGTCGGAGCGCTGATCGGCTGAACCTCTGACGGCTTGGTTTGTTGCCCCGAGGCGGAAGATACCCCTAAACCCAGGAGAAATATGGCAAGAGCTGCGCGGCCTGCATGGAACATGAGTTTGAGCGTACCGCAGCGTGCCCTGCCCGAGGAAAACGTTCTAGTGACAGGCCAGGTTGGTTGTTGACACGACGGTTCCCCGGGGGCCTATTGCACTTGCAATGTCTCATGCACCAGCTTCTGAGATTTCAGCCGCCCGTGATCGTCGAAATGCAGCACGAGGACCCAGTCATAGACATCATCGGGCCACTTGCCGGCAGGCAGGAGCGAATCAGGCGCAATCCCGAAGGCGGTTAGTAAGGCAGGGATTTGACCGTGGCGCCAACAGATGAGCGGTGTGTCTCCATGACGCTGCGTTCGTAAGAAAGTCAGCAGCGATCCAGGATCTTTGGTACTGATCGTTGAATCCAGGGGCATGCCCGAAGCCTTACTCAAAGGCTCCAGGGTAAGTCGAGGCCGAATGCTGCTGGCCGAATCGGCTCCGGCATAGAGAGCACTGATCCTTAGACTCATTCCGTCTTCTCGAAATGGCCGAAAGTACTTTACATAGGCCTCGGCGCGATGGCGGCCGGCTTCGGTCAATCCCGTCTGTCCAGTAGCTTCGGGCGGCTTTTCTGCATGCCGCACGATCAGTACCGTGTTGTTTGCCAGGTAATCCTGCGCCGAAGCAGATGCAGTGAACATCACCGCAAATGTCACGAACAAAGGAAACAGCTTCCTCAGTTCAAATGTTGTCCTCATCATGCTCCTATGCTTCGGCCAGGAAGGCGATTGTAGAGAGACACTGTACTCAAATTTCTGTTGATGCAGTGCCCATACTTATTTCCGATTCGATTCGATTCGATTCGATGAGACGAATCACGTTCTTCAATGCGAGAATTCGGCAGTATCGACTGGCAGGCCTAAGTGATTCCGTACTTCCGTCCTTGCTGCCGCAAGTTCCTTCTGGAAGGCCGGTGATGCGGCGATAAGACCGAATAGAGATGACGAGATCATCCGCGACGCTGCGATATCGCTGGGATAGTGGACACCGCATACGACACGGTGATGCAAGTACTCATCAAGGCGCTGGAGAATCTCCTGTGAGCGTTCGGGAACGATCTGGGTGAGCGCGAGTGCTTCCAGTGTGCCGACCATACTGTGTCCGCTGGGAAAGGAACCGGAAGCGGTCTTCTCGCAGACGGGATGAACCCGCGTCGACGCGACAAAGGGGCGCGGACGCGCGAAACGCAGTTTGAGTGGAGGATTGACAACGGAGGACGCCTGACGCAGATGTTGCGAGAGATCTGTCGTTTGCGGCAGTTCGGCGGCGTTGAACCTGGGGCCAAGGACCGATGCGAAGATGAAGATGTCTTCTTCCTTGTCATCCGCTTGTGCCTGCTGGATTTGTGCAGGTGTACGAGTGCGCTGCGCGAGCAGGACATCGTTCATGTCCCGCTGGTCAAGTTTCGAGCCCGGCACGGGCGGCGTGGGAGTGAGCGCGGCGAAGTTGATAGTTTGTGGGTTGAACCATGGGCTTGAGCGCTCAGGCTTCATGGAAGAAGCTTGTTGCGCGCCAGCGATGGAAGTCGTGAAGAGGAGAAGAACGATCAATCGCAAGGCAGCGGTCTCTCTTGAACAAAGGATAAGAGCATTTTCGGTAAAGGTATCGGCCATGCAGCAAAGCCAAAGCCGCTTTTCTCCCAATGAAAACGGCCTTCTGGAATCTCTTCGGGACGGGACAGGATCGAAAATCCTAAGAGAAGGCAGACCGGCGGCAACCGGTCTGCCCAGGTTAACCCGCAGGAAGACTATTCCCTGCGGCGGTTCAGGCCTACCTGGAAGGACACAGTGACGCTGCGGCCGGGGAGCAGCGTGAGCGTGTCGCCGGCGGCAGGTGTGAAGGTTGTTCCGGCGGTGGCGGCGGTGAGTCCGGTGATTCCTTGTGCGTTGAACAGATTGTTGAAGCTCAGGCGAAGCTTCGATTCTCCAAAATGCGGAATCTGATGAACGTTGTAGTTCATGAAGAGATTGGAGAGGGTGAACGGATCGATCGGGACCACCTGGCTTGCAGTGATGCTGGTATTTCCGGAGACGGTTCCGTCGGTGTAATTGAGCTTAACAGTCGCCTTATTGTCGTTCCACATTGGGCCGATGCGCTTCGTCAGAAATCCGAAGTCGAAACCGTGCGCAACGTATGTGAGACCCCAGGTTTCAGTGTTCGCCGGCGTGCTGGCAACCGACTTGCCGTTGTTCGGGTTGATGTAGTACTTGTTGCCGGTCGATGTCCCGGTGAGGATAGTTTGGCTGGTGTAGCGTGCCGATCCGACGGTGCCGTTCAGGTAGACGAGCAGGCCGTGCGTGAGCGAAACGTTCGCTTCGCCTTCGAAGCCCTTGGTGGCCGAGTTGCCCGAGCTCTGGTACTCGTTGGCGCCCGCGGCATTGGGATCGGGCGATGCGGTGTAGCCGTTGCCGAAGAGTACGTAGTAGAAGTCACCATCGAGTGTGAGGCGGCGGAGCTTCATGACTGACCCTGCCTGGTAGGTGTAGGCCTTGGTCTGCTTCGGCAGAACGGTAACGGGATTGACGAGTACACCGCCGACGACGTTGGGGACATCAAAGACGCTGGACGGAGGGATCAGGCTGCCGGTGCCGAACTGTGCGTAAGCCGACCAGTTCTCGCGAAGGCGATAGTTCACGTCCGCCGACGGCAGCCAGGTATTGAAAGTCGCGTAGTGGTTGACGGCGGCTTGTCCAGCTGGAAGCGTGCCGACGGCGCCGCCATTATCGGATCGCTGTGTGAGATCGAAGGTGTAGCGAGAGAACTTCACACCACCCGTGACAGTGAGCTTCAGATTCGGATGCCATTCATACTCGCCGAACGGCTGGTAGCTGTTGGTGTAGAAGGACTCATTGAAGTTCGGCAAAGGATTGTCGGCCTTTGTGGTTGGATCCTGCGGGATCTGGTGACGCGATGTAGTTGCCCACTCGTACCAGAGGCCGCCGCGGAATATGCCGTACTTCGATACCTGGCTGGCGGTGGAGATGTCGCCGTACTTGCGGTAGCTGTTGAGCTTGTCGACGCCGCAGGACTTCGAAACCACCCCACCAGGACTGCAGTTTGCCGTCGTGACCAATGTTCCTGTCGCGTAATTCTGCTGGTTGTAGTAGCTGTACGTGTACTGCTTGGTATCAAGGTGCCAACCGTGGCCCAGCGGGGCGACGAAGCCGACGTATTCGAAATCCGAAGGGATGTGGTAGTAGTTGTAACCCGCATAGTCGGAGCGTGTGGGGTCGGTGTTCTGCAGCAGGTAGTTGTACTGCGCAAGGTACTGCGTACGCGTGGGGCCTTTGGTGTTCGGCGTGTTGGTATCGAGCAGGCCAACGCCACTGTACCCGGTTAGGACCTTTTCGTCGTTGAAGCGGTACTCCACCTTGATGTCGCCGGCCGAGCGCATCTGCGCGTTCCATGTCTGGAAGCCGTCGGAGGTCATGTGGTTGAAGTCGGCGAGGAAGTGCGTCTTCTTGTTCGCGCCGAGAGCGCCGGAATTGATCTGGACATCGGACAGGATAGTGTTCCAGGAACCATAGCTGACCGATCCGATGATGTCGGGGTCCTGGCGAAGGGTCTTCGAGAGCATGTTGATCGAGCCGCCGAAGGGCGTAGGTCCAACCGTCGATGCGGAGCCGGGCGAGCGATCGAAGTCGATACTGCCGATGAATGGAGCCGGGAAAAACGCCCAGGAGTGGTGCGTAGGCGAGTTGGTGTCTTCGTAGGGGATTCCGTCGAAGGTGATGTCGTAGTTGCCGTCGGAGAACCCGCGGAAGAAGTTCTTCGAGTCACCCAGGCCACTGCCGTTGGAGTTCACCGAGAAAGTACCGGGCGCGAAGAAGATCATTTCGGTGTTGTCGGCAGTGGGTGTGGTGTAGTTCTCGATGAAATGTGTCGTGATCTCGGTACGAGCGGAACGGGCGTCGAGACGAGCGTCCATGGGGGCGAGTTGAGCTGCGACCGAGTTCGACGCGTCGGCCTGAACTTCGACCATCTGCTCCAGATTGCCGATGCGCAGAGTCACCGTCAACTCCGTTGGTTTGTCACTTGCGATGGTCACACTCGCTTCGTGCGTGGTCGCAAACCCAGGTGCATCGGCGTCGAGGACATAGTTGCCCGCAGGCACATTGTTCAGCGCAAAGTGGCCAGCGTCGTCAGCGGTGGCGCTGCGAGTGATTTTGTTGTCCGGCGAGTGAACGGCAATCTTCGCGTGTCCAACGAACGCGCCCTTACTGTCGATAACGGATCCGGTGACGGAAGCGGCTGTTTGCGCTGAAAGCGTAGATACAAGCAAGAGACTGGCGACGGATAAGGCAGCAAGGCGCAGCGTTGCACAAGGCATAGGAATGTGTCTCCCTCGATGTAGTGATGTGGGAGAAGTTATTGACCTCAGGTAGATTTACTGTGAAACGAAGATTACTGTGCGGTGTAGATTCGCTTAAGCCGAGCTTAAGGTCAGGCAGCACGACGAACCATCTCTTCTTTACCTGAGGTCGTTTCGTTTCATTCAATCTAATTTGCGGGCCCAGATTTCAGAGCATTTCTCATGATGCTATGCACTCGCTATGCCGAAAGGGACGTTTTCTTTCGGGAAAACGACCGCAACATCATCGTCCCTGGATACACCTTCATGAAAATGCTATGGCTTGCCACTTAGCGATATTTTCGCTCGATAACAGTGCTTCATTTTTGCAGGACGAAGCCGGCCGTCGTGATCCGACCAAATAGACACCGCATGGTCTTGCTGCTTCGGCTTAGCAAGTCTGAAACATTCTATAAGCGCTGTTTGGGTTACATTGTCCCGATAACTCGGCTTACTGGAAGCTATTGCGGTTTCAGTAATGATAAGCCGAAGAGAAAATGCTGAAGTCGTTTCTCTTTAAAAAGCTGATCTTCTCTGGCGTTCGGGATGCCAGAGTATCTCATCACATTCCTGTTGACATCCGACCCAAAGGGGTGACACGCTTTGGGTCGGATGCCTTCCCAAAGCAATCCCGGCGACCGCATCGCCCTTCTTCAGGGCACGCTTGACCTCCTGATTCTGAAAACCCTTTTGTTCGGCGCGCGTCACGGGCAAGGTATCGCACGTTCCATTCAGCGCCAGTCCGAAGAGGTGTTCTTCGTCGACCATGGTTCGCTCTATCTGGCTCTGCAACGCCTGGAGGACAGGAAGTGGATCAGCGCGAAATGGGGCGTCAGCGAGAACAACCGTAAGGCGCGCTTCTATTCGCTGACGGCCAGGGGAAGGGAACAGCTTACAGAGAAGACCAGCGAATGGCAGCGGTTGACCAGAGCCATGGGGCTGATTCTGGATGGCGAACCAAGCGGCGAGGAGGTCTGATCATGTTCAGACGCAAACGAAGCAGCGATGATTTTGCTGAGGAAATCCGGGCGCACCTCGCGCTCGAAGCGGACGAGCTTCAGAGCGAAGGCCTGAGTGAAGACGAAGCGCAGCGCCGCGCTAAGGTCGAGTTCGGCAGCGTGCAGACGGCCCGGGAACGGTTCTATCTGCGAGGCCGTGTCGCGTGGCTGGACGATCTGCTCCGCGATCTTCAGTTCGCCGTTCGTCAGCTCACAAAACGTCCGGGTTTCACCTTTGTGGCGATTCTGGTGCTCGCTCTCGGTATCGGCGCGAGTGTTGCCATGTTTGCGTTTGTGAATGCCGCGCTGCTGGAGCCTCTTCCTTACAAGGATCCGGGCCGGATCATGTCGGTGAACGAAAGCGATACCGGGCTGCCGGGCTGGCCACTTTCGTATCCCGATTTTCTGGATTGGCAGGCCCGGAACAAATCCTTCAGTTCACTCGACGTCTATACCGGAAGCGGCTATCTGTTGCGCACCGGCTCGGGTATGGAAGCGGTGAAGGGAGAACGTGTAAGCGGCGGCTTCTTTCAAACTCTCGGCGTGCATCCCATGCTCGGGCGCGACTTCAACCCGGGCGAGGATCAGCCGGGCGGCCCCAATGTCGTGCTGCTGAGCTATCAGGCATGGGTTCGCCGGTTTGGCGCGAGGCCCGATGTAACCGGTTCGACGGTGGACCTGGACAATCAGGTCTACACAATCATCGGTGTACTGCCACGGTCATTTTCCTTCGCGTTGAGCGGCGGAGCGGAATTCTGGGCACCCATCAACAGGCTCAGCCCACACGAGCACTTCCGGACGTTCTATACCTTCTTCGGAATCGGAAGACTGCGCGAGGGAGTTACGGTACAGGCTGCGCGGACCGAGATGAGGACAATTTCAGCACAGCTCCAGCGGCAGTATGCCGTTACCGGTCGTGACCTGAATGCCAGTGTCCTGCCGTACTCGGAAGTCGTTGTCGGAAATATTCGGCCGATTCTGCTGATGCTTCTCGGGGGAGCCTGCCTTCTGCTTCTCATTGCGTGTGTCAACGTGGGCAGTCTTGTTTTGGTGCGGTCCGAAAGCAGAAGGCATGAGATTGCCGTGCGCGGCGCGTTGGGCGCAACCCCGGCACGGTTGATCAGGCAGTTCGTTACCGAGGGGCTTCTGCTTGCGGGCCTTGGAAGTGCAACCGGCATTGCCTTCGCCGCGGTACTCATGCGGCTTCTGTCCCACATGGTTCCGAAAGGCATGGCTTCCCACATGCCGTTCCTCGATGGTGTTGGCCTGAACGCGCACACCGTCGTATTCGCACTCGCGACAGCTTTCCTGTCTTCACTGTTGCTGGCAGTAACGCCGGTCTCGAGGCTCTCCGTGCAGAAAGTGCGCGATGGATTGATGGATGGCGGCCGCAGCGCAGTCAGCGGGTTCTGGCGCAGGCTGGGAGCCAACCTGGTGATCGTCGAGCTGGCAATCGCCGTTATGTTGCTCACGGGAGCCGGCCTGTTCGGACAGAGCCTGTACCGGCTGCTGCATGTGCCACTCGGATTTGACGCCAATCACCTTGCCGTTGTGGAAGTCTCGGTACCAGGCTCGGTTTTCAAAACCAAGGAACAGAGCGCAGGGTTGTACCGCGAGATTGTGCAACGTGTTACGAGCTTGCCCGGAGTTGAGTCGGCGGGCCTGACCTCCAAGCTGCCCGTCGAATGCAATTGCCCCACCGATGGAATTCAGATTGTAGGCAGGCCGTATCACGGCGAACACAACGAGGTAAACGAGCGTCATGTCGGCGAGAGCTATCTGCCTGCGCTCCACGCGACCCTGATGCGAGGGCGATTCTTCACGGCGGAGGACGATGCCTCGCACCCTGGAGTGGCGGTCATCAATCAGACCCTTGCACGGAAGTATTTCCCCGGCGCGGATCCCATCGGCCAGCGCATAGCCAATGACGAGGCAGGGAAGCCCTCGGTCTGGCAGATCGTTGGAGTTATCGATGACGTCCGTGAAGGTCCGCTTGATGTAGCGATCGCCCCCACGGAGTATTTCCCCATCAGCCAGACAGGCGATCCATTCTTTACGCTGGCCGCGCGTTCTGCGCAGGATGCGAATACACTCCTGCCGGAACTGGTCAGTGCGCTTCACCAGGTCAATCTCGATCTGGGAGTCTCCAATGAAGTGACTCTCAATGAAAAGATCGGCACGACCCAGGCGGCGCTGCTGCATCGGTTTTCCGCATGGCTGGTTGGCGGGTTTGCAGCGACAGCCCTCATCCTCGGAGTTGTCGGACTGTACGGAGTCGTTGCCTACTCGGTTGGCCGCAGAACGCGCGAGATCGGTGTGCGTATGGCGCTTGGTGCGCAACGCGGATCTGTCTATCGTCTTGTCATACGGCAGGCGGGATGGCTGACTCTCGCAGGGCTGGCGATCGGATTGATCTGCTCGTTAGGAACCTCCATGCTCATGCGCAGCTTGTTGTTTGGAGTGCGTGCCTGGGATCCCGCAACGCTGTTCGGCGTGGCTGCGCTTCTTGGCCTTGGCTCCATGGCGGCTAGCTTCCTGCCCGCTCGCCGTGCCGCGTCCATCGACCCGAACGAAGCACTTCGCTCCGAATAGGGGATAACGCACAAAAAGTGGCGTTCGTGCTCCTCCTTCAGACCGTGCACCCGATCAAGGCGTAGGTGGACAAAGCCCACTCCTGGCCATCGGCTCAGTGGAGCAGGAGCGAACGGACAAGATGTCCATTCACATTACGAATCCGCTCCCGCGAAAGGAGGCACAGGAGCCTCCCTGCGGCAAGTCAAAGCGCACTTTGTATACGACTTCTTGACCACCTTCTGTATACAAATACGTTTTTTCATGTACCATTTCCGCGTCGGGCATTGTCACTTCCAACGAGGATCATCATGAGCACACGACGCGATTTTGTGAAGATGGTGGCCGGAGCATCGCTCGCTCCTTCCATTCTTTCTGCATCAAGCCCGGCACCGGCTAAAACGTCCGGCATTGTCGCGAAGGTCCACCTCGAGCCCTTCGACTACAGCGGCGTCCGCCTGCTCGACGGCATGCTGAAGACCCAGTACGACCACACGCGCGAGTACTACCTCGCCATCCCCAATGACGACATTTTGAAGGGCTTCCGCGAGCGCGCCGGCCTTGCCGCACCCGGTAAGCCCATGGGCGGATGGGCGCAGGACAGCACCTCCGGCATCTTCGGACAGTGGCTCAGCGGCATGGCGCGCATGTACAGGGCCACCGGCGATGCCGAGATGCGCAACAAAGCCGCTCTCCTTATGAACGGCTGGGCAGAAGCCTTCCGCAAGGACGGCCAGCCGGTCACCTCGCGCCGCAAGGAATTCGGCCTGGCCCGCGTCCACTACTCCTACGACAAGACGATCTGCGGCCTCGTCGACATGGCGAAATACGCCAACGACAAGAATGCCGGCGCCCTCCTCGACAGCATGGTCGACTGGGGCTCCGCGAAGCTCGACCGCAGCCGAAACCCCGCAACGCCCCAGACTCCCGAGGCCTTTCCCTCCGGCAATGAGTGGTACACGCTCTCGGAGAACATCTATCGCGGCTACGTTCTTACCGGCGACCCGAAGTACAAGACCTTCGGCGACCTCTGGCGCTACGACAGCTACTGGGACAAGTTCGTCGACGCGGCCGACCCCGACATCCAAAGACTCCACGCCTACAGCCACGTCAATACGCTCTCCAGCGCGGCCATGACCTACGGCGTCACCGGCGATCCGAAGTATCTCAAGGCCATCGTCAACGCCTACGACTACTTCCAGCGCGCGCAGTGTTTCGCCACCGGAGGCTACGGCCCCGGCGAAGGGTTGGTTAACAACGAGGGCGGCCTCGGCCGCTCGCTCGAGCGCACCAACGACACCTTCGAGACGCCCTGCGGCTCATGGTCCATCTTCAAGCTCAGCAAATACCTCCTCCAGTTCACCGGCGAGGCTCGCTTCGGCGACTGGATGGAACGGGCTGTCTACAACGGCATCGGCGCCGCGCTGCCGATGGCCGCCGGCGGCCGGACCCTCTACTACTCCGACTATCGCCTGGGCGGCTGTCAGAAAACCTACTACAGCTCCGCGTGGCCATGCTGTTCGGGCACCTACATTCAGGACGCCGCCGACTACCACGACATCATCTACTTCAAAGGCGATCGCACGCTCTTCGTAAACCTCTTCATCCCGTCGCAGGTCGCCTGGAGTGTCGACGGCAAACCCGTGCAGATCGAACAACACACCGATTACCCCGTTGCCGATACCACCACCCTGACCATCCAGCCCGCGCAGCCCGCAAGCTTCAGCCTGAAGTTTCGCGTCCCCGGCTGGTGCGATGGAGCCTCGGTCAGTATCAATGGCACGAAGCAGACCGTCGAATGCCGCCCCGGCACATGGGTCACGGTCGACCGCACCTGGAAGGCCGGCGACCGCGTCGAACTGCACCTGCCCATGAAACTCACGTACGCTCCGGTGGATCGCCAACACCCGCACCGCGTAGCCGCCGTCTACGGCCCCGTCGTCCTGGTGCGCGACCAGGAAAGCGTCGTCGTCCCCGACACTAACGATGCATCCAAGTGGATTGCCACCAAAGGCACCGGCCTCGAGTTCACGGCAGAAAACCGCTCCACCGCAAAGTTCGTCCCCTTCTACCAACTCCGCGCCCGCGCCGGCTACACCATGTACTTCGACCTCGAAACCACATAGTGTGGCAGGAGCGCCAGCGCATCTTCTTTGAAGGCAGAGAACTTCGTGGCGCTGAGGCTTGAACGGCGTCTACGGAATTCGTTCCACCCATTGGGTTCGCCAGGCCGGCGCCTCGAAGGGATCCGCGAAATACTGTGTCTCGTGCACAACCTTGCCGTCGCGGAACTCCATGATGCTCACGGTGAATGCAGGTTTCCCCTGGTACGTGATGGTGTATTCCGTCACCCAGAGGTCATCTCTTCCGAGCATTCGCCTGACCTTGAAACCCGAGGGCTTGCCCGGATGATGACTCCGCAGCGCCTGCAAATTGCTTCGTCCCAGGATTCGCTCCCCTGACTGTGGGTAATCGCAGATGGCATCGTCGGCATAAATCGCGTGCTCCGCATCCGCATCGCCGGCTGCCGATGCCTGCCAGTGCGCATTCAGGACTTCGCGTATTTGTTCCTCTTGCATGGGCTGCTCCAGTTGCGGCTTTGGATGCGGTGCATCCTCGTCTCTGTATACACCTTGTGGGTGATGGCATCGAGAGCGGGTTTCTTGATGACGCGGTGCGGATAGACGACGGAGATTCGTTTCTTGATAAGAGACAACGCGAGGAGAGGGAGATGTGTCCTTGAGGCGATGCTCGGCAGGTCCGGACTTCAGCCCTGACATTGAGGCACGGAACAAGAGCGGCTTTAGCCTCTGAGGACATGCTCCTGCCTATTTTCCGGTTTGACGTAAAGGCGTCCGAAGGGCGGGACGAAACCTTTTGCATTTCGAGGAGTAGCCGCAAGCTTTAGCTTGCGGGTCCGAATGGCCTACTGTTTCCAGTTAACTGCCTCTCAAGCAGATTCCCTACAATCCGCGGAACAAATCCTGAATGTCGCCATCCATGATGTTCCCAGTCTTCCCGCCTGGAGTTCGGGAAGAGTGATTCTCCTGGGTGACGCCGCACATGCGGTCGCGCCTCACTCCGGACAGGGAGCTTCGATGGCGCTTGAAGACGCCATGTATCTCGCCAAGCTTCTTAGCGAGATGCGCAGCGCATCCACCGAGGCAATTTTCGCCGCTTTCGAAGCGCATCGCCGGCCACGCACCGATAAGGTGATTGCCCTGGGACGGCGCAACGGGCAGCGCAAGGAGCGGATGACTCCGTTCGCCTACTGGATGCAGCAGGCGATGATTCGCATCTTCGTTCCGCTTGCGCGCACTAAAAGCCGGGATTGGCTGCTTGGATACAAGGTGGAACTTCCGAACAAGCCTGAAACCATAATGTCAGGAGGACCGAATAAACGCATGGTCACCGCGTGATCCGGAGGGAAGGGAGGAAGCAGGGGGAGCCGCACGAGTGTTCGTCAATGACGGGAGATCTTCTGCTACTTCTGTGTACCCTCACAACCCTGTCATCTCGACCGGAGCGCGTGGCGGTTTCTCTCAAGGCGTTAGGTGAAATGTGGATGCCCAAGCCGTTTCCTCCAAAGAAAACGGCCTCCACCGAACTCGAAAAGGCGAAGTATGAGAGGAACCGCCAGCGTAGTCGAGAGACCTGCTTCACCGCTCCTGCCCATGTATCGGGCAGGGGCAGGCCCTCAGGGGCTAAAGCCGAATTTGTTACGCGTACTAATGTCCGGTCTGAAGACCGGACCTACCGGATCTTGCCCCAATGGCCATGCACCTCTCTGCATATTGCCTCCGATTAATTTGCGGAGACGTAGGAACCGCGGTCAACCTCGCGCGAGTCTATCCAGATCCTGCAATTCCTGGTCAACCACCGCCGCGACGTCGGCTTCAATGGAGTTCGGCCCGACCGGAACCGTCATCGTGATGGTGCTGCCGCCCAGCGGCCGTGGTGTCACGCGGATATACGCACCGCCGCTTCTGCCGTTAGGCATCTGCCTGATGTAGTCGACGGCGTGGGCCGTAGGGTGCGGGACGATTTCGATATCAAATGCCTCACTGCTTTTAGTGACGCGATAGTGCGTGGCATCCACCGGTGCGATCGTGTCAGCGAAAACGGGAGCCCATTTCGGGATGTTGTCTGCTTCGATGAGGACATCGTAGAGAATGTGGGGCTCGAGATCGGATTCAAGGGCTCGGGTTACAGTTTGGTTCGACATAGATATCTTGGATGAGCGTTCGCCGAAAATGGCTCGCGATAGGCCAAGTATCATCGATACGAACCAAACATGGAGCTGGCGTGAATACAGAACTGCTGCGATTCGATGGCACGGTCGAGCACGATCCTGCCATCGATGCCTGGATGAACAAGCATCAAGGCCCACTGGGAGCGCTCGCGCGTGAGTGGTTTGAGGTGATGCGAAAGTGCGGGGACGAAGTCCGGGAGGTCCTGCACGACGGCTGCCCCAACGCATGCCTGGGCGACGTTCCCTTCGGGTACGTGAATGTCTTTACGTCGCATGTTAACGTGGGATTTTTTCAGGGAGCATCGCTGCGTGATCCCGCTCACCTGTTGCAGGGCTCAGGAAAATTCATGCGTCACGTGAAGCTGAAGCCCGGTATGGAGATCGACACTGCCGCTCTTCGAAGCTTCATCGAAACGGCATACACGGAGATGAAAGCGCGTGTTGAAAATGGCTGAAGCGGCTTCTTCTACGTCACAGGTCAGGTATTGGGCGGCCCGCTTCGTGAGCGATGACTCTTTGTTTTGCTTAAGGGCACGGGTTTACCCGTGCCACAAGGCTGTCAAAAACAAGGGCTTCAGCCCCTGAGATCACCGTTTGGATGCGACTTCCTGGTCTGTCCACGTGCATGATGCAGAGGTCGGGAAGGGGACCTCAGCGGCTTAAGCCGCCAAACATTGCACGCAGGCGGCACGGTGAACCCGTGCCTTTAACAAGACAATCTGAGAAGCTAGAGCGGTTCCGGTAATGGTGTAGACCGAAGAGAGGGTGCTGAAGCCGTTTTCTCCCAATGAAAACGGCATTCTCCACCGTTCGGGAAGACCACAGTATTACCGGAACTGCTCTAGTAACTTCATCAGCAACCGGGTTGGTCATGGATGCCCCAGCAGTTGGCTTCCCATAAGAAGCCACCTATCCAGCCCGCTTGGCGCTCGCAGCTTTCGGCTTCGCCTTGCTCTTGCCTGCGAGATTCAATTCCACGGCGGCGCGGATCAGAGCTTTCAACGCAGACTCGTTGATCTTCTCGCCTTCGTGGATGTCGATGGCGCGGCGAACATTGCCTTCGAGGCTGGAGTTGAAGAGGCCCGCCGGATCCGGGAGCGCGGCGCCTTTGGCAAAGGTCAGCTTGATCGCGCTCTTGTAACTTTCGCCGGTGCAGAGGATGCCGCCGTGCGACCAGACGGGGACGCCGCGCCACTTCCATTCCTCAACAACCTTAGAATCCGCGGCATGGATCAGTGCGCGTACTTTGGCCAGCGTCTCGCCACGCCAGTCGCCGAGATCTTTGATGCGGCCGTCCATCAATTTCGAAGCGTCGTTCGCCGCGGGTGCAGCTTTCGTCGGGGGCATCAGGATACCTCGCAATCGTAGTGACGATCAGTCTATGCGCTTCTCAAACGGTTGCTGTCTGGCCGGCCTGCATGCGCCGCCAGAAGAAGTACGACAGAGCCCAGAGCACGCAGGTTACGGCAGCCCATCCCCACGCCGCGAAACCTTCGCCAAGGGCGAAGTGGGCGATCAGTGCCGAGACCAGCGTGATGGCGAAACCCGCATAGGCCCACTCCTTGATCCACGCCGGAGCTCCGGGGATCAGCAGTGCGGCCACGCCGGCGAACTTCGCCCAGGAAAGTTCGATGCGGAAGTAAGCAGGGAAGCCGAGGCGGGAAAACTCTCCGGCCACCTGCGGAAGCCGCAGCTGCGCATAAGCGGTGAAACCCATCTGCAGTGCGAAGAGGATCGTGAAGATCCAGAACCCCGCGAGCAGGCCTTTGGAGCGTTTCATGCAACACCGCCCAGCACCCGCTCCAGTGCTCCAAGGAACTTCTGCCAGCCGTAGGTTGCGCCCTTGTAGGCTGCATCGAAGTCGGTGGGAAAGCCGGAGTGTTCCATGCGCACGTGGGTACCGCCGGTGGTTGGCTCCAGCGTCCACTGCACGACGGACACGAGGCCCATGGAGGCCCAGGTGTAGGAGAGCTTCTTCATGGGATCGACAATCAGCACTTCGCAGTTGATCAACCCATCCCAGTTCGGTACGGGGTCCGCGCGAAACTGGAACTTCCGCCCCACCTGCGGTTCGAAGTCATTGCTCATCAACCATTGCGCGAGCAGCGGGGTTTCGGTGAGCGCGCGCCACACCTTCTCCGGCTGGTGAGGAAAGACCCTTTCGATCAATACGCTGCGAGTGGTTTCTGCTGGATTGCTCATCCATCCATCCTTTCTAAAAGTGCTTCCAGGCGATCAAAGCGATCGCGCCAGAATGCGCCGTATGTGCGTAACCAATCCACCACCGGAGCCAGCGCATCGGGTTGCGCCCGATAGTGCGTTTCGCGTCCCTCGCGGCGATGCCGAACCAGCTTCGCCCGCTTCAGCACGGTGAGATGCTTGGATACGGCCGGCTGCGACACGCCCGCGTAACTGGTCAGCGCATGCACCGTCTGCTCGCCTTGCAGCGTCAGCTCCTCAAAAATAGCCCGCCGAGTGGGGTCGGCAAGTGCGCGGAACACGGGATTGGCATTGGCCGTCCTCATGGAGAAACGATAACCAAATGGTTATGGTTTGTCAACGGGATTTCAGTGAGCAATGATGTATCTGATAGAGACGATCGGTGTGCACAACGCTCCGACATCCCGCAAGGTCAAAATAACGAGGTGAGTAAGCGGAGTCTCTCCCAGGTGTATTCTTCCTGACATTCCCGCCGCTCCGCGAATTTCAAATCCAGATATTAACTGACGGAAGGAAGTGCTTCATGGCGAAGAGCAAAATGGTCCGGAGGCACGGAGTGCAATTCGCGCACCTTCTGGTATCGATGGCTGCATTGGCGCCTGTGGGAATGGGGCAGGTCGCTGCAGAGGCGAAAGCACCGTCTTTTGACGTCGTTTCCATCAGACCAAGTAATAGCGGGAACAATGGCGGGGTATGGGGTGTTTCGCAAAACCGGTATTTCGCGAAAAACACTCCGTTAAGCGGGATCATCCTGGAGGCCTACCTGGGCGAGACGGCTGCATCTCCGGACAGACTGATAGGCGCTCCGTCCTGGGTGGCGATGGACCCGTATGACATCACTGCGAAGGTAGACGACGCTACGGCGGACTCGTGGAAGGGGAGGCCTCAGGCGCAGCAGGTCGCGTTGGTTGCACCTATGTTGAGGACGATGCTTGAGGACCGATGCAAGCTGGTTGCACATACTGTTCCAGCTGAAATCAAAGGCTATGCACTGGTTGTGCGAAAGCAGGGAGCAAAGCTGAAACAGGCGCCACCGGGCGAGCCGCTGCCCGAACGTGGGGCCAGGTTCGATGGCGGTTGGAGAATGATATCCAGCCCGCCTGGTCCGGACGGGAAGCAAGCTGTGACCTATCTGCAGATAACCATGGCGCAGTTTGCGGCTTTTCTCAGCAGGGGCGGAACTCCCATCGTGGACCAAACAGGCTTGACGGGGAAATACGATTTCGACTTGCCAAGATTCGATCTAAGGCCGCCTGAAGCCGCGGAGGGAGCTCCGCCTGCCCCACGGTTGGACGTCGCGCATACGTTTGATTGGGGAGCGATCGGATTGGAATTGGTGCCGGCTAAGGTTCCTGCAAGGAATCTCGTAATCGATCACATTGAAAGGCCGACGGAGAATTAGCGCGTTCCCATCGGCAAGTGCATCTCAAAGATCGAACCTTACGGCTCTTGTGGATGGCAGCGTGTCTCGGACACGGCATTTTGTCACACAGTCCAATATCGCCATGTAAAAGCTGCCCGCATTAAGGTAAAGGGGAATGAGCGGGCGAGCGTTCTAAACCCTAGACCCTAAACCCTCTTATTTACTGCCCGGCTGATACTCGCCCGGCACTGAGCGGAAGGTGATTGCGACACGGTTCCATCCATTGATGGTCACGATTGCCAGCGTCAGGTTCACCATCTCTTCTTCGGAGAAGCTCTTCCGGGCGTTTTCATAGACCACGTCGGGCACATGGCCCTGATGAATCAGAGTGACCGCTTCCGTCAGCGCCAGCGCGGCGCGTTCGCGGTCGGTGAAGAACGGCGTTTCTTCCCAGGCGGAGAGCGCATAGAGACGCTGCTCGGTTTCACCCGCCGCCCGTGCGTCCTTCGAGTGCATGTCGAGGCAGTACGCGCAGCCGTTGATCTGTGAGGCGCGCATCTTCACCAGTTCGAGCAGAGCGGGCTCGAGCTTCGACTGCTTGCGAATGTACATCTCCAGCCCAAGCATGGCCTGATACGCGGCCGGTGATACTTTCTGTGCTTCGAGTCTTGCTTGCATGTTTCTATCTCCTGATAACCAACGTAGAGTCTGTGTGGGTGAGAGGGAAGGTCCACAATCGGCACGAACGGTAGTCCACTTCCCTCGGTATTCGAAATCGACGGGCAGAATGCAAATGCGCTATGCCCGGACAAGAGACACTTAGGTCCACTGTTGAGAGCCCGAGTCCAGGCCGCCTTCAACCGTTTTTGTCTGAGAGGTTCTGCGGGAAAGCACCTCATCGAGGCTGAAGGGGAAGCTTGCGCGGCTCGCGAGCAGCAGGGAGCCGCCTATTCCCGTGAGCACCGCATAGTTCAACGGAGCTTTGATCCCCAGAGCGATGGTCATCGCGGTCGCAAAGATCAGTAACAGAAGCCCGCTGAGCCGCGCGGCTATGCGTGTATGCAAGCCTGCGAGAAGAAGCACACCTAAGATAGCTTCAGCTAGGGTGGCGGCGATCCCCAGCGGCAACGTCATTCCTGCCGGCAGGTACCAATTGAGGGTATGGGTGTAGTCCAGGAAGCGCGAGAAGTTTCCCCACTCGACATTCGGTTGCCCAAACGCTCCCCACAGGCCCAGCCGGTCGGCGACGGCCGACAAGAAGCCGGCGCCCAATCCAACTCTCAGCAAGACGCTGGCATAGCCTGCGAATTGCGCATCTTTTTCTGTCATCGTGCTCATTGTGTTTTCTCCTGATTGCAGTGTTGTGCGCGCTGAACCGCGCGAGATATTTTGTTACTTCGCCGGTATCACCAGCGGAGCGCCCTTCCTGTTGATCAGAAAGACGAGGAACCGGGCTGGCTTGGTGGTGCTCGCATTCCGGCTGACGACGTGAATGTCGTTGGGAGCTTCGTAGAAGCTTTCGCCGGGACCCAGGGTGAGTTCTTTTCCACCCCTGACCTGCATCACCACGGAACCTTCCAGCACATACACGGACACCTGCGCGTTGTGCCGATGGATGGGGCTTGAGAAGCCCGGCGGAAAGTCGACGGTGTACATCAGAACCTGTTCGCCGGGAACTCCTGCGAGGTCTTTGGTAATGAGCGGTGTAATGGTTTCCTGCGCCGTTGCGGACGTGGCACTCGTCTGCGCCATCAGCGTGCCTGCGGGAAGCAGGGCGCCGAGACTGAGAAGTGTCAGCATCAGGATGGATTTGTACCGCTTTGGGGATTGTTTTGCGGGTCGTATCTGCATCGGTTGATCTCCTTACTTTCCACACTAGGCGCGGTGTGGACCATGGTGAAGGTCCATAATGTGAATTAGGACTGGTCCACTTTTGCGAGCTTGAAGAGTGGCCGGATGGAAACGATGCCGAAAACGGAAACATTTCAGGATCTCTCCCTCAATCCGCTCTCCAGGCGGCAGGACTTGTGGCGCTGGCTCTATACGGAGTTGCGTGCTGCGATCCTCGATGGGCGTTTGAAGCCCGGCGCTCGCATGCCTTCCACACGCAACCTTGGGAAGCAGTACTCGCTCTCGCGCGGAACTGTGGTTGTGGCGTTCGATCAACTGCAGGCCGAGGGCTACACGCGCACCGAACCGGGGTCGGGAACTTACGTGGCTTCGGGCATTCCGGATGGATTCCTGTCCGCCGCGCGTAAGCCTGCACCGCTCGCGCCTACCGTGTCGAAGGCCACACTCTCCACTAAGGCGCAAGAAATACTGAAGGGCGTGGACGTGTTGCCGGTATCCCGCTCCATCGGCAAAGCGTTCCGATCCTGGGAACCCGCGATTGACCTCTTTCCCACGGAGCTCTGGGCTCGCGTTGCTTCGCGGGTTTTGCGCCGCGCTCCGCGTTCGCTCTATGGACACGGCAATGCTGCGGGCTATCAACCTCTGCGCCGCGCGATTGCGGAGTATGTCGGCGCGTCACGCGGAGTGCGTTGTTCGCCGGAACAGATCATCATCACGTCCGGTGCACAGCAGGCGCTCGACCTCATCGGCCGTTTCCTGCTTGCTCCCGGTGATCGCGTGTGGATGGAGGATCCCGGATACTCCCGCGCGTCGCAGACACTGCATGCGGCAGGTGCGCGCATCGTGCCGGTACCCGTCGATGACGATGGGCTCATCGTGAAGGCGGCCCGCAGGCTTGCGCCAAAGGCGAAGCTCGCCTATGTCACGCCGGCGAATCAGTTCCCCATGGGCGTCACCATGTCCGCGGACCGCCGTCTGGAGTTGCTGCGCTGGGCGGCGGATGCCAACGCATGGATCCTTGAGGACGAATACGACGCGGAATATCGCTACTTCGGCCGGCCGATCGCCGCGCTGCAAACGCTCGACACGGCCGGTTGTGTCATTTATGTAGGCACCTTCACCAAGACGCTGTTCAACGCACTGCGTCTCGGGTTCATGGTTCTGCCGGAGCGGCTGGTCGAGGCATTCGCCATAGCGCGAAGTCTGGTCGACCTTCATCCACCTACGCTCGACCAGGCTATCCTCGCGGAGTTCATCAGCGAGGGCCACTTCGGGCATCATCTTCGCCGCATGCGCCAGACCTATGCGGAACGCATTGGTGTCCTCAAGGCTGCGGCGGACAAACATCTCGAGGGTGTGCTGCACGTCGTGCATGCGGGCGCGGGCATGCGCACGCTTGGCTGGCTCAAAACATGGAAGTCCGATCAGGATGCGGCGCAGAGGGCTCACACACTCGGGCTTGAAGTGAACGCGCTATCGATGTTCACAACAAAATACAAGCAGCCGCCGGCTCTCATGCTCGGCTTCGCCGGCAGCAATCCGGCGGAGTTGCGCCGCGGCGTTTCTGTTCTCGCCACGGCGCTACGCACCCGCTAGAGGGCGTACATGTCCCGGCTATTTGGGCAGGAGAATCGACACGACCTTGCCTGCACCGCGTTCGGCGATCCAGACTGTGTCGCCCGCGGCCTCCACGCCGGTGGGTGACTTCAGTCCATCCTTCAGCACCGTTACGCTGGCCTTGTCGCCGGTCACGGTGAGCGCGGAGATTCTGCCGTTACCGTTTTCGGCGACGAAGATCTTGCCATTCGCCGCGCGCATGCCGTCGGGCCCTTTGACTGGCTGGTCCATCCAGATGTCGACCGGCGCCGAGGGTTTGCCCGATGCATCCACGGGAATACGGTAGAGCTTATTGAAGGTCACATTGTTCACGTACAGAACGCCGTCGAGGAAGGTGATGCCGTCAACGCCGTTCAGAACGCGATGCTCCATGAAGAGATCCGCACTGGAGGCGCCTGCTGCCAGCCTGTAGATTTTCGAGTTGGCCGTGTCCGTGATGTAGAGAGCCTTGTCCGGTCCGATCGCAAAGTCGTTGCACATGCTGTTGTCACCGGGCAGGTTCCAGCGAAGCTTCTCCGCGCCGGTGGTCAGGTTGAAGCCGCGCAGCGCGGTGTGACGTTGCACGGGCTTGCTGTCAGGTACGGGAGTCAGTTGGCAGGTCCACAACGTGTTGCTGGCCCCATCTGCGAGCATGCCGAAGAAGAACGTGCCCGGCCCTTCCGCACTGGCATCGACAAACTTCTCCGCTGTGGCCGCGCCGGGGCGCACCTTGTAGACAAAGGGTGAACTTGCGCTTCCGGCAAACACCACGCCTCCGGGCGCTACAGTCAGGCTCTCCGGCTGCGATTTGGCATCGCCAATCAAAATTTCAGCCGCGAACGCAGCTTGCGCAAAGCCTGTGATCAGAACCAGGCAGGCGCCAAGGCGTCGAACGTTCAAAAGCTGCATCATCACTGGTTCCTCGCGGCAAGTTTTTTGCGTTGTCTCGTCATCACACCACCGCTTATGGAGATCGAGGATCCCAACGCAACTGCAGGAAAGCATGGTGTGGCTGCCGAGCCAGTATAGCGGGGAGGTGCTACGCTGAACGCGGATGATGCCATGAACTTTCCCGCTGCGGTTCCGGAAATTCCCGTAGAGAATATTGATCGGGCCGTGGCCTGGTATACAGGCACGCTGGGCTTCACGTTTGGTTGGGGTGATGAGCAAGGCGGCATCGCCGGGATCTCAAGAGGGAACTGCCGGCTGTTCCTGACCAACTGTGAATTTCGGAAACGCTACGGCAACGCCATCCCGATTCTCTTCTGGCTCAACCTCAACAGCAAAGCTGAAGTGGATGAGCTCTTTGAGGAGTGGAGGACTGCTGGAGCGAAGATCGTTTCCGAACCCGAGGACAAGCCCTGGAAGCTTCGCGAGTTCATGATCGCCGACATCGATGGCAACCTGATTCGCGCCTTCTATGACTTCCATTGGGATAAGTAACGCGCGATTTTTATCCACAGGACAAATGGAAGTCCTTGCTTGCTAAGGACATAGCCGCGTGGTTCCTTAATGGCACCCGTTTCTCGCTAAATGTGCATCAAAGACTAGAGATTCTGCGGCGCTCGCACGTTGGGCGTTGTGCAGAGCACGGTCGCGATGTCATGCAGTGCGGCAGCGTAGTCCGTTTCAATACAAAGGAGACGCAACAAAGTATGCATACTCAGCGTCGGCTTAGAATTACCTGCGGTTTGGCAACGTCATTGGCGATGTTCATGTCGCTTGGCCTTTCGGCAAGTGCTCAGCAAACGACCGTCGAAGGACTGGTCATTGGAAGAAACGGGCCCTCGATGTCGGTGAGAGTAGCAGATAGTTCCAAGCTTACGGTGCTGCTGTCGGATAGCACGAAAGCTACAGAAAAGGGCGGTTTCCTCGGCCTCGATCGAAAGGAACTCGGCATTACTGCTCTGGTCCCCGGCCTGTCGGTGAAGGTTGAAGGTTCCTATGATGGGGATCATCGCCTTGTTGCCAGGAAGGTCTCGTTCTCGCGTAACGCGATGAACGTGGCGAAGCAAATTGATGCTGGTCTGAATCCGACGAATGAGCAGGTTGCGGCGGCGAAGGATCAGCTCAGGACCGATCGTAAAGACATCGACTCCAGTCAGGATGCCATTGCGAAGAACTCGCAGGACATCGATGCAACCAAGCAGGGGCTCGCATCCACCAACGCAGTTACCGCAACGAATACCCAGGACATCGGCAAAGCCAACCAGCGGTTCACTACGTTGGACACCTACGACACCAAGGACAGCGTCACTATCAACTTTGCCAACGGAAAATCCACCGTTTCCAGGAAGGATAAGGAGCAACTCACCGACTTCGTGAAGCAGGCTGCTGATACCCCGGGATACATGATCGAGGTGCAGGGTTACGCTTCCACTTCCGGCTCCGCCGCGTTGAATCAGAGATTGAGCGCGGAGCGCGCCGACGCTGTGCTGGCCATCATTCAGCAAACAGGCGTTGTTCCCCTAACCCGAATCCTGGCGCCCGCCGCGATGGGAACTTCCAATCAGGTCTCAACCGGACACACACGGAGCGCGCAGGCTCAGAACCGTCGTGTCGTCGTCACCATCGTGGTCAACAAAGGCATCACCGGCGGCGACAACGGCAACGGCTAGTTGGAACAGTCCACGCTGCTGTTCGCTCCGATGATCCTGGAGTGAACTGAAGCACAGACCTGGGTATGGATAACTGCGAAGGGATCATGGGATGAGCTCCAGGGCTCATCCCATGATCCCTTCGCAGTTTTGCTTTGCGTATCGGCTGCCAAACCAGCGTCCTCTCCAGAGGTTGAACTTTTCTCTCTGACCCTCATGGTGCATGACCGGGTTGGCATAAATCAGCCATTTTGAAAGGGACGGGGTATCATCATGAGGATGGCGACGATCCACATTTCAGCAGCCGAAGCGGCCCATAACTTCGCGGAGCTGTTGATGCGTGTCCGTGCTGGTGCGGAGGTTGTTATTGAAGACGGCCCACTTACTGTGGCTGTACTGCACACGCCTTCTCCGCCGCGACGCTCCATTGAGGAGTGCATCGCTCTGCTGCCGGAAGACTCCGCGACCACTATCGACGACGAGTTCGGTCGCGACGTAGAGGAAGCTGTAGCGTTCAATCGCCAGTGAGTGATTCGCAACAACTCTTATGAGCCGCTGACCCTCGCAGCCATCTTTTTGGTCCCCCATAACTCTGTCATCTCGACCGGAGCGAAGCGTAGCGGAGTGATCTGCTCCTGCTCCCGCCCATGCGTCCGCCTCACAAAATCTGTTCAACCAACCCCGCAAACTTAGCGGTGCTCGTCATAAGATCCCGCACTCTTGCGGGCGAGATCCCAGTTCTCCGAATCGCGGCGTAGCGCTTTGAGGGCTTTCTAAACGAACCGCTAAGTCTTGACACGATTGTCGTGCCACGTGCATACTGCCTTTACTTCACATTTTAGGTGCTGTCTTTCGATGTTAAATTCTCCCGCTGCTGTGCGGACATCCGTAGTTCGTCTGACAGCTTTTTTCGCACTTGCCCTGGCCGTTTTTGCTGCGATCCCTTCCTTTTCTCAGGTGACAACTGGTGTCTATCAGAACGGAAGCTTCCTGAATTTAGGGCCGGAAACGCTTAATGTTGGAAATTTGAACCTGCATCTGGGAATTCCTGTCCTTCAAAAGGCAGGAAGGGGAATACCGTTCTCCTACAACCTTAGCTACGACAGTTCCATCTGGTATCCCGCACCAGTGGGAAGCGGGTTGGGCTGGTTACCCAGAACCGGATGGGGTTGGAACGGCGATACAGACGCCGCGACGGGATATGTCAATTACAGCGTTGGAACGTTCACGATTGCTGGGACAGGCGGAGGTGGCCCCGGGACGCCGGGACATGGCCATCTGCCGCCGCCGGGCTGTAACGAAACGCAGTACACCAATTTCGTCTACTACGACAGCTTTGGAACGGCCCATCAGTTCAGCGGGTCGACCAGCACGGTGTCTGGCAGCGATGAAACCTGCCCTTCAGGGAATGATTCTTTTACAAGTGCAGCGACTGACGGTTCTGGCTACACGATGAGCGTGATAGCGCTCCATCACGCGACGATTACGACGCCCACCGGCGAAATCATCCAGCCCCCGGGGGTGGTCCTGGAGGAGGCAGCAGGACGGACAGCAACGGGAATCAGATCTCGGTAGACGCGACAGGTCACTTCACCGACACTACAGGCAACGTTGCTCTGACTGTCGCGGGTGCTGCTCCAAGCGCAAAGACGTTCACCTACACAGATACGCTGGGCAATCCGCAGTCGGTGACGGTGACATATGCTGCGCACACGGTACAAACTGCATTCGGGTGCTCGAGCATCACAGAATATCCCGCGACCTCGGCCTATCTTGTCGATCGGGTAATACTGCCTGATGGAAGTTTCTATGCTTTCACGTATGAGCCAACTCCCGGGGCTTCCTCCAACGTCACGGGACGTGTCGCGTCGGTGACCCTGCCCACCCTCGGAACCGTTTCATATCAGTACACGGGAGGAAGTGGAGGTGCCAGTTGTGTTGACGGCAGTACGGCCGGTCTGATCCGCTCGATCTCGGCGGTATCCGGATCTTCCGCTTCTATGAGCAGTTATGTACGTACCACAATTGCGGCGAGCGCCAGCCATACAGAAATCACCGATGGCGCAGGGAACGTAAGTGAGTATGATTTCATGCTGCCGTCTAATGTGCCCAATGCACAGTCCGCACAACTTTATCCGACCCAAGTAACCGCCTATCAGGGCGCAGCTACCGGGACACCGTTGTTGTCAGACATCATTTGCTACAACACCGGCCCGTGTCCAAGCTCCATCAGTTTGCCGATAACAGGCGTTTATGTTACGGAGAAGCTCAATGGTCTTCCAAGCACGCAGGGCGGCCAGACATTCAGTTCGTATACAGGCGCTACATTGACTAGCGCGATTGGAGATTCCTCGGGAGCACCCTTCCCAGAAGCAGTCATGATCGAACAGATAACCCCAGGAGGTCTGGTCCTGCCCGGTTTAAACAGGGTGCTCGTCACGGATTCTATGGGGCACAATCAAACTATTTCTGAAACGGATTATTCCTACGATGAGTCTGCTCCGACTGGGAGCACAGGAGTTCCGATGCATGTCGCTGCAACTGGGGATCGCGGCAATCTGACATCAGTGACGCAGTACGTTAGCGGATCCTCTACCCTCCACACCACAATGACCTATGAGGACACGGGCAGCCTGCTGAGTCGGAACGATCCCACCAACGGCGTTACCAATTACTCGTACGACCCCAGCTTCGTCTACCAAACATCTGCGGTTCCCCCTCTCTCACCAGCGGGAGTCAGCTTGCCCTCGTCGGCTGGCTTCGATATGGTGCACACCGGCGCTCCAACTTCGGTTTCCGACCCAAACGCCACCACTACGATTCCATTTCATGATGCTTTTCTTCGCCCCACGGAAATCGATTATCCGGATGGCGGTAAGACAACGTTTACTTATTCACCAAGCAGTATGGGGCAACATCGGACAATGTCGGCTGGCACCGACGACCAGGAAACAATTCTCGATGCCTATGGCCGGCTAAGCCGTACAGCCGTTGCCAATGGTCAGAGCCCGCTGGGGTGGTATGTGCAGGACACCTGCTATGACGCGGTCGGCCTCCTGGGCTTTCAATCGACCCCCTACCAGGCGTCGAATCTGACGGGCGCACCGGTGTGCACCGGTGCAGGAACCACCTATACGTACGATGCGTTAGGGCGGCCATTGACGACCCAGCGTGCAGGCTCTTCGACCACTGCCTCAACTTCTTATTGGGGACGTACAGTCGAGACAATGGACGAAAACGGTGTAACAAAGTTGACCAAGATCGACGCTCTGGGCCGAATCAGCGCGGTGTGCGAAGTTACGACCGTTACCTTGCCAAATTCCGGGGCGCCGGTGAGTTGTGGGATGGATATTGCAGGTACAGGATACCTCACTACTTATGCATATGATCTTCTGAACCACACGACGACCATCACCCAAGGTGCACAGCAACGCGTCTTCCAGACCGACTGGCTGGGGCGCACGACCAGTGTTCAAGAGCCTGAGTCGGGTCTTACCACGTACACCTATGGTTCCAATGCAACGGGTGCAACGGTCACCAGGGTCAAAGCGAGGGCAAATCAGTCAAATCCGACCGTGACAACAACAGCGATAACGCAATATGACCACTTGAATCGCATCCTGTCGATCTCCTATAACGATGGGACTGCAACCAAGACCTACACGTATGATCAGGCCGTTTCGTCCGCCGGCGGAGGCGTGAGTTTGGGAGCTTCCAAAGGGAGACTGACCTCGTTCTCTACTGGCAGTACGCAGGGTTTTTATGGATATGACCCAATGGGCCGCATTGCCACGATGATGAACTGCCAGCCTGTCAATTGCGCTGGCGGGACTTACCTGACCCAGAGCTATCAGTATGATGGTGTCGGGAATCTGCTTAGTGCCAGTGACGGTGCCGGCCGGACTCTTGGGTATGGTTATACGCTGGCATCGGAGCCCTCGACGGCTACGAGCACACCTACGGTTGGCGGCGCCACACCCTTGGTAACGGGTGCACAGTATGGGCCCTTTGGTCCTCAATCGATCTCTCTAGGCAACGGCTTGACCCGCTTAAACAGCTACGCAACTTCGGGATACCTCAATGGTGGATGGGTTTGCCAAGGTGGGACGATACCCTCGTGCGCCGGCGGCACGCAGGTGTATGGCATGTCGTTGGTCGCAAGCGGAAACCGGATCGCCACCGTCTGGGATACGGTTCTTAATCAAGGGATGAACTTCGGGTACGACGATATGAACCGGCTCTCATCTCGGACGACTATAGGAGGGGCGGCCCAATCATTCACATACTCGTATGACCGTTGGGGCAATCGCAACAGCCAAATCGCAATGAACTATGGCCCCTCCATGACGACGACATTCAATACAACCACCAATCAGATCCATGATGCAAATGGGGCACTCTATACCTACGACGCTGCCGGCAACGTATGGAGTGATGGAACCTACTCGTATAACCATGATGCGGAAGGGAACGTTGTGGGTGTCTCGGGTGGTACCAGCGCAACGTACGTTTATGATGCCCTCAATCAACGGGTCGAGACGGCCACATCCTCCGGGGTTCAGCAATTTACTTTCAACCGGGACGGTCAACGGTTGCTGACGCTGGATGGAACGGGAAATGTTTCTTCAGAAGCGAGCTTCTTCGCTGGTGAGCGAACTGCTTTTTACAACGCGGGCGCGTTTCACTTCGAACACCGAGACTGGCTTGGCACCGAAAGGATGAGAACGGGACAAACTGGAATGGTAGAGGGCGCGTTCGGCTCGCTTCCGTTCGGTGACGGTTACGTGGCGACTGGAAGCGACCAAGACCCAAACCATTTTACCGGATTGGACAGAGACACGGAAACGGGGAATTACCATGCCGCGTTTCGTGACTATTCTCCCGCTAACGGTACATGGCTGCAGCCTGATCCATATTCCGGAAGTTACGATTTTTCAAACCCGCAAAGCTTGAATCGATTTGTTTACACACGAAACAATCCAATGTTCTACAGGGACCCATCGGGATTAATGATCATTCGGGTATGTCAAAATTTCAACGACAGCGTCACTGTAGAGGGCTATACGGCGGATAAAGTGGAGCAGTTCTCCGAATGTGAAGACTTCGACGACGGGGAGGTTGAGGATCGTTACATCCCGTATGGTGGCGATAGCGCTGGAACACCCAAAGCCTGTGCGGGACGATCATTTCCTTTGACGGCAGACGTCAGGTTGCAAGCGAATGCTAATGGAGTGTTCACGGCAATAGGGATTAATTTGGGACCTACTGCGTCTTCCGCAACTGTCGCTGGAAACGGTATCTACATCCAGCCTGGGACCATGTTGGGAGTTGGTTCTGATGCAGTTGGCTCAGTGTCGATAAGGCTGACTCAGCCAATAAGCATCTCGCCTGTGGGAAAGCTGGGAAGAGCATATATAAGCTCCGTAACATTCAACGGAGGACAATTTACGCAGGTGGACGGAGCTCGAGCACTTTTTGGAATCGCATTAGGCTCTCCATTTACACCTTCGGATGCACTCAAATCCCTCCTCAATCAAAATTCAAGTGCTGCCGCTGCTATGCAAAGTCTGGCTAACACTGTCAATACGATGCAGCGTCTCATCAATTGCAGCGTCTTGACCGGAGGCTAAGAATGGCGAAAACCAAGATAGTCCTATTGCTCGTCGTCTTGGTATTGGGAGGAATAGCTGTGTCAGCTGTGATCTCGATCCGGAATGAAGATCGGAGTCTGCGAGAGATGCAGGTTCCCGCGCTTGGCCCAGTTTTTAGCTCGGCATTTGCAGACAAGGTACTGTCTCCTGAATTGCTCCATTCCGTTCGGAACAAGACCCAACCTGCAGGGAGCGGAGATTCCCGCTTATTGCTTGTCGAGACATGGGCTTTGGCTAATGGGCTGGCCCGTTCGCAGAACTGGACGGCACTCAAGGATGGTGAACCCGTCAGTAGTATGGCTCTGACAGACCTGAATGCCGATGACCGACTAGACGCATGGCATCAGCCCTTCTGCATTGCTGCGACGCAATCCCATGTACTCGTTTTCAGCAGCGGCGGTAAGGGAAGGATGGACTGTACGCTTATTCAGAAGGAAATCGGTCTCATCGAGAGTTCAGAGCCGGAGAATCGCCTGTCAACGGAGAAGCAGGGTTTTCTGGTCCTTGTACGGCCGCGTCGGTAACGATCCACAGTCGACGATTAGCCGTGTCCAGGCTTCAAGACAACATGCTCAAGCCCCTTGCGGGCACCCGGATTCAGATGGAACGTTGCTTGTCACTGGTTTTGATACGCCATTCGATAGCGTGTCGATTCGGCAAGGACAGTTGATGCGGGCGGCGGGATGTCAGGAATGAAGAGAAAATCGAAAGCGGCCCTCTTGATTGCCGGGCTCTTGATGGTGTCATTCGGTTTCCTCGTCTACGCTTTATTTCATGGATATTTTGATCGTGGGCAATTTGAGGTTCAATCCGTCCGTTGGTCGCCCTCGAACCAGGTAGCGATCGTCGCCGAGCGCTCGGACAATGAGGCACTCAGCGGATATACATACTTCGTCGTGATCGGTGATCACGTTCTCTCTCCCGGTGAACTTCGACGTGCCTATTACAGCAGCGCCGTCGTCTTTGCTGCCGGCGACAGTTGTGTCAAGTTGCATTGGCAAGGGTCGGAGACACTCGTGATTTCATGTGACGGACCCACCCTGATGAGAGAGCACATTGAGGTTGAAAAACGCCAGAGCGGATCTACGGCAGTTCTCTATGAAAATATTCCCCTCAAGGAGCCATAGATCGGTCGCCTACACCTTAGGCAGAACTAACCTCGCAACCTTAGCGTGTTCATCGTAAGGACTCGCACTCTTGCGGGCCAACTCCCAGTACTCCGATTCGCTGCGCAGTGTGAGAAGAACTCTGCCTTCGCTTAGCGTCAGAAACTGCGTGTCGCGGTGGAGATACGCCTGCTTGAGATACTGGATCGCTTCGCGTTTCCTGCCCGCTTCGGCAAGCGCGCTGGCCGCATCGAAAGCGTCCACCATGCCGCGGTCGTAGAGATGAGTCTTGATTTCCGCCAATGCCTGCAGCATGCCGGGCGTGCCGCCTTTGGCCCATCCGCGTTCGGCTGCGCGGTAAGACTCGATGTCGGCTTCACGCCGGCTGAGCTGGGCTAGTTGCTTCAACTCGCGGACATATTCCTGGTCATCGCCGGTGCTGTGATAAATGGAGCCGAGGTACCAGTGCGCGGGCCGGAAGGCCGGGTCGGAGTGCTCGATCTTCAACAGGTCGTCGGTGGCTTCCTGCGTGCGATTCAACGCGGCGAGGATGTGGGCGCGGTCGGCGAGGATGGCAATGCTGGTTGGGTCCAGCTCGCGTGCACGATCGATCTCAGCCAGAGCTTCCTGGTTGCGTCCGCTGGTCATCAGCACGTTCGCGAACCAATGGTGCGTGGTGGCATTGCGTGGGTCGAGCTCAATGGCGCGGCGGAACTCGCTCTCCGCGAGCTTGCGATCCCAGTTCCAGTAGAACGCGGTGAAGGCCAGCGAGCGATGCGCTTCAGGAAGCGATGGATCGAGCTCGATAGCGCGGCGCGCCGCGGCAATCGCTGCCGGATAGGCCTCGCCTGGAGGCAGCGAGGCGTATTCCACAAGCAGGAACTCGGTGTCCGCCACACCGATGTAGGCAGCGGCATACTTTGGGTCGCGCTCGGTCGCGTTTTTGAAGAGCCGCAGCGCGGTGTTCAGGTCTGCGGGAGTGCGCCGGTTCCAGAAGTAGCGGCCGCTGAGATACAGGTCCTCAGCATCGCGAGGAGGCACATGAGCCGCAGGTCTGGGTGACGTCGTTGAGGATAGAGGTGCTTGGGGATCCTGCTGCTGGGTTGCGTGATAGGCAAACCACGCTGTTCCTCCCAGGACGGCGAGAGCAAGCGTGAGGGTCGCAACCCGCACAGGCAGGCTGGTCCACCATGCTTTGGAATTGGAAATGGGAGCAGCTATTTTCTCCGGGGCGAATCCGGCCAGTTCCGTCGACGAATGCGGGTCGCGAGTGAACTGCGATTCCTCGAACTCAAGTGCGGCCGCGGCCGTCGCGGACACGCGGAAGGCGATTGCCTCCGCGTCTGAATCTCCGGCGGTTGCGTCGGCATTCGCGGACCGCTGCCAGCGTTCGATCTCTTCAGGGAAGGCGAACACGCCACTGCGCACACCGGGGAGACGGTGCACAGGCAGGCTGCGGGTCTTTTCCCAGCGCTTGGCCGTGCGGTCGTCGCGGCCGAGATAGGCGGCGATCTCTTTCCAGGACTCCAGGCGCGGGGTCGTTTTCGCGGATATGACGGGTTCCTGAGCCATCGCCCTTTCCTGTCCCTTCCTGTCCCGACGGGTCTCTTGCCTGTGTGTCTTCTGCCAGCAAGTATATGCGTCAAGACCCAACTGTTTAACCCAAGCAGACTCGAAACGCAGCTGCAGGGAAGGACCCAAGGATTTATGGCCCCCACGTATTCCTGCGCACCGCGCCGTTCCGTTCTGTTTCACGTTTACCTGGTATTCGCATTGCTTCTGGCGGCAGCGGTTCAACCGCGCCTTCACGCCCAGACGACCTTCACCGGAAGCACCGATTTCGGCACGGTAAACGTGGGTAGTTCCGGCGCCGCCCAGACACTGACGTTCACGTTCTCGTCGCCAACTTCGCTCAATACCGCGACGCCGGTACAGGTACTCACCACCGGCCTTTCAGGGATGGACTTCAAGAATGCAGGAACGGGTAGCTGCGGAGGCAGTACCTACAGCACCTGCACGGTGAGCGTGACGTTTTCGCCTTTGGCGCCGGGACTGCGCCAGGGCGCGGTGGTGCTGGAGGATACCGGTGGCAACATTCTTGTCACCGCCTATATTCACGGAGCCGGCGTGGGGCCCCAGGTGGTTTTCGACACGCCGGCGAGCCCGGAGACCACAATAGGGACAACCAACACGGCGCAGGGAGTGGCCGTGGACGCCGCCAGCAATGTTTATATCGCGGACAACGGCGGCGGTGCGGTCTACAAAGTCACGCCGGGCGGCACGCAAACCACTGTCGTTGGTGGACTTAGCCATCCTGACGGCATTGCGTTGGACGGTGCAGGCAATCTCTACGTCGCGTTCGGATCGCCGTCCGTGACCACCATCATGAAAATCACTCCCGCCGGAGTGCAGAGCAGCCTGGGCTCGGGTATTTCTTTTGGCGCGGGTATGACAGCGGACGCTGCGGGCAATGTGTATGTCGCCTCGACTGGCAACAACACCGTGGTGAAGTTCACGCCGGGCGGTACGCAGAGCACGGTCGGCACAGGCCTGTCAGGCCCCGACGGTGTCGCCGTGGACACGGCCGGCAACCTCTATATTGCGAACGCGACTGGAAGCGGCTACATCACGAAGATCGCTCCCGACAACACGCAGACCACGCCCATCACAGGGCTCTACTATCCCGAAAATGTCACGGTCGATCCTGCCGGGAATATTTATGTAGCCGGTTATACGCAGGTGGTGGAGTACAGCCCTACAGGAACACAGCTGCGGGTGCTTGGAGCGGACATCACGGGTCCGGTCGATGCTGTGCTGGATGGCTCCGGGAACGTGTATGTGGCCAACGGCGCCAGCGTCATCAAGATCGATCGCGGCGATGCGCCCACCGTGGCGTTTCTCACCAGTTCGGTGGGCACAACCAGCTCGGATAGCCCGGAAGCCGTCACCGTCGAAAATGACGGCAACGCCTTGTTGAGTTTTCCGGTTCCCGGCACTGGCTCCAATCCCACGCTTACGAACTCTACGGACTTTTCGATCGACGGCAGTACCACGTGCCCCCAACTCGCGGCGGGTGCTTCGGCGGCGGGGACGCTGGGGAGTGGAAGCACCTGCGTCTACGCGCTCGACTTCAAGCCGACAACGACCGGCACTATTACGGGATCGCTGATCCTTGCCGATACCTCGCTAAACGCCGCGAGTGCAACGCAGACGATCACGTTGAACAACCAGGGCGTGCCCAAGATCATCAAGGCGACGGTCACCGTCAATACGGTGGTGGCCAACTACACCGGCCAGCCAATCCCGGTTACGGTAACCACCAACCCGGCAGGGTTGAGTGTATCCATCGTCTATATGCTGGTTGGCGGCACGACCAGCACCACGGTTGACCCGAGTGCGCCTGGGTTTTATATGGTGACGGCTACGGTCACCACGCCCGGCTACAGCGGCAGCGGGACCGGCTATCTCATCATCAACTCGCCTCCGCCGCCGGCTACTCCGGTCATTACCTGGCCCACGCCCGCGCCTATCTTCATTGGCACGGCGCTCAGCGCGACACAACTGAACGCCACCGCCAACACGCCGGGCACGTTCACCTATAGTCCGGCGGCAGGTGTGATCCTTGCTCCCGGAACCTACACGCTCACCACCACCTTCCGGCCAACCGACACCACGGACTTTGTTCCCGTCACCACCGCGACGGTCACGCTGATTGTGCAACCCAATGCCAGCAGCTCGCCGGTGAACTTCGGGCAGGTGAATGTGGGCGTCACCAGCACCACGCAGACGGTGACCTTCAACTTCCTGCAGGCCGCAACATTGAACAGCACCACGCCGGTGCAGGTGTTGACGCAGGGTACGGCCAACCTCGACTTCCACAACACCGCAGCAGGGAATTGTGCCGGGAGTTACTCCGGCGGCGGCAGTTGCACAGTCACTGTGAACTTCACACCCGCGCAGGCGGGGTTGCGCTCCGGTGCCGTGGTGTTGCAGGACGCCTCAGGCAAGACTGTTGCGACTGCCAGTCTTTATGGCATCGGGCTTGGGCCGGAAGTAGCGTTTGACCCGGGCACGCAGACGACCGTGGGCACGGCTCTGATCGCGGAAGGCGCGGCTGCCGACTCGGCCGGAAACCTCTACGTCAACACCGGCATCGCGCTGGTGAAGGTTGCTCCCGATGGAACGCAGACGCCCATCAGCGGTAACTTCGCCACGGACGGCAGCTATTCGTCCGAGGGCGGGACAGGAGTCGACGGTGCGGGCAACGTGTATGTGGCCGACACCTTCAACAACCGCGTGATGGAGTACACCCCGGGCGGAGCAAGCTACACCGTAGGTACAGGCTTCAACATTCCCTACGGCGTTGCGGTCGATGGCGCCGGAGACATCTACGTCGCCGACACCAAGAACTCCCAGGTGGTGAAGGTCGATACGACGGGAACACAGACCGTGTTTGCAACGGGCTTTGTCTATCCGGAAGCAGTGACAACGGACGCTGCGGGCAATGTGTATGTCGTCGACAATGCAACATCCTCGGGAGTGGGCCAGACTCCTGCGGGCATTGTGTACAAATACACGCCGGGCGGCGTGAAGAGCATTGTGGTGGGCAGCCTGCTTAGCCCGTCGGGAGCCGCAGTGGACGCGGCCGGCAACGTCTTTGTCACCGATGAAAGCACGGGAGTTCTGATCAAAGTGAATCCGTCCGGCGTGCAGACGACCGTGGCCAGCGGGCTCAAAAATCCTTTCGGTGTGGCGCTTGATGGCAAAGGCAATCTCTACGTGTCGCATGTCGGTACTGCCGATGGCCTAACGAAGATCGACCGTTCGACTGCGCCAACCTTGACCTTCGCGTCTACGACGGTTGGTTCCACCAGCAGCGATAGCCCGCAAACCGTCACCCTGGAAAACGTCGGGACATCAGATCTCCATCTCGCGGCGGGGCAGACCACGATCTCCGCGAACTTCGCGCTCGATCATCCAACCTGTCCTGTGCCGACAACGACCGCAGGCGTTCTCGCCAGCGGAGCGACCTGCACCTATCCCATCGACTTCAAGCCCACCGCCTCCGATCCGTTGACCGGTTCTTTGAACATTGGCGATGACGCGCTGAACGTCGCGGCAGCAACGCAGACGATTTCGCTCAGCGGCACCGGCACGAGTGCCGTGACAGCAGCATCTGTGATGCTCGGCAATCTCAGTCAGACGTACACGGGCTCGCCGCTGCCCATCACGGTGACGACCGTTCCTGCGGGTCTGGCAGTGAGTGTGACCTACAACGGCTCGGCCACTGTGCCCACCGCGGCCGGGAGTTATGCGGTTGTGGCGACGATCACCGATCCGAGCTACAGCGGATCGGCAAGCGGAACGCTGGTGATTGCCCAGGCCGTTCCCACCGTCACCTGGGCTGCGCCCGCGTCCATCACCTACGGCACGGCCTTGAGTGCAACCCAGTTGAACGCCACGGCTTCTGCGCCTGGAACGTTTGTTTATACGCCCGCGGTAGGCGTGGTGCCAGCGGCGGGAACCGACACGTTGAGCGCCACGTTCACACCTTCCGATGCGGTGGACTACACCACCGCGACGAAGACGGTTTCTCTGATCGTCTCGCAAGCTACGCCTACTGTTACATGGGCTACACCGACGGCCATTACCTACGGCACCGCGCTGAGCGGCATGCAGTTGAATGCGACCGCTTCCGTTCCGGGAACGTTCGTTTATAGCCCTGCGGCGGGAACGGTGCCGGGCGCGGGCTCGAACAAGCTGAATGTGACTTTCACTCCTACGGACGGCACGGACTACACCACAGCAACTGCCTCCGTGTTCCTCACCGTGAATCAGGCGACGCCGACGGTTACGTGGGTTACACCGGCTCCCATCACCTCCGGCACCGCACTCAGTAGTACGCAGTTGAACGCAACTGCTTCCGTGCCGGGCACATTCGTATACAGCCCAGCGGCTGGAACAGTGCTGGGTGTTGGCTCGAACCAGTTGAACGTGACCTTCACACCCACCGATGGCACGGACTACACCGCAGCGACGGCCTCAGTGTTTCTGACGGTGAACTCGGCGGCGACACCCACTATCACTTGGGCGACACCCGCACCCATCACGTATGGAACAGCGTTAAGCGGCGCGCAACTGAATGCGACCGCTTCTGTTCCCGGGACGTTTGTCTATAGCCCTGCGGCAGGTACGGTACTCAGCGCCGGTTCGAACAAGCTGAATGTCACCTTCACACCGACTGATACCACGAACTACACCACCGCAACAGCGTCCGTATTCCTTACGGTGAATCAGGCTACTCCGAGCATCACCTGGGCCACACCTGGCGCCATCACCTATGGCACTGCGTTGAGCAGTACGCAGTTGAACGCGACGGCTTCTGTTCCGGGAACGTTCGTCTACAGTCCTGCGGCAGGCACGGTGCCTAGTGTCGGCTCCAACAAGCTGAATGTCACATTCACTCCCACCGACAGCGTGAACTACACCACGGCAACGGCGTCTGTATTCCTCACGGTGAACCAAGCCACGCCGACGATCACCTGGGCCACACCTGCCGCCATCGTTTACGGCACAGCATTGAGCGGCGCCCAGTTGAATGCCACCGCTTCTGTTCCAGGGACGTTCGCTTATAGCCCCGCAGCTGGCACGGTGCCCGCCATCGGCTCGGACAAACTCAGCGTGACGTTTACGCCCACCGACAGCACGGACTACACCACGGCAACGGCTTCTGTGTTCCTTACCGTGAACCAGGCTACGCCGACGATCACCTGGGCCACACCTGCCGCCATCGTTTACGGCACAGCCTTGAGCGGCACGCAGTTGAATGCAACGGCTTCTGTTCCAGGAACGTTCGCGTATAGCCCTGCCGCGGGCGCCGTGTTGCAGGCCGGAACGCAAACGTTGGCGGTTACGTTTACGCCGACCGATGCCACGGATTATGCAACGGCGAGAGCTACGGTCAGCCTTACGGTAACCCCTGTCGTCCTCACCGTGAGCGCAAGCAATGCCTCTCGCGTTTATGGTGCGGCGAACCCAGCTTTTACTGGAAGCATCTCCGGCAACGTGAACAATGATGCGTTCACGGAGAGCTTCTCCACCACAGCGACCACGGCATCGCCGGTGGGGACATACGCGATCGTGCCTTCGGCCACCGGCGCAGATCTGGCCGACTACACCGTGAACACCGTCAATGGAACGCTGACCGTGACGCAGGCTGGTTCGACGACGCTGCTGCAGACCAGCAGTACTTCGATCGCCGCGGGCCAGACGCTGACGTTGACCGCGCAGGTGGCTTCGGGAACCAGCGGCACGCCAACCGGCAACGTTCAGTTCTTTGATGGAGCGACCCTGCTCACTACGGCCACGTTGACCAACGGCGTCGCTTCGGCTTCTACTTCTGCACTTACCCTGGGTAGCCATGCGCTGACGGCGGTGTACGGAGGCGATACAAACTTCACCGGCTCCAATAGTGGCGCAGCGATCAACGTGACGGTGACGGGCACGCTCGACTTCACCATCTCCGCGCTCACACCCACGAACACCGTGCTGCCGGGAGCTGCGGCGTCCTATAGCTTCACCGTTACGCCGGTCAACGGGACCTACCCAGCCAGTGTGAACTTCAGCGCGACCGGGTTGCCTCCAGGCGCGACGGCGACATTCTCACCCACGAGCATTGCGGCGAACGGTGGCATGCAAACGGTCACCGTGAGCATTCAGACACCCGCCGTACGTGCTGCAAACCAGTTGAAGTCAACAGCGCCGCTTCTGCTCGCCCTTCTGCTGCTTCCGTTACCCGCATGGCGCAGAGTCCGGCGGTGTCGCAAACAGCTTGTCCGGCTGACGCTGTTGTTCGTTCTTGTCAGTGCGGGGATCGCCGGCATGACCGGCTGCGCTTCAGGCAACGGTTACCTGGGACAGGGCCTGACGAGCTATACCGTGACGCTGACAGCTACCAGCGGCGCCGTGCAGCATTCCGCAACCGTCACCTTGAACGTGGAGTAAGGCCGCCATGCAGGAGAAGAAATCTATGCGCACAGTTTTCGGCAGCTTCATGTTCATGGTGATGGCGGCGGCGGCTTGCACAGCCCGCGCGCAGGAACCTGTTCAGCCCAAGCCGCAGCGATTCGACGTGGCCGTGATTTTGGACGCCACGCGCACCAACCTTTCCGCCGGCGGTTCCTTCTGGATGCAGGGCGGCAGCGCCGAAGCAGGCGGGTCGTTCTTTCACGGTCTCGGGGCCGTGGCCCAACTGACCGGCACGCATTCCGGAAGCATCAGCGCGGCGGGCGAGCCGCTCACCCTGGTGACCATCGCATTCGGGCCCCGGTACATGTGGCACGCACCTTCCAGGAAGGGAAGCCATCCAGTGGCGATCTTCGGTCAAACATTGTTCGGCGCTTCGCACGGTTCGGACAGCGCGTTTCCGGTGGGCACGTCGGTGAACAGCAGCGCCACCAGCTTCGCATTTCAAGCCGGCGGCGGCATCGACTGGAAGCTTTCCTCGCACGCAGGCTGGCGCATGCTGCAAGCCGACTGGCTGCACACGCAACTGCCAAACGGCAGCACCAACGCGCAGAATCATCTGCTATTGAACACGGGGATCGTGCTGTCGTTCTAGCAGGTGAGCTTTCTGGCTGAATGAAAGCCAGACGAGCGAACACGGCTTTATGCGTCAACGCTACCCAATTGAAGGTGTGACCTATCTCGTAGGTCTGATCTGTTAATCCATCTCAGGGTTTGTGTCTTGCTTAAGGGCACGGGTTCACCCGTGCCGCATAACTGGCTTCTCCTTGCGGCTTGAGCCGCTGAGGTACCCTTTTCGATTCAGCAGACAACGTATGGCGCAGGAGGGAATCGGCAGGAAGGAAACGGTGACCTCAGCGGCTGAAGCCCGCTTTGTCCCGTTACCTGACGGCACGGGTGAACCCGTGCCCTTAAGCAAGGCACTCCGTCCTGCGACTGTTCGCTGTTAACTGTTGCCTGTTAACTGCCCCTCTGGCTACACTCATCCCCACCCATGCCTGCCACCAACAGCAAGCCGACGATCATCAGCATGGCCGTCCTCGCCATTGCCTTATCTTCCGCGCTGCATGAAGGCATTGGCCACGGTCTCGTCGCCTGGCTGCGGGGAGACATTCCCACGGACCTCACCAGCAACCACCTGTCCGATCTCCGTCCTGATCGCTGGGTCGATGCCGGAGGCACGCTGGTCAACCTTGCCGTTGGAACGGTTGCGATGTGGGGAGCTTGTCTTGCGGGACATCGCGCTAATCTCCGCTACTTCCTCTGGCTGCTCGGCTGCTTCAACCTGATGGATGGTGCGGGATACTTTCTCTTTTCCGGCATCCTCGGTCTGGGTGATTGGGAGGCGGTCATCACCGGCCTTCCGCATTACGTTGCTCTTCGCATCGCAATGTCGCTGTTCGGAGCCGTGCTCTATTTCGTTGTCGTCAAGGTCATTGCACGGGTGCTGCAGCCATTCTGTCCTGACTGCGCAGAACACCGAGCGCTGTACAACACCATGGGCCGGCTGCCGTATTACGCAGCGTGCGCCTTCTACTGCCTTGCCGGCGCGTTCGACCCACTCGGCATCAAGCTCTTCTTTTTATCGACAGTCCCCGCCGCGCTGGGAGGCAACTCCGGCCTGATGTGGGCGGACTCGCTTCTCCCCGGAAAAGCGGTAGGTGACGGAGATCTGCTTATCGTTTCTCGCCAACCCGCGTGGTGGGTCGCTGCCGTCGTGCTTGGCCTCGCCTACGTTCTTATCCTTGGCCGCGGCATCCACTTCGCTCACTGAGCTG
>DASYEV010000015.1:0-24796 GCA_036498835.1 Acidobacteriaceae bacterium | reverse complement strand
GATCACGCCTACGACACGGACGACCTCGAGCAGGATCAGGAGACCCTGCGCCAGCTCCGTGCGCGCTGAAGAGTCAGCTTCTCCAAAAGGTCTCCTGCCGTTGCGTTTGCCTTTCCTTTTGTCATCCCCACACCCTATTCGGGCAAAGAGACAAAGACCATGCCCGATGGGGACCCCGCCGTAGGGATCTGCTGCTTGCCCTGCTTCCCCGAAACTGTCTCCCGGCCTGGAAGAGGCGTAGAGGCGAGCTTTAGCTTGCCGTTCGCGCCGTTGAAAAGAAGAGGCTTTAGCCTCGGGCTCTCTACCGAAGGTGACAATGTGTGGGGAACTTTCAACTTGGCCGCCAAAGCGGCCCCAACCGTGGAGACCCAACCGCTCCACACCTCAGACAAGCTTGAGAAGGCGATTACTCATCCGCACCACCGGGGGCAGGCACCACCGTCCAAGGCAGAGGAAATCGACTGCCGCCACGAAGCTGTTTCGCCTGCGATCCGCCACGCGACGTGGAGCGAAGCGCACGTTCGGGCGTACCCACCCGACACTGCGTGCGAGGTCAAGATAGACACTCGCGCATTTCAGAATGAATTGTGGTTCAAAAGCCTCCATCAGGCCTCCGCTCGATTTCTAGTAAAACCGAACGGAGCGGAGAAAATGGGGTGATAGCTTATGCATTTTTCTCAATACACAAGATGGAGTGGTGATAGGGCACCACTGAGCCAACCTTTGAGATGGGCCGACAAGACTTGGGGACAGAAGGTTGGGAACCGAAACCTTAGCATCGCGCGGTATAGCAAGCAAAGATATTCTGTCCGATCGATCACTCACTATAGAAGTGCGCGTCTGACCGAAAGGCAAAACACGGAGACTGCCTGAAGTGAAATGATAAATGTTGGTTTTCTACTCGATCCGTGTACTAGGAGTGTGCCCTTGCAGATCAATTGGAAACACGTTCGGACTCTGAATGGCTCTCAATCGGACGGGTTCGAGGAGTTCTGCAGCCAATTGGCCCGACGAGAACCAATGCCCAAGGGGGCTATATTCACGCGTAAAGGTAAACCAGACGCGGGAATCGAATGCTACTGGACGTTGCCAACGGGTGAAGAGGTCGCCTGGCAAGCGAAGTATTTTCTGTTTTTGGAAACCTCTCAATGGGCGCAAATTGACAATTCCATTAGTACCGCTCTGGAAAAGCATCCACGACTGGTTCGGTACTTCGTTTGTGTTCCGTTAGATTTGCCGGATGCTCAACTCTTGGGAAAAACGAGTGGGTATCAGAAATGGCTGGACCGGGTCACAAAGTGGCATAACTGGGCAACAGCAAAAGGGAGGTCAGTCGAATTCGTCTGGTGGGGCAGTCACGAGATGCTGGAAAAGCTGGTCCTCCCAACCAACGCAGGCCTAGCTCGGTTCTGGTTCGACGCATCCGTGCTAGATCCGCTCTGGTTCGATAAGCGTCTCGAGGAGGCCATCGATACCGCTGGTCCCCGCTACACTCCGGAAGTAAACGTGGACCTGCCAATCGTCCAAAATTTCGACGCGTTTGGGAGAACGGGCGTATGGATTCAGCGGCTCAAGACGCTCGCCAGCCAAATAAACAAGGCGTACCGCTTGGCGAGCTACGATCTCGATAAACTCGGCACGCGGCGAAGTGAGGCAGAAGACGTGCTCACACTGGTTAGCGCAGCGGTCGCCTTGATCCGGGAAATTGCGGTAGAGCCGGCTTCGCCTTTTTCCTTTGTTAATATCGTCGCTCAAATCAGAGCGGCACTCTCAGCCATCCATTCCCTATCTTCGGCACTGAGGAAGAGCGAACGCCTCCAAGACGAGCGACCAAACGCCGATTCAGACCGCTCGTACCGGGAAAATCCCTTCCGATCCTACCGGTTTCGGTTACGTGAGTTGGATCTAGTCCTAAAGGAAGCTCTTGAAACTTTGATCTCTACCGAGACCCTAGCCCAAAATACTTTTCTCCTGCTCGACGGGACAGCGGGCATGGGCAAGACACATCTGTTGTGTGATTTGGCCAGCAAACGTCTGAAAGCAGGTCTCCCCACTGTTCTCCTGATGGGTCAGCGTTTCTTGCAGCCCGCTGAGCCTTGGGTACAAGTTCTCCAACAGCTCGATCTAGCACAGTGGTCGGCTGAAGACTTTATTAGCGCTCTGGAAGCCGTTGCTCAGTCGTCGAATTCAAGAGCTCTCGTTATGATTGATGCGCTCAACGAAGGTGCAGGGCGAGCCATTTGGCCAGATCACATGAGCGCTTTTTTACAGCTGGTTGTGAGGTCCCCCTGGATAGCGGTGGTGGTAAGCGTCAGGAGCAACTACGAGGAACTCGTGCTGCCCGTCAGCGTGATTCAATCGGCAACAAGAGTGACCAACGAGGGCTTGCCGATCACGAATACGACGCATCGAAGACATTTTTCAAGCACTATGGAATCGAATTGCCGTCCACGCCTCTGCTCGCGACGGAATATCGCAGTCCGCTCTTCCTGAAGAGCATCTGTGTCGGGCTGAAGGATGCGGGTCATACGCGGTTACCGCGCGGGTTTCACGGAATTTCTCAAGTGTTCCGGCTGTACACGAACGCCATCAATACCCGCCTTGCACGATCGCTCGATTTCGATCCACGCTCACAGCTTGTGCAGAAGGCGCTCAAATTATTTGCTTCAGCCTTCCCGTCCCATGATCAGCAATGGCTATCTCGCAATGACGCAATGACCCTCGTCGACACCATCCTTCCCAATCGCAGTTTTCAGAACTCCCTCTATCAAGGTCTCGTCGGAGAAGGCTTGCTTGTAGAGAATCTCGTTGGTATGGGTGACGATGGCGAAAGAGAGTTCGTGCACCTTGGATATGAGCGACTCGCTGATCATTTCACTGCGGAAGCCATCATCGAAGGGATCCAGAAAAGTGTAGCTTCCGACGCATTTGCGCATGAACCTCTCACCAGCAACGTCGACCGATTGAGCTCGGGAGTGCTCGAATCTCTGTTCATCCAGGCGCCAGAAACGCTTCAGCAAGAGCTGCTGGACTTTGACCCCCAAATATTGAAGCACTGGCAGTGGCCGGAAGCTTATCGACAGAGTCTGATTTGGCGGGCACCCGAGGCCTTCACGGAACAAACGCTTCATTGGTTTAATCAATCGCTCCTTCGCGACTCAGACAAAGTCGACGCTCTGGAGATTGTGCTTACGTTAGCTAGCGTACCGGGCCATCCGTGGAACGCGTACTTTCTGGATCGTCAGCTACGGAAGAGGACGATGGCTACTCGGGACGAATGGTGGACGATCAAGATCCACTACCTCTATTCCGACAAACGATTCGCTGTCCATCGTGTGATCGACTGGGCTCTAGCTGTAAAGGCCACCGATGCGCTTGATGAAGATTCTGTTGAACTCGTTTCCATGATGCTTGGTTGGATGCTATCGAGTTCCAACCGTTTCTTACGGGACCGCGCGACCAAAGCAACTGCCAACTTGCTGAACGGTCGCGAGATGCTTGCGGCAAGTTTCGTGAGGTGCTTCGCCGCAATCGACGATTTGTATATCCGAGAACGCGTCTTGGCAGTCGCTTACGGCGTTGCTATGCGCTCGAGCGATCCCGCGCGCATTCAAGTTCTTGCGGATTCTGTTTTCGAGACGATTTTCACAGAGGTTCCAATCTCACCCCATCGCCTGCTACGCGACTATGCCAGAGGTGTCATGGAAAGACTCCACTCGTTGTTACCTCAGCCAGACGAAATCATGGAACGGGTCCGCCCGCCGTACGGAACTAAATGGCCCAGGATTCCTTCCGGTCAGACGGTAAAACGGTTGGAAGATGCGGTTAAAGCGAATGGCAAAGAGGCACGTGGTGCTCGTCGGATTGCTTTCTCTGTCCTGCACGATGACTTTGGGCGTTACGTGATCGGCACGAATTCATGGTCTACCAATTGGCTTGCGCTTCGGATCAATGAACCCGTATGGCGTTCGTATTCAGACCGTCTTCGGGAGTTCAAGTTGGAATTGGGTCTTGAAGTTATGCCCGCTTGGGACGCCTACAGCGAGGCCGAAGCAAAGCTTGGGCAGGCTTCCATGAGAATGAGGTTGGCCCAACTTCGACTGCCAAGTGGGAGCGAGGCCGGCACTGATAAGGGTTTCGAAGCTGCGGTCAAGGAATCGACGATAGCATTACAAGACGCGGAAAGGACTTTGCTCAGTAAGCTGCCTCGCGCACAATCTACCTTCCTGAAGTCGCTCTGGAAATCGCGGCAGTCGCCTGCGGCCACTCGCCCACCGAAATTCGACCTACGTCTCATCCAACGTTATGTCGTCAAGCGTGTCTTCGCACTCGGGTGGACGAACAACCGGTTTGATTACTTCGACAATAACGTGAACCGGCACGACTGGAGGAACGCTTCGAAAACCGAAAGGATCGGAAAGAAGTATCAGTGGATTGCTTATCACGAGATTTGTGGCTTGATAGCCGACAACTTCCAGTATCGGAACGACATGGGTAGTTCCGGAGTGGAGCGTATGTATGAAGGACCGTGGCAAGACTACTCGCGCGATCTTGACCCCTCCCACTCCTTTTTATCTACAAAGGGAGATGCCGAGTCTGAAGAGGGCTGGTGGGCGCCTCATTTTGAGCCCGATTGGGGTGACGAACAGGCCGGTTCGTCGTGGGCAGGGAATATTTCAGACTTTCCGGACCTTGTTGGTCTTCTTCGGAAGACTGACTCAGATGGCCGTTTGTGGCTCGCCGCTGATTTATCGTTCGATCGCGCCCGGGCTCTACCCGAAGGAATGGAGCAAGAGGTCGAATCCCGAAGATTCTGGTGTCATCTTAGGAGCTTCCTCGTTCGAAATGAGGATGTCGATGCTTTCATTTCGTGGGCAGAGGGTGTGGACTTCTGGGGCCAATGGATGCCGAAGGTTCCGTCCTCCCACGAGATGTTTTTAGGCGAATATCTTTGGTCCTCAGCTTGGAAACACTTTGACAATGGCTACTTTGAAAGTAATGGTTGGATACAACCTGACCACGACTGCCCCGTGCTGATCCGACCGTCAGCATTCGAATATCACCAGGAATCCTCCAGTTTCGACTGCTCAACTGATTCCGGTTTCACATTGCATCTTCCGGACGCTGAGTTGGTGAAAGCGATGAATCTTACTTGGACAGGTGATGCAGCGGATTTTCGCAATTCGGATGGGGACATCGTGACTAAAGACCCAAGTGCCTATGAAAGCGGTCCGGCAGCTCTGCTGCTTCGAGAGGACATGGTTGATGAAATGTCACGAACCAAAGGATTGAGCGTTTGTTGGATGGTCCTAGGTGAAAGACAAGTCTACTTACCTGGGCCGATGAAGCATCTCGGAGCAAGCCGCATTTCAGGGGCTTGCACATTCAAGAGCGGCGCTCTTCGAGGCTTCATGCATTTCAGAAGGGAGAAGCAAATAAGCGGACAAACAGTCGCAGAAACCATAGCGGAAAGGCGCTTTTAGCCAACTATTTCGTGGGCGTGAAGCCTGGACTCTGTCCAACAATCTGCCGCAACGTCAGATTCGGCCACGTTGTAGGAATCTGTTCGAATTTCGCGTGGGGCCATTGCGTTGGAATCAACTCAACCTTTGCGTTGGTCCGCGGCCGAGGCAGGAATGGAGCCGGCGATTCGAGTAGCGCTATGTTCGGAAGCGAATTCCGATGCATACATGGGACGCGGAACAACTGACTCGTGTCAGCCGGGGCGCCTGCCTGGTTCTGATTTGTGATCAGGCCAGGACAGGAGTTCATTGTCCGGGACTGCGCCGCTGGAGCGATCTGTCCAAATCGATCGAATCGATGACCGCTGAAATCGAACAGCCGTTGAGAGACTGATGGCTTCGCGGGCGAGGGTTGTACTGCTCCCTGAGCCATCGCCATCGACTGGCAGAAAGCCATAACGCCAAGCCATTGAAAAACAGTGAACAGAATCCTTCGCCTCATGGTCACAACTCCAATCTCCTCAACCGTTCGACGATTGAAGTATAGCGATGGTTTGGCGGTAGCTGGTCGGGAATGTCACCTTGGCGAAGGAATGCCGAAGTGGGATCGATCAGCCGATCTGGGGCGAAACGGGCTCCATACAGGCAATACACTTCGCCCCGGTTGAGACGACAGTGTTGTGGAGCACAGAAAACAGCAAATCCCCTAAGGGGATGACAGAAAGAACAGCAAAGACAACACCGGCAGATCGTTGAGCGGTTTCGCCTTCCCCCGCACCTTTCAGGGAATTTGAGCTGGTTCAGTGCACCGCTCGACGCCCTGGGACAGGCGCGATCACGCCGAGCTCGCACTTTGGCGCGCGCTTTTGGCTTGCGCTTTGACTCGCCCCTCCGCACATCCCTCCGGCCCAACACAGGGGTATTTCAAGAAGATTACAGATTGTGCTTGACGAGTTGTACAAAAACGTCCTAAATACTACATACATCTTTGTATACGTCTTGATCCGCTGCATCTTCGCGACGCAGCGGGCACCGTGCAACCGGGCGCTTCATGATGCCCAGGCTCCGCCCCGACAGTTTCACGCATGGCCGCGGCTCCGTTTCTTTGGATTCGGTCCGCGGCAACGTCCCACCGTTCCTGACCGGTAATGATCGCAAGTCGATGTGATTTACGAGGAGGCTTTGCATGTCCCGCTGGATTCGCTCACCCTACGCCCTGTGTCGTCTCTACTCACCGAATGTCCTGTTTTGTCTCTTTCTCTTTGTGTTGTTCCTGGCGCCCCAAGTGCGTGCCCATGGGCAGGCGACCTCTACCGGCAATCTCGCCGGCACGGTCACCGATCCTTCAGGAGCCGCGGTGCCCAGAGCCACGCTCACCATCAAAAATCCCCTGGTGGGAGCTTCGGTCACTCAGCACTCGAACACGCAGGGCGGATTCAGCTTCGCGGACCTGCAGGTCGGCACCTACACGCTGACCGTCACCGCGCAGGGCTTCGCCACCACGGTCATCCAGAACGTGATCATCGATACCGGCAGAAGCAGCAACCTGAATCCGACGCTGAAGGTCGGGGCGACAACCGAAGAGGTGAGCGTCACGGCGGGAGCGGAGGTCCTGGAGACCACGACCAATACCCTGGCCTCGACCATTCGTCCGGACGCCGTGCAGGACCTGCCGCTCTCCGGGCGCGACTCCTCGCCGCTCACCCAGTTGGCTCCGGGCGCGGAAACCGCGGGTGACAACCGCTACGGCACCTTCAACGCCCTGCCCACCGGCGCGATCAACATCAGCGTCGACGGCATGAACTCGAACTTCCAGAAGTTCCGTACCGCCAGTTCAGGCAATTATTCTCCGGCCCCGGTTCGCCTGGGCGCCATTGAAGAAGTTTCGGTTTCGACCACCGATCTGACAGCGGACTCCGGCGCCGAAGGCGCTGTCGCGATCCGTTACCAGATCAAGCGCGGCACCAACAAGTGGCATGGCAGCGGCTTCTGGCAGTACCAGTCGAGCGCCCTGAACGCCAACACCTTCGCCAACAACGCCAGGAAGACCCTCAAGACAAAATCCCACACCAACGACGAGGGCGGCAGCATCGGCGGCCCACTCTGGAAGGACAAGCTCTTCCTCTTCGTGAATTACGAGCAGCAAATCGTGAATGGCAAGAGCTCCGCTACAGCCTATCTACTCACACCCGCGGCGCAGGCGGGCAACTTCACCTACACCTACCAGGGCGCGGCCGGTGATCCGAACAATGGCACCATCAAGACCACAAACGTTCTGACGACGCTCGGCGGATTGGGCTATCCGTCGACGGTCAACGGGCGCACTGCCCAGGAGCTGGCGCTGGTCAACAAGTACAGCGCGAATGCGCAGATCTCGACCACGGCATTGCCGTACCAGAACCTCGCGAGTTGGCAGTACACCACCCTGTCGGAGAACCTCTACCCCACTACCCGTCTCGATTGGCAGATCAAGCCCACGATGGACTTCCACGTGGCCTACAACCTGTGGTGGCGCAAGTTGCCCGGCACGCAGATCTATGACGGCGATCCTGTGTACAACAACAACTTCAAGTCCAGCTACCAGACGATCACGGCGGGCTTCGACTGGACGATCACTCCCCACCTCGTCAACCAGGTGAACCTGGGCATTTTGAACACCCAGGAACACTACAGCTACGACAATTCCTTCTCCCCGTACGACTCGGTCAACAACATCATCTACAGCAGCCCGACGTTCACCAATGGCGGCGCGGCATTGGCGCCCACTATCCCAACCAACGCCCTGACGGAGCCGCGCAACAACCCGGTTCGCGACGTCTTCGACAACGTCACATGGAACAAGGGCAGGCACACCGTGACCTTCGGCGGAGACTTCCGTTATTCGTCAGCGCACGATCTCTCCCTCAGCAACCCTCCAACCCAGGCGATCGGCATCGATACCGCCAACGACCCGATCAACCCGCAGTTCAACTCGACTAACTTTCCGGGCCTGGCCACCAGCGGAACCAACCTCCAGGATTACAACAACCTGAAATCGCTGTATGCCATGCTGACGGGCCGCCTGAGCGGCATCTCCGGCACCAACAACTTAGATACGGCCTCCAAGGCGTACAAGACACTCGGCGCCCTGGTGGAGCTTGACGCGCAGTCTGTCGGCGGTTTCTACGTGCAGGATTCGTGGCGTGTCACGCCTCATCTCGCCATCAATGCGGGCTTCCGATGGCAGATATCCGGCGCCATCCACACGCCGACCGCCCAATACACGCAACCCACCATGGCGGATCTGTACGGGCCGTCGACGGCGCCGTTCCAGCCGGGCGCATTGAGCGGCATTGCAAACCCGATGCTCTACGCCAATGCCTACACGTATAAGGCAGACAAGCGCGAACCCGCGCCGAATGCCGGTTTCGCGTGGAACCCGGCAATGTGGGGCGGCAGGCTTGTCGTCCGCGGCGGTGGGGCGATCAGCTACTACGACGAAGGATGGGAGCCCTGGGAAGAGGTTGCGGTTTTCGCCAACCCTGGCGTGAAGCAGACCGCAACGCTGACTTCGAACCCCGTGGCAGCCACCCAACCGGCGGGCTATTACTCCGCGGGATCGCTCGCCCTGGGCGCAACGCCGGCCCTGCTGCTTACGCCTGGCAGCTACAACCCGCCATTTGCCGAGTCCGCCTTCACCTTTAAAAATACGTTCTACGCCACCGATCCGAACCTCAAGACGCCGCAGGTGCAGAACTGGAACCTGGGCGTGCAGTACAAGATCGGCTGGGATACGGTGGTCGAGGCGAACTACGTGGGCAATCACGTGATCCACATGTGGCAGGACTTCAATATCAATGAAGTCAATATCTTCGAAAACGGCTTCCTGGCCGAATTCAAGAACGCGCAGACCAACTACACAGCCAGCGGAGGCAAGAACTTCGGCGGCGCCAACACACCGATCATGAACCAGGCCCTGGGCGCCGGCAGTTCGAATTTCACCAACTCGACCTACCTCAACTATGTGAAGACCGGGCAAGCCGGCTCATTTGCCAATGCGATCGCCACCAACAGCACCTTCCTTTGCAATTTGGTCGGCGGCGCAAACTTCGCTCCCTGCGCGGCCAAGGGCTACACCGGTTCCACCGCCTATCCGATCAACTTCTTCACCCCGAACCCGTACTCGGCGGGCTCGGCAACCCTGCTGGCTGCTACGGGCGGCTCCAACTACAACGGATTGCAGCTGCAGGTAAAGCATCCCGTAGGCCACGGGCTGACGGTGCAGGCCAACTATGCCTACAGCCACGCCTTCTCCAACCGCTATGCCAATTCCGATCTTGCGTTGTTGAACTTCATTACGCTGCGCAACAAGAAGCTGAACTGGGGACCGGCGATCAGCGACGAACGCAACGCGTTCAAGGCTTACGCCGTCTACGCGATTCCCTACCAGGGCCATGGTTGGGCCACGAAAGAGGCTCTGGGCGGTTGGGTTCTTTCGCCCATCTTCACCTGGAATACAGGCCGCAACTTCAAGCTCCTGGGCGGCACCAGCACCGTGAACACCAGCGACTCGGGCGTCATCCTGAATGGCGTCGACGTCCATACGCTGCAGAAAAAGGGGGTTGGCCGTTTCCGGCAACCCGGTTCCACCAGCAACCCGATGCTGCTTCTGAACCCAACCTTGTTCAACCCAAACAACCCATCGCAGGCAACCGTCGCGTCACCCACGACGCCCGGCCAGTTCGGCCAGTTCGTCTATCTAACCAGCCCGCAGTTCGTCAACACGGACTTCGCGGTCACCAAGAGCTTCCCCGTCTTCGAAAAGGTGCACATCAACATCCAGACGGAGTTCCTGAACATCTTCAACCACCCCAATTTCGCGATCGAAACGACGACGGGGACCAACGCCCCCGGCGCGACCGCGAGCATCAGTGGGGCTCCAACAGTTGTGGGCACTCCCTCCACGGTCGGCACAGGGATTACCAACGGCGGCCCGCGCGTCATCCAACTCCGCGTGAACCTCGCCTTCTAAAGCAACCAACACAGAAGACAAAACAAGCCGGGCAGCCCACATTGGGCTGCCCGGCTTGTTGAAATTCCCTGACGCTCTTGAGTCGATAGGCGGTGGTGGGCGCCGGTTCCTAATCAGAAGGAGTCTTAGCGCCCGGAGACAAGGTGCGGCCCTTGTCGTTTGTGGCCGAACAGACCAGCGCCAACGGCGCGACATATACCAGCATGGGGTGAAACCCCATGTCAGGCCGCACAGAGTCGATAAGGGCCAACGGCCCGACATATGCTCTCGCCTAGCCAGCCCAAAATACATGATGCGTCTTGCATCGAGGTTGCGGCGATGGCCTGGCTTCCTTGCCTGTTATATGTCGCGCCTTCAGCGCTCGGCATCAATAATGGCTCGTCACATGGGGCTTCGCCCCATGCTGGTATAGAGCGCGCCGTTGGCGCTTGGAGGCCTCGCCTTCCGCTACGCTTTCAGCGAGTCACCATAGTTCCCTGCTGACCATCCTATTTCTTCGCGTCGGATTTCTTATGACCGAAGGCCGGGAAGTCCACCGCGAAGCCCAGCTGGCCGCCGATCCTGGGGCTGGCCTCATACCGGCCGCCGAGCACCGCAAAGGTGGCGCTCACGGCTCCGTGCAGGCGATACGAACCCCCGGCTAAAAACTGCAGTTGATCTTTGCCAAGGCCATTCGTGTCGGCCAGGCCGCCATACGCCTCAGCGCCCAGGGTGAGGCGGCTGGTGAAATCACGCACCAGCGACAGGCCCGCGGTGTACACATGCCCCGTGGTGGTTTGCACGCCGATGACGCCGGTACTGGTGTTACCCGCGAACAGGTAGCCGAAGTTTGCGGTGATGCGGGTTTTCTCACCGAGGGGTTCCTGCGCGACCATGTTCAGCCAGTAGTCCCTGAGACCCGAGCCGAGTTGCTCCTGCACATTTCCGGTTGGGAATTCCACATAGAACGACGTCGCCAGCGCCGGACGATGGGACTTCCTGTCGCTGTCCACGATATGCCACTTCAGACCCAGATCCGTGTCACCCATCCCGGCAGAAGCTGTCGACCCCTGCGACCGGTGAATGTCGATGTAGGGCGCATCAAGGTCCAACTCGAGATTGTGGGGCAGGCCGTAGTTCACTTTGAAGTTGGCTGTGTTCTGGTTGAGAGCGGGATACTGCGAGGACTGCAGGCCATCGAACTCGTTGTAGAACTCGAAGTGCAGCACACGGTTCTCGGTGACGCCAGGATCATCCGTGTAGAACGGCATCTGCGCGGAGCAAAGTGTAGCTGTCCAAAATGCGCACACTGCTATCAGCAGCAGATGCCTGAGATTCCAATGCATAGGGAAATGTAGCTCTCCCCAGCAGTCTAACCGTTGCCCTCCCTATAGGTTGTTACGAGGCCAGGTGTCCAGGCCGGCACTCCGTGCTAGAGAAACGGCTTTCTGTGCGCCTTGGTTGGACAGATTCTGGGGAGTCTTCCTCGCGCACTCCCACAACTCTGTCATCTCGACCGAAGCGCAGCGCAGTGGAGACCTGCTTCACCGCCCCTGCCCATGTCGATGGACAGTCACTACTCGGTAGGTCCGGTCTTCACAGGCTGCGGAAAAACTCCTCTGTCCGCGTGCAGGACGAAGGATGAGGCAAGCCTCGGAAGGGCCGGGTTTCAACCCGGCCAAAAGGGAGCCTGGGGAGTCCCCTTCCGCGCTGCCGCAGGCCGGAGCAGAGCCCGTAGGGCGTCGCGACTGAATTGCCGTTGCGAATGCCGATGCAGATAGGGCCGTTCAGGATCGCCGAAAATCTTCCTGCGAGTCAAAGACGGGAAGAGGAATTCCATATACACGGGAGCCGAGGCTGTTAGGCGGCTGTGGAAAGCAATTCCGTCGTTGCGCCCTGCGAGCTTCACTCCAGCCTGCGGCGGCGAGGTAAAGCCAAATCATTGCATGGCATCCTAACGGCCGGGTGTAAAACCCGGCCCTTCCGGTTCTTGCCTCACAACGCATCGTTCACCTGATTGACGAGTTTCTCCGCAGCCTGTTCAGACCGGACATTCAAACGCTCCCACGGGTTCGCCTTTAGGCGCTGAAGGCGGCCCTACCGGATGCATGGGCAGGAGCAAAAGCAGATCTCTCCGCTACGGCGCGAAAGCGCCTTCGGTCGAGATGACAGAGTTGGGGTGCGAATGAAGAACCCAAGAACATTTGCGCGACGTCTCGCATAAAGTGGACAACGGGTGGTGCGCGATGGAGAAGAAGCCGAGGTTCGAATACGCAGGGCAGTCCTCAGACGAGATTCTTGCGCATCTCGAAACGCACAGTTTGTTTTCCGTGCTGTATGCCCTGAAGTGGTGCGTCGAAGCGAAAGCACGGGCGCACGGCGGTGAGGAGGCGCTGAGCGATGAGGAGCGTGCCTTCCTGGCAATCCTTGAGCTGACCTCCGAGGTGAACAACGGTGGATACCGCCAGTTCTTCTGGAATAACTCGCGGCGATTTGCGCCGGTTGTTGTGGATGCTCTGCGAAGAGTTGATTGCAAACGAACAGCCGAATTGACGGAGAGGGCCATCGCGGCCCTGGAATTAAGTGAACTGACAGTGGACGCAGTCACACAGGAAATCGAACGGGCAAATCCGGAGAGAAACTTAAAGCTCGAAGCGCTCAGCAACGAGTTCTATTCCTTCGTTGAGACGATCTCGCAACTCCGGCAGTTTGTGGTTAAGGAGCAGGCAAAGATTCAGGCGCCGCGGACGGAAAACTATCCTCGCTTTCCCAAACGAGAGCGACAGGACCCGTCGAACGCGGAGAAGCTATACCACGCCCTCATGTACTGGAAAAAGGGATGGAAGCCGAGCCTCGATGAGGTGAAAGATGCGGCGAACACCATTGCCAGAGAGAGGTCGATCCCAGCGAACGAAACGGACATTCGGGGCGCGGCAGTTCTTTATTACCTCGCCCGCCTCACCCTATCCGGCAGCGTGAACGGAAGCGAGGAATTGGCACGGGAGGCGTTTGCTCGGATGCGGGACGAGCTTCCGCACATCGTGATCTACAGAAAGTGGATCGAAGCGTTGCTTACCCAGGGAAAAACAGCTACTGCCGATGACCATGCGACCACGTATCTGAGGTTTCTGAAAGAGGGAGGGCGGGCCAAGCAATCCGAAAGATCGCGCAAGCACTCTATCGTTTTCTGGGCCAGGTTGCTCCACGGCCACCGCGCGGAGCTCCCGGGGTCGGTAGCGTTCTTCCAGGAGTCTTTCCCTCATGTGGATCTAGACAAGCTCCCTGCTGAACGAATGATTCTGCCAGCGGAGGAACTCTATAAAAGAACGAAGCCACCGGTGGTCGAGCCCTGAGTATCCGACGCATGGATTTTGACTCTCTATCTGCCGGAGTACTGGGGACGCTCATGAGGAAGCTCACCCATCAACAGCATTTGGCGGTGCTTTCTTCAAGTACTTCAACAAACCACGTTGCTGCCATGCCTACAATGGTGATAGGAAGTCTTTTGCAATAGCTGATGAAAGAGCCCACGACCACTTAAGAGCTATCCATTACGGGCTGATTGCCAAACGTCATACCTAGCTCCTGCATACAGCCTGTATACTTCCCCGGTCACCACACATCGTCATGCGAGGGGAAGATCATCATGGTTGACCGTGCACGGTCCTGTTTTAGAGGTTTGGCAGTAGCGGCTTTCTTGGCATCACCTTTGGTCTCAACGGGACAAGTCAACACCAACCTCTATGCCGGACTGAAATGGCGTAGCGTCGGCCCATTTCATGGGGGACGCATTTCCTCCGTCACCGGCGCCATCGGCCAGAGTGGTGTCTTCTACGCCGGCACACCCTTGGGTGGTGTCTGGAAAACCACAAGTGGCGGCGTGACATGGTTCCCCGTCATGGACCAGGAGACGAGTGTCGACAGCGTCGGCGCCATTGAGGTCGCGCCATCCAATTCTGAGATCGTGTATGCGGGCGCCGGCGACCCCATCGGCGGCAGCCTCGGCAACGGCATGTGGAAGTCCACCGATGCAGGCGAAACCTGGAAGCACATCGGCCTGGAAGACAGCGTGAAGATCGACAGCATCGTTGTCGACCCCACCGACCCCAATCTGGTAGTCGTTTCCGCGCTTGGTGACGCGACCCGCCATGGCGGCGGTGTTTACCGAACCACCGATGGCGGCGAGACCTGGACCAACGTCCTGAAGACCCCCGGTTACGACGGGACTCGCGATCTGCAATACGCCTTCGACGACCCTCGAGTCATGTTGGCTGCGACGCAGGGCACCGGTGGCGCCGGTCCCAACCGCGGTGCTGGACAAGCCAGAAGCAAGCCTCCGCTGGCCTACAAATCAACCGATGAAGGAGTGACCTGGACGCAGATCAAGATACCGCCCTTCCCAGGGCGCGTTGCGGTGGCGGTTGCCGCGCATACCAGGGGCAAGCGCATGTACATCATCGGGAACAACATCGAAAACGGATCGGGCCTTTACCGGTCGGACGACGGTGGCGCCACATGGCAGCACATGGCGGGGAAAGATACCCGCATCAGCAATGGGCAAGGCGCCTATAGCAGCGGGGTGTTTGTGGACTCGCAGAACCCCGACGTCCTGTACACAATGAGCACCGCCATGTACCGGTCCACGGACGGCGGCGTTACGTTCCAGCCATTCAAGGGCGCGCCTGGCGGCGAGGATTACCACAAGCTTTGGATCGATCCCACCAACGGCCACCGCATGCTGGTCGGTTCCGATCAAGGCGCCAGCGTCACCGTGGATGACGGCCGCACATGGAGTCTCTGGTACACCGAGGCGATCTCGCAGGTCTATCACGTCGCCACGGACAGCCGTTACCCGTACTGGATTATGGCCGCACAGCAGGATACCGGAGCGGTAACCATCAGCAGCCGCGGCACCTTCGGCCAGATTAACTTTACGGACTGGAGCCCACTGCCCTCTTCAGAATTCGGTATTGTCACGCCCGATCCAAAGAACCCGCACATCATCTATGGCGTTGGCTATGGCCCGGGTGGCGGCGGAAGCGGTATGACCAAGATCGATATGAATACCGGCCAGTGGCAAAATGTGGCGGCGAACTTCGGCACCGATGCCACCAAATATCACGCCGGTCGCGACTTCCAGAAGTCCTTCGATACCGTCTTCGAACCGGGCGCTCTCTACGTCGCGTACCAGTGCCTGCTGGTCACGCGCGATGGCGCGCATTCCTGGACGGCCGCCAGCCCGGATCTAACCACGAAAAAGGACGAGCCGAAGCGGGCCTGCGGCGCTGCTGCAACACCTGCGCCGCCTGCTACACCTTCCGGCGTACCTACGCCACCGCCGCCGGGAACGCCCAACACTCCGGCTCCGCCGGTACGGCCCCCCGCACCCGATCCCACCATCAGTGACTTCTCGATCTCCACAGCCAAGCGCGGTGTGATCTGGACGGTAAGCAGCAATGGGCAGATCTTCAAGACCGTAGATCGCGGCGCGGTGTGGAGCAATGTCACGAATATTGCCGACGTGCCCGCACACATCAGCTTCAACACGATCGTTGCGGGCGATAACGTCGATACCGCGTATGTCTCCGGCCGCATTGTTCTCGCCGGTGGTACGGGCGCCGGAGCTGCCGCCAACACTGCAGCAACGGATGAGGACACCGACGTGCCGCTTATCTGGCGCACCACCGACGGCGGCAAGACCTGGACCATGATCGTGAGCGGCTTGCCGCGCGACGAACGTACCGGAAGCTGGGTCAACAGCATGCGCGCCGATCCCATGCAGCCCGGCCTGCTCTTCGCCGGCACCGAGACCACTGTCTACGTCAGCTTCGACAACGGCGATCACTGGCAGATGCTGCGCCAGAATCTGCCCAGCACCTCTGTCCGCGACCTCACACTCCACACCGACTACCACATGAACGACCTGGTGATCGGCACGTACGGACGCGGCTTCTGGGTCCTGGACGACATCACTCCCCTGCGCCAGATCGCCAGGAAGGCACAGGAGATCAGTTCCTCACCTGCCTATCTCTTTGAGCCTGAGGAAGCCATTCGCGCCCGCAACAACAGTAACTGGGATCAACCCTTCTCGATCGAAGTACCGCACGCTACCAACGTGCCGTATGGAGTGATCGTCGACTACTATCTGAGCCACGAGCCCAGCGCGCCCATTCAGCTTCAGATCTTCGATTCGAATGGCAATCTGGTGCGCACCATCTCCAGCACGCTGCCGCCGCCCATCGACGGACAGGATTATCCCCGCTACTGGCTGGCTTCGCCGGAGTCTCGCGCCCTGAGCACGCATGTTGGTCTGAACCGCATCAACTGGGACTTGTACTACGACGATCCGCCCGCAGTTAGACACGATCTGGAAAACGAGATGAACATGGTCCCGGGTTCCACCACACCGGGCCCGCACGGTCCACAGGTGATTCCGGGGGTCTACACACTCAAGCTCACCATCGAGGGTCAGACCTACACCCGGAACGTCACCGTCATGAACGATCCCCGCGTGGGTCAGAGTCCGGAACTTATGGCCGGTCTTCGTGAACAGAATCGGCTCACCCTGTCCTCCGTTCGTGGCATGCAGCAGAGCTTCGATGGCCGCATCGAAGTCGATGCTGTCAGGGGCCAGCTTGCGTCCCTGATGCACCGCAATTTGCCCGACGACGTTGCCGCACAAGCGAAGGCGCTGGATGCCAGCCTGTTGAAGGTCGGTGGTGAGATGCCGGCGGGCGGAGGCTTTCGGCGAGCCGCTCCGGACCCCAAGGCGATGCAGTCCTTCTTTGAGCTGAACAACTCGTACAGCGCCATGGTCAGCATGATGCAGGTAGGTCTCGACATGGCGCCCACTCCTACTCAAATCGCTACGTGGGAGAGTGATTGCTCGAACTACGGCCGCACCCTCACAGCCTGGAAGGCGTTGCATCAACAGATCAACGACTTCAACGCGCTGCTCACGAAGAATGGGCTTCAGGAACTCGACAACCCAGTCACCAAACTCACTGGCGCAGCGTGCACTTTCAAAGTCGAACCGAATAGGAAATCAACCGGGCACTCGGCAGTAAAACCCAAGTAGATTTCCGATACATCCCGAAGAGAAAGAGCGTCCTGCCTGCAAGGTTGAGCTTCACTTGCAGGCAGGATTGCGTGCGCCGAAGCATCAGGAGATTTGCTCTGGAACCTGTCACGTCCACACCTTCGTCGAGCGGGAGTGCTAGGATTTCTCCCAATGAGCCTGATCTGGCGCATTCTCCTCACTTTCGTGCTGGCCATAGGGATGGCCGCCATTCTCATCGCCATCCTCGGCCATTGACGGATAAGTTGAACGGATTTATTTGCACAAATCCGCCAAATGCACGATGAGTTGACGACTTTTCAAGAGCCGGACGCCGCGCCTTCTCAGAAGATACGGGAAATAGTGGATCGGAGACCGGGCGATGAAGGGCCATTCAAGGCTGTCTCTTTTCAAACTTCCCGCGTGTTCCATCCGCGAACTGTTGTCAAAGGTAGCCCCTTTGACACACCCTGTTCATAACGAAGGGTGCTCCCATGGGTAGAATCGTCGTCGAACGACCATCCCTACCGCGGAGCTTTCATGCCTACACCCCTCATGTACGCATTACGTCGTACCTGTGCATCCTTCCTGTCTTGTTTCGCCTTTCCCGTTGCAATCCTCGCCTGCACTCTTTCCGCATCTGCGCAAACGCAGCCGCCGGGCCTGCTGGTCAACGGCGCTGCTTTGACTCCTGGGAGCACCGTAAGCGCCGGCACATGGAGCTCGACCAGCAGCAGCGTAAGCAGCATTGCGTTCTCCTTCACGCAGCCGGCTACGATTACCAGCCTTGCCTTCGACCCCGGCCCTGGCGGTGCGCAGGAACTTGCGGTTGAACGCGCCTACCTTGTTGGAGACATGTTCGGCACAGGCTGCTCTACGGGAACGCTCTCCGCCGGACAGCAATGCGCCGTTGAGGCGGCACTGAGTCCGCTCTATCCCGGCGAGCGCTCCGGAACACTGCGCATCACCACGTCATCCGGCGTGTATGTCATCCCGGTCACCTTCACGGCGGCAAACTTCCAGACAGCGCTCACGCCCGGCACATTTACCAGCCCCGCTATCGTCGGTGGCGTACCCATTCAAACGGCCGCCACAACACTTTCCGTCGACGCTGTGGGCAACGTCTACCTCGCCTACACTCCCGACACCGTCGTGCGCAAGGTGGATGCCACTACAGGGGCTACCACCATCGTCGCAGGCACGGTGGGCAATTCCAATGACAGCGGCGACGGCGGTCCCGCGACCTCAGCCGGGATTCAGCATCCGGTCGATATCACCGTGAGCCCGGCAGGTGATCTCTATATCCTCTCCGTCATCGACAACGCAAACGATCCCATCCGCAAAGTTGACTACGGCACCGGCAACATCTCCACGGTCGGCAGTGAAGCCTCCGGCCGCGTGGGCGCCGTTCACGGTACCACCGCCGACGGCGAAGATGGTGGCATCGCAGTCGATGCCAATGGTTACCTGTACACGGCTGTTCCAACCCAGGGACAGATTCAGGTGAGCAAGAACGGCACAGTCACGACGATTGTGCAAGGCGCTCAATACCTCCCCTCCACGCTCGCTGTTCGCGATGGCTACCTGTATTTCATCAGCCATCATCAGGTGTTCAAAATCAGCACCGATACCACGCAGCCCCAGCCCGTGATCCTGGTCGCTGGTACCGGCGTGCTCGGCAACTCTACCGGCGACGGCGGCCCTGCCACCAGCGCCCAGCTAGGCAATATGAGCGGTCTTGCTTTCGATGCCGCGGGCAATCTGTACGTCGCCGACTACTTCAACAACAACATCCGTATGGTGAATGCGTTCACAGGTACAATCTCCACCATTGCGGGCACGGGATCTTCGCTTCCAAACATCAATGTGGGCGGCGGCCTTTCTTCTCTGGCGATCGACTTTCGCGGAAACCTTTATCTCCTTTCCACACCCCCCGTCGTGCAGAAGATCGATGTGTCGCAGGCTACCCTCGTATTTGGCAGCACCGCTGTTGGCGCCACCAGCACGGACAGCCCCCAGGGCGTCACCCTCACCAACATCGGCAACGCGGCGCTCCCCGCGGGTCTCGTGCCGCAGCCGCCAGGATTTGCTTTCGATCCCTCCAGCACCTGCCTGGACATCGATGGCAACTCAAGCGCCCTTGCAGCCGCAGCATCCTGCACAGCCGCTTTCGACTTCAAACCCATCACCTCCAGCGAGCAGATCGATCAGGTTCAGATAGGCGGCTCGTCCATTCATCTGGTTGGCAACGCCAGCGCCAACAATCCAATCAGTGTCTCGCCCCACAACTTCACCTTCGGCACGGTCACTCTGGGCAGTGCGAATCTCACCGCGCCCATCACGATCACCAACACCGGCACGAAGACGCTGAACGTCACAACGTCATTCGATGGCGGTTCCAACTTCACCCTCAACGGTAGCTGCGCATCCATTCCGGTGGGCAGTTCCTGCACCGTGAACGTCGTCTTCACGCCGACCACACCTGGGACCTTCAATGGCAGCTACATCGTTCGCGGCGACACCTTCGTGTTTCAGCTAATCACCTTCACGGCCACGGTGATCGCGCCGGACATTGGGATCTCGCCTAACAACATCAATTTCGGCACTGTCGGCGTCGGTCAGCAAAGCCCCACCTGGACGATTTGGGTCGGCAACAACAGCTCGCAGCCGATGGCGCAACTGAACACGGTCCTCGGGCCGTCCTCGCAGTTCTCCATCACCAAGAGCACGTGTGGCCAATCGCTGCCCGCATACAGCAGCTGCCTGGTCTCAGTCGTCTTCACGCCAACGGCGGCGCAGACCTTCACCTCGCAACTGCTCGTCCAGGTTAACCCCAACAACGTAGCGGGTCAGGTGGCGTCCTTCCCGGTTCCACTCGCCGGCACCGGTGCGGGTCAGCCTCCGCCCGTGGTTGATATTTCGCCCTCACCCATCGACTTCGGTAACGTCCCGGTTGGCAGCAAGAGCGGCACGTGGAACGTCTGGATCGGCAACGAAAGCGACTCGACACTGAATGTTTCCAGCGTCAAGCTCTCCGACACCACAAACTTTACGATGACCAATAACTGCACGGTCGTCGCAGCATGGGGCTCCTGCACGGCAACTGTGGTTTTCAATCCGCAAGCCACGGGCAGCTTTAGCGGAACGATTACGCTTACCGACAACGCCTCACCCGCCACGCAGACCATTGTGCTGAGCGGCAAGGGCACCAGCCCCAGCTTCAGCGTGAATGCCACTCCGTCCACAATGACTCTGCACGCCGGGGATACCGGTGCGGCGACGTTCGCGTTCTTGCCCACCGGCGGCTTTACCGGCACGGTAACGTTTGCCTGCAGCAACCTGCCGGCGAGCGTGAACTGCAGCTTCTCACCGGCAACGCTCACCGCGGACGGCTCTGACACCGTGCAAAAAGCAAAGCTCACGATCACCACCAGCGCACTCGCAGCGAGCAACAACACCCGCAACGGTGTGCTGTTTGCCGGACTGCTCGGCCTGGGCGGCTTGTTTGCCCTGCGCCGCCGGAAACGCGCATTGCCTGCCTTGCTTGCAACGGTCTTCGCACTGGCCGGCCTTGCAATGATGAGCGGATGCGGATCGGGAATCCTCGGCGGCCTCACGTCTTCCGGGGCACACCCAATCGCAGTCAATGCCGTTGCGACCTCCACACAACTCACGCAAACCGGAACGGCCAACACCGGCACCAGCACGCAAACCGCGCCATTCACCCTCACCATCGTTCAGTAGCAACAGAAAGCGGCCTTTTGCCGGCAGAAATTCGCCGGCGGAAGGCCGCATTCGTTTGGCACCACCTAATGCGCGCATAGCGGCTAGCTATGGTGGAACAAAGACCACCTGCAGGTGTAAAGTGCTTCGTTTGGTTGTTTTCGCTTACCACACCCGCGATTGCTCGAGGACCATTGAACGCCTGCCGTTTCGTCATGAAAGGCTTTAACCGAAGTCCTATTCGAACCGCAGTCCGAAGAGGCCCCCGGTCTCTGTCGCGTCTGTTAGGACTCTGTCGAGGACATACTCGCGAATCTGAAACTTGCCGCGGAATCCATCATGGGGCAGCGCGTCCGAGTTCATCGTCACGATGTACTGGAAGCCGCTGGCCTCGGCCCGTTCGGCACCGAGTTGCAGCGCCTTGGCGACCTGGCGTTCATCCACTCCGTCAAAGAGATGGCTGTCGTGGATCAGAAAGCCGGGGCCCCGCCCCTGTTTTTGGCAAATTTCCATCAGCATCATGTCGAAGCAGAAAATTTGCATGTTCGTGATTCCCTTGCTCCGCTGACCATCGATATGCACATCGAACGTCGGTCCCGAAGAAGAGTCTGCTATCGTCAGGCTTCCTGCACGCTCATAGAGCGATTCGGAAAGCTGCTCGAAGGTAAGAATGGCCTCACGCACTACCGCGGCGCGTTCATGAATGTCATCCCGCAATGCCTTGAGCAACTGTGCGCGTTCGATATCGATCTCTGTTTTCGTACTCTCAATGGTTTCAGCGGTTTGAAGCCGTTGCCGCACACTCTGCACATCAGCTTCCATACGGCCCAATTCTTCCCGCAGGCTCGTATAGTGCTCCAGCGCGCCGCCGGAACGGAGTATGCTCATCACCTGCTGCCGTCGCCTATCCTCCTCCAGACTCAAACGGTCCCGTTCCGCGATGCGCGCTTCGGCGGCAGCAATCTCCGCAGCAAGGTGCGAGCGCCGATTCTCAAGAATCGTGCGGTGGAACTGCTCTACCTCGTCAAAGCGCTTCCGCACCAACTCCGGCATGACCACACCGACTTCAGCGTAGAGATCGGTCACATCATTCAAGCCGGGCGTGGCTTCCTCTTCGAGTGAGCCCCGTAACTGACGGATCAGGTCTCCATCCAGCACGTTGTCCGTGTTTCGGGTATCGATGGCTTGCGTAAGATCGTTGGCTTCGCGCTCCAGCTCCTTATACTCGGGCACGACTTGGAACGAATCCAATTGCACGCGAAGCCGCTTCGCGTGCGCCTCTACGACGGTCAGCCGCGTGCGAAGGTCGGCGGCGCGTCCGAAATACTGTCCCAACTCACCAGACTTCGATGCTTTGCGCAGTTCCTTGGTGACCTTTTCCTTCGCATTCAGCTCTCGGAAGCGTTGCGGCAGGTTCCAATCCAGCCCCAATAAATACGACACAGCGATCTGTTGGTCCCAGGTTTGTTGTTGGCCGGAATGCTGGATTGGCTGAATGAAGCCGCCGCTGCCTTGCCGTCGCGCGAAGTAAGAGATCAGCGATCGAAACGAGGGATAACCCTCTTCGGAGGCGGAAGGAAGGCCAAACCACAAAGCGCCGAGATTGTCTTTCCAGATTTCATTGGTAAACTCCGCGGTTCCATCCGTCTTCTCCGAGGGAGCCTTCGGCCACAATTCAAAGTTGCCCTCGACAGCGATGCGGGACGGGCGTTTGCCCGAGCGACTCGCCGTAACCTGCATGCCCTTGACATCCATCCCAATGTCGAAGGACGAATCGATGAGCTTGGTACTCCGAAAGACGTTCTCCGGGCGAACCTCTGCACCCAGCAGAAAATGAACCAGTTCGATGAGACTCGACTTTCCGGCCCCATTGCGGGACTGGCGATCTGTGGCACCCTCACTTTTGTCGGCAAGGACGATGTTGAGTCCGGCGCGAAAGGTCAAGGCCTTGAATGAAGCGAGGTCGCTGCCGAGGAACCGGATCATGACGCAGCCCTCCGCAGTGTTCCGCGCTCATAATCTACCGCGCCGATGGAATACAGGAAATCCAGTGCCAGAACAAACCACTCGTAGTCCAGCGGCGCATGCGGAGTGGCGAGCGTCCGGCGGCCGCGGATTTCGTCCCAAACGCGCGACATCGTCATCGGCTTGGTCAACGCACCAAGGATCTCAGCCCCGACGCCGATCAAGGCGCGTTCCGGTTGGATGTGTTTGGAGGGCAGAATCATTTCGCGGCAACCGTTCCGTTCGGGTCTTCAAAGATGTCGCAAGCGTCGAAAAAATAAGTGACCACCGCCAGTGCTGCGCCCTGCCGCTGTGGATCACCGTTGCCGCCCGCATACTCCTGAAGGCTCCTGAAAATACTATCTGCTGGCAGTTCCAGATTCTTCAACGTCCGGTAGTGTTCTCGGAATGCCTCTGCAATGTGCTCCCCCAGATCGGGCCGTGGCCCCCGAGCGAAGAACGTCGCCACCAAATCGCTTTTCCTCCGGCCCATCTGAAGCAGCACGGCGGCGTCTGAAGAAAGGCTATTCTTCTGGAGCTTTTGCAGGCTGGGGGGAGTCAGTGGAGGATCGGTCACACTCGGCTCCGCCCGCGAGAGCGCTTCGATGATCGGCACTAGGTCCTGTAAAGCAAGCCGGTCGACGACTGCGAGGGAGGGAGCAAATCCGAACATCGACTGGTGCGCCGTCAGATCCATCATGCCCCGTAACTTGAGCAACTCCGGCTCCGACCAAACCTCAATTTTCACCTTGGTATGTTGCGCACGCAGCGTGTCCAGGTATTGGGTCGCGCCTGGTGGAAGCCCCCGCGCATCGTTATGGACGAAAATCCAAGTCTTCAGCCAGCCGTCCCAATGAGCGATGGCCCCTTCGAAGTCCTCCTTGATCTTGGCGCTAAGATCGGCGTCTTTCATTAGGTAGGGCGCATAGACCTGAAAAATCGCTCCGACGCTGACCAGTCGACCGTCGCATTTCAAATCCCCCTGCTTCCCGTACGGACGCACTTCCTCGAAGTCCGCCCCATAGGCGTTCCCGGCGAGCTGCGCAAACCAGTCCTGAAAGGCTGTCCCTTTCTTCTCGTGAAAAGCGGCTCGGAAGTGCAGGATGTAAAAGCTCTGCTGTACGGCGTCCATCGGCGATTGATCCGAAATCCTTCAGCGTTCTATCGTACTGGATGCACCGGTGATGAAATCGGGGCCATCATGCCGATTCATAGAAATATCAGCTGGAAGTCTAAACTTGTTGACGGAACATAGACGAGCCTGTCGATGTTCTCCTACCAATAAGAAGCGGAGAGATAAATGCAACAAAATAGACGACAGGCGCAAAAGCCCCCGTTTCATCTCTCAGGGATCAGCTCCGCCTGTGGCAGACTTGGGAGAAGACTCGCTCGAGCACTTTCGCCTTCAAGAGTTTGCCTTAGTTGGAAGAAGCAATGAGACTCGACACCTCTCGGAAGGGCAACCCTTGTGACGGCGTTGCAGTGTCGCCGCTCGCGAGTTGTCCGGCGGCAACCTTCAGGTCAGCCATGACGCGACTGTAGAGCGCGCTTCCCATGCTG
>DASYEV010000014.1:0-48898 GCA_036498835.1 Acidobacteriaceae bacterium | reverse complement strand
CGCCGCCGGAGGCCTGCTGCTCGCAGGCCCAGACCCGACCGGTGACGGCGGCGTACTTCCCGGCTATGGAGACCAGCGCGAAATCGAGTTGCTGGTTGACGCCGGCTTCTCACCGCTCGAAGCCATCAAGATTGCTACGCTGAACGGCGCAACCTACCTGGGCCGCACCGACAGCATTGGCAGCATTGCCGCCGGCAAGAATGCCGACCTCGTCGTCGTGAAAGGCGATCCCAGCAAGAACATCAACGACATTGAGAACACGGAGATCATCTTCAAAGACGGCGTTGGCTACGATTCGCAAAAGCTACTCGACTCGGCCAAAGGCCGCTACGGGCAGTACTGAATTCCGTGTTCTGCTATCGTCCGTCTGCCTTCCGCCTCGCGCGGTCGTCCTTGCTTTTCTTGTTTGTCATCCCCGCAGGGGATCTGCTTCTCGGGTTTCTTCTATGCCCCTACAAAACTGGGTGCCCCACTCATCGTGCATGCTTTTGGCGCGATGGGTGGGCCGGTACGAACTTTGATTTCACACGTCGGGTGAACTGGGGTTCTCTGCCCCTTCTAATCCACCGGCTCCGACGTCGCCAATAGCTTCTCCGCTGCGATCAAGTCCTCGGCCCTCAACCTGTCTACATGGCGCAGCGCCGGGAAGAATACAGCCCAAAGTCCGGTCACCGTCATGCTGGCGACGCCACCAATGACCACCGCGCGCACCGCGCCCCACCAATGCGCGGTCAGGCCGCTTTCATACTCGCCAAACTCATTGCTCGCGCCCACGAACAGCCAGTTCACGCTGGATACCCGGCCACGCATCTCAGGGGGCGTTGCCAGTTGCAGGATGCTGGATCGCACCACTACGCTGACCATGTCGATAGCACCCACGACAAAGAGCGCCAGGCAGCTCAGCCACAAGACCTTGCTCAAGCCGAAGACAACCGTCATCGCACCGAAAATCCCGACGCAGATAAGCATGGTATTGCCGGCCTTGCGCTTGATCGGCAGCACGATCAGTGTCAGCGACACCACCAGCGCACCCAGGCTTGGCATCGCACGCAGAAGTCCCAGGCCGTGGGCGCCGGAGTGAAGAACATCCGACGCAAAAATTGGCAGAAGAGACACTGCGCCCCCAAATAGAACGGCAAACAGATCCAGGGAAATCGATCCCAGCAGCAGCCGTGTCTGCGCAACATAGCGCAGGCCAGCGAGCATGGTCTGGATGGTGAAGCCCTTCTTCTCGGCCGCACCCCGCGGATGGATGGCGGTAAACAAGCCGATGTACAGCGCCAGACACGTCAGGGTGAAGCAATACACCAACGGAGCGCCTTCAAGATGCGCCAGCCATGGAGTGCCGCCGAACCAGCGCAGCATCGGCACAGTGAACAACAACCCACCGATCATGGGACCGAGCGATTGCGCAATCTGAAAGATGGTCGCGCCCCACGTCACTGCATTCACAAAATGTTCTTTGGGCACAATCGTCGGCAACAGCGAACTCATCGCCGGCCCACTGAAACAGCGCCCCACGCCAATAAGGAACAGCACGGCATACACCCAAGCCACGTTGGTGACGCCGGCCAGAGAAATCCAAAGCAGTAGAGCACTGGCCACGAACTGCAGGCTGTAGCACATCAGCACGATGGTGCGGCGATCGAACAGATCCGCCGCATGCCCCGCAGGCAGGACAAAAAATATCCCGGGCAGAAACAAGGCAAGCCCGGTGTATCCCAACATCAACGGCGAATGTGTGATCTGGTAGATCTGCCAGGCAACGCCAACAGCCTGCGCTTCCGCCCCCATGACGCCCAGGAGGCGGGCGGCTGAGTAGATGCGGAATTCCCTATGTTTCCAGGCCGCACCGGCAGCCTGCTTGCTATGTTCTCCGTCGGCCATGCTCCTTCTATGCTGACACAGAACAGAGGCCGCTTGGTTACTTCAGATCGAGCAGATGAAATCCCTCGTTATCCGAAATGGCGACTATGCCGCGAACGCGAGCTGCGAGATCCATGCGGGCCTATATCTACGGCGCCACGCCGAGATCGACCTCATCGCAATCCAAGCGCAACGTACCACCATCATTGAAAAGCAGGCCTGTGAAACGGGCCATGGTTCCAGTCGCCAGTGAAACGCCGTTCAGCACTCGAGTGGCATTGTCGAGATAAATGACCGCGTTCGCGGACGAACCGGACGCAAAAGCTTGAGCAACGTAGTCTTCGGCTGGCAACAGCACGTTATAGACCGTGAACGCTCCCTGCGTCGAACTGGACAGAATCTGTGCGTTCAGCGTTTGCGGCACCAGCGTGATATCCGTAGCCACCGAATAGGGGTTGGTAGTTGTGACGGACGGAATACTAAGCCACACATGCTGACCTCTACCTAACGAAGTGACGTCGAAATGCGGCGTAAAGGGCAGGCTTGCGAGGTTTGTGTAACGCGAGGAAATGCCGAAGTGGGTACTTGCGTTGTAGGCGTAAGGAAATCCCTGCGGGTGCTGCTGCAGGTTGGGGTCGGAGCCCACTCCCTGACGATTCACAAACACAAAGCTCGAACCTCCGGAGTATCCACTAACAACTGTTCCAACGGACATGTTCTTCGTCGCAGGGTCGGTCACCTGAACACGAGAGGCCTGCAACGATCCATCGTCCTGAAGGCTGCCATCGGTTTCGAGGAACATGCCTGCGGCAAGCGCGGACATCCCACTCAAGCCGGTAAACGACGTGGCGCTATTCGCCGCAACGTCCAGATTTGCGCCGTCGGCTGTGAGCAGCGAGAAACCTGCCGCGTTGGTAGAAACCACCTGGCCATACTCGTCCTCGATGTTGACCGCACCTGCCGAAGTGAGAGGAAAGGCAGTCAGCTCCACGTAGGCTGCGGTGCGATAAGGAATGACCGGATTATTGTTGGGAAGGATGGACTTCGACAGATTCAGGTTCACCTGCAGCGCCATGGAACTTCCACTGATCGTAATCGGCGAAGCAAGCACCACAGTCGGCGTGGATTGGCAGCAGTCGCCCAGGGTTTCATTGTCGACCACATCGATAGAGCCGGGCGAGTTCATCAGATAGGTCAGATCGATCTGGTTATCCGTAAACTGCGCGGAAGTGTATGTATCCTGAGGCACGGTCGCGGTCAGCAAAGGCACCGGATGGCCGTTGTGCGCCACAGCGTCCGTAGTCTGCTGGTTGGTAAATACAGTAACGGTTTTCCCCGACTGATTGACCAGAGTCAGGCTGCCAAGCGCAATGCGGAAGTCCAAAGGAAATCCGTTCGCGCTCCCGGACAGCAACAGCGTGACCTGGGTTGAGCCGCCCGGTGTAGGCCCCGAGCCACCGCCCGAAGGTGGCGCGCCTCCCGAGCCGCAACCGGTGACAAGAACCGCTGAGATGCAAACAAGCAGCGCAGGCAACAAGAACCTGCGATCACGCCGGCTGATCCACCGAGATGGCATACTCACCCTGGAAACGTCCAAACCCTGACCCATCGTGATGACGCAGATGCGTTTTCTAAAGTTGCATGCCATTTTGCCTGGGCATCGGCCGGAATCAAGTAGAGTCCCTTGCATCACAGGACAGCCGTAGCCGACACTGAACGCATGTCTGAAAAGCCGCACCTTGGCTCACTGCTTACCGAAGCCCGCAATCCCGCGACCGAACACCTGGACGAACTCCCGACGCTCGAGATGCTCGCCGTCATCAATGACGAGGATGCCCGGGTTGCGGCAGCCGTGCGCGCCGAACTTCCACACATCGCCCGGGCCGTCGATGAGATCGCTGCACGCTTCGCGCGCGGTGGACGCCTTTTCTACATTGGTGCGGGGACCAGCGGACGGCTGGGAGTACTCGATGCGAGCGAGTGCCCGCCTACGTTTTCCGTGCCCGCCGAACTCGTTCAGGGCCTGATTGCCGGAGGCGACCGCGCACTGCGTCTTTCCAGCGAACACTCCGAAGATTCGCCGGAAGAGGGCGCGCATGATCTCGAAGCCGCCGGCTTTGGCGCCGATGACAAGCCGGACACACTGGTCGGCATTGCAGCCAGCGGACGCACGCCCTACGTGCTCGGCGCGATGGAACACGCGAAGCGCCTGGGCACGCTCACCGTAGGCCTGAGCTGCGTACCGGGTTCACTGCTCGCGGAGGCTGCCGACATCGCCATTACACCCGCAACCGGCCCCGAAGTGCTTACCGGAAGCACACGTCTCAAGGCCGGAACCGCAACCAAGCTGGTTCTCAATATGCTTTCCACCGGCGTCATGGTTCGTACCGGCGCTACCTACGGCAACCTCATGGTGAACGTGCGGCCCACCAATGCCAAGCTCGTTGACCGCGCGCAACGTATCGTTGCCGCGGCAACAGGCTGCGACATGCCGTCCGCGGAACGTCTCCTGCATGATGCAGGGAACAACGTGAAAACAGCCATTGTGATGGGGAAGCTTTCGCTCGATCGCGAAGCTGCGGAAACACGGCTCACGAATGCCTACGGCGTCCTGCGCGCGGCGCTGCGGCTCTAAAGCATTTCCGGTAATACTGTGGTCCCGAATAGATCCTAGAAGGCCGTTTTCATTGGGAGAAAACGGCTCGGGCGCTTTCCGCTTGGTCTACACCATTACCGCAAATGCTCTAGCTTTCAGTACCGGTGAGCAACGACTCGATCCCACAGCCCGATGGGGAAAGTTCGTCCGTTTCCATAACGGTCACTTCTTCGTTGTATCGAATAACCCGGTTACGGCCTTCACGCTTGGCGCGATACAGCGCCTTATCCGCGCGCCGCAGCATGTCCGCCCAGGTGCGTTCGCTATCATGCAGCGTGCTGACACCGACGCTGACCGTAAGGGACGCGGTGCATCCGGCGTCGTGGAGATTGAGGTCTGCCACGCTGCGGCGAAGCCGTTCACCGACGATCGCCGCGCTTTCCATATCCTGCCCCGGCAACAGCACAGCAAATTCTTCGCCACCCATGCGCGCCGTCACATCGTCCGTGCCTGTGCCGGTGAGCAGGACCGAGCCCAGTGCATGCAGTGCGCGGTCGCCAAGCCAATGGCCCCATGTGTCGTTCAACGCCTTGAAACTGTCCATGTCGAGCATGAGCAGCGCTAGTGGGGCGCGGCTGCTTCGAGCACTGGCAATCAGGCGGATAGCGGCTTCTTCCATCGCGCGGCGGTTGCAAAGCCCCGTCAAGGCATCCGTGCGTGTTTCTTCATGAAGACGCCGTTTCGCTTCGGCAACAAACAACGCAATGAAAGAGAGAGACAGAAGCGAGGCGCCGACTAACGTACACTCGCGTCCCCATGCAGCCAACAGGTCGTGCAGAGGTCCATGCGCACCTTGATCCACGAATAGGCGAAACAACATGATGCCGAGGACGATCGACATCTGCACCGCGCACGTCCGCGCCGCAAAGCGCAACGCACGAAAGCGAGGCCGCCAGAGCATACGCAGGGTCAGCGCCATGATGATCGTAACCACACCACGTGAGAGCATCAGCCCCAGTGCCGGGTGCACGAAGGAACAACCGGCCACCAGGAGCGCCGAAGCAAGGATAGCGGCCGGTCCCCACGCGGTACGCAAGGACTGACGCAGGACGAACCAGCGCAGGCCTTGATAGACACAGAAGAAGATCACCACCAGCAAGGTGCTGCCGATGGTTTGCGAGACGTTGAGCGCTTGCCTGGGCTCGGTATAACGGAGAATCGTCGCGAGCAACTGTGTAGCACTCGCCAGCGCAAGCCAGACCATGCCTCGCGATCTGCGATCGGACCACGCCAGCAGGGTCATCGTCAGTGCAAACGAGGCTTGCGAGACGAAACCTACCAGATACAAATTCTGCGCTTCGAGCATAAGGGACCCACTCCGGATCGGCGCTTGGCTAACAGATTCACAAACGCCGGATACTCTACGGGAGTACGTCTCCGATGCTACGAGCCGGAGTTGCCCGCCGCATGCGCTACTTTCAGGTCAGGAGTAACTCAAACGGGGTAGGGTTTCCATTTTGAAACTTCGGCCATTACCCGCGAAATAACTCAACCGAACAAGCCTGCGCTTCGCCCAGGCATTTCAATGCCGAGATGCTGGTACGCGAGTCGTGTGGCAACGCGTCCGCGCGGTGTGCGGTCCAGAAAGCCGATCTGGATCAGGAACGGCTCATAGACTTCCTCGAGCGCGTCCTGCTCTTCCGCCAACGCGGCGGCCAGAGTATTCAGACCCACCGGTCCGCCATCGTATTTTTCGATGATGGTGCGCAGCAGCCGGCGATCCAGCTCATCGAAACCGTGTGCGTCCACTTCCAGCATGGTCAGCGCGGCCATTGCGGTTTCGCGGTCGATGCGGCCTCCAGCCCGCACTTGGGCATAGTCCCGCACACGGCGCAGGAGACGGTTGGCGATACGTGGGGTTCCTCGCGACCGCATGGCAATTTCCGCCGCTCCGTCCCTGTCGATCGGCACGCCAAGAACCTCGGCCGAGCGCTCGACGACAAAGCGCAGTTCGTCGTCCGAGTAAAACTCCAGGCGAAGCAGAATGCCAAACCGCGAACGTAGCGGCGAGCTGAGCAGGCCAGGGCGCGTCGTAGCCGCAACGAAGGTGAACGGCTTGATCTCAAGCGTATGTGTACGCGCACTTGGTCCCTGCCCGATGATGATGTCCATCTGGTAGTCCTCAAGCGCCGTGTACAGCTTCTCTTCCAGAACCGGCTGCAGCCGGTGAATTTCATCCAGGAACAAGACCTGCCGCTCCCGCAGGTTGGTGAGGATTGCCGTCAGGTCCCCCGCAATCTGCAGGGCGGGTCCGCTGGTCTGCTGATAGCCGACCCCCAGTTCATTCGCGATGATCGTCGCCAGCGTTGTCTTACCCAGTCCCGGAGGGCCAAACAGAAGCACGTGGTCCAGCGCTTCACCGCGAGACTTCGCTGCTTCGAGCGCAATCGCAAGTTGCTCTTTGGCCTTGGTCTGTCCAATGAACTCGGAGAGCCGCTTGGGCCTGAGCTTCAGCTCAAACTGCGAATCGTCATCGACCGTCCGGGCGGACACCAGGCGCTCCGCATCCGCGGCGCGGCGCTCCTCGCCATCGAGGTCGGTCTTCTTCTTACCCGCAAACGGGCTATTGGGGTTGAAACCGGAAGCCATCTCTGAGGCGAGGATACGGCGAAGACGGCTCCCTAGCAACCGGCGTGTCGAACAGCACGGCCTAGCGCAGAATCCAAAGCGCGCTGCCATGGGGTGGGAGCTTGATGTTCACCCCTTTTGCGCTAGCTTCCCCCACAACCGGAAGAGCAGCCTTGGCGCTACGCACATTGCCCTGAAACCCAAGATCGCTCCAGGCTTTGTGGACATCCGCTGCGTTGTCGCCCAGATTGAAGACGGCCAGCGCCGTTTCGCCCGCAGGCAGGCTCGCCGACCACACCACCCAATCGTCCTGCCGCGAGAGTTGGCGGCTTGCGGTGGCGGTTTGGTTCACGCGGATCAGCTCCCTGGTCTGCAGAAGCTTCAGGGTCTCTTCATCCAGCGCGGTCAGGTTCCCTCCCAGGATCAGCGGACTGCGCGCAATCGCCCACAAGGTAAGCTGTGTGCGAACCTCATCCGGTGTCAGCTGTGAGCTTCTCGGTCTGCCCCATCCGGGCGATGGTTTCAGCTCACCGAAGGGCAGCATGTCGGCATCGGGCCAGTTGCCGGGCTTCGCATACTTCGACCACGCGGCCAGCCGCGCAAACTGGCTAGTGACCGACTGCGGGAAGCCGGACTCCGGCTTTTTCCAGATGTCCCAGATATCGTCCGAAATGCGCCACATCTGCGCCAGGCCGGCAACTTCATCCGCATGCGCCAGCGCCGTTGGTCCGGGAGAAAGGCTCAACACCATGGGTCTTCCACTCCGGTCAATGGCACGCCGGATCATCCGAATTTCATCCACTTTGTATGGATGGTCGGCGATGCAGTCCACCTTCAGCAGATCAATGCCCCATCCCGCATACTGCCGCAGCAGAGAGTCGTACCAGGCTTGGCCCGCAGCATTGTCCTTGATACCCCAGTTGGTCGGATCCCAGGAGCACGCATCCCCGGTATCCGCCGCATCCTGCGCCCGAAAGGAACTTCCATCAATGGGCAAATTCCGCTCCACGGACGCCCGGGGAATGCCGCGCACGATGTGGATGCCGAACTTCAAGCCCTGCGCATGAACGCGCGCAGCAACCTTGGAAAAGCCTGTTTCTTCAATCGTGGCCGACAGCTTGGCGTCCGGAACCACATCTGGCTTCCCTGCGTTCCCCGCTGACGGGAAACGAGCCGGAACCGGCACGTAGCGCCCGTGCGAATCGAGCGCGTAGCGCAGCTTTTCCGGGTGGGAGCGGTCGCCTGGATTCTCGAAGAACCAACCCTCATCAATCACGGCGTACTGCCAGCCAAAGGGCGCCAGCTTGGTCTTGAGAACGTCGACATTGGCCAGGAATTGGGCCTCGGTGATCGTCAGACCGTAAGCGTCCCAGCTATTCCACCCCATCGGCGGGGTCCGCGCCACGGTCTGCGCACCCGCAGCCAGGACCGCCATGAAGCCGCTCATCCAAAGCAACGCACGCCATCCTGACTTCATCCCGCCTCCGGCGCGTTGCGCATCCAAACGCAACACGTCTGTATCCTATCCAAAGGGAACACCAGGACACACATGCCGCTTTACGAATACCAATGCAACGCGTGCAGTCGACGCATCGAAAAAATCCAGAAATTCTCCGACCCGGAGCTCACCGTCTGCCCTCACTGTGGCGGTGTGCTGGAACGCACCTTGACCGCTCCTGCTGTCCACTTTGCGGGCGGCGGCTGGTACAAAGACCTCTACTCGTCCGCGAAACCCGCCGCGCCGCCCACGGAAGGCTCGGGCTCCGCGACAGCGCCTTCTTCCGGAAGCGATTCGGGAGGCAGCACGCCTGCGGCAACCAACACGGCCTCCACAGCCCCGGCAGCCGCACCGGCTGCGGCAACCCCGAGCGCCTCCACGCCCTCCAAGTCCTGATGCCGGGCCCAGGCGGAATCAAGTTCGGTATCTTTCGGTATTCATGGTCACTGACTGCTATTCGCACGCATACACAACTGTCACTACGCTGCGTTATCATGCAGCCATGAGGTTGCGCCGCTCATTACGAAAACTCGAACAGGACGTCGAAGAGATAGCGGGGATTGGCTCGCACGGGAGACGCGTCGTGTTGCGCAATATTGGCTGGGTTTCGGCGGGAGTGACGGTGCTGGCGGTTGGCCTGGTTGTAGGCCGCGAGCTGCGGCAGCGCTATAAGTTCAACCGGCGCACACCGTATGACGCCTATGCCCACTCAGGCGACGAGATGCAGGACGTTGAATTCAGCGTCGGCGTCTGAACGTTTCGCTCAAGGTTTAAGCGAAAGAGAGTCTCGAAGCCGTTTTCCTTAGGAAACGGCTTCTTTAGTTGGCAGGGTCATGATGGCAGCCGATTACTGCACTCTTTCAAAGAAAGAACGTTTGCGCTCCTATGCCGCGACGTGGTGACGGGCGGAGCTTTGGCGCCGGCGCGGCGAAGCCTGCAGCAGCCTTACGAGATCTTCTACGGTAACCACCGGCGTGGAACGAACACCGGGGGCATACTCACGATTCAACGCAACGGAAAGCTCAAGAATCGTTTGCCGTATGTCGATCGAGTCCAACCCCAGATCCTCATCCAGATTGTCAGCCGCCATAATCGGGAAACGCACAAGCTGTACTTCCTGCAGATAACGGTAAGTGGAAGCGGCAATGATCGGATCAACCCCGTACTTCTCCAGGTGCTCGGTGAAAGTGGCCTGCGTAACGCCTTCGCGTTGTTTGATCATGCGCTGCAAACGCTGGTGCGCCTGGTACTTCAACACGCCAAAAATCAGAGCAGCCACCAGCAAGGCGCCAAGGAAAGGCCAAACCAGTTGCTTGAGGAAAAGAGATGCGTCGAAAGGGGTGAACATAGGCCGAAGTTCCTTGATACGTTTACAGGGTAGGTCCGCGCACTCGCTGCTTTTCGGCGGTAAATTGCCGAACTCAAGCCGAGCGGTGGCGGCGCACTCAGTATTTCATGCCCCCTGCGTCGGGAATGTTATTTTGGCGTCTAATAAAGCCTGAGGTTCATGTCGACTCTGATTCTTCCCGATCTCGATCAACCGCTCTCCTCCCTCACAGGCGGGGGCGCTGCGGCGTCTGCCCACGGCGTGGAGAGCGAGATGGATGGACGCCTCCGCGACCGTCATGGCCGCGCCATTACCGATCTTCGCCTGTCGGTGACGGATCGTTGCAATTATCGTTGCGTCTACTGCCGGACAGGTTCCGACGGCGCCCAATATTCCGAACTGCCGCTCCACGAATACGCTCGCATGCTGAAGCTGTTTGTTTCGCTCGGCATCGAGAAGGTGCGGCTCACCGGCGGTGAACCTCTTTTGCGCAAGGGGCTATTAGAGCTGGTTGGCGAAATCTCTCAGCTCCGTCCCGCCTTTGCTCCCATGGACGGCACCGACGCCCAACTCGACATAGCGCTTACCACCAACGGCCACCTGCTCGCCCCCATGGCTCGGCCGTTACGTGAAGCGGGCCTCCGCCGGGTTACGGTCAGCATGGATGCCGTAGATGCCGCAACCTTTGCCCGGATCACGCGGGTGCCGGGCAGCTTCGAGCGCGTGCGTGAAGGGATCCGCGCCGCCCAGGATGCCGGTCTGGGACCAGTCAAAGTGAACTGTGTGCTACTGCGTGGCTTCAATGACTCCCAGGTTGAAGCCTTCGCCGAATTCTCGCGCACGGAAGGCGTCATTGTGCGCTTCATCGAATTCATGCCGCTGGAAGAGGACCGCACCTGGTCTCCCGAGGCAGTAGTGCCGATGAGCGAGATCGTCGAACGTCTCAACAAGGTTCGTCCCCTGGTCGAACTGCCGCCGACGCAGCGCAGCGAAACCGCGCGGCGCTTCACCTTTGAGGACCGTATCGGTGAAATTGGCATTATCGCGCCGGTTTCCCGCCCTTTTTGCGGAGCTTGCAGCCGCGTACGCCTGACATCCGACGGCAATATCCGCACCTGCCTCTTCTCGCAGAGCGACCATGACCTCGTCGGTCCGATGCGCCAAGGCGCGAGTGACGATGAGTTACGGGTCCTGATACGCCGCATCATTCTGCATAAGGAAGCCCGCCATCACATCGGTGAACCTGGCTTCCTGAAGCCTTCGCGCAGCATGGTGCACATAGGCGGTTAACCGAAAGGTCGTATTTTGTTTTCGATTCAATCCAGTTGAACTATGATCTGGGTTCATCCGTATTGCGCTTCAGCAGTGGACCTACGCCGCGAGCTGATCTCCTTTGGCAAAATACATCCAACCCGTCCCCCCCGATGATCCACGCAACAGGATGGACACTCTCCGTGTGGTTCACGAAGTGGCACGGGCGCTTACCTCCAACCTCGAACTGAACGATGTGCTTCGCGCCATTATCGGCAAAATGCAGGAGTTTTTCGGCCCGGAAGGATGGTCGCTCCTGCTGGTCGACGAAGAGAAGGGCGAACTGTATTTCGCGCTGACCGCCAGCGACAAAAGCTCCAGCGGGGAGAAGCGCCGAATCAAGCTTGGGGACGGCATTGTGGGTTATGTCGCCAGCACGGGCAAACCCCTGGTGATTCCCGATGTCACGAAGAATCCCGAGTGGGCCAGCTTCGCGAAACAGCATCCGGAGCTTCACTTGCACTCCATCGCCTGCTTGCCGATCCGTCACGGCGGTCACACGCTGGGCGTGCTGCAGCTTCACAACGCGAAGCTCGACCAGTTACAGGATTCTTCCATCGCCTTCCTGCGCGTGCTTTGCGACTACGCAGCCATCGCACTGCAAAACGCTCGTTACGTGGATCTCATTCAGAAGCTGACCGTCACAGACGACTGCACGGGCCTGTTCAATTCCCGCCATCTGTACACCCTGCTGGAGCAGGAGATCGAAGGCGACTCACGCAACCGCGGCGCATCGATCCGCCCGCAATTCAGCCTGGTGTTTTTCGATCTCGATCACTTCAAGAAAGTTAACGATATGAACGGTCATCTTGTCGGCTCACGCCTGCTGGCCGAAATCGGCAATCTGGTCAAACGGACCCTGGGACCGAACCATGCTGGGTTCCGTTATGGCGGTGACGAGTTCGTTGTCCTGCTCCGGGGTTTGGATAAGGAAGAGGCCACCGCGCTGGCTAGCGAACTTCGCGAGAAGCTGCTGGCGGAAACGTTCATTACCGGCGGCAGGGAAAATCTTTCGCTCAAGATCACCGCGAGCTTTGGGCTCGCGACGTTTCCCGAGGATGGGAATACCCTGCAGGCAATCGTCCGCTCAGCCGATGCCATGATGTATGTCGCCAAGGCGCGAGGGCGCAATCAACTGGCTATTGCTGAGGCTGGCAAGCCGCAGGGATTCATCCAGCCAAAAACCTCCCGTCACACGGATAATCCGTCGCCACCAACGCCCTGAAACACAAGCCGGGCTGCTACGGCCGTCTGCGCTCCAGCTTCGCCGGCCTCTTCGGCTCGGGCCGCAAAGCCTCCACGTTCTCCGGGTCGGTGGGATGCACGCCGAACGTCCATACACTCAGGTTCACTTCGCGGTCGCTGAGAATTTCCACCAGCGCATATTCGCCGAACTCCAGAGGCTGAACCGGCGTCAGCTTCAACCAGTGTCCCCCCGGCATCAACTCCGACTTAAGCTCGACAACATCCCGCTGCGGCCGCACGCCTAACTGGCTGATGCGAAAACTGTCGACCACTCGCAGGTCATGCCGCACATCCAGCCGCTCCAGGACATACCCGTTATTTGGATTCCCACCAGACGGAGTTGCACGGCCGGAAGCTCCGCCCGTATCCACCGTAAAACCACCCCCATCCCGGACGCCCGCATCATCTGAGCCGACTCGCACATAGAACACGGGATCGGAAACGTGGAGCTGAATATCCGACTTTTCACCCGGCACGTCGGCGATGCGGTGTGGGCTTGAGGCGGGGTTCACCACGCCCTTCTGAACATTGTGTGCGGTTTCCTTGTTGAGGTCGCCGCCTTCCTGAGGCACGGGAACCACTTCCGGCGTTCCCTGGAAGGTGTCCAGCACCAGGACACTGTCTTCTTCGGGCAGGCGCAGATCCGGCGCAACCAGCGGCGTACGCGACGCGCGTTCAGCCTCTTCCTTTTGCAGCTCAGGGCTGAGAACCGGCGGCCGGGCGGCGTCTTCCTGCTGCTTCAGCGGATCGTGATCATGCGCCCACTTCTCGGTTGCAGGTAGATCCACCAGCGATAGAGGGATTTCTTCCGACGCCCCGTTGCGCTCTGCGCTGCGATAGCGCACGATCTTGCCTTCCACCTTGTAGCTGAGCACCATCTGGTAGCCGCCGTCTCTCAGAATGAGCCGCGTGCGCGTTGGTGGCGCGTCACTATGCGTGGGGTCGGGAACATCCAGGGGGCGATGCTGTGCCTGCCCATGCATCGCGAAAGCGAGCAGACAGCATGCGGCGAAGATCCGCAGAGCAGATTTCCGATCCCGCCGCTGCCAGCCTTTTCTCCTGCACCTCAGAGCCATGAACCCGCAAACCTCATCTCATCTGTTTAGACGTTGAAAGACCGATTGGCAATCCTCGCGATTGACGAAAGCGGTTCGACCCGGTTTTGCAGGGCCGCGCTGTGTATCATCTCATTCAACCGGCACGAAAAAACCCTTTACAGGAGCCCCTCCGATGCTTTCGCGCGTTGCCGACTCACTGTACTGGATGTCTCGTTATCTCGAACGCGCGGAACATACGACCCGCCTCCTGGATGTGAACCTGAACCTGATGCTGGATGAAAGCTCCACCAGCTCCGATCATCGCTGGGTCCGTCTCCTGCAGGCGCTGGGCAAACCCAAGCGGGTGAAGTGGAATGGCGACCCCTATGGACTGGCGCGCACCCTTACCCTGGACATCGAAAATAAGTCGTCAGTGCTGTCATGCATCATTCGCGCCCGGGAGAATGCCCGTCACGTCCGCGAACAGATCTCCACCGAACAATGGCACCGCTTGAATTCCCTGTATCTCGAAGTCATGCGGCCCGAACTCAAGACCTTGATGCAGGCGGAAGCCCTCCAGGACAACAGCAGCAGCTCGGCTGCGTTTCTGCAGCTCGTGTTGGAATCGGTCCATCAATTCCAGGGTGTGACGGATTCCACGATGAGTCACGGCGAGGGCTGGCAATTCATCCAGGTTGGCCGTTTTCTTGAACGAGCTTCCGCAACCGCGATGTTGCTGGAGGCGTACCACGGCGACCTCTGGGGAAAAGCCGGACGCCACGCTGAAGCCAATGAGTATCTCGATTGGATGGGTCTGCTGCGTTCCGCCACCGCATTTGAGGCTTATTGCAAGGTCTATACCGCCGACCTCACACCGGAATGGATCTTTGAGTTCCTGCTGCTCGACAACGAATTCCCGCACTCACTACGCTTTTCCATCGAGAGCCTGCGGACGGCGCTGGATTCCATCCAGAAGCGATCCGGCAAAAGCCGCGCAGAGGAACTCCATCGCATCGCCGGACGCTTGAGCGCGTCGCTAAGCTATGCCAGCGTGGACGAGATTCTCTCCGGCAATGTGGTCGCCTACCTGCGCAATATCCAACAGCAGTGCCAGGCGATTCACGAAACCGTCTACCGGCTGTATGTCGACTATTCCATCCAGGCCGCGCTCGCCGGCTGATAACGTTCCGCAGGAGCACGCATGTACTACTCGATCCGCCATCTGACCAAGTTCCTCTACAAGACTCCGGTCAGCGAGAGCATCATGGAAACGCGGATGCATCCCCGCTCCGACGCCAACCAGCGCTGCCTGACGTTTCATCTCTCGGTCAGCCCGCGATGCCGCGTGTTCAGCTATCGCGATCACTTTGCGAACCATGTGCACCACTTCGATATTCCCGGCCAGCACGGGCAACTTGTCATCGTCGCCGAAGCGCTGGTCGAAATGCAGCCCCACGATCCGATTCCCGATTCATTGACCGCCGACTCATGGGATGAGCTTGATCACCTGGTGCAGGAAGGCGACTTCTGGGAAATGCTGCTGCCAAGTGAGTTTGCGACACCCACCGAAGCGCTTGAAAAGCTTGCCGACTCTCTGGACCTTCGCCGCAAAGAGGATCCGCTCAGCGTGCTGCACAAGCTCAATGAACAGCTTTACAACTACTTCGACTACAAACCGCGTTCCACCAAGGCGGATTCTCCGATCGATCTTGCACTGAGCAACCGCGCCGGCGTGTGCCAGGATTTTTCGCACATCATGACCTCGCTGGTGCGCTCGCGTCTTCGGATTCCCTGCCGCTATGTCAGCGGCTACCTGCATCACGGCAAGGACTTCCACGACCGCTCCGAAAGCGCCGCAACCCATGCCTGGATCGAAGCCTTCCTTCCCGAGCTGGGCTGGGTAGGCTTCGACCCCACCAACCATCTGGTTGCCGGCGACCGCCACATCCGCACCGCGATTGGCCGCGACTACTCAGACGTTCCACCAACACATGGCATCTTCCGCGGCCGCTCCAAGAGCGAACTTACCGTGGCTGTAAGTGTGACTCCGGTCGAAGGCATTCCCTTGCTCGACCGCGAATTGCCGGTGCCGGAAGACTGGTCCATCCTGGTGGAAAAAGCGCAGGCGCTCCCCGAGCAACCGCCGACCCTTACTCGCCAGCAGCAGCATGCGCAGCAACAATAGAGCCAGCATGGACCAATCCAGACGAGAAAAGGACCAGCCGAAGCTGGTCCTTTTCTTTTGCATTGGTTGAGTTAGAAAGAGTACCGCATAAAGAAGCGGAGGGTGCGCGCTCCCGTCTGGGTGCTGGCATAGTTCGCAAAGGTGCCACGGCCATAAGTGGCCGCAATCGGAAGCAGGGTTGTGCCGTACAGCGTGAAACTCGGCACACCGGTGTTTGCATGATTCAGGATATTGAACGACTCGGCGCGGAAAGCAATCGAGTGACGCTCAAACATCTTGAATTCGCGCTGAAGAGCAGCATCTACGTTCCACAATCCAGGTGTGTAACCAGTATCGCGGCTGACGGTATTTCGCGCCTGCTGACCAAACGTACCAAGATAGAAGTGCATCTGGCTCAGTTGGACCGGGTGACAGACGGCGTCCGCTTGTTTATTTGCGTTGTTGATATAGGAACCATCGCAAAACACACCTGGACCAGCTCCCTGCGCCGCAGTGTAAAACCGTGTGGAATCGACGGCAAACGTATTGATGGGCGCGTTCGGATTTTCCAGAATCGGCCGATCGTTGTTAATTCCATCGTTGTTGATGTCGTAGTTGTTGAGGAGGTTATATACGGTTCCGGACTGATAGTTGGGAATTCCGCTCACCGTGTAGTTATTGACGATATGCGCCAGGATGCTCTTGCCACCACTCCAGTGGAAGGAGGGCGTCTGGTAGACAAGGGTTCCTACCCCACGGAGGCGATGATCATACGCAGAGGGACCCCACTCCAAACCACGTGCGTTAGCCGGGGCGCCGGGCTCTGCCGGTTGAATCTGCGGATATGCGCTGATGTTGCCCGTCGTGTACGGATCGGAAACGTTGTCCAGGCCTTTGGCATAGGTAAACGCACCACGAAACTGGAGCGAGTGGCGGAATTTGTGCTCCAGTTCCAACTGCAGGGAGTTGTAGTCGGATGAGCCAACGCTATCGAACAGTGTGATCAGACTACGAGACGTATTGACGCGAAGGCCCGTCGAGCCGATGACCGGATTCAACGTGTCGAGCGAATATAGATGAAGAGCGCGGCTGCCGGCATAACCGATGGTCATCGCCCAACCGCCGGGGAACGAACGTTCGACGTTCAGGTTGTACTGGTACGTTAGCGGCGAAGACAGATTATTGGTGACGGTTGTCTGAGAGTTCCCAGGCAACGGTGTATGGCTCAGAGTAGAAAACTGCGTGGACCATGCAGCCGTTCCGCGTGCGCTGGCGGCGTTGCTTCCGTAGAGGACGGGCGATGCCGCATTCGGCGCGCTGGCCTGAATGTTGTCATCTACGTTAGTGAAGCTGTGGTCATAGAACAATCCAAACGCGCCACGGACAACCGTCTTTCCGTCATCAAAGGGCTGATAGGCAAACCCGAAGCGTGGAGCAAAAGAGTTATAGACCGGGTTCTGCTTCACAGGGGTTGAGAATGAGTTGAACGGCTGGGTGGGATCGGTCGCGGGGGAGCCGAGATAGTTGAAGGGTGCGCCCGTGTATTCGTAACGAAGTCCAAAATCAACCGCCAGTCGCGGGGAAGCCTTCCAGTGGTCTTGAATATAGTAATTTTGATTCGTCAGAGTAGGACGAGCGATGTTGCTGCCAAAGTTCTGGGTCATCGACTGGCCGGTTGAGGTCGTATAGCCCGAGAAATCGTCCATGTAATTTCCAAGTGAGGTATACGTAGTCCCAACACCTGTGCTTGCAACATAGCTGAACGAGCCGTAGAAAATGAACGGCACCGCGTCACGAACGCGAATCTGGTTCACGTCGAAACCACCGCGGAGGGTGTGGTTTCCATGAGACCACGAGAGAGCGTCCTGGAGTTGGTAGGTGTTGTGTCCACGACCCTGCGGGACATTGGTCGGAATACCATAGCCCTGGACGCCAGCGATCGCGACCGTCGGCCCGACTGCAAGCGGGTTCGCCTTTGTGTCGGGACGCAGGTCGAAGGTAAACGAGATACGACCATACGAAAGACGGAGTTCGTTGACCAGGTTTGGCGTGAATACGTGCGTATGCACAATGCCTGCGTTCTCTGCAGGGCCACCCTGGTTGGTATCAAACAGAGGCAATTGAGAAGGAAAATTGCCAGTGTCGTAGGGGATCAGGCTGTAGGTGCGGATAAAACGAAATTGAACCTTGTCCGCGGACGTCGCCTGCCAGTCGGACTTGAGGTCAAGCTCCGAGGAGTTCGAAGGCCGGCCGATCACTCGTTGTACGCCACCATATTCCACGGTGCCGCGGTCCACGCCGGTTACAGGATCGGGGCCGAGTGCAACATTTTTTGAGGAGGAGGTGTATTGGTTGCTGGCAGGTGTCGCGCCCTGTAGGCCACCATATGCCGTAATGAGGTTGGCGATGCGTGGGTTTGACTTGAAATTGTTCAACACCGCATATCCATTTACCGTAGGCACGACCAGGGTGCTCAGAATGGATGAGGAGCGGAAATGATCCTGCTGATACGCAGCGAACATAAAGAGGCGATTATGGAGGATCGGAAACCCGATCGTACCGCCATAAATGTTTTCGCGTGACTTGGTTTTGGTAAAGAGACCATTGAGCCGATTCTGATGGTTGATGGCATTCAGCGAAGAATTCAACAGGCGGTCATACACCGAGCCGTGCCAATTGTTTGTACCGCTCTTGTAAACGATGTTGGTAATACCGCCGCCCGCATAACCGAATTCGGCGCCGTAGCCATTCAGCAGGAAGCTGACGTTATCGAACGCTTCCGTGTTGCCTGGCTGCAGTCCCTGGCCGGTCAGAGCAGCGTCATTGTCGTCCTGCCCTTCAATCAAATAGTTGTTCGCGCGAGGACGGCTGCCGTTCACTGAAAATTGCGGACCGTTTCCGCTGGAGCCAGCAGTAATGGTGGTCACACCAGGCATCGTTGTCGCCAGCGTCGTCGGGTTCAGGCCCGAGATCGGCAGTTCCGAAATCTCTTTGCCACTGATATTTCCGCTGAGTTCGCCGCTCTCGGTTTGCAGCACTTCATTGCTGGCCGCCACTTCAACGGTGTCGGAGGTCGAACCGGGCTTCAGAACCTCATTGACGGAGGTCGTGACCGAGGGCGTCACCGTAATGTTCTGGGCAACGGTCTTCGAGAAATTGGGGGCCTCGGCTGTCACATCATAGTGACCGGTGCCGACAGATTGAATTTGATAGCCACCGCTACCAGACGTCATTGCAACGTGCGTTTCGCCAGTTTCACGGGACTTGATGGTAACGGTCGCACCTACGATGGAAGCGCCTGTGGTGTCGGTCACTGAACCTGCGACCGTGCCGTACGATGTCTGGCCGTACATGGATAGCGATGTCAGCGAAATGACCGCTGACACCAAAGACACGAGAAACTTCTTCATTCACAACCTCGGAAGTAGAAAAGATGGATACAACTTCCGTAGCACGTCGCGTGCCAAACGCTTTCCGCCGTGCGTATTATTTTTCCGTGAAATATCACCGAAAAACGATGGGCCGTGCACCGGTCGCCAGGCGATGTGATCTGAGAAACCATAATCAGGGACGAATTGCCGACGCCCCCGCATAGACGTTCGCGGCACGATGAGGACGGTTCAGCCCATTTTCCGGCTAATGATCACCAAAATACATCTGACTGAGATAGAAATTACAGGTTGAGTTTTTTGAAAATTGGCTCCGGAATCGCGCGAATGACACCCATGATCACTCGCCAGATACCCGGCACATAGACGATGTCCTGGCCACGGTCGATCGCTTTCACGATCGTAGCGGCCACTTTATTGACGTCGGCGAACTTCTCGCTGCCCTTCATCCCCTCAGTCATCGAGGTCTTCACCGGACCGGGCTTGATGGTCATCACCCGGACGCCTTCGCGAGCGATCCGATTCCGCAGGCCGCCGAGAAATGCGGTGAGGCCGGCTTTCGAGGAACCGTACACGTAGTTGGATTTGCGTCCACGTTCGCCGGCCACGCTGGACAGCACGGCTAATGTGCCGGAGTGCCGTTGCGCGCAATAGTTCGCCAGCCATGTCAGCAGGCTGACTGGCGCAACATAGTTGGTGTGCAGGATCTGCGCCGTCTCGACAAAGCTGCGTTCAGCCTTGGCCTGATCCCCGAGTACGCCCAGAGTCAGATAGGCAATATCCAGGCCGCCCAGCGAGTTGATCGCATGCGCCAGCAATTCCGGGTGCACCTCGATATCGTCCAGGTTCACAACGGCGGAATCCACGTACGCGGCGCCGCGCGTTTTCAGATCCGCAGCGACAGAGGCCAGCTTTTCGCCGCTTCGCCCCACCAGGTACAGGCATTCGCCACGTTCCGCCCAAAGACGGCAACATGCTTCGGCGATTCCCGAAGTCGCACCCAGCACCAGGATGCGGCGTGGAGCGTCACGCGGTCTCGCCACTTTCGTCTCGCCGGAACGACGGAGAGGAAGAGGTGTCTCAGGCTCTCGCGAAGCAAACAGGTCCGCTTGCCGTGAATCGTTTTCACTGGAACTCATCGGCCGGCCTCGTCAGCAGTTACCCGCTCCCAGAAGCTGGAGGTCAGAGCGCGGTCCTTATATCGCGCGAAGCGCTCCCATTGCGGATAAAACTCACGAAATTGTGCGCCTGTCATCCGCGCATCCTTGGCGGGATACAACCGGCCCCCAAACTCGCGCGTCATGTCCGCCAGGCGGTCGAAAAGCGCGAAGCTCTTGTTCGGCTTGATAGGAAAGTCGAGCGCCAGCGTGATGCCCGGCTTGGGAAAGCTCATCATGCCCGGGGACTCGACATTGCCAAAAGCTTTCAGCACCGCGAGGAAGCTTGCCAGTCCCGACTTCGCCACTTCATGGAGAATCGCGACCGTGCCTTCCCGCGCGCTCTCCCACGGGATGACATATTGAAATTGCAGCAGCCCGCGCTTTCCGTACATTCGATTCCAATGCAACACCGCGTCCAACGGATAGAAGAACGGCTCATAGTCCTGCAGCGCGGTCACCTGCTTCTTGCGCTGCTTATTGAAGTACAGGCTATTGAACATACCCACCGTTGCACCATTCAACGCGAAGCCCGGCAGCTCCAGAGGAAAAACGAGTTTGGGCTTTTTCGAAGGCCGGAGAGGCGCCGGAGTCGGCGAGTGGTCGCCCTGCATGAAAATGCCGCGCACAAAATTCTTTCCGGTCGAGGTTACATCTACCCAACTCACCGTGTATTCGACGTGCTGCGACTGCTCGGTCAAGTGCATGAACTCATCAAAACCGTGGAACTGAATGCCCGTATAGTTCACCAGGCGGCTTACGATCGGCTTCAACCGTAGCTGTGCCCACGTAATCACTCCTGTCAGTCCCAGACCGCCAATCGTGGCCGCATAAAAATCGGGATTCTCGGTGGGCGTGCACAGCATGTGTGCGCCATCCGATCGCACCAATTCGAATTGGGTGACATGGTTGCCGAACGTACCGGCCACATGATGGTTCTTCCCGTGAATGTCGTTCGCGATCGCGCCGCCCAGCGTGACATATTTGGTTCCGGGACTGACCGGGAGAAAGAATCCCCGGGGCACGGCAAAATCCAGGATCTCGGCGAGCGTCACACCCGCTTCCGCAGTCAGCAGGCCCGTGCTCGGATCGAACCCCAGGAGGCGATCCATGCCCGTCGTGCGTAGCAGGGTTCCTTCCTGAAGCAGGCATACATCCCCATAGCTGCGCCCCATGCCCACCGGCAGCGCGCCATTGCGTGTGTCTTCGAGGATGGCCGGAAAATCGCTTTGCCAGTGCAGCGTGCGCACTTCCGCGTCGTACGTCGGATAGCGTCCCCAACTCTCAAATGGCGGCTTCCCTGGCCGGGATTCCTCTGACATGTCCGGGTGCTGCACCGTGCTGAGATCCGACTGCGACGACATACCTTCAGGATATCCGATTACCCAGAAGCCCCGGTCAACGGCACATGACGTCAAGTTTGGCGGAGGGATCCGTTACGCCAGGTGCGTCCACCTTGCGGAACGTCGCAACATATTCGTTGAATGTTGTTCCACCCGCCGCGGGCACTGACGGATCGAACTTGTACGCAGGGTCGCTGATCGCCTGCTCCAGGGTTGTAAAGGTAAAACCCCGCGCGCGAAACAGCGCTATCAACTCCGGCAGCATCTTCGCATCGAACGCGCCCACGTGCATCAGCAGGACATAGGGAATATCGCGGCCATACAGTTTCTGGGCGAGCCCACGATAGACACCGATGGACTCATCCGCTGAAGCCAGGTAACTGTCATGCAGCGCGGCGATGGCCTTGTCATCCTGCTTTGCGGCGCAACGCGCATACACGTCGTTCCACAGGTAGTCCTGAAAATCCATCGACACTTCCGCGATGCGATAGCCGTGCAGGTGCAGCCATGTCCGCACCTGTTCCCGCTTGGCCACCGTATTGCCTTCTTCGAGGAACGGATAGCGGAACCAATGCCAGTCGCCGTCCGGATCCACATGGCGAAGCATCGCCTCGTTTCTCGCGATGTTGGCTTCGTATTTTTTTGCGGAAAGCTTGTCGAGTTCCGGATGCGACCATGTGTGATTTCCCAACGGCTCGCCGGCCGCATGCCATGCCTGCAGAATATGGATCTGGTAGGGATATCTCTGCACTCGGAATCCATTCACAAACCCATAGACCGGTGGCATCTCTTCGCGCTTCAGCGTAGCGAGAATGCTCTTCACAACATCGGGTCTCGCTGTGCCTGGCGGTAAGGGACCATGCGCAGGAAGATCGTCAAACGTAAACGCGACCGAAGGCGTTGGCGTCTGCGCGTGCGCTCCCCAGGAAGCGACCAATAGACCCAACACAACCGCACAAAGCCGATGCATGCCTCTAGTGTATGGCGCGGGCTGTGTCCGACGCAGGCCCCTGAAAGAACATCCATCACGAGGCAACGCAGAAGAATGGGCTGTTTTTGCCTTTGAGGAGTAGAAGCAAAAGCAACTACCCAGGGACGTGTTCACTGCCCGACATCGGTGAAGTGGAATGCGATGCGTAAACGGACAGAAGCCGTTTCTCACCAAAACAACCGCCCCCAATTTCCGGAGCGACCACACGGTTAATCAACTGTTCTACTCTGTTTGTGATGCTGGAAAGCTTTCGCCTGCGGGTGTTCCGTGAAGTCGCGCGCTACAGCAGTTTCCGCCGCGCGGCGGAAGCCCTTTACATTACCCAGCCCGCCGTCACGCAGCACATCAAGGCGCTCGAAAGTGAAATGGGAACTGCCCTCTTCGATCGCAGCAGCGCGGGCGTCCGGCTCACTTCCGCGGGAGACACCCTCCTGCGGTTTGCCGACCAATCGGAACGTGCGCTCAGCGAAGGCCTGGAGGCTGTTGCCGCACTTCACGGCGAACTCCGCGGGCACCTCCGCATCGCCGCCTCAACGACCATCGCCCAATATCTTCTGCCCGCATTGCTGGGTGACTTTCTGCGCACGCATCCAGCGGTCGAACTCTCCCTGGAGAGCGCCAACACGGCCCAGGTTGTGCGTGCTGTGCTGGAAGGAACGGCCGCACTCGGCCTCATCGAAGGCCCTGCCCATCGCTCGCAACTGCGCGTGACGCCGTGGGTGGAGGATGAGCTTGTTCTGGTTGTGCCGCCGAGCCATCCCTGGGCTCAGCAGACGGTACGCGTGCGCGATCTCGCGGAAGCCCATTTGCTGCTGCGCGAAAGCGGTTCGGGCACACGCGAGGTGTTGGAAGACGCGCTGTCCACCGCCGGCGTTCCATTGACCCGTCTGCGAGCCCATATGGAACTGGGTTCCACCGAAACGCTGCTCGCCTGCGTGGAAGCCGGGATGGGCGTCGGTTTTGCATCCCGGCTAGCATTGACCCGCCAATTGAAACTGAAGTCATTGGCCATCGCGAAGGTGCAGGGACTGCGCGTCAAACGCCCGCTCAGCATCGTGCAGCAGCGCACGCCGGAACTCCACGGACCCGCAGCGGCCTTCGCGGAAGCTTTGGCCGGATTCTCATCTACACGGAAGCGAAAGCGGTCCAGGCCCATATAAGTTCTACTTATCGGCCTACACAATTTATGATTCGACATGCTAATCGTTCCGGGTAGAGACTGAATCCGGCTCTACTATGCGCTTGAATCCAACGATTTGCTTCATCGCCGGCTTGATCCTCGCGGCCAGCGGACTCTTCTCACCACCGATCGCCCTGCTGGCCGGGCTCGCTTTCGGCCTCACCTTCGCGGAACACCCACTCGGCAAACAAAACCACTGCGTGACGAAGTTCCTGCTGCAGGCTGCGGTCGTGCTGCTCGGCTTCCTGATGAACCTCGGTGAAGTCCTTCACGCCGGACGTTCAGGCTTCGTGTACACCGCAATCAGCATCGTTTTCGCCATGTCCCTTGGCCTGGCCTTAGGCCGGCTGATGCATGTGCAACCCAAGGCTTCCCTGCTGATCACCTGCGGAACGGCCATTTGCGGTGGAAGCGCGATCGCTGCCATCGCGCCGGTCAGCGATGCCGATCAGAATGAGACGGCAATCTCACTGGCTACCGTTTTTACGCTTAACGCCGTAGCGCTGCTGATCTTTCCGCCTATCGGATGGGCCTTGCATCTGAGTCAATCGCAGTTTGGCCTGTGGGCCGCGCTTGCGATTCACGACACCAGCTCGGTCGTAGGCGCGGCGGCCAAATACGGCCAGCAGGCACTGGAAATCGGAACTACCGTCAAGCTCGCCCGCGCACTGTGGATCGTGCCCCTCACGCTGGTGGTCGCCAGCCTGGTTCGCCGCTCACATACGCGCAGCGAGGCGGCAGATGCGGAGGGCGATTGTCCTCCCCGCAAAGCAAAGATCGCGATCCCATGGTTCATCGGCCTGTTCGTCATCGCGGCAGTGCTGCGCACCTACCTTCCGAACGATGCCGCGTTGTGGAACAAGCTTGGAGGCTTGGGGAAAACAGGCCTGACTGCAGTGCTTTTTCTCATCGGCACAGGTCTTTCTCGTGCAACGCTGCGCAATGTTGGTTGGCGGCCGATGCTACAGGGCATACTGCTCTGGCTTGTTATCGGCAGCGCGTCCCTGTTCGCGATCCACGCAGGGTGGATCAGTATCTAAGGCCATTTGTAAAAGAGTGTTGGCTTTGAAGGGGCGGGACTTCAGTCCCGCCGGAAAATTCTACAGAGTATGCGCGGCTTTAGCCGCTGAGGGAAATGCCCAGCGGGCACTCTCGATGAGTGCAGAAAGACTTGCACTAAAGCATTTCCCATGAAGGTGTACCTCAGGGGCAAAGATGTTGAAGTCGTTTTCCTCCGAAGAAAACGACCTTTTCAGCCCCTTTGGGAGGGCACAGCGTCATGGGAAATGCGCTAAAATTCATCTTCGTCGTCCCCGATCGGCATGCCCGGCGGAGTCGTAACTGGCTTCACCGGAGTGAACTTGGCGGGGTCGCGTTCAAACTCCTGCAAACGCGCGATCAACGCATTGCGGTGAATCGCCTCAGCCGTATCCTTCAACGGCTCCGCCGCTGTCCACTCCTTCAACACATCCAGCAAGTGCGACCGGGCGATGGCCCTCGTCTGGCTCGAAGCTTCAGGATCGGCTGCCAGCGCGAACATCGCTTCGTACGCCCGGGTCTCGACAGCCCGCTCCACCTCGGAAGACATGCTGTGTCCTGATTCCGGCCGCTCGGCTACGGTTTTCGACAGGTCTTCCATCATGATGCGCAACGAAGGCGCCGCAGGAATACGCATGTGATACTGCACCACCCTCGACGCTCGTTCTGGATTGAACAGCAGAGTCAGCGTGAAATCAGCCGCCGATTCCGCAGTGGCGACTGGATCAAACGTCAGGCCTGTTTCCGAGGCAAAGCTTTCCTGGGTGCGTCCAAGCTCCGGGGTCCGCGGCGGCAGAATCTTCAACAGCGATTCAGGCAGTGTCAGCGTTGCAGGGGATAACGTCTTCAAAACTGCTGCAATCGCCCTCTTCTGTTCGGCGCCGGGAACAATCTCAGGCATCTTCTGCCCATCGCCACGTACGTTATAGCGATAGTCGAGTCCACCAATCTCCTTTACCGCCGCCTCCGTTTGATAGCGGTGAAACAGATAGAGGGGCACCAGTGTGTCTTCAAGCTGGGCCAGTGAGGCTCCAGGCGGAATGGCGCCTTCGCCAAAGCGAGCCAGTGCAGCGGAGCGGACAGCGAGCACCCGATCAAGCTCCGCCACCGGATCCGTCCCGTTGTCCCACAGATGGGCATGGGGATGCGCTCCACCCTGCGGACGCGCATCTTCGTCGGTAATGTAAATCAGACCGCTCTTCTCGGATGCGCTGAGAATTGCCTCCAGACCGGCACTGTCTTCCTCGCGCGCTCCGGCGCGATCGAACTCACGGTAGCCATAGTCGATAGCTACCTTGTCCCACAGTCCAATGCCGGCGGGATAGGCGTGGCTCAGGTCGGGCACACCGTCACTGCCAAGCGTCACCCAGGGATGCGGATAGTCCATGACCGAGACAGTGACGTCAGGCGCGTTCTCGAAACTCGTCGCTGCGAAGTTGTGTGCAAGCCCGAGCGTGTGTCCGGTTTCGTGCGCGCTAAGCTGACGAATGCGCTGCAACACCATTTGCAGTGCGGGATCGGTTTTCGGATTCTTCCGCGGGTCTGGTTTGCCGTTCGCATAAGGCGCGAGCAGAGCTTCGGCAATCATGTAGTCCTGGCGTCCACGCAAACTGCCCAGCGTGACATTCCCTTTCAGGATTTCCCCTGTGCGCGGATCGGCGATTGCTCCGCCATAGCTCCAGCCTCGCGTGTAACGATGCACCCACTGGATGATGTTGTAGCGAACATCCATGGGGTCGGCGTCGGCCGGCAATACATCCACCCGGAACGTCCCTTTGGCCCAGCCCGCGGTCTGAAACGCATCGTCCCACCAGCGGGCGCCTTCCACCAGCGCGGAGCGGATAGGCTCCGGCGCGCCGCGGTCCACGTAGTACTGGATGGGCGTGACGGCTTCACAGCGTGTCTTGCAGTTGGGATCCTTCTTGATCAGCCGGTGACGCAGGATGAAGTTCTGATCCAGCGCCTGCCCCAGAGGCGCGCTGTAATCGCGATACATCATGGGGAAGTAACCCGCGCGCGGAGAGTAGCGGCGCGGCGTGAAGCCCGGCCCCGGAAGCTCCACAAACATCTGCCGCTCGTGCACCGTCATGGAGTGCGGGTCGGGAGTGACATCGCGCACAAAGCGGCCACGTACTGCCTGATCGGATGCCAGCGTCACCATCGATTCCACAACGATGTTCTTCGGAAACGCCTTGATCTCTTCCGGAACGACCGCCGAGCGCGAGGCGTCAAAGTGAAACGTGCCCTGCTGCATACGCGTGAGCACTTCCACGATGCCGCGTGCATCACGCACAAAGAAGTCCGTTGCATCCAACAGCACCGTTCCGTCCGGTGCTTCAGCGTCGACCTTGAAACCCCACATTACGCTGTCGGAAAAACTTTCATGAACACTGGCCTGCTCGGCGGGATCGCTGGCAGAGCTGCGGAAGTGGTCGTTGGGCTCAACCAGCAGCACCTTGGGTCCGCTGCGCTCAAAGCGCACAACGCGTCCTTCGCCAACCTGGCCACGATCCAGGCCAAGATCGTTCGAGCCCGTCCCATGAGGCAGACTCAGCGTGTACAGCAACTCCGTCGAGCGCGTATGCGCCGAGTCGCCGTTCATCGGCACTTCGAGATAGACCTTGCCGGCCTTCGCATCCCAGTCCAGCCCCAGCAGGCCGGGCATATGCCGCATGGTCTCGATGCGTTGAGCAAGAGTTTGCGGCGATTTGGCGTCCGCTTTTTGTTCGGGCTGCGCAGCCGCTTCGTTGAGTGCGGAAAGTGTGAAGACACCACTTGCCATGCACAAGCAGAGAAATGCTTTGACGTTTCGATGCATGCTTTTCTTGTAGCACGCATCGGCATCAAGCCGGTCGGCTCAGTTCACCATATGCGGCGTACGCCGAACTGATCCATTTTCACGTCTATGCTGACCAACGAGATATCCATTGCCAAGGCCTGCGCCGCAACCAACCGGTCAAACGGGTCACCGTGCGCTCCGGGCAAGCGACCTGCACGCAGAGCATCGTCCACTGTCACGGGTAAGGTAGTGAACCCAGCCTGCTTCATCTTCTCGCTGAATGCCGCTTCAAGCGCGTTCGCCTCAGGCCATCTTCCCAACCGAACCTTCATCGCAATCTCCCAGGCGGAAGCAGCCGAGACGTAGACCTCGCTTGCTTCTTCCAGAAGAAAAGAACGAACTCTCGGACTCAGGTGGGGAGAGTCATAGCCAAGCCATACGATCACGTGCGTGTCCAAGAGGACGTTCACTTACCTGGCTCCGCTCTCCGGTTCCGATCAGACTCTGCGTTAGCCGCCGCGATCCGTTCACTTGACCAGTTCGAAGGATCATCGGGATCATCGATCGTTCCAGTCCATGCTTCGGGAACCGGATCGAAGAAGAAGCTATTGGGAACGCTCGGACCAAGATCCTTCAAAAATCCGATGCGTTGGGGTTTCCGGGGATGGATCGCCCTGATCTCGACAACTGGCGTTTTTTCACGGCCGGAAGTGATGATCACCTCTTCGCCATTTTGCGCACGCCTGACGAGTTCCGAAAACTTTGCCTTTGCCTCGAAGATAGTTGCGTTCATTCCGCGATCCTCTTGGCCAGCATATCATGACTAGGCATGAAATCCTGCCTAACATATTGTTCACATGAAAAAGCGTGGCCGGAGCCACGCTTTTCAATCTCAGCAACGACCCTCGTTTAGGCAGCCTTCGCCTTGGCAAGTGCGCCCTTGGCCTGTTCCGTCAGAGCGGTAAAGCCTGCGGCGTCGTTGGCGGCGATGTCAGCCAGAACCTTGCGGTCGAGACCATTGCCGGCCTTCTTGAGACCGTTGATGAACGTCGAGTAGCTCATGCCGTTCAGCTTGGCCGCCGCACCGATGCGGACGATCCACAGCGAACGGTACTGGCGCTTCTTCTGCTTGCGGCCGATGTAGGCAAACTTGAGGCCGCGTTCAACCGCTTCCTGGGCTGCCTGATAGAGCTTGGATTTTGTGAGGAAGTAGCCGCTTGCGCGCTTCAGAATCTTTTTGCGGCGATCACTGCGCTTTGTACTGCGTTTTACACGAGGCATCGTGTGCTCCTGTTTTTTCGGCCCGGAGGCCGTCGTTCGTTCCAGCGGCTGGAGGTAAGGTGTACCTCTTCACTCGCTTACTGCTTCGTATCTCGAATCGGCCGGCTTCTGCCTGACCGAGGGGCCTGAACGCTGGCGGCCCTTTGTAGATTTCCTACGGCTCGATACGAAAAACTCTGGTCACGCTTTCTTATCGTTTCGGCGGTCTTGCGATCGCTTTACGCGTAAGGGAGCATGCGGGCGACCTTGGGGGTATCCGCTACCGAAACAAGCACGATACGGCCGAGCTTGCTCTTGGTCTTGGATTCCTTGGAGGTCAGGATGTGGCGCATCTTGGACTGGCCGCGCTTGAACTTGCCCGAAGCAGTCTTCTTGAAGCGCTTAGCCGCGCCCGAGTGGGTTTTTAACTTTGGCATGGGATTCCCTGCTGGAAATACAGCGATTGACAACAGCAGCCAGTATAGCAGAGAAACACCGTTTTCCCTGCCACTTTGGTGGCAAGACCTTGCTCCGCAAAGGTTTACATAACCTTTTGCAGAGATCAGAGAACAGAGATCAGGGGGTAGGGAACAGAGCGAGAAACAGGAGCAGGGGCAAAGCGTGTTAGCCCTTCTATCTCTGATCTCTGTTCTCTGATCTCTGTTCTCTCAACGCCGCCTCAACCTCCAGAGGAAAGATCATTCAACCGGGGCTCAGGCGATGTAGGATTCGCTGACAAGGAGAATTACGCCGTTGAAGACCCTATTTGCCGTGGCTGCCGCCGCGCTGCTCGTCTCCGTGTGCAACGTTTCCGCTCAGCAGGCTGTCGCTGTCCCAGCCCCTTCCCCGAAGCCTTCGACCGCGATGCCCTATTCGCCTTCTCTGGATGTCACCAGCCTCGACCGCTCCGTCGACCCCTGCGTCGACTTCTACAAGTTTTCCTGCGGCGGATGGCAGAAGCTGAATCCCATTCCTTCCGATCAGGCGGGTTGGAGCGTCTATGCCAAGCTGACCAATGAAAATCAGCAGTTTCTGTGGGGCATCCTGGAGGAGGACTCCAAGCCTTCCGCAACACGCACCGCCGTCCAGCAGAAAGTGGGCGACTACTACGAGAGCTGCATGAATACCGCCGCGATCGATGCCGCCAGCCTGAAGCCGCTGCAGACCGCACTTGACCGCCTCAATGGGATCTCCACGCGTGAGCAGGTCATCGCCGCCCTGGTCGCCCTTCACCACCGCACCGCGGGCAGCTTCTTCTTCGGCTCCGGTACCGGTCAGGATGCGGTGGAGTCCTCCACGATCATCGTCGAAGTGGGTGCCGGCGGCCTTGGCTTGCCGGACCGTGACTACTACGTGCAGAACGACCCCAAGAGCGTAAAGATCCGCGAACAGTATGCCGCCTACATCCAGCAGTTGATGACCATGGCCGGTGACAGCGCCGATCAGGCAAAGGCCGAGGCCGAGGCGACGCTGCGCATCGAAACCGCTCTGGCGAAGGCTTCGCTGACGCGTGTCGAGCGCCGCGACCCGCACAAGACCTACCACATGATGACCATCGAAGAGTTGGGCACACTGGCCCCTTCGATCAACTGGGAACACTACTTCGAACAGCAGGGTGCGCCGGGCGTCAAGAAGCTCAACGTCTCCCAGCCTGAGTTCATGAAGGCCGTCCAGGTGGAGCTCGCCACGGAAGACATTGCCGCAATCAAAGGCTATCTGCGCTTCCATCTTTTGACCTCGGCTGCACCGTATCTCGCGCATCCTTTTGAACAGGCCCAGTTCGACTTCTTCTCGCACACATTGCGCGGCGTGCCTTCCATGGCTCCACGCTGGAAGACCTGCACACGTGCTGTAGACCGCAACCTGGGCGAAGCGCTTGGCCAGGAGTTCGTCGCACGCACCTTCTCGGCGGACATGAAAGCTCGCACCCAGAAGATGACCGAGCAGATTGAAACAGCCATGCAGCAAGAGATTGAAGGGCTGACATGGATGAGCCCCGAGACCAAGCAGGAAGCTCTTCGCAAGCTGCATGCCATTCGCAACAAGATCGGCTATCCGGAGAAATGGCGCGACTACTCCACGCTTGAGGTCAAGCGCGACGATTACTTCGGCGATGTCATGCGCGCCTACATGTTCGAAGACGCACGCCGCTGGCACAAGCTTGGCAAACCGGTGGACCTGAACGAGTGGGGTATGACGCCGCCCACAGTCAACGCCTATTTCAATCCACAAATGAACGACATCAATTTCCCCGCCGGAGTACTGCAGCCGCCGCTGTACGACCCCAAGATCGACGACGCACCCAACTACGGCAACACGGGCGCCACCATCGGCCACGAATTGACCCACGCGTTCGACGATGAAGGCCGTCAGTTCGACTCCAAGGGCAACTTGCGCGACTGGTGGACAGCCGCGGACGCCAAGGGCTTCGAAGACCGCATCAACTGCGTTCGCGATCAGTATGCCGGCTACATCATCGTGGACGACATCCACATCCAGTCGAAGCTGACCTCGGGTGAAGATGTCGCCGATCTCGGCGGTACATTGCTCGCGTACATCGCGTGGAAGAAGCAGACCGAGAACGAGCGGCTCAAGACCATCGAAGGCTTCACGCCGGAACAACGCTTCTTCGTCGGCATGGCGCAGTGGGCATGCGAAAACGAGCGGCCTGAAAACCTGCGCGTAAGCGCACGCACCAATCCACACTCGCCGGGGTTCGCACGCATCAACGGCGTGGTTTCCAACATGCCGGAGTTCCAGAAAGCGTTTGGCTGCAAGGCCGGACAGCCGATGGTGCATACGCCAACCTGCCGCGTCTGGTAACAGCCAGTAGTCACAGGGTGAAGGCGAGAGAAAATTTTCTCTCGCCTTCACCTTTTCCGGCTACACTTCTCGCACTTATTCCAGCGGCTCAGGGCCCTGAAAGGGCCGCCATCTTTTGACAATGAAGGTTGCTTGCCTATGCCTCCCACTCTGTTTCATCGCTGTACCGCGGAAACGTTCGGCACATTCTGGCTGGTCTTCGGCGGCGCGGGCGCCGCTGTGCTGGCTGCGGGATTCCCTCAAATGGGCATCGGTTTCGTAGGTGTCGCCCTGGCGTTCGGTCTTACCGTACTGACCATGGCCTATGCGATTGGACACATCTCGGGCTGCCATCTGAACCCGGCTGTATCCATTGGCCTGATGTTCGGCAAGCGTTTCCCTTCGAAAGACCTGCTGCCTTATATCGTGTCTCAATGCGTGGGTGGCGCTCTAGGCGCCGGCGTGCTGCGCTTTATTCTGAGCGGTAAACCGGGGTGGACACTCGGTGGCTTTGCTTCGAACGGTTATGGCGCGCTCTCACCTGGCGGCTACCAACTCGCAGCCTGTCTGACCATCGAGGCTGTGCTCACGGGTTTCTTTGTACTTGTCATTCTGGGTTCCACCGATCAGCGTGCCGCCAAGGGTTTCGCACCCATGGCGATCGGCCTATGCCTTACGCTGATTCACCTGATCAGCATTCCGGTCACGAACACTTCCGTGAACCCGGCTCGTTCAACCGCAACCGCGATCTATGCGGGTGCTCCCTACCTGCACCAGCTTTGGGCATTCTGGGTTGCGCCGATCGCCGGTGCAGTCGTTGCAGGCATCTTCTACCACCGCGTCCTCGCCGAGCGCGAAACCCCGCCCGTCAAGGTTGAACCGCTGACCTACGAAGCGAAGTCGTAAGCACGCCGTACCTCAAAAGCCGGGTCTCTTCGAAGGCCCGGCTTTACGTTTGCACTCGGCAGTGAACCGCTGACCTGACGCCCTGTCTGCAATGATGGCTGCTGAGATGAAAGCAAACCTCCATGGCGAACATCGGCGGAGGCAGTTCAAGCTCGGCCTGCCCGAAATTTTTTGGGCCGCATGGTTGGGTCTTGTAAGCGGAACAGCGGCAGCACTGGTACGCCTCGTCTTTCGAGCCCTGCAATGGGTGTTCACCCAGCACACGGGCATGCTGCCGGATGCGGCCGCTACGCTTTCCCCCTGGCGAAAGCTGGCGACACCCGTTGCCGGAGCTCTGCTTGCCGCGGCCGTACTGGCCCTGCGTCGCGCCCGCGCCCAACGGCTGGCCCGTAAGCCGAGACCCTTCATTGAGTACGTCAGCGCCGTACGGCTGGCGCACGGACGCATTCCCCTTATCCCGAACCTCTGGCGAACCGGCTCCTCCGCGTTTTCGGTCGCGTCTGGTGCAGCCATAGGCCGCGAAGGCTCCATGATCCAGTTCGCGGCCGCGGTAACCTCGGCAACAGCAAGGAAGATCTGCGAGCGCTGGCCCAGCGCCGAGCGCTTCCCAACATCGCTTGGCGTCGCCTGCGGTGTTGCCGGCGGCGTTGCGACCGCGTATTCGGCCCCCCTGGCAGGGGTGTTCTTCGCGGCTGAGGTGGCTCTCGGCGGCCTGCGGCGGTATGAAATCGTTCCCCTGCTCTGCGCTTCCTGCACGGGCTGGCTGGTAAGCCGCCTGATACTCGGCCCGGGACCACTTTATGCGGTGCATCCTGAACTGCACCTCACTCCATTCGAGTTCGTTCTGCTGGCCATCGTGGCACTGGCCATGGGCATGCTGGGTCCGCTCTATCAACGGCTGATTCGCAGCCTGCGCGCGGCCAGCAAGCTGCCTATGGCGTTGCTCTGGGGAGGCCTTGCCGTTGGAGGTCTATCCTTGCTGGATGCCCGCGTATGGGGCAATGGTGATGTGGGGCTCGATGCCGCACTGGGCCGCATTCATGGAGCAGACGGTGTCCTTGCGATGAAAGGCCTGATGATCCTGCTGCTGCTGCGTCTTGTGGCGACCACGATCTGCGTAGGGACGGGCACCGTAGGCGGCGTGTTCACACCGACGCTGTTTGCGGGGGCCGCCCTGGGTCTGGCTGCCGGGCGCCTGATGCACACGCAGCAGCCGATTGTTTTCGCGGTGCTCGGCATGACATGCCTGATCGCCGCGGTGACCCACGCTCCACTGATGGCCACCTTGATGGCGGTGGAGCTCACCGGCGACTGGCGGATGCTGCCGCTCCTGCTCCTGGGAAGCCTGATTGCGTGGCAGATTGCCCGCCGGCTGTCGAAGGAAGCGCTCTATGCCCTGGCCTCGGAAGAACCCGCCGAACAGCACTTTCCGGCTCCCCACGAACAGGAGTGAGACAGGGCTTCTAAGCTCTGGATTTTGCGCCATTTCTTCGCTGCGGAACGGCCCGTTTTCCGCCCCCGGAAAGGGCCGCCGCGTGGTATACTGAAGGAGTCGCAGAATCGTCAAAATAACCTTTATTTACAAGGGTTTTGCGCGTGTGGCGCAACCCTTCTTCCCCGTTGATTGGAGCGTCCTGTTCGTGCCTGAAGACTTGAACCCTGCATCCCCTGAATCGACCCCTCCTCCGCAGTCCGGGCAGTACACCGGAGAAAACATCACCGTGCTGGAAGGCCTGGCTGCTGTGCGCCTGCGTCCGGCCATGTATATCGGGTCCACGGGCGAACAGGGGCTGCACCATCTGGTCTATGAAGTGGTCGACAACTCGGTCGATGAAGCACTGGCAGGACACGCCACACGGATCGACGTCACCATCCATGTCGACAACTCCATCACCGTCGTCGATGACGGCCGCGGCATCCCTGTCGACAACAAGACCTTGCCCACCGGCGAGACCATGCCTGCCGTGCAGGTGGTGTTGACCAAGCTGCATGCCGGCGGCAAGTTCGATGCCAGCAACTACAAGGTTTCGGGCGGTCTGCACGGCGTGGGTGTGAGCTGTGTCAACGCCCTCAGCGAAGAATTCGATGTTGAGATCTGGCGCGACGGCTTTGCGTGGGAGCAGGACTACTCCAAGGGTGATCCCATCAGCGTGCTGCGCAAAATGGGGCCTTCCAAGCGCCTCGGCACCAAGGTCCACTTTCTGCCTGACAAGAGCATCTTCACCGTCACCGAATACAACTACGACATCCTCGCGGGACGTCTGCGTCAGCTCGCCTTCCTGAACAAGGGCATCGAGATCACGCTGACCGACGAGCGCACGACCGATGCGAAGTCCGGTGAAGCGAAGAGCAACTCCTTCAAGTACAACGACGGCATTGCCGGCTTCATCAAGCACCTGAACAAGGGCAAGCAGGTCCTGCACGAAAAGCCCATCTACATGGAAGCCGAGCACGGCAACCTGGTAATGGAAATCTCCCTGCAGTACAACGATTCCTACTCGGAAACCGTGTTCAGCTTTGCGAACAACATCAACACGGTCGACGGTGGAACGCACCTTTCAGGCTTCCGCACCGCGCTTACCCGCACCATCAACGCCGTCGGCCAGCAGTTGGGTTTGTTCAAGGACGTCAAGGAGAATCTTTCCGGCGATGACGTTCGCGAAGGTCTGGTCGCGGTCATCAGCGTGAAGCTGCCGCAGCCGCAGTTCGAAGGCCAGACCAAAGGCAAGCTGAACTCGGATGTGGCCGGCCCCGTGCAGGCGTTTGTGAATGAGCGGCTGGGCGCGTTCCTGGAACAGAATCCCCCTGTCGCCCGCAAGATCATCTCCAAGGCCATCGATGCCTCACGTGCGCGTGAAGCTGCGCGTAAAGCCCGCGACCTTACCCGCCGCAAGGGTGCGCTGGATGGCGGCGGCCTGCCCGGCAAACTTGCTGACTGCTCCGAGCGTCAACCGGAGAAGTGCGAGCTGTACCTGGTTGAAGGTGAGTCCGCCGGCGGTACGGCCAAGCAGGGACGCGACCGCAAGTTCCAGGCGATCCTCCCCCTCAAGGGCAAGATCCTCAACGTCGAGAAAGCCCGCTACGACAAGATGCTGGGCCATGAAGAAATCCGCGCCATGATCACCGCGCTCGGCACCGGTATCGGCAAGGACGACTTCGATATCGCCAAGCTGCGCTACGGCAAGACCATCCTGATGACCGACGCCGACGTCGACGGCTCGCATATCCGTACGCTGCTGCTGACGTTCTTCTTCCGCCATATGGGTGAGCTGATCAAGCGCGGCAACGTCTACATTGCCCAGCCACCTCTGTACCGCATCAAGAAGGGCAAATTCGAGCAGTTCATCAAGGATGATGCCGAGATGGTTCGCGTGATGGTGAAGCGTGCCTCCGAAGGCATGATCATCACCCATGGTGACGCGGGCGCTCGCCTTGAAGGAAAAGAACTCGCGAAGTTCATGGCCCAACTCAACGACTACCTGGGCTTCTTCGCCAAATCCGCCAAGCGTCTGCGCAACGACGAAATCGTTCAGGCATTCGCGGAGATCTTTGCCAACGAAGGCAAGGATGCGGCCCGCCGTGCAGACTTTGAATCGCCCGCCAAGCTCAAGGCGATGCGCGAGCGCTTGAAGAGCATGGAGCGCAAGCATCAGTTCAAAGCTATCTCCGATGTCACCCTCGATGAAGAGCACGGTCTCTACTCGGTGAGTTTCACCGATGCGCAGGGAGCGATGCGTTCCATCGATTGGGCGCTGGCTTCTTCACCCGAGAATCGTCAACTGCTGCACAAGCAGGCGGAGTTAAAAGATCAGCTAACCGGGCCATTCCTCATTCAGTACGCGAGCAGTTCGAAGGGCAAGGCCAGCGAGGCTGAAGCTGACGAAGCCGCTGAGGCGGAAGGTGCGGAGGCAACCGCCACCACCGAGGAAGCCAAGCCCGCCGCGCGCCGCAACGCCCGCGAGGCGCAGGATCCTGTCGAAAAGCAGACACCCCGCGAAGTGTTCGCGTATGTCATCGATCAGGGTAAGAAGGGCTACGACATCCAGCGCTACAAAGGCCTCGGCGAAATGACCGCACCGCAGCTTTGGGAAACCACCATGGATCCCGCTCGGCGCACGCTTCTCCAGGTCAAGCTCGAAGACATTGCCGCGACGGAAGAAATCTTCACCACGCTGATGGGTGAAGACGTCGAAGCCCGCCGCAAGTTCATCGAAGAAAACGCTTTGGACGTCAAGAACCTCGATATCTAAACATTCCTGAGAGATTCGGAGAAACGGAAGGGCCGCCTGCGGGCGGTCCTTTTCGCTTCATGTTATTTCTATACAGCGCGAGTGCTAGCGCTATAGGCTGTGGAGCAGGCTCCCAACCCAAATCCTTTCGGAGAAACCCTGTGCTCCTCACTTCGCCGCGCGCCCTTCGCGCTCAAGCTGTCTCCTGCTGCCTCGCTGCGCTCTTCATGACTTCCTCCTCGATTGAGGCACAGACGCCGCAAAAGCCGGCAGACAGAGTGGTCGTCGTGCACGCGGCTCATGTGTTCGATGGCGCTTCCAGGACGCTGGGCGGCCCCGTCACGGTGACGATCACCAATGGCAGGATTACTGCCGTGGCTAAGGACGGTGCTACTCCTGCGGGCGCGAATGTCATCGACCTGGGCGACCAGACACTGATGCCAGGCTTGATCGACGTGCACAAACATATGGGGCCGCCTCAGACGGGAATGAATGTCTTTCAGTCGCGGCTGACCGTATCCGAATTGGAGTCGGCAATCGGTTCGGCGGCGATGGCGCGCAAGCTGCTCGAAGAAGGCTTTACGACGGTCCGCAACATGGGTTCGAGCGATGGGCTGGATGTTTCGCTGAAGCATGCCATCGATCGCGGTTGGGTACCCGGGCCGCGCATTATCCCCTCGCTCGAACCGATCAGCTCTTCGGGCGGCCACAGCGATCCTCGCAATGGGATCGACACAGCCTGGACGAGCAGAACGTGGGGAGGCTCCGTAGTAGATGGTCCGGTCGCCATGATGAAGGAAGTGCGTGAACACCGCCGGCGCGGCGCGGAGATCATCAAGATCATGCCCTCGGGCGGCGTGCTTTCCATCGGGGACGACCCCAAAGCCCAGACCTTGACCAATGAAGAAATCAAAGCTGCGATCGACACCGCCCACTCCCTGGGCATGAAGGTGGCCGCACACGCGCACGGCAAACAGGCCATCGACAACACGGTCAAGCTGGGCGTGGATTCGATTGAGCACGGCACGTATGCGGACGCGGAGACCTACGCCTTGATGAAGCAGCACGGAACGTATCTCGTTCCCACTCTGCTGGTGGCCGAGCAGGTCAATGAAACCGCGCGCAACCATCCGGAACGCCTGAATCCAAGCGCTGCGCAGAAAGCGCTGGAAGTCACTCCGCTCATGAAGGGCATGCTCGGCGGAGCGTACAAAGCGGGCGTGAAGATTGCCTTCGGCACAGACACCAGCTCAGGCCACAATGCCCACGAATTCGTGCTGCTGGTGGAAGCGGGTATGGCTCCGGCAGATGCCCTGTTGACTGCAAGCCGCAACGCTGCCGATCTTTTGAGCAAGACGGGAGAAGTGGGTTGCATGCAGGTTGGCTGCTACGGCGATCTGATCGCGGTGAAAGGCGATCCCACGCATGACATCAGCACCATGGAAAACGTGCAATGGGTGATGAAGGACGGCAGGGTGTACAAGCGGGATGGCCAGCCGGTTGCGCAGCCGGCGGTACCGGCGATGTCTCTCGCCGCGATGGACGATTTCGATGAATAGCCAGCTTACAGACTGACTATTCGGATGACTGGCATCGGTATCTCGCGCCGCGAATCGCTGGGATGCAATAATCCCGGCATGGCCAATCAACCTGACCAGCCCCTTCTCGCGGCTTCGCGCCGCCGCTTTCTTGCCGTGTCTACCGCAGCAGGTCTGGGAGGCACCCTGTTTCCGGGAGCGCTCCTGGCGCTGGCTTCACAGGCAGTCACAACACCGGCCAAGGCACAGGCAGCACAAGCGCATGGAGGCGAGGAGTTGCCGGCGATCACGTCGGAAATGATCGAGCAGGCCGCTGCACTTGCTGGTGTGCATTTCACGGCGGAGCAGCGCAAGGTCATGCTGGATGGCCTGAACGCGCAGCGCGGCGATATTGTCGATGTGCGCAAGATTGCGCTGCCGAACTCCGTGCCGCCCTCGCTGGTGCAAAACCCGGTGCTGCCCGGCACAACATTGGACACGGTGAAGCATCCGCCCAAGCTTGGCCCCGTGCCGCATGTCGCCGACATCGCGGTATCCAATGAGGACCAGGTGGCCTTCGCCACAGTGCGTCAACTCGGAGAACTGCTACGCACGCGCAAGCTCTCCTCCGTCGATCTCACCAAGCTCTACCTCGGCCGCCTGAAGCGCTACGATTCGAAACTGCATTTCGTCATCACGCTCACGGAAGAACGGGCTTTGAAGCAGGCTGCGCAAGCCGATCACGAGCTCGCTTCCGGAAAGCCCCGTGGCCCGCTGCACGGGATTCCGTGGGGCGGCAAAGACCTTCTCGCGGTTGCAGGCTACCCCACCACCTGGGGAGCGGGTGGCTTTGAAAAACAGCGCTTCGATTACGACGCCGAAGTCGTCAAGCGTCTCGACGCCGCCGGTGCGGTCCTGATTGCGAAGCTCACCATGGGCGCACTGGCGCAGGGAGATCTGTGGTTCGGCGGGCGGACTCGTAATCCATGGAACACCCGCCAAGGCTCAAGCGGCAGCTCGGCAGGCAGCGCGAGCTCTGTGTCCGCAGGCTGTGTTGGATTCGCCATCGGCACCGAAACCCTGGGCTCGATCTCTTCGCCATCCACGCGCTGCGGCGTTACCGGACTGCGTCCCAGTTTCGGCCTGGTTCCACGCACCGGCGCAATGGCGCTCTCGTGGTCCATGGACAAGATCGGTCCGATCACACGCTCCGTGGAAGACTGCGCGCTTGTCCTCGCCGCCATCTATGGGCCGGACGGCCATGACCCCAGCGTTCATGATGCGGCCTTCAATCCTGACTTCACCCTCGATATTCGCAAGCTGCGCGTCGGTTACATCAAATCCGCGTTCGACAAGCCGGCCCTGTCCGAGCTGAAACCGCCCAGCGAAACTCTCGCCGGTAAGGAGTTGGACGCCTTCAACGCGCGCGTTGCAGGGCGCAAGGCGGCTTTCGAACGCAATCTCTACGACTCGCAATTCAATACGAAAGCTCTCGACGTTCTGCGGGGCATGGGCATTACGCTTCAGCCGATGGAATGGCCGAAGCTTCCATTCGGTTCATTGACTCCAATGCTCGAAGCGGAAGCGGCTGCGGCATTCGATGAGTTGACCCGCTCGGGGCGCGATTCGCTGTTGAACGGACAGCAGCCATTCGACTGGCCCAACCAGTTCCGTGTCGCGCGCCTCTATCCCGCCGTCGACTACATCAACGCTTCCCGGGTACGCATGATGGCCATGCAGCAGATGCGCGACGCGTTCGCTCCCTTCGACGTCATTGTGACGCCAAGCGGAGGTACCCAACTCACCGCCACCAACCTGTGCGGGCAACCCGCGGTCATCGTCCCTAACGGCTTACGCGGCGACGATGCGCCTCCTCCTCCCAACACGGAAGACGGCGCATTGAACAACGCCGGCGGCCCCGGAACTCCGGTTTCGCTGACCTTCCTTGCACCTCTCTATGGTGAGTCAAAGGCCTGTGCGCTGGCCCACGCCTACCAGCAGAAAACCGGCTTCCACCTTCTGCACCCCAAGCTGCTCTAAACTCGTTGTTGCGGTGCCTGACAACGACGACATTCCGAGCCTTGCCAGCCTTCGGCGTGGAGCCTCACGCAAAACGTCAGCATCTGCGCGCCGCACGGATCCTTCACCGAGTGAACGCGCTCCCTCTTTGTTCGACATCTTCGCCACGCCACCCGTTGTGGAAGCGCAACCGCCGAAGGATGCCGCGCCGGTCAAGGCCAACACAGTACCACGCCCTGCGGCTGTAGAAGCTATTCCAGAAACGCCTGCGAAGCCGCGTGTCTGGAGTGTTGCCGCGCTTGTACGAGAGGTGCGGGGCCTTGTGGAGCGCAGCTATGGGCAGGTGACCGTGGAGGGGGAGATCTCCAACTGGCGTCCTGCAGGCAGTGGACACTGCTACTTCACCCTGAAAGATGGTGACGCGCAACTCGCAGCCGTGATGTTTCGCCGCAGTGCATCCCTGCTGCGTTTTCGTCCCAAGGACGGCGATGCCGTGCGCCTGCGTGGACAAATCAGTGTGTATGAAAATCGCGGGCAGATGCAGCTCATCGCCGACTCCATGGAACTCGCCGGGCAGGGCGCTCTGCTTGCCGCGGTACAACAGCTCAAGGAAAAGCTTCGCCGCGAGGGTTTGTTTGAACGCAAGCGTCCTTTACCCGCATTCCCAAAGTGCATCGGCATTGTCACCAGCCTGCAAGGGGCTGCCTTGCGCGACATCGTCAAGGTGTGCCGCCGCCGTCATGCGGCTGTAAATCTGCTGATCTATCCAGCAGCCGTCCAGGGTCCGCGTTGCGCCATCGAGATCATTGCCGGCTTGCGATGGTTCAATGCGCATCCCGGCCGCGCCGACGTTGTGCTGGTCGCGCGCGGCGGAGGAAGCTGGGAAGATCTCCACGGCTTTGACGACGAAGGCGTGGCGCGCGCGATCGCTGCCTGCGCTGTACCGGTCATCGCGGGCATCGGCCATGCTACCGATACAACGATTGCCGATGCGGCCGCCGATGTATGTGCGCCCACACCTTCGGCTGCCGCAGAACTGGTCACAGCGGCGCAGCACCAGGTGGAAGAACGCGTCGCGCGGTTGCAGGCGCGCGTACTTCGTGCCGGAAGATATGAACTCCTGCGTGCGCGGCAGCGCTTCTCCAACGTTGCCGCCGAAACCAGCCTTCGCCGCATGCGGGATGCCCTACGGCAGCGTGATCAGCGTGTAGACGAACTGGGATTTCGCGCGGAGGCTGCCATTGCGCGCAGCCTCGCGCACGACCGTGGGCGGCTGAGCAGGCTCGAGACACGACTGCAACGGCAACACGTAACACTGCGTGTGGCGGGAGACCGGCAACGGCTGGAACGCTTATCTCTGCGGCTTGAGGCGGCGGGAAGAGCTGTCATTCTCCCACGCAGATCGAAGACCGAACAATCCGTGGTCAGACTCAATGCCCTGAGCCCCCTGCGCGTTTTGGAACGTGGCTATGCTCTGGTTTACGGAGCCAACGGAAAACTGCTGCGGACAGCAAAAGCCGCGCAGGAAGGTGAGGCCCTCATTGCGCGGCTCGCGGATGGAAGTGTCGAAGCTACGGTTACTCGTACGTTTGATACTGAAAAATAGCCGTTGCTACGAACCCGGATGGATGTTTGCTTCAGGAACACCGTGAAGAAGTGAGACGAACCGTCCCTGCCAAGGTAAACGGTCAACTCAACCTTTCCGGTTAGCGCCGAAGCGAAACCGGTTTAGACGTTGGCGCTTAACGTGCTGCCGATGGAACCAAATGCGTTCTTGATCGAATTGGACAGTGTTTTCATGGACACGATCGCCCCAAGTCCAATCAGAGCTGCGACCAGTGCGTATTCAATCAAATCCTGGCCCGACTCATCGTGGGTGAGGCTTACGACAACTGTTCGCAAATCCATGTTTCCTGCCCTCCAAAGACTATCGTACTAAGATGTTTCCGAGTGCGCCAGAACCTGAATGCCGGAATCTTTGTTCACAATAGCGATTACGTTATCAAGAAGCAATGACCCGGACGGGTTAACTTGCGTAACACGATGGAATGATTGTTCGCTCATCCATCACGTCATTCAACCGAATGACTGCGGAAATTTCGTTCTGCAAGGCATGTCCCGACATGGGTGTTGAACTCCGTTTCCAAGGAAGAAACGGCATTCAAAAAAACTTCAGAGAACCCAAGATATCAGGGAAAACTCTAAGAAGTCTTTGGAATCAGGTGTGAGCTCCAGTGCGGATTGGTCTGATTTTGAACAATCAGTACCTGGTTCGTCTCGATCTTCGCGATCGCATCTTCGGCAGGCATGGGTTTACCGATCAGATACCCCTGGAACGAATCGCAGCCCAGGCTGCAAAGGATATCGAACTGATCCTGCGATTCGATGCCTTCGGCGACGACGCTCAGGCTCAAGCTCTTCGCCATCTGGATCACTGCACGCACAATCGTGAATGAACCGCTTTCGGCCGCCAGTTGACGCACGAACGAAGCATCGATCTTAAGCGCCTTGATAGGCAGCTGGTTCAACCGTGAGAGTGAGGAATAACCGGTGCCGAAGTCATCAATCGCGAAGGTAATGCCAGCCTCCGCGAGTTCGGCGATCACATCCGCCACCGACCCGAGCTTGTTCATCAGGGTGGTTTCCGTGAGCTCGAGTTCCAGCATTTCGGGCGGGATGTTGTAGCGCTTCATATCCTGCAGCACTTCTTCCGTGAACTCCTTGCGCAGGAGCTGGCGCCCCGACACATTCACGGCAACAGGACACAGCGTCATGCCAAGCGCACGCCATTCCGCCATCTGGCGGCAGACTTCGCGAATGACCCAGCGGCCCAGCGGCACAATCAAACCACACTCTTCCGCGATGGGAATGAACTGCCCCGGGCCGATCTTGGCGAGGTGCATGTTCGGAGAGCGGAGCAGCGCTTCAAAGCGGGTAATGTTCTTGTCCGCGTCGCAGATAGGCTGGAAGTACAAGCGGAAGCGGTTGAAGCGAAGATCTTCACGCAGTTTGGATTCGACCAGCGTAGCCAGTTCGCTCGACTCGGAAAGTTCGGGACTGCAAAACACGGCGCGGTCGCGTCCTGTCCGCTTGGCTTCATACAATGCCTGGTCGGAACGCTTGCGCAGGGTGTCGCTGTCGGTACCGTCATCGGGGTACATCGCCGCGCCAATGCTGACCGTCAGTGTGAGACCACGTTCGGACAGAATCAGCGGCTCCTTGAACAGGTTGAGCAGCGTGGAGCAAACCTTCTTCGCTCCCTCACGAGAGCTCAAACGCCCAATGATCAGTGTGAATTCTTCGCCGCCTGTGCGGGCAATGGTGTCGCCGGAGCGAATCTTGCTTTGCAGACGGTCCGCAACGGCCTTCAGACACTCATCACCGACCAGATGTCCAAATGTGTCGTTGATCTGCTTGAAGCGGTCGATGTCGATGGTGAGAATTGCAGCCTTCACATGCTCGCGGTCGCATGTCCCGAGGCAATCGGCAATACGCTCTTCCAGCGTGAGGCGGTTGGGCAGCCCGGTCAGCACATCGCTTTCCGCAAGGTCGCGGAACTTCTGTTCGCTTTCCCGGATGATGCGGGTCTGTTCACGAACATTGCGCTTTTGCACGATATCGAGCAGCGCGACGACAATGGCTACGCCAAACAGGAAACCGAACAGAGCAATGGTGTCGCGGAATGTCCACCACGAAGAGTGGTGCAGCAGTTGGATATCGTCGGCTGAGCGCACCAGCAGGTCGTATGTCGCCGGGTTACGGCTGGCATCCGCATGCACCCGGAGAATGCCGGTCAGCAGGACAGTGCTTCCCGGGCTTTTGAATTTGCCCGCTGCATCCCCGCCGGCCAACGGCATGTGCGCTTCGAATACCTTGTCGCCCTGCTGCAGAATCCAGACTCGCTCATGTTCCTGCTGGTAGGTTTGCAGCACTTCGCCTTCAATTACGGCGAGTTCTTCATGTGGCGCCTGGGAAAAACCCGGGTGCCGCGCAATCACGTCGTTGGCGTCGATCTTCTGAGCAGTCACAACGCCGGTACCGCCACTCAGGCGAACCATGGCGTCCTGGAGCACGGGCGTGTAATCGCCGATGGCAGCGAAACCTACAACCTCCACGCGTTTTCCGGGTTCAATCTGATCGCCCGACGTGATCCGCGCTTCAATACCGTCCGTGCCGTCCTGCAGGTAGAGGACGTGATCCGGACTTTCATACGTCGCGATGCCCCGGACCCTGATGCGGTGACCGGCACGCCACGCTCCGCCGAACTGCAAAACATTTCGGATGGGTATCGCCGGGGTCGCGAAGGGGTCGGAGGGCGCCGGCTTTTCGATCGTCAGGTTGGAGGAATCCGTGATGATCAGCCCCGTGCCGGCGGTTCGGCTCGCATCACTGAGAGCACTGGAATACAAACCGCGAACACGGACCGTCGCATCAACCAGCGAGCGGGTGTCGATACCCGTGGAATCCTGCAACAGGACACTGACCGGACCACCATCCATCTCCAGCTTGATGGAGAGCGCCTGCTGCCCTGCGCGCGCGATGGTAGCGGAATGGATGATCCCATGGATCTCAATCCACTGGCCGTCCTGCACGCCGTCCACTATGTCGCGATAGGCTGCCGGGCGTACATCGGAAGGTGTCAGGTCGATGCCAAGCGGATCCGCCGGCGCCACGGCCGCGGCCGTTTTCGGAGCGGCAGAGGGCTTCTGCGCCGGAGAGGTAGCTCCCAGGCTCAACAGGGCAATCGTGATGGTTGTCCAAACAGCTCTCATCGTGTGTTCACAGCGACTCAGGGCCTGGGTGCTCAATCCGTTAAGGATTGCCTGTTGACAGTGCTGAGTCTGTACAACGAAAGCATCAGCGCCCGGTCCAGCGGGTTAAGCCACACTCCCCACCCCGCCACCCCGCTCTGCATCGGCTGTGGGTTCCGGATGGTGAAAATGCCGGTTTGGCGCGGCATCTCGATATTCCGGAATATCTCAATCTACAGGTACCACGGAATATTCACAACGACAATACGCTGGTTCCCTTTGAGCAGCAGCAACAATTTCAACAGCTGCACGCGCTGGTTGTGGAGAAGATTTTCCCACCAGTGCCGGACAACCAGTTCCGGCAGCAGAACCGCCACTTTGCGTGTCGGATTTTCGTCTTCCAGTTTGAGGATGTAGTCCATCAAAGGCGAAAGAATTGTGCGGAACGTGCTGGATACCTTGATGAGCTCCGGCTCCGGCAATTTGTCATGACGCAACGGCTGAAGAACGAAGGTTTCCCATACGCCGTCGAACGCGTCGCCTTCATCGCCTTCCACGTGTACGACCTTCACTTCGTCACTCATCAGCATGCCGAAGCGCATGGCCTTTTCGCTGATCTTGTCCCAGCGCGCCATGGGAATGACAACCAGCGGCTGCTCCAGTCCGCTGGTACGCAGCGGTGTGGGATCGGCGGTTTCCACGCGTACCCGGGCATAGTGCCGCTTGATCGCGAGCATGATCCCGATCAGAAACGGCACCAGGAGAGCCACCACCCAGGCGCCGGCGGCAAACTTCGCCACCAGCACCACGACCAGGGTGATCCCGGTTGCCAGGGCGCCCAGGCTGTTGAAGAAAAGCTTGACCCCACGGCGTGGCTCGTTCGGAGACTTGATCCAATGCCGCACCATACCCGCCTGGCTGAGCGTGAATGCCAGGAACGCGCCAATGGCGTAGAGCGGGATCAGACGGTCGGTAACACCGCGGAACAGGATAAGAATGAGGCCCGTGAAGCCTGTCAGAGCGTAGATGCCGTGCGAAAAGAGCAAGCGCCGTCCGCGCACCAGGAAGACGTGAGGGAAATAGTCTTTCGCCGCAATGGCCCGCGCCATGCGCGGGAAATCCGCGAACGCCGTATTCGCGCTGAAGGCCAGCGCCGCCAGCACACTGCCCATGGTGAGGAAATAGAACCATCCCCGCCCGAACACCGCCGCCACTTCAATGGAAAGCACGCTTTGGTAGTTGGTCGCGTCGGGGTCCATCGCGGTGACGCCATACGCGCGCGCCACGTACGAAAGGCCGAACAACAGCACAATCAGAATCGCAATGATCACGGTGAGCGCACTGTTGGCGTTTTTCGAACGAGGCTCCTTGAATGCAGTCACACCGTTGGATACGGCTTCCACGCCGGTCATCGCGGCGCAACCGCTCGCGAAGGTCTTCATCAGCAGCCAGATGGTCATGTATTTGAGCGTGGCTGGAATTTCCGGCGGGGGCGCCGCAACCGCTATGGGATGTCCGCCCGCAGCCAGGGTGCGGAAGACGCCAAAGGCGATGGTCGCGAGCAAGGTGCCCACGAACAGCAAAGTCGGCAGCATGAAAATGAAGCCGGATTCCTTGACGCCCCGCAGATTCACAACCGCAATGATTGCGAGAATCAGCAGGCACAAAGAGAGTTGGTAGGGATGCAGTGCGGGAACGGCGCTGATCAGCGCGGTCACACCAGCCGAGACGCCCACCGCCGCCGTCAGGATGTAGTCGATCATAAGTGCGGCCGCCGCAAACAGCCCCGCGCCGTCCCCAAGGTTTTCACTGGCCACCGTAAACGAGCCGCCGCCGTTCGGGTACGCGACGATCGTTTGCCGGTAGCTGAAGTACAGCAGAACCAGCAGGATCAGAATGGCGCTGAACACCGGCAGGAGCCAGTGGTAGACACCCCCAAGAAAGCCAAGCGGGATCAGCAACGTCATCGCGGCTTCGGGGCCATAAGCCGCGCTGGTGAGGCCATCAAGGCCGAAAATTGGAATACCAGCAGCTACGCCAATATGCTCATCGTGCTCTGCGCTGGTGGCGAGCGGTTTGCCAAACAGAAGATCGGAAAGTCTCATGCCCCGTGTTGTCTCGCTGGCGTACACCTTTCAGTACGGTTAGCGCCAACTCTTGATTGAACATGCAGGGGCCGTTAAAAGTCCGTAAAGACGCGAGGCTTCCTTTTCTGCCTGGATTCGTCGATTCACTCCGCGTTGGAGGCACTCAGTTCGATAAACCTCCACGGGGAACTACGTGATGGGTTTCGCCCTGAAGATAGTGGAGCTCCACCTCCGCCTCCTTGATTTTCCGCTTTGCCGCTCGAATAGCCGCGTCGGGAGAAGTCGTGTCTGGTACGGGGTCAGACAGATGCGGCCGCATCAGCAACAATGTCGCGATGGCGAGCAGCAGGGTCGGCAGTATCAGGATGAGCGGTCGCACATGAAGCTCCACGGCGATTACAACCGCCGGCAGCGTAGGAAGTCCGTAGAAAATTCATAAAGAAACCGTTAGGGCGTCGCGAGCTGGCTCCAGCCGCATCCAAATTTGGATGTGGCAGATGTACGGAGTTCTGCCTCCAGAACGCAGGAGGAAATTCCCATGATCTTGAAGCAGGTCATTAAAACGTTGAAGACTGCGCGGGGCGCCCTACTCGGCCTCGCGCTCGGGGTGACACTGGCCGCGGCTCCAGCTCTCCATGCCCAGAAGGTGTCCACCGACTACGATCACAACGCCGACTTTGGCAGGTATCACACGTTTTCGTTCTACCGTGTGCAGACAGCCAATCCGCTGTTCGAACAGCGCGTGAAGGACGCAATCACACGCGATCTTCAATCGCACGGATGGCAGATGGTGCCTTCCGGTGGCGACATCGCCATCACGGCTATTGGCGATGTGCAGAACACGCAGGAATACACCACGTTCTACAACGGTCTCGGGCCGGGTTTCGGATGGCGCGGCTGGGGTTGGTGGGGCGGTTATGGATGGCGGGGTGGAGACGCGACGACCACCGTTGAAACTATCCCTGTCGGCACCCTGATGGTGGATATGTACGATACCAGCACGCACAACCTGGTATTCCGCGGGCGCGCCAGCGACGAACTGCATAAGAAGCACACCGAGAAGAACATCGACCTGGTGAATAAGGCGATCGACAAAATGTTCGATCATTTCCCGCCGCAACACTAAAGCATTTCCCATGAAGGTGCACCCGGGGCAAAGATGTTGAAGTCGTTTTCTCCCGAAGAAAAGGACCTTTTCAGCCGCTTCGGGAGGGCACGGCATCATGGGAAATGCTCTGACCCTTGCAGCCTGCATCGCGGCCCGGGCGTTATGCGCCCGACCGCTCTTACGAGGAGTGCGCACCATGCCGGAGAAAGCAACCATTGACGCCGCAAAGAAGGATCTGCGCGAAGGCAAGAGCGCGTCAACCGCGGCAGGGGAATTCGTGAGACAGGAAATGGATCATATCCGTGAAGGCAGACACGGAGCGAAGTCGACCAAACAGGCAATCGCCATCGGCCTCAGTGAAGCCCGCCGCGCCGGCATTCCACTCAAACAGCCGTCTACGGAAACTACCAGCGCGGAAACTCGCCGGAAAGCAGCGCAGGACACCAAACGCGGCCGCACGAATCCGGTAACAAGTGAAGATGGTTCTTCAAAACGAGGCCGCGCTGTCGAGAAAGCGCTCAAGAAGATGCCGAAGAACGTGGCGTCGAAGGCTGCGTTGTCGAAACATGCGAAGTCCGCAGCGAAGAAACGTTCCGCCAGCAGCCGCAGCGCATCGGCAAAGAAAGCGGCAGCAACGCGGAAACGGAACAGCTGAGGACAATCGCCTTAG
>DASYEV010000013.1:0-38157 GCA_036498835.1 Acidobacteriaceae bacterium | reverse complement strand
GATCCGGTCTTCCGCGTCATAGCTGTACAGGTTCGACGTGCCGCTGGGCGAGGGCACCACATCCATGCCGAGGTTTCCAGACGCGTCGTACGCTCCGGAAGGCACCGATTGCACAAAGCTCGTGGTGGTGATGCGGTTGTTCAGGTCGTACGTCACCGGACTCAGTGTCCACGCGGTACCTGGGGCGCATGACTGGTTGGGGTTGGTCGCCGCGACACCTTGCGCCAGACGGTTGCCGAATGCGTCATAGTTCCAGCAGAACACCTGCGAGGAGGCCGCAACGGGGCTCACACTCGCGCCGGTCAGACGGTTCAGGCCGTCATAGGTAATGCTGGTCCAGTTGCCGTTGACCGAGTCGCTGTAGCTCAGGATGTTGCCGTTGGCCGCATAGCTTCCCGCCGGCATTCCATAGCTGTAGACGACGTTGGTGGAGCCGGTGGGGCCGTTACCGCCGCTGAGGCCGGATGCACTTGCACTGAATGACGCTGTATTGCCAGCCGTGTCGGCGACGCTGACCGTTACCGGCACGTTGGCGCCCGCGCTGGACTGCAGGGTGATCGTGCTTCCGCTGCTGCTCACCGTCCACGATGGCTGCGCGCCGTGAATCAACCCTGAGATGCCGGAGGCAAGTGTCGCCGGGGTATCGCTTCCGCCCCAGTTCACCGACCCGATCGACGTGCCGTTGATGCTGACCGTCATCGTGCCCGTGTCCGAGCCGGTGTGGCCATCCGTGCCCCCGGTCATGGCCGAGTTCGGGTCGCCGGCGGTGAAGTCCACCATACCGCTGGTGGAGATCGTGATGGGATAGTTGGCCGCCGAGCCGGTAGCCACGCTGGCCAGGATGACCATATTGCTGCTGGCGAACGCGGTCACCGGAGAGCCGCTCTGAGTGAAGCCGGTGGCGAACTGACTGACGAGGTCCTCGTCCGTCGTGCCGTCGCCGAACGTGGCCGTGGAGGGAAAGCCGTTCACCGTGACCGTGATCGATCCCGTGTCAGGAATATCGGTACAGACCCAGACGTTGCGGCGGAACTGGCAGAGTTGATGGGTACCCTCCGAGCCCGTGACGGTGATCACCGTGCTCGACGATGTGGCTGGGTTATTGTACGAAGCCTCCTGCCCGGAAAAGCTGATGCTGCCGCTGCTGGGATTGCCGTCCAGGGGGCGCGTGGGACCAAGATAGGTTTCCGAGGTCGGCCACAGGCGATTGGCATCGTAACTTTGCTCAGCGTCATGGCCGCGACGTTGGTCGTGGGGTCGTAGCTGAGGCCCGCAGCCTCGGAAGCCAGCGAGAAAAATCAGCGGAGTCCACGCGCGGTTTCCGCGTGCTCTCCATAGGAAGGAAGAGCGCGACCATGCCCGGGCCGCCTCGGCCCAGGCGGAAACTGCTCTAGAATCAAAGGCCATGCATCATCTTGGCCTGACACGCAGTTCTACCCGCCGCGACCACATGTTGTTGACACCGGACACGTTTATCCGTACGCCGTTGCCAGGTCTCAAGGACGGCATGGCCATTGTGCATGTGTCCCCGCAGGCAGGCGCGGGGTTCACCATGACCACGGTGGAGTTCGAGCCCGGCGGCATTTTGGCAGAAGGTCCGACTCAACGGTTCGCCTATGTGCTGGAAGGTGAGGTACGACTTTCCGAACCGGACTCACACAGCCCACACGATCTCGCGGTGGGGAGTTATGCCTACTTGCCGACAGACTTCCCGCATACGTTTCGCGCCGAGAGCAAGTCTCGTGTCGTTCTGATCGAAAAGCCTTTTTATCGGCTCTCTGAGGACCACTCCAAAGCCATTGCCGCTAATGGTGGCGCGGATGCTCCATGGTTTCTTGTGGGCCACGAAAGCGAGGTTGCGTCGACCGCGCTCGACGGCGACCCCGCCTTGCAGGTGCGATCGCTGCTGCCCGCCGAATTCGCTTTCGACTTCGCGTGCAACACCATGACCTATCAGCCAGGAGCATCCCTGAGCCAGGTGGAAATTCACTACATGGAACACGGCCTCTTGATGCTGGAAGGCGGCGGTATTTATCGCCTGGGCGACCAGTGGTACCCAACGCAAGCCGGCGATTTCATCTGGATGTCCGCCTACTGCCCACAGTGGTTCGGCGCCATTGGAAAGCAGCCTGCAAAATATCTCATCTACAAAGATTTCAACCGCCACACTCTGGGTTAAACCGCCGCCATCATGCAGAACTTCGAGATCAATTCCGACCGCCTCATCCGCGAGCTTCATCACCTGGCGCAGTTCACGGACTGCCCACCCACGCAAGACACTGCACTTCCCACCCCCACCCAGGCCGTCACTCGGATCGTCTTTACGCCTCGTGACCTCCAGGCACGCGCGTGGTTGAAGCAGCTTGCGGCGGACGCGGGCTTCGGCATTCGCGAGGACGCGGTCGGTAACACCTTCATCCGCTGGCAAGGCAGCGACGCGAGCCTCGGGGCCGTGGGCACAGGGTCACACACGGACGCGATTCCTCACGCCGGGATGTACGACGGAACAGTCGGCGTGCTCGGTGGACTGGAAGCCATGCGCTCGCTCAAGGAAACGGGCTTCACGCCGAAACGCTCCATCGAGTTGCTGATCTTCACCAGCGAAGAACCTACGCGCTTCGGCATCGGCTGCCTGGGCTCGCGCCTGCTTGGCGGCGTATTGGATGAATCGGCGGATGCTCTTCCCGACCGCTTGCCGGAAACCGACCCCAATGCACTTGCAGGCTTGACCTTGGCGCAGGTACGCGAAGCCGCCGGCTTTCATGGCCCCTTATCCGCAGTGAAGCTCCCGCAAGGCTATTACGACGCATGGGTTGAGCTGCATATCGAACAAGGTCCTCTCCTTGAGCGCGAAAAGATCGAGATTGGCATCGTCACCGGCATTGCGGCTCCCGCGAGCTATCGCTATACGGTGGATGGCTTTGGAGGACACGCCGGAGCTCTGCTCATGCCGGACCGCCGCGATGCGCTCTGTGCGGTCGCGGAGATGATCCTGTCTGTTGAGCGCCATGCACGCGCAGCCAATGCTATTTCCGGCGGCGTGGATACCGTGGCGACCGTGGGCATGGTGTATGTACATCCGGGCGCAGTGAACTCCGTGCCCTCGCGCGTCACCTTCACACTCGACATACGCGATACCGAAGTCGCACGCCGCGACAGCGTGATGGCTGCTTTCCGCAAGGACATTGCCGCCATTGAGCATGACCGGCGCGTTAGCGTGCGCGAAGAACTGGTGAATGCCGACGCGCCCGCAAAGAGCAGCGAACGTATCGTCTCCACACTTGAAACGATCTGTAAGTCTGAAGGCGTCAGTTATCGCAACATGGTGAGCCGCGCATATCACGACTCTAACTTCATGGCGCTGGTCGCTCCGATCGCGATGCTGTTTATCCCTTGCCGCAATGGCGTGTCCCATCGTCCGGATGAGTACTCGACGCCGGAGTCCATCACCCAGGGCACACGAATCCTCGCGCTGACGCTCGCTGCACTAGCCAACGAGTAGGGGGCAGGCTTGCTCTGTATTCCGTACTCCCGCACAACCACAAAACAAAGCGCGCGGCCCGTTTGGGGCCGCGCGCTTTGTTTCTGCCTTGCTTGTTTAGAAGTTGAACGATGCCTGCAGCGAGATACGCCGCACCGCGGCATTGGTGGTGTACTGCTGCCCGCTGAGCTGCGTCGATGTTCCGAATTTGGGCGAAAGCAACGTGCTGTTCGGTGTCGCGAAATCCGTGTTGTTGAACAGGTTCTGCATCTGCACACCAAACGTCAGGTTGTAGCGCTTACCGGTGCTGGCTCCGCCGCCACCGCCAAAGCCGCCACCGCCACCGCGTCCTCCACCGCCACCGCCAGGACCGCCGCGTCCGCCGCCGCCACCCCCAGGACCGCCGCCGCCATTGCGGCCGCCACGACCGCCGCCGTCACCCGGATTGGCATTGCGCGATGCACCAAAACCGAAGGTCTTGGTCGCGCGCAAATTGAAGGTAAAGAGCGAAGGTCCTGTGCAGGCATTGATCGGCGCAATGGGAGCACCGCTGACCAGGGGCGCGGAAGCGAACGTGCCGCAAGCGATGGTTTTGACAACAGCTCCCGAGCCCGCGGGGGCCACCGTGCCTGCAGGAACCACATAAGGACGGTCATTGTAGAAGGTATCGTGATTCAGATCGCTGCCCACCGTCACGTTGTACGGGCTGCCGCTCTGTCCGTTCATGAAGGGGCTGAGCTGGATGAAATACGGCAGAGAGATGGAGCCGGCCAGGAAGTAACGGCTGCGCGTATCGAACGAAGTGCGCCCATAGTCCGCAGCGAGGTTGTACGGCGTGGAAAGCGTAGAACCCGCGCCGGAGGTGTCGCCCTTCGCGAAACCGAGCTGGTAGTAACCGAACAAGGAGACGCGCCTGCTGGTCTGGACACGCGCATTCAGGATGAGTTGGTCCTGGCGGAACACACCCTCCGTGAAGTACTGGTAGTTCGCGGGTGCGACCTGATTGCCCGTAAATACCGGCACCCCCGTTGGATAGCCGATGTTCTGCGTGGCAAGCTGATGTGCACCCTGGGAGTGAAGATAGTTCAGCGAAAGCGTGCCGATCTTACCGATCGCCCGATCGAGACCTCCCGCGAACTGCACGATATAGGGCGCGCGCAGTTTGTCAGTTTTGACAAAGGTGGTCAGGCTGCCGGTCGACGCTCCCGCAAGGCAGGTGGCAATCGCCGCATTGAAGGCTGCGGTGCCGCGCCCTGATGTCGGGGGCGTGCATCCTGCGGGAGGACTGATGTTGTAGCTGTTCTGAATCGTGCTGCCCGGCGCTTCGCGAATCAGCGTCGCAATATTACCGCCGCCGAAACGGTCGTAGAACAAGCCGAACCCACCGCGCACTACCGTCTTGGGCGCGGAACCCTTGCCCAGGCCGTAAGCAAATGAAACGCGGGGAGCGATGTCATGGTGATCGGAAAGATGGTTCTGCGTTTCGTAGCGGATGCCGTAGCTGATGCTCAGGTTCTGACGCGCCTTCCAATCGGATTCCAGATACAGACCAAGGTCGGCCAGCGTGTAGGTGACATTCGGTTGCAGAATCTGGGTATACGTGAACTGGCTGGGCACGCCGGTGGAATAACTATTGTCCTGAGGACAGACTACCCCGGGTCCCGGAGTGCAGGGAGGATTGGTGTTGAACAGGCTCGAATAGGTGAATACACCGTTGGTCGAAGCCTGCGAGTTGTTGGCGTCACGCGATGTACGCAATCTTCCACCGAAGCGGATGAAGTTCTTCTTCAACTGCAGGGAGGTGTAATTCTGCACCTCGATGTGGTCCTGATGGTCGGAATTACCCTGATTGGTCGAGCCGCCTGACTGGAATACGCCACTTACCACCACATACGGCAGTGTGCTCAGCGGCGTCGATCGTGTGTGCTCGCGTTCATATTCAAACCGGGTTTCATTGATCAACCTTGAGCTCAGTGTCTGCGTATCGCTCAATTGCAGAATATTGCTTTGGCTGTTCGCGTTCGAAGCGGCCGTGGGCAATGTCAGGTTACCGACACCCTGGTTCAGCTGATCGTTCTGCACAAACTGATAGCGGGCAGTCAGCACATTCTTTTCGCCCAAGGCGAGGTCAAAGCGCGGGTTGATGTCCGTACGTACCTGGGGTGTGTGCGTGGAAAACTGCACGCCATCCATCTGCACGCAACCTGGCGTGTCAGGAGCACAAGGGGTTGTCGTACCAGGCAGGGCCAGGAGCGAGACATTGGTCAGCGAGTCATCTTCAATATCGCGATGGGAGCCGCCCAGCGAATACGATGCCCAACTGGAGAGCGGGCCCGTCAGGTTCCCGAACATGAACAGCGTATGGTACGGCGGTTGCGTCACGGTGGCGAGAGGATTCGCCGTGTTGAATTGCGAGGGATTGCCGTTGATCTGGAACGACCCATGCAGCTTGTCGGTGCCAGGCTTGGTGAAGACCTCGACACGGCCGTAACCCAGGCGGTCATACTGCGCGCTGAAGGGATTCTGGTTGATGCGGATTTCGCGGATCGAGGACTTGGGCGGAAGCTGCCCACCGGTAAAGCCGTCCACATAGATCTGCCCACCGTTCGGTCCCGCAGCCGGACCGGCGAGAGCCGCCAGTTCAGACTGCAGTTCATCGGGATCGTCCGAAAGCGCGTCGAGGTCCTTGCCGGAAATGATGGTCGAGCTCGCATTGGAATCCGAGTCCACGCTCAACTGCACAGCGCTCGCTTCCACGTTGATGACCGTGTCCTGCGTGCCCACCTTCAGTTTCGCGTCCACGGTGGTGCTGGGCACGGCAGGCACTTTCAAGTTGGTCATCACGTAGGACGCAAAGCCCGGCATGGTGACCTCGATGGTAAAGTTGCCGGGCGTCACGGTCACCGCGTAGGTGCCATCGCTGCCGGAGGTAGCCTTGACCGGCGCGCCATGGGCCGGCGTCATCGTGATGGTTGCGCCTGGAATCAGCGCACCGTCAGGATCGGTAACCGTGCCGTGCACCCGTGTGCCGCCGGCTTTCACACTTTGTGCGCCCGTGGACGCTGCCGCCGGCGCGGACGTTTGCGCCGCTGGCGTAGAAGCCTGGCCCGCGGGCATTGAAGTCAAGGCCGCGGGCGTTGAAGTCGGGGCCACGGGCGCCAACGTCTGCGCCACTGCGGATACCGCCATCAACGACAGGAAACAAGACACCACCATTGTCTTTCGTAAAGACATCTTCACTCCTCAAAAGTTCGTACTGGTTGGATCGCAGCAGCTCTAAGGCCGCTTCTCATTGAATTGATTCGTAACTGGCGGCTACCGCCCCGGACCGCCGCCCATACCGCCCGCATCGCCGCCACCTTCGCCGCCACCCATGCTCCAGGGCGACAGCGTCGTTGACTGGCCGGCAGGTGCAGCGAGAATCGGATCCACGCCCACCAGCAGCGTGATGGCTGTTCCCTTGCTGCTTTCACCCGCGGGAGACGAAGCAACGATCATGACCGCTTCGCCGACTTTCAGCCCGCCCAGAGTTTCCGTAGGAAGCCGGGTCAGCATACGGGAAAGGTCCGCGCCGGCATTCGCTCCGCCCTGACCGCCACCGGGGCCACCCGGACCGCCTTGACCGCCCGCTGGAGCACCTGTGGGCCGGGCGCCGCCGTTCGGAGCACCCGCACCGCCAGCGCCGGCAGCGCCGCCGCGCATACGCATGGCAAGCATGTTGGCCATCTGCAAGGGAAGCCGGCGCACATCGCTGTTCGGAGTCACCGCGACAACCACGGTCTTCTTGGTTGTCAGATCCTTCAGAGTGATCGTTCCCGCCGTGCTGTCGATGGAAGCAATGATTCCGGAGAAGTTCTTGAAGGCCCCTGTCACGATCTCATCTGCCGCAATGCTTGCATTGTCCGCCGACCGGGTACCGCGCACACGCATTTGATCGCCCGGCTGAATTGCGCTCACCGTGCTCTGCACCGCGTCTTCAAACTTGATGGAGCCATCCGAGTAGCGGCGAAAAATCGTCGTCGGCGTGGTTTGCACGCTGATCGTGCGCATGCCGCTGGAAATGGTGATGACACCCGTCGCCGCATCGACCGACTTGACGATGCCGCCACCACCGCGAGCCCATGCCGCCGCGTCCGCCTGATGCACCTTCTCAATATCCGCGGATTTCATCAGGATGATGCGCACCGCATTCAGCGAACCCGCGGTATCGCCCACTTTTCCCGTTACCAGCGCCTTATCGCCGGTCGCGGCATCCACGATGCTGCCCGGCGTGGCGGCGCTCAGGTTCTTGCTGCCCGGAGGCACGATCAGAAACTTCGTCGAATCACTTACCGTGACACTGACATCCTGTCCGGCTGCCGTCGTCATGACCAGCGACGTCGTGCCTGTCGACTTGATCGTCCCGGATGCGCCGGGAGCCTTCTGCGCGGTACTTTGCGCCGCTGCGGCGTCCTGCGCATGCGCACCCACTGCGACCCCGCCGCAAACGAATGCAAGGCCGGCGGCAATCGTCAACCATCCCCTCGAATACTCTGTGCGGCCGACTTTGTTTTGCATCTCGTAGGTCCTTTCGCAATGTTTCGGGAAGTCCATCACCATGGGGAATGCGTACAAGCCGCCTCCGCTCCGAAACATCTCACCTTACTTGAGATACGGTTGACCCCCCTAAAAGTTTCTAGCGGTGCACCGTTCTTTTTCAGGCAATTAACAACCGCTTGACCGGCCGCGCTTGATCTATTGTATTCAATCGCGTGCACAACATTAAATACAACTTAATGTGTCGCGATGCGAGGTGCGGCACGCGCGCGACCGCGCTTCGCGCAATGCGGGGCAGGAATGACCTGCGGACTTTAGCATGGGCCGAACTGCTCCAGGGATTCTCTGCACAAGTCAAGCTTTGAAGGGGCGGGACTTCAGTCCAGCCGTAAGTGCAGTAGTAGCATCGCGGCTTAAGCTCCTGAAGGGATGCCGACACTTGATCAGACCGTCCCTACGGCAGAACTGTATGATCCGCCAGTGGAATTTCCAGGTGCGAGGGGAACTTCGCCGACCCGTAAATGGTCAACGTTTCAGCCTGATAGGCAGACGCCGGCGCCGACATGATGTTGGGCACGAAGGTCTGCGGATTGCGGTCATAGAGTGGAAACCAGCTTGACTGGACTTCCACCATGATCCTGTGGCCCTTGAGGAACGTGTGATCCACGGCGTGGAGGCTCCACTTGTACTCATTGACCTCGCCGGGCTTCACCGGTTCGGGATTGGTCAAGCTGTTGCGATATCTTCCGCGGAAAATTTCATCCGCGATCATCAACTGGTAGCCGGCTTTTCCGTCCGTGGCGGTGTCCGGCGTCACGTCGATCAGTTTGACTACCCAATCGGTATCGCTGCCTGTGGTCGCGGCGAAGATATCGGCCGTCACGTCCCCGGTCACGGTGACGTCGTTCTTCAGCACCGGTGTGAGGAAGGTGGCCACATCGTTCCGTCCGGTAACAAAGCGCTGGTCTTCGACCAGCCAGGTCCGCCACTTGGAGCCTTCGCCATAGGTCGACTGGACCGGCCGGTGACGGTAAGGCACCGGATTCGCGGGGTCGGCCACATACGCCGCAGCTACCTTGTTGTAGTCGCCGGACGGCTCCTTGAAGGTCAACGCCTTGTCGGGAGCGAGGTAGAGGCGATCGTCGTGGAAACCTGCCTTGGGCGGCCATGTCTCATAGCGGTGCCAGGCGTTTTCCCCAGTGCGGAAACTCGCCGTATCCTGCAGATCGAACCCCGGCTTACCCTTCAGATAGAACTCGAAAAACGGTGCCTCAATCTTCGAACGGTAATATTCGCCCGTCTTTTCCCCACCGAAGCTCACCGTGCCAAAATCTCCTCCAAGCGAGTCGCCGGCTCCCCGTGCCCACCCGCCGTGGTTCCACGGTCCAAGAACCATGTAGACCTTGTGGTTCGCTTCCGCCTGCGGTGACTTTCCGTTTTTCCCGTCAAGCGCGAGGGCTTTGCTTTCACCTGCTCGCAGCGCGGCATATTCCGCCTGCGTCCCCCACATGTCTTCCTGATCCCAGAACCCACCCACTTCAAGAGTCGGGACTTCGGGACGTCCCAGGTGCTTTTCGACGGCCATCGACTGCCAGAAGGGAGTGTAGGAAGGCTCATTCAGAAACTTCTGCGCGGTGGGAAGGTGGGTTATCTTCGCAGCCTCCGCGGCGCCCGCGAAGTTCACGTGATCGAGGAAGAAATTGAACTGGTCGGTCTTGGCGCTCACTCGAGCATCGGTCTTCTGAGCTTCAAGTTGCTGCACGTAGTCGAAGCCATAGGTCTCGCGAAACGCGCCATTGTGGAAGAAGTCGTCGCCCAGCCAGACGTCCGTCATAGGCGCCTGCGGGCTGATCGCCTTCACGGCGGGGTGCGCGTCGACTCCCGCCATCATGGCCAGAAATCCCGGATAGCTGACGCCCAGCACACCCACCTTCCTGGCATTGTTGGGCACATTCTTCAGCAGCCAGTCGATGGTGTCGCGCGTATCCGTCGTTTCATCCACATCGGTACTGCTGGTGTGTTTGACGATAGGCCGGTTCATGACGAACTGTCCGCCGGAAGCATAGCGCCCGCGAATGTCCTGGAAGACGAAGATGTAACCGCTCTCCGCAAGCTGCGTTTTGGAACGCTCTACGGAACGCGCATCGGCGTTCGCTACGCCATAGGGGGTGCGCTGCATCAGGAAAGGCAGCGCCGGCCCGTCTTTTTCACTTCCCTTCGGACGCACGATCACGGTGTGGAGTTTGACGCCATCCCGCACCGGGATCATGACTTCCGCACGGACATATTCAGGACCGTTGTAGGGAGGCGCTGGTTCTTCATTTCTCTGTGCTGCACCCACTCCGACCAAACTGACCAGCAAAGCAATCCGCAGCACAGCTTTCATTCCCAACGCCTCCACAAATCTTCGCCGCAACCATCAGCACGTTCGCTGGTGGCGCAGACGGATCTAACATCTAACGATCTAACATCGAATCCCTGCCTTTACTGCCCTGTGAGATTGCCCGGACTCGCCATGCACTGCCAGTTCTGACGCGCATGGGAACCGTCACAAAACGGCCGCTTCTCGCTCAAACCGCAGCGGCAAAGGCTCACGGCGGGCTTGCCCGTCAGGTCCCACTCCTGCCCATCGGCATCCTTCAACACAATGTGGCCTTCGACGCGCAGCGGCCCATTTGGGCGCACCGTGATATGAACTGCTTCTTCTGCCATGATTCTAAAAATCCTCCGTGTCGGGCCAGCATATCAGCCGGGACGAGTCCCGCCTATTGCTTGTGCTACTCTCACCCTCACCCAACCACACCGCTGGAGGTCTTCTTTTGACCCGACGTGTCCTTGCTCTCGCCGCCTTTGCCATCGCCACCGCTGCCACTTCCGCTCTGCTGCTTCGCTCAGGCGGCAACCACGTTTTCGCTGCGGACAACACTGCCGATCAGGCTCGCGGCAAGGACTGGTGGGCGCATATCCAGGTACTAGCGGATGACTCCATGCGGGGCCGTCTTACCGGCAGTCCGGAGTATCTGAAAGCCGCGGCCTACGTGGTCGGGAAGTTCAAGAGCTATGGCCTGCAGCCGGCCGGCGTGGATGGCTCGTTCTACCAGCCGGTGCATTTTGAAGTGCAGCGGGTTCTGGCCGACAAATCGTCCATCAGCCTCACTGTCGATGGCAAAACCGAGCCTCTCAAGCTCGGACAGGACGCCCTTCTGAGCTCGCGTTCGCCACAGCCTGCAACCATCTCCGCGCCACTGGTTTTTCTTGGATACGGCCTGCATCTGCCCGACTCCCACTATGACGATTTCAACTCCGCCGAAGTTCCGCTCGCCTCTCTGAAGGGCAAGATCATCGTTGTGATCAATGGAGGCCCGGCAAATCTCCCTGGACCGCTCAAATCCTTCGCCCGCACCTCGCCCATGTCCAAAGCCATGCGCGAAGCAGGGGTCGTGGGCATCATCGCGATCCCGACGCCCAAATCCATGGACTTCGGTTGGGACCGGGTGGCATCAAGCGCATCGCAACCCGGCATGTGGCTCTCGGAACAACCCGGTGACGCCGCTGTCACGCGTCTTCACCCTGCCCTGGCAGACGAGCATCAGCCCCGCTTCGGTGCGAGCTTCAACCCCGCCGAGGCGGAAAAGCTCTTCGCAGGAACCGGCCACACCTTCGCTGAAATGCTCGCGCTCGCCGATGCCCAGAAGCCGCTTCCGCATTTCGATCTCCATAAGCAGCTCAATGCCAAGGTGACGGTCGAACGCGAGAAGGTGGAGTCACCCAATCTGGTGGCAAAGCTGGAAGGCAGCGACCCCAAACTCAAGAACGAATACGTGCTGGTTTCAGCACATCTCGACCACCTCGGCGTAGGCGGACCTATCCACGGCAAGACCATCTATAACGGCGCCATGGACGACGCCTCCGGCGTGGCCAGCGTGCTCGAAACCGCTAAAGCGCTCAGCGCCGACGCCGCACATGGCATCCGGCCACGGCGCTCGGTGCTTTTCGTGATTTTCACCGCGGAAGAAAAAGGCTTGCTCGGCTCGCGCTACTTCGCGGGCCACCCAACCGTGCCCTCGAGTGCGATGGACGCAGACCTCAACCTGGACATGTTTATGCCTCTCTTCCCGCTGAAGAAGCTGCACGTTCAGGGCCTTGAGCAGTCAACATTGGCCGAAGATGCCCGCAAGACCGGGGCGGCGCACGGCATCGTCATCGCGGGCGATCCTGAACCTGACCGGAATTCCTTCGTTCGCACCGACCAATACAGCTTCGTACAAGCCGGGGTTCCGGCGCTGGCGATGAAGTTCGGTTGGGAACCGAACTCGCCGGAATACAGGATGTGGCGTGCATGGCTCGCTGAGCGTTACCACTCCACCGCCGACGACCTCAACCAGCCGGTCGATCTGGTGGCCGCCGCGCAATTCAATAGCTTTTTTGCCGACCTTGCCCGCGAAGTAGCGAACAAACCAGCACGCGAGCATTACCTGGACTCCAGCTTCTTCAAACGCTTCGAAACCAACTGAGGGCTGGTTTCTCAAACGGGTACAGAATTACGCTTCCCAACCCCTACCCGTCATCCCGACCGGAGCGTAGCGTAGCGGAGAGATGACAGAGTTTGGGTGATTTGGTGATGCGAGAAGTTTGCTTCGAGTCCTAGAGTTCCACCATCACTTCATCCACGTAGCACCAGCCCCAGTTTTCGCCGGGTTCCACGGAGCGCATTACCGGGTGCTTCGTGGTATGAAAGTGCCTGGTCGCGTGCTTGTTTTTAGACGAATCGCAGCAGCCTACATTTCCGCACACCAGGCACTCGCGCAGATGGACCCACGTATCGCCCATCGCCTTACACTCCTCACAACCCTTGGCGTAGCTGACCCGGGGGTTGGGAACATGCTTCAGGTTTTCGAAATGCGTGCATTCCATGGTCGTTCCTTTCCTTCCGCTACTCCGACTCGGCCACTTCAGTAAACACCACGTGGGTGCCGTCGCTGAACAGAAGCTCATAGCTGCGGCTGAACCAGCCCGACTTCTTATCGTCATTCGCCACCACACGCCCGCGATAGTCGCCGGTGTGCAGCAGGCCGGAAGCGCCGGTTTCCAGCTCCACATGCGTACCGTCAATCACCGCGTCCAAGTGCAGCACCGGCGCCGTGCCGACGCCCGAAATCCGAGCATGCGTCACATGCACCATGAGCGGGTAGTCGAGCACATCGTTGCCTTTGGAGGAGGAATACCTCGTCTTTTGCGCGCTCATGCCCACGCTCAAGGTCAAAACAGCAAACACCGCCAGCCATCGCTTCATACCGCCTCTTTCAGGCAGGCCTGTTGAGCCTGCAGCAATTCACGAATTCCAAGCCCTGCCACATCCAGCATCTCGTTCAACTGGGAGCGGGTGTAGGTCGCCCGTTCCGCAGTCGCCTGTGTCTCCACCAGACCGCCGGAGGCCGTCATCACCACGTTCATATCGACTTCTGCCCGCGCATCTTCCTCATAAGCCAGATCGAGCAGAACCTGCCCATCCACAATTCCCACCGATGTCGCCGCCACCATCTCCCGCAGCGGAGTTTCCTTCAGCGTTCCGGCCTGCAGGAGTCTTCCCAGGGCAATCGCCAGGGCCGTACAGGCGCCGGTGATGGCTGCCGTCCGGGTGCCGCCGTCCGCCTGCAGAACATCGCAATCCAGAATCACCGTGCGCTCACCCAGCAACTTCATATCCACAACCGAGCGCAGGCTGCGGCCGATCAACCGTTGAATTTCGTGTGTCCGCCCACCGATTTTGCCCCGCTCGGACTCCCGGGCCGTACGGGTCAGCGTCGCCCGCGGCAGCATCCCATATTCCGCCGTCACCCAACCACGGCCGGAGTTCCGCATCCAGCCCGGCACGCCATTTTCCACGGTCGCGTTGCATAACACGCGTGTGTGCCCCACTTCAATCAGCACCGACCCTTCAGCCGTTGCCACAAAACCCGGCGTTAAACGCAGGGGCCGGGCCTCACCCGCACCGCGCCCGCCGCTCCGAAACAGTCCTTCAGCATTTGTCATCACCTCTCGATGATAAGCGGCAACCCGGCCAAACGCCCGTTCCGGGGCGGCGGAGTAAGTCCCTCCCTGCCATGAACATCCTCCCATCCCGGTCCTGGGGTCAGCGAATAAATTCCATTTTGAAACTCGGGCAATAAATTGACTCAACTTCGATAATGCGTTTACTCAGCAAACGCGCGGGTTTTCCGTTAGTCTCCGAGTTTGGCATCCACGCAATGAAAATAGCCTGACTACATTTTTTGGGGGGAGCAGCATGCACGCGCCCACGTTGAGTACGCCGGACGCAACAATCGCACCAATTGTTTTTGCCCGGGCCCATCGTCTTTCGCCGGAATTGATCCCGCCAACGCGAAGTGCACGCTCGTGCGAACAAGGAGCTGCGTAACGATGGCCTACGGCAAAAGCCAGACACCATCCAGCACTTCCAGGCCCCCTACCGCTGCAACCAGTCTTTCGGGCTCTGACCGCGAACTTGCGTTTGAAGAAGATGCTTCCGCCTTCCAGTTCCTCATCGCGGATGCCGACGTCGAGCAATGCAAGGTCTGCATGGAAGTTGCGGAAGCCCTCCATTTCATCGTCAGCACCGCGAACTCCTGCGCTGCGGCGCAGGCTATCCTGGCCCGGCGTTCCATCGATCTGCTGCTGCTTGACCTGAAATTGCCGGGTGAAAGCGCCGGCATCGTACTTTTAGAGGAAGTTCGCGCTCGCTATCCCGAGACGGTCATCGTGGTGATGACCGCGGATGCCACGGTGAGCGCTGCGGTCGAGGCCATGCGCCTGGGCGCTGCGGATTTCCTCACCAAGCCTTTCTCACGCGAGGAATTGGCAACCGTCCTGGAACGCTCCTCCCAGCGCCGGAAATTCGACGTACGGTCGCGGGCCCTGCGTGAACGGCTGCGCACAGGCACCGGTATGGGGATGCTGGTGGGCCGGTCCCCGGCCATGGAGAAGCTCTATCGCATTCTCTCCAAGGTCGCGTTCACCACACATTCGGTGCTGATCCTTGGTGAATCCGGCACGGGCAAGGAGCTGGTTGCGCGATCGATCCACGCCAACGGTCCCAATGCTTCCAAACCCTTCATCCTGGTCGAATGCAGTTCGATCGCGCCTGCGTTGCTCGAAAATGAGCTCTTCGGCTACGTCAAAGGCGCGTTCAGCGGGGCGATCCGGGGCAAAACGGGGCTGTTGGCCACAGCCGAGGGTGGGACGATCTTCCTGGACGAAATCGGCGAGCTTCCGCTCGACCTGCAGGCCCGGCTGCTGCGCGCACTCCAGGAAAAGGAGATTCGGCCGGTTGGTTCCACACAATCGGTCCCCATCGCCGCCCGTGTACTCGCCGCCAGCAAACGCGACCTTCTCGCGATGGTGGAAAGCGGCCGCTTCCGTAAGGACCTGTACTACCGTCTCAACGTCGTCAATATCCGCATCCCACCCCTCCGTGACCGCCGCAGCGATATTCCCCTGCTGGCGGAACATATCCTGGAGAGGCTCCGGCGTGAAAATGGATTGCCCTTCACGCTCGGCAACGATGCGTTGCACCTGCTCCGGGACTACGAGTGGTCCGGAAATGTCCGCGAGCTGGAAAACGCCCTGGAGCGGGCCTCCGCTCTGTCCAGCGGACCTGTGCTCCATGCATCGGACTTCCCCGCGCTGACCCACAACGGCAGCCTCGAACAGCCACCGGATCCAGCTGCGAGCGATGGGGGAACCAAGTTTCTCGCGGAACCTCGCCAGGTGACATCCATCGCTGAGTTGGAAAGACAGGCGATTTTGTACGCCATCCATCACCTGAATGGTGACAAACTCATGGCGGCACGCCTGCTCGGCATAGGCAAAACCACCCTGTATCGCAAGCTCAAGGAGTACGGCCTGGACAAAGGCAAGGGCGGGAAACAGGATGAGCAGAGGGGTTAGGGTTAGGGGTTAGGGTTTAGAAATCGGACTCTGAGATGGGTCGCCCTCTAAACCCTAATCCCTAAACCCTAATCCCTCGTTCTTCGACCCTCGCTTGATCGAACACCGCACACCTGTCTAACGCTCCTTCTCAGGCGCTATGTACAATCGCGCCTGAAACGTCTCTATGCGCTTGCGCATCGAACAGACACAAGGAGAAACCTCCGTTATGAAGCTCACCCCCGGAAAACTCGCGGGCCTGAAGGCTGTTTCCGACTCTCGCGACGTGATTGCGGCCGCCGCCATGGATCAGCGCGGTTCGCTGCAGAAGTCGCTGGCCCAGGCGCGAGGCGCCACTGCCGACGCCCATGATTTGGAAGTTTTTAAAGTCTTGGTCACTGACACCCTTACCAGGCACGCCTCGGCAATCCTGCTGGATCCCGAATTCGGTTTGCCCGCCTCCAAACACCGCAACGGCAAAGGTCTGCTACTGGCTTATGAGAAAACCGGCTACGATGCAACGACAGCCGGCCGCCTGCCGGACCTGCTGGACCACTGGAGCGTCGGCCGCCTGAAGGACGCGGGCGCCGACTGCATCAAGATTCTGCTGTACTACACGCCGTTTGAGACAGCGGGAGTCAACGACCTGAAGCATGCCTGGATCCAGCGCATCGGGGACGAGTGCCGTACGCACGACATCCCCTTCTTCCTGGAATTCGTCGGCTACGACGCTGAGGGTGGCGACGAAAAGTCAGTCGCCTATGCACTGAAAAAGCCATCCATCGTCGCCGGAGCCATGACGGAGTTCTCAAAGCCGGTGTACGGCGTCGATGTTCTGAAGGTCGAAGTACCCATACAGATGGAATTCGTCGAAGGCACTCGGGCCTACAAAGGACAGAAGGCCTACACGCGTGACGAAGCATTGAAGCATTTCCGTGACGCTGCCTCGGTCACCACGCTGCCGTTCATTTATCTTTCCGCCGGCGTCTCGAACCCCGTGTTCATCGAAACACTTGAACTGGCCAATGAGTCCGGCGTGGAATACAACGGCGTCCTCTGCGGCCGCGCGACATGGAAGGATGGCATCCCCATCTACGCCACCAAGGGCGAAGCGGCTTTCCGCGAGTGGCTCGATACGGTTGGGGTTGAGAACATCGAGAACGTCAACCGCGCTCTGCAGGGAGCCACCCCCTGGACGAACAGAATCGAAAACGCATAGCGTTCTTTCAAGCTAACCGGGCCCCAAAGGCGTTCGCACTTTGCGGCCTTTGTCTTTCGGAGCATATCGCCGGAGCGAGAGGCATAAAACCGCGGGTTTACAGATTCCAAAGTTGATACTATTTAGGAAGAGGTCAACTGTGACAAAAGCGCGGCATGTCAAACCCTCTCGGCCATCTATTGCAAAACCAGATTGGACGCATTTTGAAGGATCTAAATCATCCGCTCGCCATTATGCCAATCCAGTGGTTCAGGCGGCACTCGATCACCTCAAGCGTGATACTCCGGATTTGGTGTACGACCTGGGTGATCCAGTTGAACAGGCCCACGCACTCGCAGCTTTAGTGAATAGCGATATGGGATCCCAGGGGATACTTGTGGATGTGCTAACCACGAGTATCGGCTCAACGCTTTTGCCAGTTCAACAGGCATTTCTAACTCGTGCCACACGGGGGGTTGAGGATCTTTTGCGGACGCTGACCCTGGAAAATATGACTCATGCAATCTCTGCGCCAACCGATGCCGGGGTACTTCTGGAGGCGCTGGAAAAAAAAGAGAGCCTCGGAGTCCTTACGCAAGACCCACTAGCTGAAGCCAGGCTACTTGGCCAAAGGCGGCTCATGCAGTTGCTTGAGGCTGAAGGCGGTCCGCTAGGGTCGGACGAAGTTGCAGAACGGTTGCGGATTTCAAGGCAGGCGGTCGTCAAACGCCGGAACTCGGGAACACTGCTCGGGTTGGAGATTGGTACGCGCTTTCTGTATCCGTCATGGCAGATTGATGGCAGTAAGACTTTGCGGGGCTTGGAGCTCGTGCTAAAGGCTTTGCAGAAACAGGACGAGTGGCGAAGGCTCTCCTTTTTTGTAAATAAGAATATCCGCCTGGATGGGAGGTCTCCACTGGCAGTGCTGCGAGCGGGCGATGTGACGAGTGTTGTAAATGCGGCTGAGGCCTTGCTGGAACATGGGGCGTCTTGAGCTCCATGACCAAGAAGGACCCGCCTGGCGATTTACCTTTGCCTACGATCGATCTCGATGCGCGAGCGCCGATCGTCAAGCTGCACCATGGGCCTTTTTATCGTATCTATCGAACCACACACCCGGACCCGATGTTTTTTGGCCGAACAGGTAACTACCGTTTCGACTCAGCTACGGGGGATTGCGGGGTTTTGTATGCGGCGCCGGAGCTCGATGGGGCGTGGGTTGAGACATTCATGCAGGAATTAGGACGCACCACCGTGTCCCTCAAGGAACTCAGCGAGCGTCCTGTCGCGATCATCAATACCAAGAGACCGCTGAACTTCATTGATCTGTTCGCACGGGGTGGACAGATGCGCCTCGGTTTGGATGGGCGCATTTGTACGGGTTCGTATACCGTCTCACAGGCCTGGTCGGATGCCTTACGCAAGCATCCCGTAGAGCCGGATGGCATCCTTTTTCCGTCGCGCCATGAACTTGGCGTAGCGTCGTGTGCGATCTTTGAGGCCGCCAGGACGGAACTTACGTGGACACGATGGGGCACTCTGAATGAGCCTCATCTAGCCGCAGAGTTAGCAAGGCTATTGAAGATGGGCGATGTGGGTTACGTAATATAGACATACCGTAACCCCTGAGATCATCGTATTTAGTTTGTCGAGGCGAGCGGCTCTTCCCCGAGATCCCACTTAGTTTCGCCTTTCACGGCTACCCGTCCAACCGCTACACTGACGCCAAACCATGCGTCTCTCACGGCTCCTCGCGTCAGTAGCCATCGCCTTCAGTTTTTGCACGGCTGTCGCGCAAACTTACGTTCCCAAGCAGATTCGCGTCCAGGGCGTCGATGCGAGCGATGAACCCGAGATTCTGCGCATTCTGGACATCAAGCCGAATACGCCCATCAGCAAGACGGAAATTGAAACCGCGCTGCAACGGCTGGCCGATACCGGCGCTTATAGCGACCTGAGTTACACGGTCGATTCCAATACCCTGACCGTAATTCTCAAAGGTTCGCCCGACTCCGAACTCTTGCCCGTGCAGTTCAGCAACTTCGTCTGGTGGAAATCTGAAGAACTTGAGACCTTGCTGGAAACCAAGGTGCCGCTGTACCACGGGAAGATGCCGGCTGCGGGTCCACTCGCAAATCAGGTTTGTGCGGCGCTGGTGGCATTGCTCGCCGAAAAAGGTATCCAGAACGCGAAAGTGGTGCCGGTTTCGACGACCATTCCGAGCGGCTCGAGCGGGAACAGCATCAGCGGCGTGAAAGTTTCTATTACCAACCCGCCGATCGTTCTTGGTGAAGTGAAATTTCTTGGGGCTGCCGCACCTGTACGCCAGCAGCTTTCGGTGGTCGCCTCCAAGCTTGCCGGCCAGGACTTCGACCGGACCGAAACCGCTGCCGCCATTCGCAGCAACACCGCTGACACGCATCGCAACGGCGGCTATCTCGATGTGACGGTCGACATGCCGGTCTTTGCTCCGCCACGCGAAAGGACGTTCAGCTATGAGATCGATGCAGATGTTGACGTTCATCCCGGCGAGATCTACAGGATTTCGGCACTTGATCTGAAACCTGCTCCGCCGGTAACCATGGAGGAGGCTGAGACCGCCACCGGCCTCAAGGTGGGGGATCCCGCGGGTACGATGGCGATCCAGGTCGCGCAAGAAAGCTTGTTGCGGGCGTACGAAAGCCACGGCTATCTCGAGGTCCATATCCAGGGTGTCACCACGCGCAATGCGGCAACGCACACCGTCATATGCCGGTTTTCCATCGCTCCGGGAGCGCTTGATCACCTCGGCAAGATTGACACGTCGGCGCTTTCGGTCGAACTCCAACAGAACTTCGCGCATGAGTGGCACGGCTCTCCCGGCATGCCTGCCGATGTCACCTTCAACCAGGAACTGTTCCGCACATTGAAAGCGATCGACGAGAACCACGCGATCCGTCCCAAAATGCGCATCGACCCCATCCACCACATCATCGATGTCGCGCTTGCCCCAACCTCACAGCCATGAAAATGAACTGTCGCCGATCCCGAGACCCACCAGGTTGACCTCAGCATCAACTTCGTCGGCATCGGACGATAGAGCCAACTCCGCAAGAGTGACCAATCACTCAGCTATTTCAGGCTGGCCTTCACACCTGCTCCTGTCGCAATCGCTTGTCCGGTCAGGGCGTGCACCACCAACCCGTGAGTCACCATCTCCGCGTAGTAAATCTTTGCACCCTTCGCTGCATCGATTTTGACGTTGGTCATCCGCAGGTCTTTGATCGGCGCTTCCGGAAGTCCCTGGATATCCATCGCGACTTTCGCGCCGGTGGCTTTCAGGTTCTCGATGAGGATGTTGTGGAAGTGCGGCGTCAGCCGGGTAACAGGAGCGGCTACAGCCGCCTCAGCGCCAGCCTTGTCCCCGCCGTAGTAGTCCGTGATCTGGATCGGCGTTCCTACGTCCTCCATCGTGATGTCGTTGTAGGTCAAGTCGCTGAGTTCGCTGCCACGGTCGCGTCCGCTCTTCATGCGGATGCCCGCGGTCGTCCCACGAAATGTCACGCGTTCGACGTGCACATGCTGGACGCCGCCAGCAACCTCGCTTCCGATAGACAGTCCATGACCTTTCAGGAAGGTGCAGTCGCGAATCGTAATGTCCTGCGAAGCCGCATTGTGTCCTTCCGATCCCGGTTGGCCGCTCTTGATCGCCACATTGTCGTCGCCGGTATCGATCGTCACGTGATCGATCAGCACCTGCCGGGAGCTGAAGGGATCGATGCCATCGGTATTGTGGCCATCGGTCGCGGGCGCATAGATATTCATGTTGCGGAAGACCAGGTCTTCCGAGTAGTACGGCACAATCTGCCACATGGGCGAGTTCTACACCGTGATGTTTTCCATCCGCACATGCTTGCAGTGATCGAACACGATCAGCCGCGGCCGCGTGTATTCGGGCGCACGGTTTGGCCACCAACTCTCGCCGCGGCCATCGATGACGCCACCGCCTTCGATTGTGATGTCTTCCGCGTCCGTCGCGCTCAACAGGCTCTGTCGTCCCGGATGGTGAAACTGCTCGACCTCAGGGTAATCCGCATGATTGGTGCTGCCTTCGAGCGTCGTCCCACCATGGATCTGCAGCGTGATGCGGCTGCGCAAGACGAGTGGGCCGCTGACAAATTTCGACGCTCCCGCAAGCTGAACCGTACCCCCGCCCCGGGCGGCGCAATCGTCAATCGCTCGCTGGATCGCCTGCGTGTCGACCGTTCTGCCGTCGCCCTTCGCGCCGTAGTCCTTCACGGCGCACACCTGCGAGGGAATCACGGCCTGGGGTGTTATCTCCTGGCCGAACGCAAAGCTCATCGAGCTCGCACAAAGAACCGTCACCACCCATACAGCACGCCTGGTCATTCTCATCTCACGGAATCGCTCTGTTTCTAAAAGCCCTTGGGACGCTCACCCGCAACCGCGAAGATCGCTTCGAGCGCCATGCCCACCTCGCCCAGCCGGCCTTCTTCAAACAACTTGCCCACCAGCGTCACACCATGGGGAACGCGGCGCGGCGTTGCAAACTTCGGCAAGGGATGTTTTGGGTCCGGAGCCCAGTCACTGCGCGCCTCGCTTACTTCCACAAATCCCGCACGCAATGTCAGTGAAGGGTGACCCGTGAAATTGAAGATCACCAGCGCTTCGTCACGTAGTGAAGGCACCAACATCAGGTCGACACTCTCCATGACCCGCGCGATTTCCAGCGCCACCTTGTGACGAAGACGATCGGCCTGCACAAAATCCACCGCGGAAAGGAAGCGCGACTGCCGGAAGGTATTCGGCCATGCATCCGGCACCTGCATCTTCAACTCATCCACCCGGTGGTCCAGGGTGATGTCTTCAAATGCCGCAGCGGATTCTGCGAACAGAATGGTGTTCAGCGAGTCATACGGCCAGTCCGGCAAACTTACGGGCACCGGCGTCATGCCAAGCTTCTTGATCGTTTCCAGCGCTTTCCGGTCTACATCGGTTGCGGGCGCCGAGTTCATCCAGGAAGGGACATAGCCAACGCGCAAGCCGGTCATGGAAGCCGCGGCATGGAAGTTCAGAGGCGCGCTCACCCCAGCCGAATCACCTTGATCGACCGCAGAAATCGCGTTCAGGACCAGCAGCGTGTCTTCGACACTGCGAGCCATGGGGCCTAGCTTGTCGCACGTCCAGCTCAGCGTCATCGCACCACTACGGGGAACACGCCCATAGGTAGGCCGCAGTCCTGTGACGCCACAGCGCATGCTCGGACTCACGATAGAGCCCTGCGTTTCGCTGCCGATCGCGAACCCTACCAGGCCTGCCGCCACGGCGGCGCCTGGCCCCGCGCTCGAACCGGAGGATCCCTCTTCCAGCAGCCATGGATTCTTCGTCTGGCCGCCAAACCATACATCGTTCAACGCCAGTGCGCCCAGACTCAGCTTGGCCACCAGCACCGCACCGGCCTGGTTCAAGAGACGTACCACCGCCGCATCCCTGGTCGGCAGGCGGTTTCGGAACGGCTCCGCGCCATACGTCGTGGGAATGCCCACCGTATCCAGCAGGTCCTTCGCACCCCAAGGGATTCCGTGCAACGGTCCGCGGTACTTGCCGGCGGCAATCTCCGCGTCCGCACGCCCCGCCTGTTCCAGCGCGTGGTCCCGCGTCAGCGTGATGACGCAGTTGAGCTCTTTCGTAAACCGTTCCAGGCGGGCAAGATAGATCTTCGTCAACCGCTCGGAGGTCAGCGCGCGCGATTGAATCCACCGTGAAAGATGGACGACCGGCGCGTATGCAATCGCGTCTTCACTTGCCGGAAGCGGCAAGGGGGGGCCGGCGCTGCGTTCGAAAGTTCCCGCAGCCGTGTCCGATGAGGTGAACTGGCCGGAAACCGAAAACAGTGGGTTCCACACTGTCCCCGGAACGAGTTCCGCTTCCAGGGCAACCTTGCGAGGTCCATTACGCCGTTCAAACAGCGCAGCCATCGACTGTCGCCAGTTCCCCGCGGCTTCCGCACGTTCGCCGGGCGACATCGTTACCTGGACAAGCTTTTCCGCCTGCACAAATGTTTCCGGCGAAACCGGTGGCCCAACCGGCGACGCCGTGCCGAACGCCGGAGGAGCACCTGGAGTTTGTGATGCGGGCGTCTGCGGCAACTGCGGAGTCTGTTCCGCAACGGCGGTTCCTTTGCTCATCGCGGCGCCCAGCAAACCAAGCGAACTTCCAGCCAGAAACTTCCGACGCGTAGTGCCCACTGCCCCTCCACCAACATCGTGATTTGTAGTCATCCTGAGGGTACAGCAGGGCCTTGGTCTCCCGCAGCCATGCGGAGCTAGATGGCGGGCCCCAGCGTGAAGTAGAAGGTCGCACCGTGTTCCACCGCGCCTTCGGCCCATATTTCTCCGCCCTGCCGCTCCAGAATGCGCTGCACCGTTGCCAGACCGATGCCCGTCCCCGGAAACTGGCCTTTCGTATGCAACCGCTGGAACGGCCGGAAGAGTTGGCCTGCAAGATCGGGGTTGAAGCCTGCTCCGTCATCTTCCACGAAGTAGGTCATGACCCCGTTGATCAGCTTCGCTCCAAACCTGATTGCCGCATGGTCATGGTGCGAGGTGTACTTCCACGCGTTGCGAAGCAGGTTGCCCAGCACAATGCGCATCAGGCCCTCATCGGCCTCAACCTCCGGCATATCCACCAGAGTCAACTCGACTTCGCGAGCCGGTTCCGCCGAGCTCAATTCCTCGGCAATCTCCTTCACGATCTTCGAGAGGTTGACCGGCTCCCGCTTGAGGGGATCGGTCGTTGCCCGGGCAAAATTCAGCAGATCGTCAATGAGCGCGGCCATGTTGCCGGTTGAACTCGCGAGCTGATTCAGCATGATGCGGGTATCGGATTCGGGATCCCCCTGCGATTGCGTCAGCAGAAATACGATGCCCATCACCGCATCCAGAGGTCCACGCAAATCGTGCGCCACCGTGTAGGAAAACGCTTCGAGCTCGCGATTGGCCATCAGCAGTTCCGCGGTTCGTTCCTCCACACGCAATTCCAGTTGGTCGCGTGCATGGATCAGCGCCGCATCGCGCTCCTGGATCTGCCGCAGCATGGTGTTGAACGCATCCACCAGCACGGTGATCTCGCCGGTGCTTTCCCCAGGCACCGGGGCGCGTACGGTATAGTCCTGATCGCGCGAGACCGTCAGGGCCGTATTCGCAAGCGAGATAATGGGCTGCGCCAGGAAGCGCCGGGCCGCCGCACTGATTGCCAGCGCCGCCCCCATGCACAGCAACAGGATCACGCCCGCGATCAGCAGGTACTGCCGCGCCCGTTCGCCGATCTCACGGAGCCTGGCGCTGATGTACACCGTGCCCGCGGGTCTGCCCTTCAACAACACTCGATGAGCTACGAGCACGTGCGATTTCGTGGCCCACGAGTTTTCAATCTGGCCCTCGCGCAGCGGCGGTGTATCCGCCTCCTCCTGCCCAGGAGCCTTGTAGCTTGCGAAGACATTGCCGTCCGGCGTCACCAGTACTGCCGAAAGCACATCGGGCGAGCGGCCAAGACTTTGCAAGGTGGTTGCGGCGCTATCCTGATCGCTGAACGAGAGCGCGCCCACGCTGTTGTCGCCCACGATCTGGGCTTCGGCCTGGAGGTTGTGAATCAGGCTTTCGCGAAACGAGAACAGGTCGTAGGAGAAGAAGGCCAGCGCCGCGATGATCAGGGCGGCGCCACTGACCACGAGATTCATTCGCGTCAGGCGCGAAGCGATGGAGCGCGAGGTGTGCGTCAGTTTCATGGCGCACCTCGGCGTGGACGCCCCTGCACGTTCACCGCCACCTTCAACAACTCGGAGCTTAACTCGATGCCGTTCTTCTCAACCGGGACCAGATTCACGGAGAAGCGCACATGGTTTTCGATCAACAGAAACTGCACCATGCCGCCGCGGCGCAGAAACCCATCGCTATCGCTCACGGTGAGAATCGGTTTCCCCGCCGTGGCCGTCAACAGGACATCTCCCCGTCCTCCCAGCGAGGCATCGAGAAATAAAATGTCGCAGCCATTCTCATCTTCCGGATTGACCACGGCACGCACAGCGATAGGCCTGCCGTCGATGCGCTGGTCCGCAACCACCTTTCCCAGAACATCCAGATACAGCTTCGGCCCCGCAACGCAGATATCGAAGCTGGCGTCGGTCTTTCCATTCGGCCAGCGCACGAATTTCGCGAAATTGTAGAGATAGACCGCCTGAACGTCGGCTTGCGAGGTCGTATTCCATTGCCCCCGGGCGCCTTCACCCGTCAGGCCCACACAAAGCAAGAGAACCGCAGGCACGAAGCATCGGCCGCGAAGTGAGAATGCGGGTTTCCGGCCTACGACCCCCATCCCGGCCTTTGCGGGAACCAACCGCAGCATTCTCGCGAACGAGGCGCGCAGAATTCCCATTCGAAATATCGTCCTACGACAAAATATGATGTAATTGAATGCTACTTCGCTCGAGAAAGGAAGAAGATCTTTTAGGAAGATGCGCCGGCCAGCGTTGGCGTGGCCCAATCAAAAATATTTTCAGCGGCCCAAATCGCGAATCATTTTGGAAAACATCCGCCGGCATTTCATGGAGAGCCATCCAGGAACCTCCCCACCTCGCGGATGAGTTTCGCAGGATCGCCCTTCCGCACAAAACCGTTGACCAGCGGAGCGATGTCTTCCGGGAGACCGAAGGCATCCGAAAGCAGCAGGATGGGCGGTTCCGGATACTTCCGGCGTATCAAAACTGCAGCGTCCGTGGCTTTCATTCCACCGGTCAGGTGATAGTCCAAAAGCACAATATCCACAGGTTCATCGGGCAGAGGGATGCCGTCCAGATGGGCCATCGCGGTGATCGACCGGTAGCCGGCCGCTTCCAGAATCCAACCGTAAATCCGTAGATGCACCGGATCATCGTCGATAATCAAAACAGCACGGCGCACCTCGCCGCTGCCCGGCGGATCGGGTGGCGAGCCACATGTCGAAGGTGTCGTATCAGCCATATCCGTACCCTGCGGGCAGAAAACAACGCCGCTTTCCGTTGGAGTCTGAATCTTAGCTTTGCCCCTTTTTTCTCGCAACAGCCATTGTCTCGAAAGCCCACCCCATGCCAGTTGCCACACTCACGCTCGAACTCGCCATTGAACACGCTCAGTCCATCAAAGACCGCCGTCAGGCCGTTCGCTCTCTCAAGGACAGACTTCGCCACGGCTTCAATATTTCGGTTGCCGAGCTGGACGAAGCGATTGTCTGGAATCGCGCAACCCTTGGAGTGGCCGCGATTTCCAATTCAACTTCCTACCTTGAAGGCCAGCTCCGCGAGGTGGAAGACGCGGCTCGCAGGCTCGCCGTGGGGTTGGGCTGTGAGATCGTAGACAGCTACATCGAAAGCGGTATCTAGAGCGATATAGAAAGGAAAAGAAATAGCGGCTCCGCGCGTCTAAGTATCCAAAGCCCACGGAGTGCTATTCTGCTTGGCTAGCTATGGCTGAACAACGAGCAAGAACCTATCATCGAGGCCGCGTCGCCAGCACCTTCTCGGAGGAGATCACCGCCATGCTCGAAGGCGAACTCTCCGACCCGCGAATTGCGCCCTGCCATGTCACGGAGGTTGTGCTGGCTCCGGGTGGCAAGAGCTGCCGTGTCTTCATCGCCGTCGTCGGCGGCGAAAAGGAAGAGCAAAGCACCCTGGACGGCCTGATGGCGGCGCGTGGATATATCCGCACCGAAATCCGCGACCGCATGGGTGTGCGTCATGTTCCGGAGTTGACCTTCGTGATCGACCGGTCGGAACGCATCAACGCACGTATGGACGAACTGCTCGGTCGCATGGATAAGCGCCGCGCAAAATTGTTGAAAAAGACAGGGGCTGCAGCAGAGCCGGAGAAGACTCCCCACAACGCATGACGAAGCACGCCGATTCCATTGACGCCATTCTCGAGCATTTCCGCAAACATCAGACCTTTGTGGTGACCTCGCACGCCCGGCCCGACGGCGACGCCATCGGCTCCACGCTGGGCATGATGTATCTACTGGAAGCCATGGGCAAAGAGGTGCACATGGCCCTGGCCGACCCTATCCCGGCCATCTACCATTCTCTGCCGGGCATTGAGCGCATCCACTCCACGCTGCCGGAGTCGCCGGTCGATGTTGCGATCTTCCTGGAATGCGATTGCCTGGAACGTACCGGCTTTCAGGCATCGGAATGGCAGCGGCTCGCCGCCGGCACCGTCGTCAACATTGACCACCATCTCAGCGGACGCCCCTTTGGGGACCTGAACTGGATTGATCCCTCGGCCTGCGCGGTGGGCGCGATGATCTACGACATGGTCATTACCGCCGGGATCGCAATTTCGCCCGGCATGGCCACCGCTCTTTACGCAGCGGTGCTGACCGACACCGGTTCGTTCACCTACTCCAGCACCGTGGCAGCGACCTTCGGGCTGGCACAGCATCTGCTGCAGCGCGGCGCGGAATCGAATGCTGTGGCTCAGTCCGTCTACTTCTCCAACTCCCCCGGCAAGATCCGTGCGCTGGGCTCCGCGCTCATCAAGATGGAGATCGAAGACTCCGTGGCCTGGAGCTGGATTTCCCGCGAAGAGATGGAGCGGGCCAATGCCCGGGCGGAAGATTGCGAAGGCGTGGTCAACCACCTGATTTCCATCGCGGGAATCGAAGCAGCGGTCTTTCTGCGCGAACTTCCCTCCGGCGAGCAGTTCCGGCTGAGCCTGCGCAGCAAGGGCGAAGTCGATGTTGCGCGGGTCGCTGAGTCATTCGGCGGCGGCGGTCACCAGAATGCCAGCGGCTGCACGGTAAGCGGCCCACTGGAGTCGGTGATTCCACGGGTTCTGGCCGAGCTTCGCACCGCCTGCACGGCCGCACGATAAAAGTCTGGTAGCCTAAGTTGCGTTTCGAGACAAAACCGGCGTCCCAGCAATACAGCCAGTCTGCTCTCGGGCGAAGCTACGACTTCCGTTGACCGAAACGACCCAATCCGCCTCCCCTGCGGTCGAGCCGCCGCACTCGCGCTGGTTCTACCTGCGTGAAATTCTGCAGTCGCAATGGGGGTGCACGGCCTGGGAGTTCATCGTTCTCCTCAGCCTTTCCTCCTATTTCCTGCTCTACGGCCTGGTGCCCGTCTTTGGTGGCGACCGCCTGGGCCTGGTAGGCGCGGACGAGCCCCGTTATGCGCAGATCGCCCGCGAAATGCTGGCGGCGCACTCCACCGACTGCCACGAAGTCCACGCCAAGATCACCCCGCACAGCCTGCGTCCCAGCGACATCCATAACTCCTATGTCTGCCTGGTCGGTGGTACCGTTACCCCCATCCTCTATGGCAAGCCCTGGCTGGAAAAGCCGGCGCTGTACTACTGGCGCGCCATGGGCTTCTTTAAGGAGTTTGGCGTCTCAGACTGGTCGGCGAGGCTGCCATCGGCTTCCGGCGCCGGGTTCCTCATCATCCTCGCCTTCCTTCACCTGCGACGATTCCGCCCCGGTGGTCACCTAAGCGCGGCGCTCATCATGGTGTCGAGCGCCGCAATTGTCGGCTTCGCCCGGGGCGCCTCCACCGACATGCAGCTGGCTGCGCCATTCTGTATCGGCATGCTGGGCTGGTATGCGTGGTACGAAACCGGCAAGAAATTCTGGCTTTTCGATCTCTACTTCTTCGGGGCAGCAGCCACGCTGGCGAAAGGCCCGATTGCCCCCTTCATGGCCCTGGCGATCCTGTGCCTGTTCTGCGGCTTGAGGCGTGAATGGTCTGCCCTGCGCCGCACGGTCTGGATCCCCGGCATCCTGCTCTACCTGGTGATGGTGCTGCCCTGGTACATCGCCGTGCAGCGCAGCAACCCCAGCTTCTTCCGCGAATTCTTCCTGCAGCACAACCTCGAGCGCTACACCACCAACCTCTACCAGCACCACCAGCCGTTCTACTACTACTTCATCGTGCTGCTGCTCGGCCTGATGCCGTGGACGGCGCTTTGCTTCCGTGCGCTGGTCGATGCCATACAAACCTCGATTGCCGAATGGAAAGCCCGCACCCGCCCCCAGCGCTACGTCGGACACATTCGCGCGGGCGATGCCTTTCCCGAATTCCTTGTCCTCTGGGCTCTCTTCCCGATCGTCTTTTTCTCCTTCTCGGTTTCCAAGCTGCCGGGATATGTGCTGCCTTCGATTCCGCCGCTGGCCATTCTTACCGGCGATTACCTGTTCCGCATTCAGCGCGCGGGGATACCCACGTGGCTGCTGAATCTGCACGCGGCGCTCACCGGCCTGCTGACCTTCGTGCTGCTGCTATGTCCGCAATACATGGTGTACGAGCGCATCGTGCCGGCGGCCCATACTTTCGCCTGGACCTCCGCTTTGGGCGTTGCCGCGGCCGTGCTGATCATCTTCGTGGTGAAACGTTATGGTGTGCAGCATCTGCGGACCATAACCCTTGTACCGCTGGTCGGCCTGCTCTTTTTCCTGCTGGAAATCAACGGGCATCTGCTGGATCTCAACTACTCGACACGTCCGCTGGCGCAGCAAATTACCCAGGCCGCGCCTGGGATTGCCACGATTGCCGTACAGGGTACCCGCCGCGACATCGAGTACGGCCTCGCCTTCTACCGCAACCAGGACATCGTTCATTACACCCGCGATGGCGCGCTGTATGACGCGAACTTCACTGTCGGGGTCCCCGATGAAGAACACATCCTGGTCATTCCAACGCACGACGCTCCACTGCTCGACCACTGGCTCCATGGCCGGATTTACCAGCAGCTCTTCCTTTACCAAACGCAGGGACTTTCTGTATATCGTGTGTATCCGCGCAGCTAACCGGCACGCTGTTGCGCGCGACTCGTCCAACCTTGTATATGAGCTCTCCTCCCAAATTCGAGGTGCTGGACCTGCGCCATTTCTCGGCGTCGCAGCTCCGCACGCTGCTTATCGATGAAGCCACGCACTGGCAGCGGCGCCTGAACTGGGATTATCGCGACTCCACCGAGTTGCTGCTCGAATATCTCGACAGCCGGGTGTTGCCGGGCTTTGCCGCCGTCGAGCGCGGCCGGGTTCTCGGCTACACCTTCACAGTGATGGAGTCCGCCAAAGCGGTCATCGGAGACCTGTACGCGCTGGGAGAAACCGGGCGGCCCGGAAATCCGGTGTGCGAAACTCTGCTGCGGCACCTGATTGAAATGCTGCAGGCAACACCAGCCATCGACCGCATTGAAGCCCAGTTGATGATGTTTCCGGCGGGCGCGCTCTCCTCAATCCTGCACGAGCACGGCTTCCAAACCTTCCCCCGCACGTACATGCAATGGGACTTTCATAATTCCCGCCCTCAGGAGCCGTCCCGGGACAGTCTCCTGCCCGGTTCCGAGCTACTGGCATGGCGGCCGGAGTTTTACGACGCCGCAGCCGACCTGATTCATCGCGCCTACGCCGGCCACATCGACAGCGACATCAACGATCAGTACCGCAGCACCGCGGGTTCCCTGCGCTTCCTGCACAATGTCGTGCGCTTCCCAGGTTGCGGGGTGTTTGAGGCCGACAACTCCTGGGTGGTCCGCGACGAAGCCAGCGGCCAATTGCAGGCTCTTCTGCTGAGTTCAAGGCTTCGCCACGACGTGGGCCATGTTACCCAGGTGTGCGTCGCGCCGGAATATCGCGGCCACGGCCTTGGCCGCACCCTGTTGCAGCAATGCGCAACGAGTTGGGAACGGCGAGGCGGCTCCGCCCTCTCGCTGACAGTCACCGAATCCAACGCAACCGCCCGCCGGGTCTATGACGCTCTGGGCTTCAAAGGTTTGCAGCGCTTCGAGGCAATGGTCTGGCAAGGCAGGAAGTAGGAAACAGGAAGTAGGAAGTAGCGAACAGCAAACATTCCTTGCAACCCGCCCTGCTATTTCCTACTTCCTACTCGCTACTTCCTGTTACTCAACGTGATAGTTCGGCGCTTCGCGCGTGATCACCACGTCATGAACATGGCTTTCGCGCAGGCCGGCGTTGGAAATGCGGATGAACTGTGCCTTGGTTTGCAGTTCCTCAATGGAGCCGCAGCCAAGGTAGCCCATGCCGGACCGCAGTCCGCCGACAAGCTGATAGATCATCGCTTCCAGCGGCCCACGATGCGGTACGCGGCCTTCAATGCCTTCCGGCACGAACTTCGCCAGGCGATTGCCGCCTGCGGGTTCGCGAGCCGTCAGGGAGGTCCGCTCGCCGCTTGAGGCCATATCGTCCTTGCTCTGGAAGTAGCGCTCGCCGCTTCCCTGCGCCATGGCGCTCAGGCTGCCCATGCCGCGGTATGCCTTGAAGCTGCGGCCCTGGTACAGGATCGTTTCACCCGGCGACTCATCCACACCCGCGAACAGCGAACCCATCATGCAAACGCTTGCGCCCGCGGCAATCGCCTTGGTCACGTCGCCCGAATACTTGATGCCGCCATCTGCAATGACGGAAATGCCGTGTTCATTCGCCGCACGGTAGGCCTCGGAAATCGCCGTGATCTGCGGCATACCCGCGCCAGTGACCATGCGTGTGGTGCAGATGGAGCCGGGACCAATACCCACCTTGACCGCATCTGCGCCCGCATCGATCAGGGCCAATGTGCCCTCATAGGTAGCCACGTTGCCGGCAATCAGGTCGACGTTCGGGAAAAGCTTCTTCACTTCACGCACTGCTTCCAGCACGCGCGACGAGTGCCCATGCGCGGAGTCGATCGCCAGCGCGTCGACACGGTTTTTGACCAGTTCCGCTGCACGTTCCAGAAAGTCCCCAGTCGCGCCGATAGCGGCCGCGACGCGCAGGCGTCCCTGCGAGTCCTTGCTCGCATGCGGATACTTCAACTTCTTCTGGATGTCCTTGACTGTGATCAGACCCTTGAGCTCATAGCTGTCATTGACCACCAGCAGCTTTTCCACGCGGTGGTCGTGCAGAATCTGCTCGGCGTCTTCCAGGGTGGTGCCCACGGGAACGGTGATCAGGTTTTCCTTGGTCATCACGTCCGAAATAGGAATGTCGGTGCGGGAGATAAAGCGAAGGTCGCGATTGGTCAAAATTCCGACCAGCTTTCCACCCTTCGTCACCGGCACACCGGAGATTTTGTAGCGCCGCATGACTTCGAGTGCATCGGCGATAGGACGTTCCGGCTCGATCGTCACAGGATCGACAATCATGCCGCTTTCCGACCGCTTCACCTTATCGATCTCGCCGGCCTGCTGCTCAATGGTGAGATTGCGGTGGACTACGCCCAGGCCGCCCTGCTGGGCGATGGCAATTGCCAGGCGCGATTCAGTCACCGTGTCCATGGCGGCGGACATCAATGGCGTTTGCAATGTGATGTTTTTGGTGAGGTGAGTCTGTGTGCTCACCTGCGTCGGAACGACTTCCGAAAAGGCTGGAACTAACAGGACGTCGTCAAAAGTAAGTGCTTCAGGAACCGAACGTGAAATCATACGATTCACCTCATTCTAGTCCTCTGAGACGAAAGTTGCAGGAAGAGGCACAGACCTGCGTGATGAGCCTTGGCGATTCATCGAACTATAACAATGGGTGGCAGCACGGTCGTTGATGTGGGGTCCTATGTATATCCTGTCCAGTTCACCGGCGGAGTCGACGTGCGGCGCGTGCCGCGATGGTTCCGAAGAGCCTTTTCCTTTCTCCATGGCATTTCAGCCCATCGTGGATGTTGCTTCCCGAAGCGTTTATGCCTACGAAGCACTGGTTCGCGGTCTCCGTGGTGAATCCGCCTTCTCCATCCTTAGCCGGGTAACCGGAGAAAACCGCTACGCGTTCGATCAAAGCTGCCGCGTCAAGGCGATTGAACTGGCTGCCCGGCTGGGCGTCGCCGATCAGGGCGCCAGCCTTTCTGTCAATTTCATGCCCGGCGCAGTCTACAGCCCGGCCGCCTGCATCCAGCGAACATTGAAGGCTGCGCGGGACACCGGTTTTCCGCTCGACCGATTGATCTTCGAGATCACGGAGGACGAGCGGGTGAAGGATACGGCTCATCTCCAGGCCATCGTCATGGAATACCGCAAACATGGCTTTGACATGGCTCTTGACGACTTTGGCGCCGGATACTCAGGCCTGAATCTTCTCGCCGAACTCGATGTTGACGTTCTCAAACTCGACATGCGCCTGCTTCGCAATATCGACCAGCGCCCCCGCGCGGTGGATATTGTGGACGCGGCAGTCGCTATGTGCCGCTCACTCAACGTCCGCGTGGTGGCAGAGGGAATTGAAACCATCGGAGAATATGCCACAGTTCGCAACTGCGGGATTAGCCTGATGCAAGGCTATCTCTTCGCCAAGCCCATGTTTGAGGGGTTACCAGCCGTGGCGTGGCCGGATTCGATCTATCCGGCTGCAATTCCCACGGCCCCGCCCGTTCGCCTGGTACAGGAGAACCTCTAGTTCGGCGCATATTCTTGTTTTTTCCCCTATAGCGTCCTATACTTAAGAAGCAGACGAATCCGTTCTGCCATAAAGCAGTTTTGCCGTGATGACACCGGCATGTGGCGGAAAGAGAGGAGTGGGCGAAAGCCCACTTTTTGTTTGCGCTGATTTTCCTCCGCGCCGGCCGTCTGGCGCCGCACCCAACGCACGACAACACGATCTATGGCCCTGCAGCTTGAGACAATTCGCGCCACTGCCGACCGCGTCGCTGCTTCGCACGGTCTCGATGTCGTTGACATGGAAATGACCGGCGGCGGCAAGCACCGCTCGCTGCGCGTCTTCCTGGAAAAGGATGCCGCGGGCCGCGCAAAGCTCGCCGAAGAAGCCGCCGGCAGCGAAGAAGCCGCGCTGCCGAAGGGTGTGCCTATCGAATCGCTCTCAGGTGTCACGCATAACGACTGCGAAGCCTTCGCCCGCGATTTCGGCACCGTGCTGGACATAGAAGATCTGGTCCCGGGCGCGGACTACACCCTCGAAGTCAGCTCTCCTGGCTTGGAGCGCAAGCTTCGCGGGGCCGCCGACTATGAGCGTTTCAAGGGCAGCCTGGTCAAGCTGCAGACGTTCGCCCCGGTAGAAGGCAATCGCCATTTCACCGGCCGCCTTACCGCATTCGACGGGCTCAAGTTGACGCTTGATCTCGCCGCCGTCAAACAGAAGGGCAAGGCGAAGAAAGCCGCGGAGAAGTCGCAGACCGCCGAAATCGAATTGGCCAATGTTGAGAAAGCCAACCTGGTTGCAGAAATCTGAACCGAGAGTCCTGGCATGAGCCCCCGATAGACGGGCTGCCGGAGTTCTAACTGAAGCTGAAACATACAACTGAATAAAGCAGGAATCGAGAATCAAGATGGCAAGTGCACTGTACCAATCGATTGAATTGTTGAGCCGCGAAAAGGGCATCGATCCCGAAATCGTGGTGGGCGCTGTGGAAGACGCAATCGCGCTCGCGACGCGCAAGTACTACAAGACGCAGGAAAACATGCGCGGCGAACTCGACCGCGAAACCGGCGAAATCCGCGCCTATGTGTTCAAGACCGTCGTGGAAACACCCGAAGCCGTCGAAGACGCCGACAACCAGCTCAGCCTGGAGCAGGCTCGCGAAATGGCCCCTGAAGTCGAGGCCGGCGGCGAGTTGCGCTTCTACAAAGACACCTCTCCGCTGGGCCGCATTGCCGCACAAATGGCCAAGCAGGTCATCTTCCAGAAGGTACGTGAAGCCGAGCGCGACACCGTATTCAATGAGTATGCCCACCGTGCCGGTGAAATTCTTACCGCCACCGTCAAGCGCCTGGAACCGATGGACGTGATCTTCGATCTCGGCAAGGCTGAAGCCCGGATGCCCAAGCGCGAGCAGTCGCGCCTGGAACAGTTCGCCGTGGGCGAACGCATCCGCGTGGTGCTGCTGCGCGTGGATCGCGCCGCCAAAGGCCCCCAGGTCATCGTCTCCCGCGCCGCCCCTGCGCTGGTGCAATCGCTGTTCCAGTCCGAAGTGCCGGAAATCTATGACGGCACGGTGATCGTGCGCGCCATCGCCCGTGAAGCGGGTGAGCGCACCAAGATTGCCGTCATGTCCCGCGATAAGGACGTCGACCCGGTCGGCGCCTGCGTCGGCATGAAGGGCATGCGTGTGCAGTCCATCATCCGCGAGCTGCGCGGCGAAAAGATCGACATCATCGAGTTTTCGGAAGAGATCACGACCTTCGCCGAAAAGGCTCTGCAACCGGCCAAGGTTTCGCGCGTTTCCATCACCGACCTTGGCGAAAAACAGCTTGAAGTGATCGTCGACGACACCCAGCTTTCACTGGCCATCGGCAAGAAGGGTCAGAACGTTCGTCTGGCCGCCAAGCTTCTGGGCTGGAAGATCGACATCAAGAGCGAAGAAGAAAAGCGCCAGGAAGTCGAGCAGCAGATGCAGGCCATGAGCGGTGGACCTTCCACCCCGATCGAGCAGGTTACCGAACTCGGCGAATCCGTCATGGAGAAGCTCATTGCCGCCGGCATCACCACCGTCGAAACGCTGGCCGACATGACCGAGGAGGAGCTTGGAGAAGTTCCGGGCATCGGCGATAAGTCGGTCGAAAAGATTGCCGCCGCTGTACGCCATTATTTCGGGCAGTACAACGAAGGCGAAGCACGCCCTGCCGACGCACCTGTTCCGGGCCATACGCTCGCTGCGGGTGAAGAGGCTGTGGCTGCGGGCTCAGCATCAGATGAAGCAGGAGACGAGGTACATTCCATGACCAGAACCCCTGAAGAAATTCTTGCGTCGGAAGCTGCAGAAGCAGGCAGCGCTGAAGAAATCCGTGAGTTTTCGGCTGAAGATATTGCGGACGCCGAAGACAGGCTTTCCTCAAGCGACGCCAACGACGCGGCCGACGCCCGTGAAGAGCAGATCGAGTTGGAGAACGACACCATCGACACGCTAGTCGACGAAGCCGGAGATATTTCCAGCGAAGGCATCGACGACGGAGAAATTGATCCGGGGTCCCGCGCATAATGCGCGGCCCCGGTCCTAACTACTCCAGCTACTTCCGCCCGGAGAAATCCGGCGGGATGGCTGAAAAAATCAAGAAATCAAGGGATAATACCTTTGAGCAACTCCTACTTCGAACGAGGCTGAAATGAACAGCTAAACGCGCAGGGGAACGAAAAGGGACGGATGAGCAAAATTCGCATCAATGATCTGGCACGCGAACTGGAAGTGAAGGCTAAGCCTGTTTTGGAGGCTCTGGTCTCGCTTGGTTTGGATCCAGACGGTAAAAAGACACATTCAAGCTCCATCGAAGTGGATGAAGCCGAAAAGGTACGCGGGTACCTGACCCGCGGTGCGCGGCCCGCTGCGGCTGCGAAGCCGGCGCCGGAGAAGCCAAAGTTCGACCTCTCGCACGTTTCCAAGCCAGGCGACGCGCTCAAGGCGATCCTTGAGCGCAAGCAGGCCGAAGCCGCAGCCAAGGCAGCCCCCCCTCGTCCGGCCATCGCTTCCCCCACGGTTGCCGCTGCCAGCCGGCCTCCCGTGGCTGTTGCGCACGCCCCGGCGGTGCGTCCCGGCGTTGTCGCTGCCCCAGCGGCAGCACCCCGCCCGGCTGTTCAGCATGCCGCTCCCGCTGGCCCTGTCGTAGCAGCGCCCGCTGCCTCAGCCGCGCCCGCGACGCCCGCCCCGCGCCGTATCGTCCCGCTTCCCCGTCCGGCTTCCAACGCTGTTGTTCCGCCCCCCGCGATCGCAGCCAGACCTGTTCCCGGCCCGGTCGTGGCACGCCCCGCAGCCCCGGTTGTTCCGCCTCCGGCCGTCGCTTCCTCGACTCCCGCTGCCCCGGTGGTTGTGCGCCCGTCCGCCACAGCTCCCGCACCTGTAACTGCTCCCGTTGCTGCGGCTGCACCCGCAGCCCCCGCTCCTGCGGCCGCCGCGCCGGCTTCTGAGCCCCAGGCCGCAGCTCCCGCGCCCCCACCCGCACCTGCAGTTCCGGCTGCTCCCGTGCGCCGCGTGGTCATGCCCCAGACCGGGCCGCGTCCCACATACACTGCGCCGCCTCCGGCACCCGGAGCGGTGCGCCGTCCAATCTTCGAACGTCCGCGTCCAGGAGGCCCTCCGGGTGCTCCCGGCCAGCGTCCAGGTATGGCCCCCGGCGCTCGCCGGCCCATGCACCCCACTCGCACCTTCCCGGGCGGTCCCGGCGGTGCTCCCGGTGGACCCGGCGGACGTCCCGGCTTCCCGCCGCGTCCTGGTTTTGGCGCACGCCCCGGATTCGGAGCTCGTCCCGGCGGTCCCGGCGGTATGCTTCCGCCTCCCGGCGAGTCGCCGTCGGCGCCCGGCCGTCCAGCACGTCCCGCACAGCGTGGACGCGGCGGTCAACGCTATACCAAGGACAAGGAAGTCGCGCTCAAGGGCTATAACGCCCCACGCTTCGGCGGTCCGCAGATCCCGATGGGCGAATTGCCCATCACCAAGAACATCACCGTGACCGAAGGCATTTCGGTGAAGGATCTGGCCGAGAAGCTCGATATTCGCGGCAAGGACCTGATTGCCACGCTGCTGATGCGCGGCGTCATGGTGACCGTGAACCAGACGCTCGACGCCGAGCTCGTCAAGGACGTCTCGCGCCAGTTCGGCGCCGACGCAACCGTGATCTCGGTCGAAGAGCAGCTGGAAAACGAGGCCATTGAAGGTCTGCTCGAAGACACCACCGGCCTGGTCGAAATCGTTCGCTCGCCGGTTGTCACCGTCATGGGTCACGTCGACCACGGTAAGACTTCACTGCTCGATGCGATTCGATCCACCGATGTGGCTGCCGGCGAAGCCGGTGGCATCACCCAGCACATCGGCGCCTACAAGGTGCGCATCACCAAGCCCGACTCGCCCGCGTTTGGCCGCGAGATCGTGTTCCTCGATACGCCTGGTCACGAGGCCTTTACCCGCATGCGTGCGCGCGGCGCCAAGATCACCGACATCGTTGTGGTGGTTGTGGCTGCCGACGACGGCGTCATGCCCCAGACGCTGGAAGCGATCGATCACGCCAAGGCCGCCAAGGTGCCCATCATCGTGGCCGTCAACAAGATCGATAAGCCC
>DASYEV010000012.1:0-56526 GCA_036498835.1 Acidobacteriaceae bacterium | reverse complement strand
TTACCCCACAGCGCATAGTAGGGAGTCATCACGCTATACCGTGCGCCAAGCTCCAGAACCATATTGGACCGGATGCGCCATGTGTCCTGCAGAAAGCCTTCGTACATCTGGCCGCGGTACAGGGTGTAGGAGCGTTGTCCGATTTCTCCATATGTATCGAAGAGGCCCACTGCGGCGTTGCCTACAGCACGCCCAGTCGTGACATTGATCGCTCCGTTTTTCAGATTGTTACGCGTGTCGGTGAAGATGAACTTGCCGTTCTGGTTGTTGGTGGCGCCAGGCACGGTGGCTGAAACGCTGATCTGGTCGAAGTTGTTTTCGCCAGCGTACTCAAACTGGACACCAGCTTTGAAGGTGTGATTGCCCAGCACCTTGGTCACGGTGTCTCCAACGTCATAGACCATACCGCCGGAGTGTGACGGATAAGGGCCGCCATCCAGGGTGGTGAAGTTCGCAATCTGGATGGTCGGGATCTTCAGCGGCAGGATTTTCGTCGATGCCGAATAGAGATAGGGATAGTTGATGCCGTACTGCGTGCGGTCGTACAGGCCTTTGGAAGTGTCAATGTCGATGCGGACATGCTCGCCCGCCGCCGATACAAAGAGATCGTTCACCAGTGTCGCGCTCTTTGTCCACGCATAGTGCAAAACGCCAACCTGGTTGGGCCGGTGGAAGATGCGCGGATTGCGGTTGAAACCACCATAGTGCGGCTCATAGTCGTCGTAGTTGTAGTTCAGCAGGGAGAAGCGGACGCGGTGGTTGTCGCTCGGATTCCATTCCACGATGACGCTGTCTTTACGCTGCTTTTCCTTGTAAAGAGCCGACTCAATCCAGTTGTATGCGGGAGTGGATGTATTGGGCAGCGGATACGCTTTCAGAAGTCCAAGGCCGTTTGCGCTCAGATCCGCCGGGGTAATGACATTGCCGGCATATGCAGCGTTGGTGTAAGGGCTCACAAGCTGGGTAATTGCGGTGAAGTTGTTGGCGGCGAGCAGTTCGCTGAAGTTGCCGGTCCGCATCAGCGCGGTCGGCACCTGTCCGGTGGCCGTATCGTCGTGGTTGTAGATCAGATACTCCTGGCCAACGAGGAAGAACAGCTTATCGCGGCCTTTGTTGAATCCCGGGAAAATCACCGGTCCATTGAAGTTCCAACCGAACTGGTTGTAACGGAAGGCCGCCGGCTGAACGCGGATGTAGGCCGGATTGGAAGGCAGCTTACGAGACCAGGTGTTCGCGTTGAACGCATTGTTGCGCAGATATTCATACATCGTCGCGTGAAATTTTGAAGTACCGCTCTTGGTCTGAATGCGAATCTGTCCACCGGCAGAACGGCCATACTCCGCGGGGTAGCTGCTACTCAGCACCTGCACCTGCGAGGTCGAATCGACGTCCGCTGTTCCCACGCTGGTCCCGTTGGAGCGCGTACGCACCATGGGCGCGCCATCAAACGTTTGCACCGTCTGCTGATTGCGGGCGCCGCCGATATACAACGACTGGTCCAAACCGAAGTTCAAACCGGCAAGAGCGGGCGTGGTACGAATCACGCCGGGCTCCATGGAGGCCAACATTTCGGGATTGCGTCCGTTGAGCTGAATGTTCTTCACTTGCTGCTCGGTGACAAGCTGTCCTACAGCCGCGCTCTCCGTTTGCACCGAGTCGCTGGCCGCCTCCACGGTGACCTCTGTCGAACTTGTGCCAACCTTCATCGCGATGTCCACGTGCCGGCCGATGACCGGATCTACGTGCACGTTATTCACCGTGATGGTCTGAAACCCAGATGCCTCGACCTTCACGGAGTAATCGCCGGAAAGCATGTTTGTTACTGTGAAGTTACCGCTGTCGTTGGTCGTAGCGCCACGATCTTCGCGGGTGGCGTTGTTGTGCACCGTGACCTTCGCGTTGGGCACAACAGCTCCGCTGGGATCGGTAATGGTGCCGTTCAGCGATGACGTATCCTGCGCTGTTGCCGCCTTTACAGCCACTAGTGAGCCCAGGCACAAAACAAGCAATGCGTATCTCAGCATCTTCACAGCAGTCTCCTCAAGGACAGTTCGAATCTCTGCACACACGACGCGGTGTCAGATGTTCGTCGGCTACCTTATAGAAGCGTTACCGGTAACGTGTCAAGGAGTTCTTCATTTATTAACTTGTGCCGGAATCACCGTGGGACGATATTTCGTCCCCCACCCCGATGGTTTGTCCCCCATCTCGAACCGCAGCGTGCTGCCGGACTGAATCTGTTCCCAGCTGATGACGGGTACCGTTAACGGACGGCCGTTGATCGTTGCCGATTGAACGTACATGTTCTCCGGTGAGTTGTGGTTTGCGATCACCTGGAACGTTTTTCCGTTGGCGAGCCTTAGACTCATACGCGGTTCCAGCGGCGAGCCAATCATGTATTCGCCGCTGGCAGGATTCACCGGGTAGATACCCATCGCCGTGAACAGGAGCCAGGCCGACATCTGGCCGCAATCGTCATCGCCCATCAGTCCATCGGGACCGGTCTTGTAATGCGCAGCGGCGATCTCACGCACACGCTGCTGGGTCTTCCAAGGTGCTCCCGCAAAGTCATAGAGGTACGGATAGTGGTGGCTGGGCTCGTTGTTGTGGTCGTTGTGGCCTCGGGCGAAGTGTTCATCAAGGTAACGAACATAGTTGTCCGCCCCGCCCATCAAGTTCATCAACCCACCCTGATCATGCAGCGCGCCCCATGTGTAGACCCACGCGTCGCCTTCCGTCCAACCTGCATCGCTGCGGTTGTTGACTTCCTTGGTGCGCCCCGGACCGCCGATAGGCGCCCAGGAACCATCGCTCTTTTTACCGTTCATCAGATGCAGGGCCGGGTTGTAGAGGTTTCGGTCGTACAGCGAGTGCTTCATCAGCATGCTGTACTCCGGCGTACCAAGAGCCTTTGCCATCTGCGCGACGCACCAATCGTCGTAGCTGCCTTCGATGGTGTTGCTCGCGGCCTCGTCGGTCTTGTCTGTCGGTACATAGCCAAGCTTCAAGTAGTAGGTCAGTCCGGCACGCGCCTCGTACGGCGTCTTTTCTTCCCTGTCCTTCCAGCGATACTGCGTGTCCCCGTCCGGAGGAACGGTTGCATCTTTAAGCGCTGCTTGCCAGGCCAGCTCACGGTCAAAACCGTGGAAGCCTTTTCGAACTGCTTCCGCCAGCAGCGAATCGGCGTGCGTACCGATCATGATGTTGGTGTACGAGAGATTGGGCCATTTCGGCAGCCACCCGCCTTCCTTGTAATCGTTCAGAAGCGCCGTCACCATGCCATCGATGTGTTCAGGAGAGGTCAGCGTCAGCCAGCTCCACTCCGCACGAAAGGTGTCCCACATGGAGTAGCCGGTATAGCTCACGCCGTTATGAACGGCGTCGTCCATGCCGGAGTAGTAGCGGCCGTTCTCGGTCATGCTCCGCGGAAAGAGTTGCGTGCGATAGAACGCTGTGTAGAGCCGCACCAGCTCGTCATGCGATGCGCCGCTGATCTGCAAATGAGAGAGTTTCTCCTGCCATTGCCTGTGCAGCTTGGCGCGAAGCGCCTCGAAATCCCAGCCGGGAATTTCCGCATGCAGGTTCGCACGCGCCTGCTCCAGAGAAATAAAAGACGTTCCAACTCGAAGCTCCACCTCGGAGCCGGGAGAGAACTCCACGTACGCCCCGTGATAGTCCTTCTTCGGTTCCCCATAGGTTCGTCCTGCCAGAGGCCGTTGCCGAAACTGCACGACGAAGTACCCTTTGAAGTTGGGCAAGGCTGCAGCCCCTGCATTGGGCATGCTTCCCGGCCCAAGATGGGCGTCCATTCGATGCGGGTTCCAGCCGGTGATTTCTCCTTGAGCCACGTCGACATGGGCCCAGCCCGCAAAACCGGGACGGGACGCTTCAACCAGCACGCGAGCTGTTCCCTGCGCGGGAAACCGGAAATTCATGAGCGATGAGTGAGCGGTCGCCGTCATTTCCGCATGCAGCTTCTGCCCGTCGCCGGCATCCATGGTTACGCGGTACACATCCGGGTGCGACTCTTCATCCTTGTGATCGAAAGCCATCCCGCGCGTGGTTGGGGACGTATGGAGTTCGCTGCCAACCTGTGGCACAAGCGTTACGTAACCGAAGTCGCCCATCCACATCGCCGGCTGGTGCGTGCCCATGAACCCAGTGATGCTGGAATCGTGCCACTCGTAGCTCAGAACGGCCAGTCGATTCTGTCTTGTCTGAGGAATCCAGCCAGTCATGGCAAACGGCGGCTCCACCAGCGGAAGTGTGCGGCCGTAGCCTGCGGGCATCTTCGAAGATCCGATCAGCGGATCGACATACTGCACGACATCAAGAGATGCAGGCTTCCGCTGTGCGTGAAGTGCAATCGGAATCAGGGCAACGGCGAGCAATGTCAGAAGTCTCATGGCAGCCAAAGTATACTTTTCCCGGTTCAACCGCATTCCCTTGTCTCGTCCTCACGAGGGTACGAGGGTCATTTCACTTCGTTTTCAATCGTGCGCGTCGCAGATGGAGAAAGTTTGCCCATGCAGCTAGGTCTTTTCACTCCCCTCTTGAATCGCCTCAGTTTCGATGAGTTGCTGGTGGCGCTCAAGCGTTATCCACAAATCAAAATGCTGGAAATTGGAACCGGCTGCTGGCCAGGGTCAGCCCATATCGACGTTGAGAAGCTGCTGGTAAACACTGACGCGCGCAAGCAGTATCTCGGCAAGCTCGAAGAAGCCAGACTGGCCATCAGCGCCTTGTCATGCCACGGGAATCCAGTGCATCCGCAGCAGGCTGTGTCGCGCAACGACGCCCTTGTCTTGAGCAAGACGATCGACCTTGCCGCGAAGCTCGGCGTTCAGACAGTTGTCTGTTTCAGTGGCTGCCCCGGTGGTTCGGAGAACGATGTGACACCGAACTGGATTACGGCTGCGTGGCCTCCGGAATATGCCGAGTCGCTGCAATGGCAATGGGCAGAACGCCTCGTGCCGTATTGGAAGGACGTTGCAGCGATTGCCAGCGACGCCGGAGTGCGCATCGCGATCGAGGCGCATCCAGGGTATTCGGTCTACAACCCGGAGACCCTGCTAAAACTGCGCGCGGCTACCGGTGAGAGCATCGGAATTAACCTCGATCCAAGCCACCTTTGGTGGCAAGGAATCGATATTCCTGCTGCAATTCGTGACCTCGGACCGGCTATCCATCATTTCCACGCCAAGGACGTTGCCATTGACTCCGCGAACCGGGCACGCAATGGCGTGCTCGACACGAAGAGCTATCGCGAAATGGCCGGGCGGTCATGGCTGTTTCGCAGCGTGGGCTGTGGCCACGATGAGCTCGAATGGAAACGCATCGTCGCAGCGCTGCGCCTCGCGGGATACGACGGCGTGATCAGCATCGAGCATGAAGATGCCCTTGCCTCCGAACATGAGGGTTTGTCGATGGCGATTGCGATGCTGGAGCGCGTCATTCTGCGCGAGCCTGCCGTAGAGCCCTGGTGGACATAGCACCGTGGTGGACATAGCGCCTTCGTGGACGTAGCGATCAGCTTGAGGCAAAGGAGAATCATGCACATTTCTTTACGTGTGGCGCTTTTGTGTTTCGCCATGTCGTCCGCTCTGGCTGCACAGAGCCCGTCGGAAGTTGATCCAATGCTGGGCGCCGATAGGGGTGGCAACGTCTTCGTAGGCCCAAGCCTCCCGTTCGGTATGGCGAAGCCGGGCCCGGATTACGGCAGCAATGAAGCCAATTCCGGTTGGTCGGCATCCGGCAAACTCAACGGCTTTTCGCAGCTTCATGTTTCCGGGACCGGCGGCGGGGCTAAGTATGGAAACATTTCAGTACAGCCGATGGTTGGCGATGCCGACCCAGCGCATAGTGCTGTGCTGCGCAAGAACGAGCATGCCGAAGTCGGCCACTATTCCGTGGACCTCGGTGACACCGGAATCCATGCCGAAATTACCACTGCGCGCCGCACGCCGCTGTATCGGTTCACCTATCCGGTCGGCAAGGAGCGCACGCTGCTGGTGGATGTCGGCCACATGCTCATGAAGCTGCATGATTCACCGCATCGCTATCCGGAAGGGCAGGTGCTGGAGTCCACGGAAGTGCATGTGCTTTCACCCACAGAGATTGAAGGGCGGCAATCGTCCGTGATGGGGTGGAACATTCAGACCACGCCGATGCAGGTGTTCTTTTACCTGGTGACGGACACGCCTGCGGTCAAGAGCGGCACGTGGGAGGACGGTAAGTCCCCCCAACAGGGCCGCAATAGCGCGGCATACCATATGCCGTTCACCATGCAGACCCTGCCGCAGCCTCCGGCGCCGGTAGTCAGCACGGGCGCGTATCTGACCTTTGCTCCGGGGTCGAAGCCGGTCCTGCTCAAGATAGGCCTTTCGTTTGTCTCCGTGGAACAGGCGAAACAAAACGCGCTGACGGAAGTCGGCGGTTTTGACTTTGATGGAACGGTCCGCAAAGCTCTTGCGGCATGGAAAGAGGCACTCGCGCCGCTGAAGGTCGAAGGCGGAACTGCGGACGAGCGGCGGCAGTTGGCCACTGGGCTCTATCACTCCATGCTGATGCCGGTCGACCGGACCGGCGAAAATCCACTGTGGAAGAGCAGCACGCCCTACTATGACGACTTCTACTGCATCTGGGACACGTTCCGTTCTTCCACGCCGTTGCTTACGCTGATCGCGGAAAAACGCGTGACCGGCATGCTGCAGTCGCTGCTCGAGATTCAGGACCATGATGGGTTCTTTCTCGATGGCCGCTCCGGAAACTTCGCGGGAAGAACGCAAGGTGGGTCCGACGCCGAGATGATGTTCACCGATGCCTACCTGAAGCATGTCCCTGGCCTGGACTGGGAGCGCGTGTACAAGGCGATGAAGCACGATGCGGACACGGAATCCACCAGCGCGATTCGCTTTGGGCGTGGAGACATGGCGGAGTGGAAGCACCTGGGGTATCTGTCCATCGAGCACTCAGACCCTGCCGGCGGCCCCGACCGCCCAGGTTCGCGCTCCATGGAGTATGCCGCGAATGACTATGCGGTCGCGCTGATGGCGAAGGGACTGCATCATGGTTCCGATGCGGCTATGTTCATGGAACGAGCCGCAAACTGGAAGAAGCTTTGGGATGCAGACGCCGTCGACCACACAGAAGGCGGCGACATTCGTGGCTTCATCTGGATGAGGCATGATGACGGGCGTTGGAAGGAAAACTTCAATCCTCGCCTGGTGGGAACGTGGTACACCGACAACTTCTACGAAGCGAGCACCTGGACCTATTCACTCTACGTCCCGCAGGACACGCGTGAGTTGATTCGCACGGTTGGCGGGCCAGCGCCCTTTGAGAAACGGCTCGACCTGTTCTTTTCTGAAAACGCGCCCGGGCGTCGTTACCGCTATGACGTTGGCAATGAGCCCGGCTTTTTGGCCCCCTATCTCTACAACTGGATCGGGAAGCAGAGCAGCACGGCGCGCACGATACGCTCCGTCCTGGACGCGAGCTATCATTCCGGTCCGGGCGGCCTTCCCGGAAACGATGATTCCGGTGCGATGGGTTCGTTCTATGTCTTCAACCGCCTTGGATTTTTCCCAGTCGCGGCCCAGGATGTGTACCTGATCGGCTCGCCTTCCTTCACGCGCTCAACGTTTACGCTGGCCAACGGCAAGATCTTCACGGTAGAAGCTCCCGGAGTTTCCGCCAAAAATCTTTACATTGCCAGTGCAACGTGGAACGGCGAGCCATATCACCGTTCGTGGTTTACACACGAACAGCTTGCAGCGGGAGGCACCCTGAGACTTGTGATGACCGACCATCCCGTGGACTGGAGCACGGGTGAGGCTCCGCCATCCATGTCGGACAAATAATTACTTTTCGTCAGCCTCACGATCGCGGAAGGTAAATACGAAAAGCACCAGCACCACAGCGGCGATGACAGCGGCAATGTTCCAGATGGCATGCCAGTTGTGGCCCACTGGAAGCGTGTACTTCTGCACCACGGCTCCCGACAGCCAGGCGCCCACAAACATTCCGACCCCATAGGTCAGAAATGTAATGAGGCCCTGCGCCGCGGCTCGAAGTGCGGAGGAGGCTTTACGGTCAATGTAAATCTGCCCGGTGACAAAGAAAAAGTCATAGCAGATGCCGTGCAGCACAATGCCCAGCCAGAGCATCCATACCGCGCTGTCGGCGTTGCCGTACGCGAAGAAGATGTAGCGCAGCACCCATGCGGTCATGCCGGAAACCAGCATCCATTTGACACCGAGGCGACGGAAAAACCAGGGAATCAGCAGCATGCACAGCAGCTCAGAAACCTGCCCGCCGGTCATTTTGCCCGCGGCGTTCTTCACTCCGCTCTCGTTGAGGAAGAGATTAGTGAACGCATAATAGAACTGCAGCGGGATGCAGATGAGAAAGGATGCGATGGCGAAGACGGCCATGGAGCGTTCCTTCAGCATCCCCAGCGCTTCGCGAGGAAACAGACCCTTCTGCGTGGCTTCATCACGGGCAAGTGGGGGCGTGTTCGGGAGTGTAAGGCAATAGATACCCATCACCAACGAGACCGCCGCAGCCAGCAAGAGCGGCTTACTCGTCGCTTCCCATTTGAGAAAGCCGACGAAGAGTCCAGCGACAATCCAGCCGAAGGTTCCCAGCACACGTATGCGGCCGAATTCCGTTTGCGGGTCGCGCATCTGGCGAAAGGCCAGAGAGTTCGTCAGTGCCAGCGTCGGCATGAAGGCGAAACAGTAAAACAGCACCGTGACGTACAGCGGTGTGAAGCTGTTGGTTCGCGAGGCAAAGAAAAGCAGGACCGCACCGACCGTGTGCAGGAGAAACAAGACGCGTTGCGTCGCAAAGTACTTGTCTGCGATAAGACCGACGATGAATGGGGCGACGATCGCTCCGACAGCGGTTGTGCCCGCGGCGAGACCGATCTGCTGCCCACTGAAGTGCAGCGACGTTCCCAGCCATGTGCCAAAGGTGACATACCACGCGCCCCAAATGAAGTACTCCAGGAACATCATGGTGGACAAGCGAATCTGCATCGATACAAGCATCGTCAAGCCTGAACTTTCTGCCATGCGCCGGTTGAGTGGCTCGTGAGCATCGCTTCAATCACTCCGGCAACTTGTGTCGCGGAACGGAAGGTGGAAACCGTGCTGTGCGCAGGCGGTGTCGTTTCCCCGCTGCGAATGAGCGCATAGATATCCGCGAGCACATTACGGAAGGCATCAGGCCATGCCTCGTGATGGCCGCCGGGAAGATGCGCGTAGGGGCGAGCATCGGGCTGCAGCAATGCCGGATCTTTCGGCATGACTTCGTTCGCGCGTTCGTGATGACCGATCCACAAATTGTTCGCGTTCTCGGACTCCCAGGCGAGCGAGCTGCTCCGTCCGTTGATTTCGATGCGCAGGTCATTCTTATGGCCGGGAAGCACCTGCCCAGCCGTAAGGACACCGCGCGTCCCATCGGCGAACCGAAGCAGCACCGTGGCGAGATCTTCCTGCTGCATCGGAATCGGCTTTAGCTCCGCGTCGCTACTGGTGGCGGCGAAGGCTTCCATCGATTCGCCGGTTGCGTAGCGCGTTTTCACGATCGTCGACAGATCCGCAAAGACCTCTGTGATCTCCGAACCGGCAACGTGCTGCGCCAGGTCGCACCAGTGAGAACCAATGTCAGCCAGCGCTGAGCTGGGTCCACCAAGCGCGGGATCCATGCGCCAGGAGAAGACGCGATCACTGGTCATCCAGTCCTGCAGATAGTGGCCGTGTACGTACGCCAAGTCTCCAATCTCTCCCTTGGCGATCATTCCCCGCATTTGCTGAACAAGCGCGTAACCGCGGTGATTGAAGGTCACGGCAGCGACAACTCCAGCTTTTTCCGAAGCCGCGGCGAGCTGCCGGCACTCCTCCACGGAGATCGCCAGAGGCTTGTCGGAGATGATGTGCTTCCCTGCCTCAATCACGGCCATGTTGACTGGAAAATGCAGGTGATTCGGTGTGACGTTATGGACCACATGGATGTCCGGGTCGGCGACGAGTTCTTCATAGGAGCCATAGGCTCTCGGAACACCCCATTCGTCCGCTTTGCGCTGCGCTTTTTCGAGCGACGAACCGGCAATACCGACAACGTCAATACCGCCGAGACGCCGCACGGCATCAATGTGATGCGGGGCGACAAACCCGGCCCCAACCAGCCCTATGCCAATCGTTGATGATCGTCGACTCATCTACAAAACTCTTTCAAGGCGCATCATGAGGTAGTTCCCTTCCGCGCTGCACAAGGATTCGGTTGCACGGGAAGTATATAGACGATGCGTACGCCTTCCGTGTACTTTGGGAATCGTTCGCGAGGTGAGCAAATGGAGAGACGCGATGTGTTGCGCGCAATGGCGGTCATCGCCATCACGCCCCGATGGTTGCTGGCGCAGACAGCTCAGAACCAGAATGCAGCTCCGGCTTTGCCTGCGCCGGTTCCGTGGACGCTCGGCCTCAACCCGCGCACGCCATTGCCCCAGACCACGGTGGCGGACACGGTCGCCGAGACGACTCCGTCGTATTTCTCTGCCGCCGAGATGGCAACCCTGATTCGCCTGTCAGACGTGTTCATGCCGAAGGGTGAACGTCCCGGCGCCCTGGATGCGGAAACACCTGCATTTCTCGACTTTCTTATCGGGCACTCACCCGAGGTCCGCGGTTCTCTGTATAGGGGCGGCCTTAACTGGCTGGATGCGGAAGCGAAACGAAAGTTCCAAAAGCCTTTTGCCAAGGTATCGGACGACGAAGCAGGTCAAATTTTAAAACCGTGGCTGCGAACATGGATGACGGACCATCCGCCCAGCCAGACGCATGCTGACTTCGTCAACATCGCACACGCCGACATTCGCACAGCGACCACCAACTCGCGGCAGTGGCTGGATTCGCTGGATGATCGCCACCGCGACCAGCGGTCGCAGTTGTACTGGTCGCCAATTGAACCGGATGTTTATGCAGAGCGTCCGACCAGCGTTCACACACGGCCGACGCAAACGATCGCTGCGCCGAAGTCGACGCATGAAGTGCGGTCCTACCCGCAATAGAGATGAGCGCGATGAGTGTACAGACAACAGATGTACTGATTATCGGTTCCGGGCACGCCGGCGGCATGGCGGCGAAGGTCCTCACGGAGAAGGGCATTTCGTGCCTCATGCTGAATGCCGGACCCGTTGTGGACGTCACCAGGCAGGCGACCAGGAAGCTGCCCGACGAGCTGCCCTTCCGCGGCTTCAAACCACCCGGCAAGCTGGAACATGTCTTCCAGGCCAGCGAGTTCAATGCCAACGTCTGGGTCGATGAAAGCGAAGTTCCTTACACCTTCAATCCACTGCATGCCTACAACTGGGTAAGAGTGCGTCTATTCGGAGGGCGCTCCCTCTTCTGGTCGCGGCAATCCTTCCGGCTGAGCGACTTCGAGTTGAAGGCCAGGTCGCGCGACGGATTCGGCCAGGACTGGCCGCTGGATTACGCTGAGCTGTCTCCGTTCTACTCGCGCGTTGAAGAGATCATGCAGGTGGCCGGCGCCATGGACGGCCCTCCGCAGATGCCGGATGGCAATTTCATCCTCGATAAAGAGCCGTGGAGCGATTCGATGAAACGCTTCATGGCCGCAGCGCAACCGAAGGGCATTTCTGTTTGCAAACAGCGGCGCGCTGTTGGACGCGACGGCCTGGCGAGCTCCATCAACCTGCTGCTTCCGGATGCGGAACGCACCGGTAAGTTGACTTCCGTTCAAAATGCCGTGGTCCGCCAAATCACCGTGGACAAACACACCGGCCTGCCGAATGGATGCAAATTCATCGACCGCCTTTCCCACCGTGAGATGGAGGTTCGCGCCCGCATTGTTGTTCTTGCTGCGGGCACGCTCGAATCCGCCCGGCTGTTACTGAACAGTGGCCTGGCGAACTCAAGTGGTGTTCTAGGGCACTATCTCTGCGACCAGATTTATGGCGCGGGTATCGTGGCCTCAGTGCCTGAGGCGCGCAACGGACGTGCAGACAAGAAGCTAATGGGCGGAGGCGCGATCGTTCCGCGGTTCCGTAACATCTCCGACAAGCATCCGAAGTTCCTGCGCGGCTATGCCCTGAATGTCACGAGTACGACTGGAGCGATGGGCGCCAACAACTTCGCGGCTTATGGCGAAGAGCTGGATCGCAAGATGGACGAGTACTACGGCTCGGGCTTCCACATGACGATCATGGGCGAAGTACTCGCCCGCCATGAAAACCATGTGCGCATCAACCATGAAAAACTGGATGCCTGGGGTATACCCGTGCTGCATATCGAAACGCAGTACACGGACAACGAATACAACATGGCCGCCGATGCCGTGGATACGATGAGTGAAGTGTGTACTGACGCCGGCTTCGAAATCCTGGCAACCAACAAGAGGCCGAATCCTCCCGGATACTCGATCCACGAAGTGGGAACGGCGCGCATGGGCGACGATCCGAAGACGAGCGTGCTGAACCGGTGGTCGCAGTCCCATGACCACAAGAATTTGTGGGTAGTGGATGGTTCGGGCTTCCCCAGCTCTGGCTGGCAGAACCCGACCATGACGATCCTTTCGCTTTCCATGCGCGCCAGCGAGCGCCTTGCCGATGAAATGAAGAAAGGCAATCTATGAAGACAGACTTCCCTGTGAAAATCGATCGTCGCAGATTCGTTGCTTGTGCGGCCGCCATTGCAGTCGCTCCCCGTTTGGCCTTCGCAAATCCATTGGGACTTCCGGCAGGCATTCAACTCTATTCCGTACGCGATCAGATGAAGCAGGATCTCGACATGGCCCTCGCCGGTGTCGCGGCTGCCGGGTTCAAGGAAGTGGAGTCAGCGGCGCTGCCCAAAAAGTCAGCCAAAGAGATCCGTTCCGCGCTGGATAAGGCCGGTCTGAAATGCGTCAGTTCGCACCACGGCTTCGCCGACATCAACGCGGATCCGGCCGCCGTATTTGCCTACGACGCTGAACTCGGATCGAAGTTCATTATCTGTGCCAGCCCTGCTCATCGCGACCCCACGGTGAAGGGCGCAACCTTCTCCCTCGATGACTGGAAGTTTTGCGCGGAGAACTTCAACCGCTGGGCGGATGCTGCGGAAAAGCACGGGCTCAAGCTGGGATACCACAACCATATCCATGAGTTTGACGTGGTGGACGGCACCTCTCCCTATGAGCTGCTGCTGAAAGAATGCGACCCGAAAAAGATGACCTTTGAGATGGATTGTGGCTGGGTGCGCGTCGCCAAGCAGGATCCAATTGCACTCATGGAGAAGCACCCCTTCCGCTTCTCCATGCTCCACGTGAAGGATTTCCACCTGACCACGGGAGGCGAAGCGAAGGTGACAGAGCTTGGCAAAGGCGATATCGACTATGTCCCGTTATTTGCGCAGGCCCGCAAAAACCAGCACATCCAGCATGCCTTCGTGGAGCAGGAAGCCTTTGATATGCCGTGGCAGCAGTCGCTGAAAATCGACGCGGACTACCTGCGTGGGCTGCATTAGGATACCGTCGAGATCGACCCCAATGGAAGAAACGATTGGCGGTCGCGGTATTTCTTTGCTTTTCTTTCTGTCATCCCCGAAGGGGATCTGCTGTCTCTTTTTGCTCCCGTAACTCTGTCATCGGAGAGGTCACGGATGTGTATACGAGCAAGCCTCCAAGCGCCAACGGCGCGGCATATACCAGCATGGGGTGAAAGCGGGGTCCCAGTGAGCGTTCTTGGCTCACTGGGGTGCTGAAACCCCATGAAACGGTAGTCATGGAAGGCAAGCGCTGAACGCGCGACATATAAGCAGCCACGGAAGCCGGCCTATGGCCACAACCTCCATGCCGGGCGAATCAAGTGTTTTCGGCGAAACAGGCGAGAGCATATGTCGGGCCTTTGGCCCTTTAATATTCCGGTCGATCAACCATGGGGCTTCACCTCCCCAGCGAGCAAAAACAAAGACCGCTCGCCGGGGTCCCCGTTACGCCCCATGCTGGTATATGCCGCGCCCTTGGCGCTGTTCCGCTCCGCCACAAACACCAAGGGCAAACCTTGGATCCGGATGCCAGTGCTGTTTCTTAGTAGATAACGCCTTCCGGAATTTATTTGAGGCCACGGCAATACCGAAAATCCGTTACTGGCTGCCTTTATTGACGTTGTTGTTCTTGATCAGGTCTTCAGTCTTATTCTCCTGCTGCACCATCTTCCCTTCCCCTTCGAAGGGCCACTGCAGCAGCAACGGAATCTCGGCCTCGCGCTTGTCCCTGGGGACATTGTCGACGCTCAGGTTCTCAAAGAGATGCACGCCCAGCTTTCCAGCCGTGGCGAAATCCGGGTCTCCATCCTTGTCGAAGTCGGCTTCAACGAATTGCGTGCCCGCTCCCGCCGTACCGCCCATCGATAGCGTTTGTCGTGTGAACGTCGCGGTCCTGGTGTCGATGGTGTAGGCGTACACCGGAATCGGGTCGTAGCCTCCGGGGTCATGGCCGCTATGACCGCGATAGCGCTTACCCGTCAACAAGGTTGGCTTGCCGTTGAGCTTGGTCAGAAGCAGAGCGTGCGACTGCGAGAACGATTCATCGATCACGTGTTTCGTCCAGGTCGGCTTGCTCTTCACCCCGCCCTGTTCCCACCAGTAAAGCCCATAACCATGGCCCTGGCCCACGATCAGATCGGTACGGCCATCGCCGTTTACATCGAAACCGATGATGGGAAAACCGGCATCGCCAATGTTCCAGTCCGGGTGCCACTCCCATTGATCGCGATTTGCATCGATCTGGCGAAACCACCCCGTGGGCGTGAGGATGTCCGCTTTCCCGTCGCCGTCGATATCGGCAACACCGACGCCGTGTCCATCGGCTTCCTTCGGCATGACGTGATGCACCTTGGGCGTTGATCCGCTGAAGTCCACCCACAGAAGACCGGAATGGTTGTAATGCGCCAGCGCCAGGTCCAGCTTCCCGTCGCCATTGATATCGGCGAACGCGCCACCCTCGGTGTCGAAACTGTCGGCAATGAAATGCCGCACCCACTCGCCACCTTTCGGCCCCGGATTCTGATACCACCAAAGGCCGTTCGTGATCCATCCCGCGGTCACAATGTCCGGCGCGCCATCGTGATTCACATCGACCGTCCACTCGCCACAGTCCGAAACAAACTCACCCGTCATCTGCACCGTGCGCCACTGGTGCCGCGTCCACTCACCACCCGCAGCGCCCGGGTTCTGATACCAATAGGCTCCGCTGACGATGTCGAGCCAGCCATCGTTGTTCATGTCCAACGTGGTAATACCCTCGGCATGGTCGTTGCCCAGACGATGGATCATGAACGTGGTCTCCGGAGGCCCACCGTTCAGTCCGAGACCTGAATGCTGCATGCGGTTGTCATGCTGCGCGCCGGCAACAGACACAAAGAGAAAAGCGGAGGCAAGGGCAAGGCGTTTCGAGAAGTGAGCGGTCGGCATAATGTCCTTATTTCAATGGCTGAAGCGTAACAGTTCTGCCGGTACGGATGGATGTTCTCGCCGCATCGAGAATCTGCATCACGATGACATTCGTGTCCAGTGAAGAGAGATCGCCCTGATCCTTGACTGTGCCGTGCAACACCGCCGCGAGATAGCCAAGCGACGTCGCCTCATTCGCCGGCAAGCTGGGCGCGATGCTGGATGTCTCTTCCTTCGCAGGTCGAATGCGCGTGCGCATCTTCGTGGCGTCAATCGTCATCGCGGTGCCCTTGGTCCCATAGACTTCCATATCTTTACGCGCGAAGCTCCACGTCCAGGAAGGCATCAGGACGGCCTGCATCTTCGGATACCTGAGGATCACCGTCGCATCGTCTTCCACATTGGGATAGAGATTCGGCTTATCGGTCTGGGCCGAAGCCGTGACGCTGATGGGCAGCATGCCGTGTGTCATCACCGTGACCAGGTCCGCCCCGTAACAGCCAAAATCAAAGAGAGCGCCGGCGCCGTCACGCTTGGGGTCGGTAAGCCACGGTAGCCATTCCGGTCCAACGCCAATTTCGGCCGGACCTTCATGGCCATCGTGCACAACCACTTTGCGGACTTCGCCAAGAGTCCCATCGTCCACCATGCGCAGCGCTTCGGCATTGGAGGCATACCAGGTAGTTTCGTAATTCACCAGAACGTGCACGTGATGTATACGCGCCGCGTTGCGAATCGCGACAGCATCTTCCACCGTCGTCGAGAGTGGCTTTTCCACCATCGAGGAAATACCCAGTTTTGCGGCCGCTTCAATGACGCGCCGGTGATCGAGGATCGTCGTGTAAACCAGCACGGCATCCGGCTTGAGAGTACGCAGTGTCTCATCCAGATCGGCATGAAACAGCGAGTGATTGAGTTTGTACTGCTGCTCATACTGCAGCGCAAGTTTTGTATCCGGCTCAACGATGCCGACCAGATTTGCGTCGTGACTCTCGGGAAGGTTCCGGAGGAATCCCTTCACATGGCCGTGCACCAGACCAACGATAACGACTCGAACCGGCTCGGCTGCGTGTGCAACCGAACCGGCGAAAAGTGCAAGAGCAAGAAGTGCGCGGCGCATTGATGTCTCCCTGAACAACGTTCTTAAACAAGCTGCATGGTTTCAGGATTCCAGTGAACGATGGTTCCCTTTTCCAGGCTGAGGTTGGAGAGCAGGGCGGCCCCGGCGGCGCGGAAGCCGAAGGTTGCATCCTCGATCGGCTGACTACGTGTGCGGACCGAGTGAAAGAAGTTCTTGAAGTGGTCCACGGTGTCGTTGTACCCACTCGGCGCCTTGTAGAGGTCCGTTGGGTTTTCAGAAACCGACGCCACCGCGGTGAGTGGAAAACGCTTGGCGTATTCGCTCTTGTACGTTTTCTGCTGTTCGAGCGAGTACGTCTCAACCGTCATTCCCGGTTCCTTGGGCGCAATGTACTTCGTCACCGTCAGCCCCGCACTGCTGATCTCCATCGTTCCTTCGCTGCCGGTAAACAGGAAGCCCTCGGCCTCGCGTCCACCCGCGGCCTGGTTCACCCGCAACGTGAGATTGAAGTCCGGATAGTCGAACATCGCGACCAGTACGTCAGGCACGTTACGGCCATCCTTCCAGAAACGCAGGCCTCCCGTCCCCACAGCGCGCGTAGGCCCGTTCGAACCTGTAATGAAATGCGTGCCGCTGAACAGATGAACAAAGAGATCGCCCGCGACGCCCGATCCATAGTCCGTCCACTTGCGCCATTGGAAGAAGCGCTCGGCATTCCATGGGATTTTGGGAGCGTCACCAAGAAAGCGCGGCCAGTCACACGTCGCCGGGCTCGCATCGGGCGGAACGGTATAACTCCATGCACCCATAAAGCTGGAACGATCCCAGAAGGCGTTCACGAGATTCAGCTTGCCAATCGCCCCCGCCGCGAGCAGCTCTTTCGCCTTGGCGTAGAGGATGTTCGAAACGCGTTGGCTACCGACCTGCAGAATGCACCCCGTGCGCTTCGCCGCGGCAATGATCGCCGGTCCGTCGGGGTAGAGGTGGATCATCGGCTTCTCAAGGTAAACATCTTTGCCGGCGTTCATCGCGTCGATGGCCGCCGGCTTATGCCAATGGTCGGGGGTCGCGATGATGACCGCGTCGATGTCGGGCCGCGCGAGCAATTCCTTGTAGTCGCGCGTGGTGAACACATCCGTCCCCCACTTCTCTTTCGCATGCTGCAGACGCCCGTCATAGCAGTCGGCGACAGCGACGAGCTTGGTATTGGGCACTTCCAGGGCACTGGCGCAGTCCTGCTGACCGCGAATCCCCGCGCCGATGAGGCCAATCTGGATGCGGTCGTTGGGGCCGCGCCCCTTTTGTGGCTCAGCGGCAAAGGCCAGCTTATGAAACCCTGGAGCGATGGTGGTGGCGACAAGCGAGGCGGTCTTGAGAAAGCTGCGACGAGAGGCTTCCAAGTTGGATCTTCCTTCTTGAGCAATTTGGCCGACAGGCGAACCCGTGGCGTGAAGACCCAGCCATGCTACACAAAGAGAATCCCTGTTGAGATTGACTGGGTGCGTTAACCAACCTATAAATCCGGTTTCGTGATGGCGCGACTCATGTCGTCCATCGAGACATCGGAGTCGCAGCATCACGAGGCTTTGCCCTGGAGTGCCGCGGTCGCTTCGATCTCGATCAGAACATCGGGAGACATCCCCAGCCCCACCACGCGCAATACGAGAATGGTTGGAGGATTGGGCCGTTGTCCCCAGCGCTTCATCCAGGCCTCAAAACCCGGACGAATATCCACATCGCCCTTCACATAAATAGCGAGCCGGACTAGCTGCTCGAGCGTGCCTCCGGCTGCTTCGAGCACCCTGATGACGTTGTCGATCGCCTTGGCACTCTGTTCGCCAAAGTCTTGGCTGACAAGCTGCCCCTTTTCGTCGACTCCATTCTGACCACCAATCAGCAGAGTCCGGGCGCCAGCCGGTAGAACAACTCCTTGCGAGTAGGCCGGAGTTTTCAGCATTCCTTCCGGATTCACATGCTCGATCCCCATATTCGGTCCCTCGCTATAGAAAGGATGTTCCTTGATGCAGAACAGCGGTTCCGTGAATATAGCGCAACGAATCAGAAGTGGCCCCATGCAAACGCAAAAAGCAGATGCTCTCGGCCAATCGACCGCATCTGCTTAAGTTCCTGAATGAGTTGTGATGGTCGGGGCGGAGAGATTCGAACTCCCGACCCTCTGCTCCCAAAACAGAAGCACTCAATTTTCGCAAGTCATTGATAGAAGGCGTCTTGCAACCTCTTTGGAATCCGCGGACTTGTTGATTTTTTCTTAAAACGCCCACAACGGTGAGGCTTTGACGGTTACAAATTTGACTACAGTGACCGAACTGCTGAACCACCACATGCTCGGAGAGCGGCCCGTTCTCCGCTCTTTGCTATTTTCTTGAAAAGCTAGATTAATCTTCCTTTTGCCATCGTCGCGCATGTGTAACGCAATCCCCGTAGAGATCAACGAGATCCCCAATCGCTTCCTTTACGTCCTCTTCGCTCAGCTGGATATCTGCGGAAACTTTTTTCGAAAGCGTATCCCATTTCTCACAAAATCTCTCCATTCTTGCTTTCATTCCCTTTGGAATCGACGAAGAATTCAGTTCAGTGACTGTATCCACAACCTTATGAACTTTGCCATAAGAGTCTAACCTTTCAAAAGAGGCCGTTACCACCAATTCGCGGAGACCAACAAGGACATCTAGTATTTCTCTGATGCGGTTATTTAACATAATTTGTACGCTCCCTAATGCAGCCACCCGTGGACAATCGCAGAGCACGCGCCGGTAACGCAACTGGCAGCTGCAGCGCCGCTCGCACCATATGCGTAGACACCTGCTGAGCTCAAAACGGGAACTGGAATAGAAAAATATTTGTACGATCTCACAAAGGCGTCCGCCCGACGCCCAGCCTTCATTGTCATGTCAAAGAATTCTTCTCCATCGGCCTCGACTGCTCCGAATTCTGTATCCACAGCCACATGAATGGGCGAACCCTCACCGATAACAAGCGATACTGAATCGAGCGCAGCAAACGATCCAGCAATTGAGGGTGCTGCCCCCAAGGCGCTGGCTCCGTAGAACGCTGCGACTCCTTGTGGCGTTCCAATCCATCCAGCCGTCTGGCCGACATTCATGAATGCCAAGACGCCCTGCTCTTGGCTGACATCACTGAACTTCATGCCCACACCATTGTAAGGAGAATCCGCCCTCGGCAACATCCATGGAGAAGTAACGTCTACTGAGATGGAACCGTTCGATCCAAAGGTGCTAACAAAACCATTGTTACCGTCGATTGATTCAAATCCTGTGATCGTACCGTCGCTCTGCGTGACCGCCATGCCGTTATAGGTCCCCGGAACCCAGTAGCCACCGTCGCCTTTTTTGCAATTGCCCGCATTTACCTCTTTGATGCCTTTCATATCGTCGTTGAGATGGATGCAATCGAGACCGGTGGGATCCACGTTTATCAAGGGATTGTTTCGGACGTACGCATACAAGTTCAGGCTTTGAGGATCTTCAAAGCGCATCGATGCCGGGCCCGAAGGATCGGGGCTCATGAAACGCCCCGTCGCACTCGGGTAGTATCTCGCGCCAAAGTAGTCGAGTGAGGATTCCGCTTCCCGCTCCTGGCCGGTGAACTTGTAGCGCATCGCCGTGGGTTGCGTATCGAGTTCCTGACCGAAGGGCGCAAATTGGCCTTCCCACACCGGATAGCCACCCGCCGAGAGTTCGACTTGGGTCGTGCCCAGGTGATCGGCGAGGTAATAGTAAGTGATGCCGCTAGGGCTCTCCCCAGGTGTGGCGTTGAAGACGTAGGAGCCCTGTATATTCGTCACACCAGCGCTCTGCGCAGCCGAGGGAGTCAGGTTTACAGGCGAGCCGTTGAAGACGGTTCGTACGGTTCCGTCCGCTGAGGTCAATGCGATGTCTGCAACATCGATCGACGCCTGACCCTGGGTAACTTGATCAAGGCCAGGTCCAAGGATGGTGATTGCTGTTCCTGCAAGAGCGTTCAGGCTGATCGTCCGATACTCCCACTGTCCTGTGACCGGGTCACTATTCGAAGGGTTTCCGTTCTGATCAGATATTTCCCATGCCGAACTGATAGGCCCCGTTGTATATACCAACATGCCGCCACGCGCAGCCGCGCTCTGATACTGCCTCCAGGAAAGCTTGTCTCCCGTCTGGATAACATACCCATCGAATGTGTTGGTGTCGTACCATATCCAGTTTCCTCCTGAGCCCGCGTTCGCTGAAACGTGGAGATGCGGGTCATTCTGCGCCACCCTGGCGATCTTCTGACCATTGGCGTAGATATAGTCGGTCCAATTGCCGTCGTTGTCCTTTTCGGATAACAACTGGCCACCAAAGAAGGTGTATTCACGCCAGGAAGTGGCATTTGGACTGCCTGGGCTAAACAGATCGGAACGAATCCGATTTCCTGAGTAATCAAAGTTGTACTGTGCAGCGAGATCGTAGGTGTTGCCGCCGTGCTGGATGTTCACCTGCGCCAGCCGGCTTTCCGCGTCCCAAGTATACTGTTGCGCGTCAAGATCGGTCTGACTGCCACCGCACATCATATTGCCTGCAGCGTCATAGTGGCTCGTTCCAGTGGCGGGCGCACAATCAAACGTTGCATCGGAGAGTTGATTCTTCGCCGTATACGGCGTGTCTCCGCTATACGCTGGATTCGCAAACGTCCGAGCATCAGGGGTCCCCACGTAATTTGTCCCGGGTTCCGTATAACCTTGGCCAGCCGTCAGATTGCCAAAGCTGTCATAAGAAAAATTCTGCGAACGATACGCGCCGGACATGTTAGGCCCTTCAAACCAAGTGAGCCGGTTGAGTGCGTCGTAGTTGAAGTTCTGCGTATTGGCATGGCTGCCCAGGTTGTCGATGATGTGGAAGATGTTGCCGTTGTCGTTTAGCTCATCCGCACAGAATGACGACGTGTCGTTCGTATTGTAGAAATATTGCCGATCCAGCAATGTGCCAACATTGCTGCTTGCAACCTGATGGCATGGCTGTAGGCGGTTGTTCTCTGTCAGCGTGTCAACGACCCCATTGCCATAGGTAATGGCCGCTGGAGATCCATCCCGCTGATACGTTACCTGCGAAATATAGGGAGCGCCCGGCGACTGACTGGTACCTGCACGGACCATGTTGAGGCGGCCGGCGCTATCGTAGGAATGCGTGATGGTCCGGCTGTCTGGATAGCGCAGATCCAACAGATGTCCAGCCAAATCGTAGCTAGCCTGCTGCGTATCTGCGTAGGTGCAGTCGCTTGGATAGCAATCGATCTTCGACGTGAGCCTTCCCATGACATCGTACGAGAAGTCCGACGCTATATTGACCTGGTCACTGGTATGTGTGAGTCTGCCGATTGCGTTCTGCGACCACGAGATCGGATTTCCATCTTCGCCATTGCCGTCATAGGAGAGAAATTGCTGGCGCGTTGAATCGGAATATGTCTTGTGCGTCAGCCGGTTGAGACCGTCATAAGTGTAATTAGTCACCACGTTGCGGGCGTCGGTCTTGTGCAGTAGATTGCCGTTCGCGTCATATCCGTTGACGCAATTGCCAGCACCATCCCAAACGCCATAACAAATGGTCCCAGTCTCTGGGTTTTGAGCGGTTAGAAGCCGCGAGAGGGAGTCGTAGGTGAAGGTCCGGCCAAGGGGCGTCCCTAAACCGCTGCCCACTTGGTTCACGGTGGCTAGGTTTCCCAGAGCGTCATAGGTATAGTCCGTTTCGTTTGGCACTTCCCCAAAGCAGCTGTGGAATACGCAATGCCAGGGAGGGGCCGGTTCGAGAACCGTAGTGAGACGACCGAGCGCATCCGTTGTGCGGACGTAGGTATTCGCAGCTTCATCTGTCGAAGATGTCGTGCTCCCCGTGTATGCGAAGCTTCGGCTAGAACCGTCCTGATTGACATGTGCTATCTTACGGCCCAGTGCGTCGTAGTCGTCCTCCGAAACGCCATATGTCGTCTCCGCCGCTAGATGTGGATTCGAGGACTTGTAGGTGCGGCCCAACCCATCGAATGTTACCTCCGAAGAGATGGTGCCTTCGGGCGCCGGGCGCTGCACCTGTACAGTGTGTCCAACGCCGTCCATCACAGAAGTGGACACCACATACTGGCCGCCACCCTGCAAAACAGAGGTTGTGATCGACGGGGAAGGTCCGGAATCTGAATAGCTCTCCAACGTTTCCCCGCCATCCGGGTAAGCGATTCTTGTTGGTCTCAGCCATGGGTCGTTGTATTCGTAATACGTCGTGTATTGATTCTCGTCGGTGGAACTCCTAAGGTTCCCAGTGGTCCATGTGTATTTGTAAGTAGTGTCATGAGAAATGCCATTAGTTGCCGGAGGACTAATGCGGGTTAGATAGGTGTTCGTATTTCCTGTAGGTACAGCCGAAGACGGATCGAACTCATCACTGAACGAGAATGTTGTGGTGCTCGCACTAGGTGAACCTGCTCCGGTTGTTGCTGAAGCGACTTTGCCAGTCTCGTCATATGTGAGAGTCGTTACAGAATCGGAACACAATCCGCCACTGAAGAAGCATTTCTTTCGCACTGTGGTCACATTTCCGCGAGCGCTCAGTCCCGAGGTGCCGAAATTGGCGGCATCATGGCCCACAACATTCGCTACGGGCGTGACGGCGGCCTCGTCGAAGGAGTAATCGGTCTCCGCTTGAAGAACTCCATTGCCGTACACCTTCACCGACTGGGGCAAGCCAAATAGGTTGGCTGGCGCACTCGAGGAGGGGGCGCTGAACGCTGGCCAGAGCGAAGTGTTGGGAAACGAGGCATATGTGGTGCTGACTTCCTTAAGAGGGGTCGTCGTCGGCCGCTGGCAGTTTGCGGCGACAGCGCCAAAATCGTACGTCGCCTGGTCATTGGCATTCATCGTGAGATTGGACAAAGGAGCAGCCTGCACATCACCCCAGTCGTACGGTTGATAGGTGTAGAACGTGCCACTCCGCTGCCCGTTGTCCAGTGTCACGCAGTCGGCCACGAGTTGAGTTGCCGACCAAACTTTCTGCTCCGTACGCAGGGTCGTGCCGCTGGCATCTTTAACGACGATCGTGTTTTCTTGAGGCACGGGAGAAGCGCTAATGTGACTTAATGTGGACCTCGTGGCAGGGTAAAAACCATAGGTATAAATGGCCGTTGTGCTCGGCGAGCCTGGACGAATGAGGTCCTTTGTAGTGACCGTCGTCGTCTTCCATGGGCCACTGCCTGACCAATCTGTCGTGTAAGAGAAGTCTTGCTCCAGCGCGGGAGTCGTACCGTCAAAGCTCATCGTTCTCTTCTTGATGCGCGGCACGTTGATATGGTATTGGCAGGTAATCGGATTGCTAACCCCTGGGTTCGCGTTCGTTACGACCGGTTCGAGATATTGCGAGGAAAATGACGAGAAGGTCATTGAATCCGAACCGGGGTCCGAAATCCATTCATAGCTCGTCCATGCGCCCGTCGGATAGATCACCTTATTCACCAGTCCGAAGCGGGGATCATATTCGAAATGGTAGGAGAGGCCGTCGGGAAGCGCGATTTGATTGACCTCGCTAATGGTCTGCCCGGCAGATATATCTGAATCAGCCTGGGTAGCCTGAATACAAATGTTCAGTGTGTTGGGGTCAAGATTCTCGACGCCCATCTGGTACGTGTACGGGACGTTTGCCACATAGTAGGTGTAAGGCGCAGAGTTGCCGGCAAACTGGATGGACTGCGTTGTTTGGATCGAGCCTGGATAGGGCTCGAAACTCTCAGTGCTTCCAGGGCGCTGCGAAGGATTCTCGAAATTCCCATTGCGATCTTCAACCACAGCCTTCGATCCCGAACCGGCATAACGGTAGCCGGTCCCCGATCCATCGAGGATCGTGTAAGGATTCCCCGGTCGGTTTGGTTCTTGTTGACCGGCGAAGTTATTGAGGGGGAAAATTGCCTTGAAGTATTCGTCCCCTCCCGCCCCTATGGGCGACAGGCCGAACATCGGGCAATCGGACGACTCGGTTTGCAGGATACCAAGCGGATGGAACGCGCCCTCGAAGTCCTCATAAGTCAGATTCGCTTGGACATCGCATTGGTCAGAGACCATATTGTCGCCGTCGCTCCAGGCAAAGGACCTTGAGTCGAAACTCATAGAGTTTGGCCCCCCATCTCCAGCGCGAGATACGGGATTTCGCCACGGTCCATTGACTTGAACGATGCACTGAAACGAGCCGAGTCCGTTCGCACCTCTACACTGCTGGTCACTTCCGTACACAATCGGCATGTCAACGCCGAAGCGACTGCCCGAATCGTACATATATGCGTAAACGGGATGATTGATGCCTCGCTCGTGTGGCACATCTGCCTTGATTCGGATGCTAACGCTACCATTTGAGGGATTGACCGTTTCATCCAGATCGTGGAGATAGTCGTGCCCTGACCCAGTCTGGGGCCTTTGTGTGAGATTGTTCAGATCCCATGACTGCGCGTGCGCCTTTGGGGTGCTGACAAATGCAAGAAGGAGGAGGAGGAAAGGAAGAATCTGTGTGAGTCGGGACACTGATGTCCGCACAGCAGCGGGAGAATTTGACATCGTTGACGGCACCTGATTGTGAGGTGACGCGATTCTGTCGTAGTGCCGTAGACTTGTCAAGCGTCTTTCAGAGAATTTTTGTTCACGGTTTTGTAGCCGTTTGCGCTGTCGACGTGTGAACGATCTAGTCAGCATGCATGCGGAACGTATTCGCATCATGGCGGCTTTTCGAGATGGCTGCGGCACTAAATCGATGCGAGAAACCTGATCGTTGGTTCGTCATCGCGCCAACGCTTTTGACTTTGCCGCGGGCTCAGTGCGCAGAGTTGCTTTCGGAAGCGCTCAGGGGTGAGCCGCAAATAGCGGTCAACAGAATAGAGCCCGATGTGCCCCGAGGTATACCGCCAGGGCGGGCAACATCTTGTTAGTGCCGCTTCCGTCCTTGAACCACTCTGTGATCCGATTCACCGCAAAGGTGGTGCGCAGATCGGCGATTCGCGGCCACCCGGTGACGCCGTCGCGACAACCCAATTTGAGTTTTCGCACAAGCCGCCCAAAATTTCGGATCAAGTATGAGCAGAAGATCTGAGAAATGGTCGGGGCGGAGAGATTCGAACTCCCGACCCTCTGCTCCCAAAGCAGATGCGCTACCAGGCTGCGCTACGCCCCGACTGTTTCGATTTTATCGCATCTTCACGACAGGCTGAATGCGGCACTGCGGGCAGGTGAAGCAGATCCCCTTCGGGGATGACAAACAAGGAAAACAAGCGCAAAGGCCTTTCCCCTACCAGCCCGGCGCCTTCACTCCGTGTAGCAGCGCGCCGCCCAGCCACAACAGCAGCAGGCACGGGATCATCGCCAGGGCCATCAGCCCTGCGCCGAGCAGGCCCATGAAGATCCAGTCCTTCCACGTATCGCGGCGGCCGTAAGTCAGGCTGCGTTCGAGCAGGTGATAGTTGCGGCGGTTGGCTCGCCAGCCAATGTCGAACAGGTTGCCGACCACCGGCACAGTGCCCACAGCCACTTCAACCACCAGGTTCACCACCATGCGCGCGATGGTGACCAAGGGGACACCACGCACAAACGCGGCGAGCACAATGATGCAGCTCGCCAAGCCAGTCAGAATGTCGCCCACCACCGGCACAAAGCCGACAATGCCATCCACCCCGAAACGTATCTTGGTGCCGGGTATCCGGAACCAGGTGTCGAGCAGCCGGGAAAGCATGTCCAGGTTCTCGTCACTGAACACGCCCGTAGCCCTGTTGAAGCGTGGATGAATGGAGCCCTTGGGCATCTGCCCCGGACGCAAAACTTCAGGATTGCTCACGTTCACCGCCATCGCTGATACGCTCCCTTAACTTCTACCCAATTGGATGCTAGAATCGTAAACGGTACGGCGGCTATAGTTCAGTGGCAGAACGCCGCTCTGTGGCAGCGGATGTCGTGGGTTCGAACCCCACTAGCCGCCCCAACCTCCCCTTTTTTCACCCTTCACCCGAAGCGCCCGGCTGCCTTCGCGCGCCCGCTATGTGCAACACCTATCAACGTCTTGCCGCGCGCCCCTCGATCCACGCCCGTACCCGCCGCTAACCGCGCGACTTCGCCGACCAACCTCTTCGTTGGGACCTCCGGCTGGGCCTACAACACATGGAAACCCGGTTTTTACCCGCCTGATGTGCCGTCACGGGCTTTTCTGCACTTTTACGCCTCCAAACTGACCGCAGTCGAGGTGAATTACACCTTCCGCAGCGACCTGACCGAGGACGTTCTGCGCTCCTGGTTGGACGCCACCCCACCCGGCTTCCGTTTCTGCTTCAAAGCTCCCCAAGCCATCACCCACTTCCAGCGGCTGCGCGACTGCCACGCCGCAGTTGCGACGTTCGTCGACTCGGTGCGGCTGGCCGGGCGCGCCGGCAAACTCGGGCCGCTGCTTTTCCAACTCCCACCTAATTTCGCTCCCAACCCAACTCTGCTGGCCGAGTTTCTGAAAGCCCCGGCCTTCCGCCGCCGCTCGGCCCCGCCCATCGCATTCGAGTTCCGCCACGCTGGTTGGTTCGCGGAAGCGACGTACACAGTGCTTCGCCGCCACGGTGCCGGGCTGTGCCTCGCGGAGAGCGACGACTTGGTTACGCCCGAGATTTTCACCGCGCCTTTCCGCTACTATCGGCTTCGCCGCAGCGGAGGCTACCCGTTGAAAACCATCAAAGCCTTCGCTGAGCGCTTTACGGAAATGTCGCGCAATGCTGAAGTTTTTGCCTTTCTGAAACACGAGGACGAACCCACCGGCGCGCTGCTGGCTCGCAAGCTGGTACAGCATTCGGCCAAAGTCGACATGTCGGCGGCGAAGGCAGCCACTCCCGAAGCCGGCAACACGGAGGCGGGCCAGTGAATCGAACGCCTCCAACGCAGCCCGGCTGGCCTGATGGCTACCCTGGTTTCGAGCCGCGGCCGTTCATCCGCAACGGCCATCTGCAGACCATCTTCGGCAACTTCCTTCCGCGGCCCGATGCGCTGCCTGAGGCTGTCGAACAGTTTGTCGAAGTCTCGCCCGCGCACGGTTCACAGATCGCCAGCAAAGTGCGTTGCGAGTGCCACTGGCAGCCGCTTCCCGAGCGCGCCTCACGGCCTACCGCCATCATCGTGCATGGTCTGGAAGGCTCATCACGCTCGCAGTACGTCATCGGCAACGCCAACAAGCTGTGGAAAGCCGGCTGCAACATCGTGCGCATGAACATGCGCAACTGTGGAGGCACGGAACGCCTGACACCCACGCTCTACCACTCCGGCCTTTCAGCGGATGTGGAACACGTCATGCACTACTTCGTGGAGACTGAAAAGCTACAATCGATCGCTCTGATCGGCTACTCCATGGGCGGCAACCTGGTGCTCAAGCTGGCGGGCGATCTCGGCAACAACGCGCCACCGGAACTGCACAGCGTGATTGGCGTCTCTCCAGCCGTCGATCTCGCACAGTCCGCCGACGCGCTGCACGAGTGGCGCAACCGCATCTACGAGCGCAAATTTCTTCGTGCGCTGCTCAAACGCTTCCGCCGCAAGGCCATGCTGTTCCCCCGTGCGTTCGATCCGCAGATGGCGGTGGGAATCGGCTCGCTGCGCGATTTCGACGACCGGATCACAGCGCTCTATTCCGGCTTTCAGTCCGCGGACGACTACTACCACCGGGCCGCCGCCGCCCGTGTGCTTCACGCCATCACCGTACCCACGCTGATCCTGCATGCGTGCGACGATCCCTTCATCCGCTTCACACCGGAAACCCGCGCCGCCATCGCCGCCAACCCGCACATCACCATGCTCGAAACGGACCACGGAGGCCATTGCGCCTTCCTCGCCCAACCCGAACCCGCGAACAGCAACGACGGCTATTGGGCCGAACATGCAGCGCTGCGGTTTGTATTGGCGAACGCGTAGACGGCATCGGTTCTGCTTTTGTCGTGCTGTTGCTTCATGTCGTTGCCTTCGCCCTTGTCGTTGTTGTTGCCCTTGCCTTTCTTGTTGTCATCCCCGCAGGGGATCTGCTGTTCCTCTATCTCCCCCACAAATCTGTCCTCTCGACCGAAGCGGAGAGACCTGCTTCTTGCCTCCGCCCATGCATCCGGCAGGTGCATTCCCGCAGCGGCTAAGGCCGGATTTGTGGCGGGGCCCTGGCGGCTGGGCTGAAGCCCAGCCCTTTCAAGCCCCTGGTCGTCAACCGGTGACATGGGCAGGGACGGTCGCGCCTTCGCGCGATACCCCACCCAGGTACCGTTCTTTTCTACTTCCTACTCGCTACTTCCTACTTCCTGCCTCTCCGCATCTCCTTGATACAAGCGGGATTGCTCGAAATCCCGTACCCTAGGAAGATGTTGGCTGAGTGGACCGCGGAATGTTCTGAAGATGCACCAACACTCGTCGTGCCATGGTCCGCTCCCGATGTTGGCGTCGAATTCGTCGATCTCCGCAACAACCCCTACGACATCGCGGAAATCGCGGAAGCCGAGCGGTTCCCTGCTCTCGGCCGCGCGCTGCGCGCCTTGAACGCCACACGCTCACCTTTCTTCACTGCCAAGTGCGACGTCTGGTCCCTGCCTTCGCAGGAGCGAGAGAACGATCTCGAAACGCTGCGCGTGGAACTCGATCTTCTGGAGGACGAAGCCCAGGCCGGCTTTGCCAGCTACATTGATCTGGTATGGCGGGAGCGCATCGTCTTCGCCTCCGCACATCAATACAGCACGCGTTTAGACCGCATCACGCGGCGCGCTGCCAAGCTGCCGCACTCGGAGGCGTTTCTCCAGTGCATCCTGCGCCCCGCGATCCTGGACCTAGGCACGCCGCTCGAAGGCTACGCGATCTCGGTGTATGTTTCCGCACTGGGCCACGACGCGGAGATGGCCACCGCGCGCTGGTCGGCGGCTTTGGAAGACGTGGTGAACCTGTTACGCAACCGCGATCTCGAACCCGCCAAGGGCTCCGCTACAATCGATACATAGGAACGCACATCACCACCACGCGTGCGCGCGGGCGAGTAGCTCAATTGGATAGAGCACGGACCTTCTAAGTCCGGGGTTACAGGTTCGATCCCTGTCTCGCCCACCACTTCTTAGACAACCCACAGAAACTCCGTGAGTTGTCCATTTTCTAATCCAAGACCGCACATAACGCCAATTGGGTCGTCGATGACCGTTCGGCTGGTAAGCGACTTGCTCTATTGCACACGGTAGAACACGCTCAGCAATGTGATTGCTAGTGCGGGCGAAGCGGACCATTTGAAGAAGAGCGAGATGATCGGCGGCTTCACGACAGCAGCGCAACCAACTTCCATCAGTCGCCTGGATTTGCCAAGAAGCGGCGGAGGTAGCAGCTGAAGTAGGGCAAATCAAGGTCGGGTGAACTAACAAAAGAAGGGCTACCGCTGACCTGCGTCACACGGCTGCATGTGGAATATGGTGGCCTTGAGCGGAACCTTCTCGGTCTTTACCGTTGGACCATCGCTATATTTGATGACCATCTCCGCATCCCTCGATACTAAGGGCATCTTTAACTCCTGATAGTGCTCAACCATCTGCGTCCATTCGGCGCCATCCGGTAGGAGCGCAGCGATAACCAGGCAGTTTCTTCCGAACCGACGGGAACCTTCTAGAAAAGCCTGATCCCAGTCGTCCGAGTTCGGGATCAGACTTGATAAATTACCAGCGGTTTTGATGACCAGATGATATGGCTTTCCCGGAACGACTTCCTCGCCTGGGCTCATGGAGGTCGAACTGTCCCAAGCTGAAACCTGTACCGAAATCAGATACAGAGGATGATCCGCAATATTCGCGAACTGGCCGCCAACAACAGTACTGTATTCCAATACGCGAAAAGGGTTTGCTGGCAGCGGCCGATTAGAACGTTTGGGAGTACTTGGCCCGGAAGGGGGAATAGCGTTAGGAGTTGCATCTTTTGGGGGAGGTTGGGTGTTTGGTTGGACGGCACTAGGAACAACCGCGTGAGCGGCTTGCTCCTCTGCGTGCTTGAATTGGATTATCTTCCAGTCCCCGAGGACGACAGCAACCCACAGGATTAAAGTCAGCGCTGCTTTTACCCAAAAACGACGCTGCGGGAAAATTTCCGCCCAGACGATCACAGTTCCAACGAGTCCGGCAATCGCAATGAAAATATGACCGAGAACCATACTTATCACGCCAAACACCGTTACAGCTGCCACTATCAGGGCGACAAAAAGCGCGAACAAACCTCCGGCAAGAACATGCTTTATTGGACTTTCTTCGCTGGGCATGACAGTCATTCTTTCACGCTTAAGTTGGTTGCGCGAGATCCCATCACCGCCCTTAGTGCGTTTCATCCATGCGCATATTGGTCCAGAGGATGCCAGTGACTCAACGAAAACCAGAGCCAATCGTCCTCGAACTCGCCCACCACTTCTCCTAAGAACCCACCGCAACGGGCAGAGAAACCATCCCCCTCAAACCGAGGTTGTCTCGCCACGTCAACGGTGCGTTCGTCAGTTCAATCTTCGGATAGCGCTCCAGAAATGCTTGAAACGCCAACCGGCCTTCCAGCCGCGCCAGGTGCGCTCCAAAGCAGAAGTGACTTCCCCAGCCAAAGGACAGGTGCCGGTTATCCTGGCGCGCGAGATCGAGCTTGTCGGGATCCGGAAAGCGCGCCGGATCACGGTTCGCCGCGGCCATCACGGCTATCACCGCCTGCCCTTTGCGAATCGACTTACCGCCGAGTACGCGGTCTTCCGGAGCAAGACGTGCCGTCTGCTGACTGGGCGGCTCGTAGCGTAATAGCTCCTCAACCGCCGAGGCCATCATGCCGGGATTGGCGCGAAGCTCCTCTTGCGCAGAAGGATTCCGCAGCAGCGTGAGCACACCGTTCCCGATCAGGTTAGTGGTCGTCTCCTGCCCGCCCACCATGGTGACAATGATGTTGGCGATGACCTCATCTTCCGAGAGCTGTTCGCCATCGACCTTCGCGGTGGCCAGATCGCGGACCAGGCCGTCGCGATCGCCGTGGTTACGGATGGCATCGCGGAAGTAGTCCGTCATGTCCTCGAGACTGCGCAGCACATGCATCGAGCGCTCAGGATTGTGCTGAAAATTGCCCAGCATTTCCGCAAACGAAGCGGACCATACCTTGAGTTTCGTGTGGTCGGCAACATCGATGCCCAGCAGAGCCGCTGTCACGATCGCCGGCAGAGGCTCAGCGAAGTCGGTGATCACGTCGATGGATTCCTTGCCCTCTAAACCAGCCAGAAGCTCGTCAATGACGCTCTGGATTTTCTGGGCGAGACGCTCCACGCGCGCGACGGAGAAGGCTTGGGCTGCCAGCGTGCGCAGGCGCGTGTGCGAAGGCGGATCCAGGAAGAGCATTTGCCGGGTCATCACCGCCGCGATGGGCGAGAGCGCCGACATCCCGATCTTCTCCAGCGCCTCGGGCGTGGGCGTGCGATCCGCCGAGTAGTGCAGCAGCACCTGTTGCGCGTGCTCGTAGCTCGTCACCACCCAGGCATGCAGGTAGCGGTCCCAGTGCACGGGGTCCAGTTCGCGCAACGCGCGGTAGAGCGGATAGGGGTTCCCCAGAACTTCCGGATCGAGTAGCTGGTACAGGCTCGTAACTTTTGTGGTGGTCTGCGCACCGCTGCTCATACGAGGGACTCACTTGCATCGGTCGCATCGATCAGTGCCATTTTCTTCTCGATCTGCTCCGCCATGCCTGCCAGGGTCGGGTTCTCAAACACGGTACGCAGCCCGAGCTCCACGCCAAACCAATCCCTCACGCGGGCAATCAGCTGCGCCGCAATGAAGGAGTGTCCGCCGAGCAAAAAGAAGTCATCCTCGGGCGCAATGACCTCCACACTGAGCAGCTCTTTCAAAATCACCATCAACTCCGTTTCGACAGGTGAGAGCTCGCGTTGCGCGTCCACGATCATGTTGGAAGCATCAGGAACAGGCAGGTGGCTGCGGTCGATCTTTCCGTTCTCCGTCATCGGGATCTGGCTCACACGGATGAACTGTTCGGGAACCATGTAGTCGGGCAAAAGCATCCGCAAGCTCTGGCGAAGCTCTTGATGACTGAACGACGCGTCACCCGCGGGCGCCAGGTAGGCGACCAGCCCCATGTGGCCATCACGTTGTTCGCGCACCACCACTGCGCTGGTATCGACCGCCAGAAGAGTGTTCAGAGCAGCCTCGATCTCACCGCACTCGATGCGATAGCCGCGAATCTTGACCTGCTGGTCCGCTCTTCCCAGGAATTGAATCGAGCCATCGGCATTCCTGGAGCCCAGATCACCTGACCGGTACATCCTCACTCCATCGCGCGTGATGAAGCGCTGCGCCGTGAGCTCAGGCTGATGGAGATATCCGCGCGCCAAACCCGCGCCCGCGATGCAGATTTCGCCGGCCGTTCCCTCCGGAACTTCCTGCAACTGGTCATCCAGAAGAGCGATCGAAGCTCCCTCAATCGGGAACCCAAGAGAAGGCAGACCGGAACGGTAGTCGGAAGGCTTGACCTTTCCGGATGTCGAAACCACCGTGCACTCAGCCGGGCCGTAGTTGTTGATCAAGTCAAAGGGCAGGCTGGGCGGTGGCGGAATGCGCAGAGCATCACCGCCGGTGAGCAACGAATGCAGGCGCGTCTCGGACGGCCATGGCAGTTGGATCAGCGCCTCGCCCAGCAGCGTCGGCGCGAACATCACGGTGATGCCGAGCGCAACAATATAGTCGCGGAGAGCTTCGGGCTGGCGGATGGTTTCCAGTTCGGGCACAAAGAGCGTCGCTCCCGCAGACAGGTACGGCCAGAGTTCCCAGACCGCCGCATCAAAGCCAACATTCGCCAGCAAAGTCGCATGATCGGCGGGCCCAACCTGAAACGCCTGGTTGTGCCAACGCACCAGATGCATCAGATTGCCGTGCGTGACCTCAACACCCTTGGGAACTCCTGTCGATCCTGATGTGTAGACCACATAGGCCAATTGCTTCGGATCAGGCTGCGGCAGGTTCGCGTCATCTGTCGACTCAGCCAGAATCGCCGCATCCTGCAGCGAGACGGTCTGCACGGACGCGCCCTCCTCGCTGCTTCCAAGCGACAAAACCAATCCGGCATCTTCTTCGATCAGACGCCGCCGCGCAGCCGGGTAGGAAGGGTCCAGCGCGACATATGCTCCACCAGCCTTGAGAATGCCCAGAGCAGCAACGGCGAAATTGATCGAGCGGCACATCGAGATGCCGATCTTGTCCTCCGGCTTCACTCCGCGCGCGAGCAAATAGTGCGCAAGCTGATTCGCCTGGCCAATCAGCGAGCCGTATTCGAGGGTGCGCTTCCCATCGACAAGCGCAGCCTGTCCTGGGGCGGCCGCAGCCGCTGCAGATACGTCCTGTACGACGTTCGACGATTCGAGATAGTCAGTCATCTTGAGGAACTCCATTAGAGCATTTCCGGTAATACTGTGGTCCCGAATAGATTCTAGAAGGCCGTCTTCATTGGGAGAAAACGGCTCGGGCGCTTCCGCTTGGTCTTCACCTTTACCGGAAATACTCTAGCGTTCTATCGCATTCTCAATTCTTGTTGCCAACGCATCGAGGTAGGACTCAAAGAGGAAGTTTTCGTGAATCCCAGGATAGGGCGAAACCTCAATGTCCTGGATGAATTCACTCCACGTTTGCGATGTGCTGATTCCCACCATCCGGTTCTCACCGGATTCGAGGAACAGGACCCGGCCCTGGAAACGGGAGGGCTCGTAGTGCGGTCCGGTGATGTACAGCGCTTGCAGCAATTCATCCGGTATATCCGGATCGTCCAGATTGACATCCCTCCACTCGCGCCACGAAACAAGCAGCCTGCGCAACGCTGGCAAGCGTTGTCCGGCGGGCGAGCGCAAAGCATTCCATAGATTCCAGGACTCTCGATGAGCACGGCGGATGATCCGCTGCGGCAACGTCCACTCCGGCACCCGCTGTGGAGCGTACACATCGCCGAGTATCAGCAGCTCAACGTCGGCGCCTTCCTCGTTGAGCCTGCGGGCAAGCTCTAACGCCAGCAAACCGCGGAGACAAAAGCCGCCTATGACGAACGGTCCTCCCTGCAGCTTCAGAACGTCAGGAAGGATCTGTGCCGTCATGGCTTCGACCGAGCGATCCGTAAGCCGCTCAATATCCGGCGCCACACCATACAGCGTGACGTCAATGGTCAGACGTTTCGCGAAAAACGTCAGCCATTCTCCCGTACCGATCCACAGCAACCGCTTGCTTGCAGGCGAGCCTCGCTTCACCAGTTGCACCTTGGGTGCAGGACCGCCGCGGACAATGCTCGCAAGTTGCGCAATCGTAGGCGCCTGGAGAAACGAAGCGAAACGGATCGATGACCCCAGCGCGCGATTCACAAGGGAAACGCAGCGCACCGCCTCCAGCGAGTGGCCTCCAAGTTCGAAGAAATTGTCATGCCGCCCCAGCTCTTTCAAATTCAGAACATCGCACCACACCGAGGCGATGGCCGCCTCGATGCCGGGTTGAGGCATTTCCAACGTTGCCTCTGACCCTCCTGATTCAACGCCGGAAGGACGGCTGAGATCGAAGCCTCCGTTCAGTGAAGGCGCATGGTCCGGGAAGCGCGTCGCGGAAGGCCGGGGCAATGCTTTCCTGTCGATCTTGCCGTTGGGCGTCAGTGGAATTGCAGGTAAAGCGATGATGTCCGACGGCACCATGTACTCCGGCAGCGACGTCTGCAGAAACTGCCGGAGCGTGCGTGTCTCCGGTGGCGTTCCATTGCGGCTCATCACATACAAACTCAGCCGCGTTCCACCATCGGTCTCTACCCAAACGCGCGCCGCGGCTGCAGCCACCTGCGGATGCATCTGCACCGCGGTTTCCACGGCTTCCAGTTCCACGCGAAACCCGCGCACCTTCACCTGGTTGTCGATGCGGCCCACGCATTCAAGTCTTCCGTCCGCTCGCCGTACCGCAAGATCCCCGGTGCGATAAACCCTTGCGGGGCCAATCGCTTTCAAGGTGACGAACTTCTCCGCTGTCATCTCGGGCTGGCCGCGATAGCCTTTGGCGACTCCCGCTCCACCCAGCAACAACTCACCCGGCACATTCACGGGCTGCAGTTGGCCGCGCTCATCGAGCACGTAGGCCGTGGTGTTCGCAATCGGCTTGCCCACCGGCACCGGCTCTCCACCGCTGCCTACGCGATGCAACGTCGACCACACCGTCGTCTCCGTAGGCCCGTACATGTTCCAGAGCGCAACTCCCGTCGCGAGCAACCGGTCGGCAAGCGCGCGCGGCAACGGCTCTCCACCGCACAACACACGTAGCGGCCTGGATGATCCTTTCCACCCAGTCTGCAACAACGCCCGCCACGTCGACGGCGTCGCCTGCATCACCGTGCATCCTGCATCCTCAATCCTCGCCGCCAACAGGTACGGATCCTTCACCTCGTCCCGGCTTGCCATCAACACAGTCCCGCCCGAAATCAGCGGCAGGAACAACTCCAGTGCGGCAATATCGAAAGAAACCGTTGTTACCGCCAACAGGACATCATCCGGTCCGAAACCTATCTCTCGCTGTACGGAAAGAAGCAGGTTGACGAGGCTGCGGTGCGCAATCTCCACCGCCTTGGGTTTGCCTGTCGTGCCGGATGTATGGATAACGTAGGCCGTTTCATTTTCAGAACCCGGCGTTTCCTCGAAGTCCTGTTTGCGCGGTGTTTCTTGTGAGCCTGCGGAAGTATCTGTCCGGTCGACAAGCACCGATCGATTGGCATAGTCACCCAACATCTCCAGCAAGGATGCACTTGTAAGCACTGCAACCGGCTTCGCATCGTCCAGGCACAAGGCAATCCGAGCCTGCGGGGTCTCCGGATCCATCGGCACATAGGCCGCTCCGGTCTTCGCCACTGCAATCAGACCCGCCAACAGATCCAGTGACCGCTGCAGGAAAACAGCGACCAGTGTTCCCGGCCCTGCGCCCGCGGCCCGCAGCGCATCGGCCAATTCGTTCGCCCGAGCCAAAAGCTCCGCATACGTCCAGCGCTCGCTGCCCAAAACTGCTGCCACAGACTGCGATGTACGCGCTGCCTGTTCCTCAATCAAACGATGCAGCGTCGCTTGCGGGATCGGCTGCGCGGTATCGTTCCACCCGCCCGGCCCGGCCAGTTGCTCCATCTCTCCCGCGGTCAGAAAGGGCAATTCTCCGAGCGTCGCATCCGGTGTGCGGCAGACGCTTTCCAGCATCTGCTGCCAGTGCCCTGCCATCCTCCGGATCGTCACCGCGTCGAAGATGTCCGTGTTGTACATAAAGCGCGCCGCCATGTGATCGGGGCGCTCATCCAGCTCAAGGTACAGATCGAACTTCGAGGAGCCGACCGTCACGTCCATCTGCGTCAGGTCCCAGCCATCCGCGAACGGAGCCACCGGCGGCTCGATCGAAAAGAACGCCTGAAAGATCGGATGATGGCTGTTGTCGCGCCGCGGATTCACTTCCTGCACCACGCGGTCAAACGGCACGTCCGCCGCGTCTAGTGCCTCAAGGACCACATACTTCACTTCGCGTAGATATGCGGAAAACTTTTTATCTGCCGTGGGCCGTGTACGCACCGCAAACGTATCCAGGAAGTAGCCCATCAACGGCTCGAGTTCCATCCTCCGCCGCGCATCCGTAGCCCCGCCGACGATGACGTCTTCCTGCGCGCTATAGCGGAACAGAAGCGTTTTGAACGCAGCCAGCAGCGTCATGTACAGCGTCACTCCGTGCGCCCTGCTCAACTCACGCAGAGCACGAATACGCTCCGCCGAGAGCTGGAAGCACTCCATGGATCCGCGGGAGCTGATCTCCGCCGGCCGTGGCCGGTCCACTGGCAAACGCAGCACCGGCAGTTCGCCCGCAAGCTGCTCACGCCAGTACGCGATGTGCTCCTTCACGCCGGCCGACTCAAGATGCTGCTGCCGCCAGATGGAGTAGTCGCCATACTGGAGTTGCAGTTCAGGCAGCTCCGGCTTCACGCCGCATTCAAACGCCGCGTAAGTTGCCGCAAGCTCAGGCATCAGCGTCCGATAGATCGAGACGCCATCGAAAATGATGTGATGGAGCGTCAACAGGAACCTGTGTTCCTCCGCTTCCATGCGCACGACCCGCGGGCGAAACAGCGGCGCATGCTCCAGGCTGATCGGCTTCTTCGCGTCTTCGGTCGCCAGTCGCAGGGCCTCGGCTTCGCGCTCCTCCGGCGGGAGCCCGCTCAGGTCGACCAGCGGCAGCTCCACGTGCAAATCCGGATGGACCACCTGCAGCAACTCACCATCCACAAGCGCAAAGCTCGTTCGCCACGCCTCATGCCGGCGCAGAATTTCGTTGAACGCTGCTTCAAGCGTTTTCAGGTCAAAGCTGCCGCGCTTATGGATCGTGATCGCTTCGTTATAAAGCGGCATGTCCGGCTGCTGGGAGCTATGCAGCCAGATGCGGTATTGCTCCGCCGAGATCGGTACCTTGGCGCCCGGCGTGCGCGGCTGAATGCGATTCGCTTGCCGGGCCGCAGCGGCCGCGCGCAAACGCTGCTCCCTCAGGCGCTCATCGATACCGTCCTGCGAGGTTCGCGCGGCCGAAATCATTTCGCAGACGCTCCCTGTGAAATATCGACAAATCCGGCGTCAAGGACAGTCATCCGCTTGAGATTCCCTCGAAACTTCATGCCGTCACCGGCAGCGCTGCAAAACAGCATGTGGGGACACACCTCCGCTCCACAGCAAAACGCTCACTCGAAGCAAGCGGTACTCAGTTTGCGAACTTGAAGCGAGCCCAGTTTACTCCGGGCAAACAGCAAACGCTATGGAACGAAAGGCATCCCTGCAGGTCCCCGCGCTGTTCCACTTGTATCGTCAATGTTTATAGTGATCTGCCTCGAGGTGTTAACGAAGAGACGGGCAGAAGCGGCTTTCTAATCAAGTTCTCACCGTCCGGACTGACCTTCTCCAGCCGCTGGTACCATTCGACTTGAAAGCTTGCCTACACCGATCGTCACACCCCTTCAGGATGCCCGTGAATCCAAGCTCAACATCCTTGGCGATTTCAAAAGATCAGATCGATCTATGGTCGGCGGACCTCGATGCCGGCGAATATTCCGAGGCGCAAGCCTGCGAGCTCCTGTCGCCTGACGAGCGGGACCGTGCACAGCGATTTCGCTTTCCCCTCCATCGCAGTCGCTACACCATCCGGCGCGGCATTCTGCGCACCCTGCTCGGGCGCTATCTCGATCAGACGCCTGAGTCGATTTTGTTTTCTTACGGTTCTCACGGAAAGCCGCTTCTTTCCGGGCACGGACTTCACTTCAACCTGTCGCACTCCGGGGCTCAGGCTTGCTTTGCATTCAGTCCTGTATCTCCATTGGGAATCGACATCGAGCGCGTTCGCGCCATGCCCGATCTCCTGCATGCCGCCGGCGGCTTCTGTTCATCCACGGAACTGGCAGTATTGAGATCTCTGTCTCCAGACCAGCAGACTCAGGCGTTCTTCAGGTGCTGGACCAGGAAAGAGGCGTTGGTAAAAGCGCTCGGGCCAGGCCTGTCCTATCCTTTGGACCGCATCTCCGTTTCCTTCGAGGAACCCGCGCGGCTGCTCGACGTGCAACACAATCCATCGGAGCTGATGCAGTGGCACTTTCATTCCTGGGACCCGGGGTCGGACTATCTTGGCGCTATTGTGTCGCGTAATCCCGACAGCCGGATCGTGATGCATCGTTACAGTGCGAATGGATGACCACAGTGATGTTGTCGTTCACCTGATGTTTCGAACCCGAGAACTTGCAGCGCTGAAGGCGCGTTCTATACCAGCCCAGGGCGAAGCCCTGGGTATCCGCCCGACCAATGCACCAAGGGCTGAAAGCCCGCCCTATCATGGCGCCACTATAGGACGGGCCTTCAGCCCTCGAACTCTCCATGCGCTCATACCCAGGGCTTCTCCACCCCAGCGAGCCGAGAACGCTCGCCGGGGACCCCGGGTTCGCCCTGGGCTGGTATAGAGCGCGCCCTTGGCGCTTGGATAAGTGCCTGAATGTCGCGATTCACACAGACTCCATAGACTTCCCGGAATCGACATGTATGTCTACCGGCTTAGGTCCGTGCTGATTGGCGACCCCGGTTCTTAGGAACTCAAACCACTTCAGACGCATTCCGGCGCCCGGATCGCACAACGGCCTCGGATTCCTCCGCCGAGAGCGAGCGCTTCCATGCGGCGTGGAGAACAAATCCCGGCAACAGCGCAATACCCATCAGAAACATGACGTCCAGCGCACGAGGTTTGTTGTGCAGCACAAGGGCGGCGATTTCACGCAGCGCTTTCCAGTCACCCGCGCGTTTGGCTTTCATCGCAACCTTGCTGGCCAGAAACGAGGTGAACGCATGGTCGCCGATCCAGAGACGGTACTGCTCCACCCATTGCAAGGAGTCGCGCCAGTTCGCGCGCCGGCTGCGCGAGATGCTTTCCGTCACGATGTTGTAGACCACCAGCGGCTTCCAGGCGAACTCCACACGCGCTCCGGCGCGATGCCAGACTTCGAGCAGCCACGCCCAGTCTTCGTGGTCTCTATGCGCCGTAAATGGGACCGCATCCAGAAGGCTATGGTGCATCAGGAGAGTCTGTATCTGAATGACGCCCGGCCGGCCCAGGAGAGAAGGCCGCAGCAGAATATAGTCCGCAACGTCTTCGTCCACCTGGAGCGGACGCTGTGGCCACACATCGTCCTGCCCGTCGTGCCGGTACACCGTGCGACAGGAAATCATCTTCCTCGGTTGATTGCCGTCGGCAAGACGAATCTGCTGCTCCACCTTCTCGGGGAACATGGTGTCGTCATCGTCCAGGAACGTCAGCCATTCACCACGGCTGGCGCGGACACCTACGTTGCGCGCTTCCGCCGGGCCGCTGTTCACAGCCAGTTCCAGATAGCGCAGGCGAGGGTCCATCCCTTCAAGCGCTAAGCGCACTTCCGTATCCGGGCCATCGGAAACCACGATGACTTCAACGTTGGGATAGGTTTGACCGAGCGCGCTCGCCACCGCCAGCAACAAGGCGTGCAGGCGCCGGAAGGTGGGAATGACAATGCTGACGAGGCCACGCTCGCGACCGGCTTCGCGCCCTGGCTCGCTGAACGTCTCGCAACATGCCTCGCTGACTGCCTCGCCGACTCCCTCACCCCTTGCCTCGGTCATGCGGCCCTCACCGGTTCGCCCGTGGTGCGGAATTCTTTTCTGTAATACAGATGCCGCACGACGATCACAACGATGCTGCCCAGCAGCAAAGCTGCGGCCGCGCCGGGGAGTTGCAGGCTCCTGATGAGCCAGATCGCGGTCCCCGCCTGGACCATGAACCCGGCGAGATTGGCGTAGAAGGTGGGGCCGGCTCGATTGATCGCCGAAAGCCCGTAACTTTCCGGCAGCGTGGCGGCCAGAGCGATGAAGTTCAACGCCAGCACCACCATGATGGTGCGCGCGTTGCCGGGGATGTGCTTGAAGATCAGCTTCGCCACAAAAGGTCCTATGAGCATGATCACGGCGGCGCACAGCACGGAACCAAGCGTGAACAAACGATTGAAGCGCTTCACCAGCGCATCCAGCTCCACCTTGCCGCCATCGGCATACTTCTGCGCCATGATGGGCGACATCATGTTCAGCACGCTGACCAGCGCCACGCGCGGAATATTGATCACCTGCTCGCAGGTGGAATACATACCGACACCGACGCCACCCATCAAGGCGCTCAATACCCAGGGATTCCACTGGGAACTGGCGATAAAGACCATATTGCTGCCAACGAACCACCCGCCCAGATGAAGGTTGCGAACGAAATCCTCGCGTATGTCCTTGAGTCCCACGGCAAAGGTCTTCCACTCCTGCAGCAGCCACCACAAGGAAACGAACACTGCGGCGGCGCACAGCACGAACAGGGTGTTGGGAATGTTCAGAGAGTGGCGCAGGTACAGCCACTCCACGCCTGCGATCTGGAGCACGACCGTCGCCACATCGGTCCAGAAGGCTTCCTTCATGCGCAGGTCGGCAAAGTACATGCGCCGCGTGAACTCCCGGAACACAATACCCGCCGAGGTCAGGATGAGCGGTTGAAACACTCCGTAGTACAGGCCGCGTGACGGGGTGCTGCACCAACGCGCAACTCCCGCCAGCAGAAGAACCATCAAGACCGAGAAAATCATCTGCACGGCAAAGACGCTGCCCAGATAAAGCTTCTGGCGCTCCTGGGAGAGGCCCGGACGGTTGAAAATGTACGGCCCCCACATCACGTTGTTGCACATCTGGATCAAGATATCCAGCACGCGCTGCGTCAGGATGTAGATGCCGAACTCCCACGGCGTGGCGTGGCGATTGATCAGCGCCGCGACTACCAGGTTGCCAAAGCTGTACGTCACCTGGTCGGCGAGCGCATAGCTGATCCTGCCGGTAGCGAGTTTGCGCGCACGATTCCATAGGCTCGCCGGAATTTCTTCCTCAACGGCGACCGAGGATTCGGGAAGCAACGTCACGCGGGTAAATGTCTCCTTAACAGGTTCGATCGCAGAGACTCGCCCCGCTTCCGTTATAGCGGTGTTCCTTCAACGTGTATAGCGAAGAGAAGACATCGAGAGCATTTCCCCCAAAGTCGTTCATCGGCTTAGTCGTGCGCGAGAGAGGGAACGGTTACGAGCTACTGCTACTGCTACTGCTACCGCCTTCTCCTTTCCAGCCCGCCCAGTTATTCGAGCAAGGATGGTTCAATCGAACGAACGTTCGCACCGTAGACGCTCACTATCCGGTCTACGTGTTAAAGCAAATCTCCTGATGCTGTGGTCCCGGTAGACAGTGGAGGAGGTCGTTTTCCTGGGAAGAGCGGCGGGGACCTTTTCATTTGTCGTCAGAGGGGTCACGGACGCGCATACGAGCAAGCTTCCAAGCGCCAACGGCGCGGCATATACCAGCATGGGGTGAAACCCCATGAAACGGGCGACGTAGAAAACGAGCGCTGAAGGCGCGACATATAAGCAGCCACGGACGCCCGGTCTATCGCCACAACATACATGCCGAACGATCATGTATTTTCGGCGAGATGGACGAGAGCATATGTCGGGCCTTTGGCCCTTTAGAGTCTGCGTGGTCTGACATGGGGCTTCACTTCCCCAGCGAGCAAAGAGCAAAGACCGCTCGCGGGGTCCCCGTTACGCCCCATGCTGGTATATGCCGCGCCGGCGGCGCTGGTCTGTGACACCACTAGCTGCAGGGGCGAACCTTGGCTGCGGATTGCCGGGCCGTTTCTGATTACGAAACGGCCCTCACGACTGCCGATCAATTCCACAGCACCAGGAGGTTGGCGCTAGAGCAGTTCCGGTAATGGTGTAGACCGAAGAGAGGGTGCTGAAGCCGTTTTCTCCCAATGAAAACGGCATTCTCCATCGTTCGGGAAGACCACAGTATTGCCGGAACTGCTCTAAAACTCCGCACTGAGCTTCAGGAGTTTCAGAGCCCGCCATCGAACTGCAAAGAACGAACCCGCCCGACCACCCGCGCGCAAACGGAAAAAGGCCGCAGATCGCTCTGCGGCCTTTCCTGTTTTTCTACAGTGCCTGTTACTTGCTGGCTGTCTGCATCTTCTGCTGGCTGGGCAGCTTGTGATCTTCCAGCGCCTGCGCCTCGGGCATGAAGGAGAGCGCCTTGTTGATCTGGGGATCCCACTCCGCGCGGACACGGAAGCCTTCATTCTGACCGAACTGCGAGATAAACAGCTCCGCCTTGATGCTGGCCTTCACCCACTCGAGGTCAGTCTGAATATCCTGGTCCGTGGCATCGATTTTCTCCGACTTCAGGAAGTCTTTGAACTGTGCCAGCAGCGCATCATCCACCACCATATCCTTGGAAACGGTGTGGTTGGCCAGGTAGTGCTTGCTGAAGTTGAAGAATGCGTAGTGTTGCAGCAGATTGTCCTGGAGATGGTCGGACTTCAGCTCGGGAATCTTCTCATCCGGAGTAATGCCGCCGCCGCCGTACACCGTACGGCCGCTGTCGGTCAGCTTGACTTCCTTGTTGGTGCTGTCAGGAGCCTTTGCGCCTTCGCGGCCATAGTAGTAGTCATACAGCGACAGGCCTTCATAGTTGCGCTGGATCAGACGGCCCGAAGGCGTGTAGTAGTGATAGGTCGTAAGCGCCAGGCCAGTGTTTTCCGAGATCGGGAACACCGTCTGCACCAGGCCCTTGCCGAAGGTGGTCTCACCCACGATCAGCGCACGGTCATGATCCTGAAGTGCGCCGGAAACGATTTCCGCGGCTGAAGCCGTATTGCGGTTTACCAGCACCACGACCGGGTACTTCTTCGCCGAACCGATGGGCGCGCGGTACACCTGATCCGGGAAAGCGCGCCCGCGCTGCGAAACCACGATCTGGCCCTTCTGCAGAAACTTGTCCGACATATTGACGGCTTCGTTCAGTAGACCGCCGGGGTTACCGCGCAGATCGATCAGCAAGCCCGTGAGGTTGGGGCCGAATTTGTCCAGCGCTTCCTGCACCTCATGCGAGGTAGTTTCCATGAAGTTGGTCACGTGGATATAGCCCACACCGGGACGAATCATGAACGCCAGGTCCACCGAGTAGCGGGGAATCTCATCGCGGACAAGATCAAAGGTCAGCGGCTTGGCTGCGCCTTCGCGCGCCATGGTCACCGAAACATGGGTGCCGCGCGGTCCTTTCAGCATGGAGGCCACATCGGCGGAATCCATGTTTTCGGTCGCCTTGCCGTCGACGGAAAGGATCACGTCGCCGGGGCGGATGCCGGCCTTATACGAGGGCGTCCCTTCGAACGGCGCGACCACCACGATCTTGGTTCCCTGCGGCTGGATCTGCATGCCCACGCCGTAGTATTTGCCGTGCTGGTCTTCGCGCATCTGCGCGTACGCCTTGGGATCGTAGAAGTTCGAGTGCGGGTCCAGGACATGCAGCATGCCCGGGATCGCGCCGTCATACACGGCCTTGTCGATCTTGTCGCCGTCCAGTTTGTCGGCGTAGTTGGCTTCCACCACCGAGTACACGTTGGTGAAGGACTTCATGGCATCGCGCAGGTCGGACTGGCTGGACTGCGACTGGGCACTGACGCCGCCATAGAAGGAGCCCGCGACCCCGCACGCTGTCAGAAAAATAGTGGCTGAAAAAAGCGCGCGACGTGTGGGAGAAACCATAGTTGGGATGACCTCGATCCGTGACCGGGCACGATGGCGCAAAAGCGCCAAAACGGCCCATGTTCATTGGACGGAGTATAGCACCCGGCGGTTAGCCGGAGGGCCGCCGGATACCCCCTCAGTGACCAACCGTACGCCCTGCGGGAGAGCCTCCCACACCGGCTCTTTCGACAGGTAGAATAGGGTGGTTAGGTGACCTCCGCCGGATTTGACGGTCAAACCCTTGGGACAGCTACGCCCATGCTGCCCAGGGCTCACCGTCAAGGTGCGGAACTGCAAAGGAACGGATGATCAAGAAGCAATCAACCCATGTTTGGACGCAGCGGCTTTTCGCCGGTGCCTGGATCGCCCTCGGAGCCGCTTCGGCCTCCACGCTACATGCTCAGGTACAGGCCCGGCCTCGCGTTCCGGCCCCCGCCGGCAACGTCTTCACCCAGCCGTCAGGCTCCACGCTCCAGCTTCCACCCGTTCCCGCAGCGACCCCGGTCATGCCCAACGGCAGCGTGGTGGAAGATGTGATCGCCCGCATCAACGACCAGGTCATCACCCGCAGCGAGTATGAACGTGCCCAGCAGCAGCTCCTGCAGGAGGCCCAACAGCAGGGCGTCAACCAGGCCGAGTTCCAGGACCGCCAGCAGAACATGCTGCGCGACATGATCGACCAGCAGCTCCTGCTTTCCAAGGGCAAGGAGCTGGGAATTACCGGCGACGCGGAAACCATGCGCCAGTTGGATGAAATCCGCAAGTCCAACCACCTGGATTCCATGGAAGCGCTGGAAAAAGCGGCCGCCCAGCAGGGCGTTTCGTTTGAAGACTTCAAACAGGGCATCCGCAACCAGATCATTCAGCAGCAGGTGGTGCGCGACGAGGTCGGCCGCCGCCTCAACATGACCCACGCGGAAGAAGAAGCGTTCTACAACGCGCACATCAAGGAATTCGAAGCACCCGAACAGGTCCACCTCAGCGAAATCCTGATCCCGACCCCGGACAATGCCACCGACGCCCAGGTCACCGCGGCGCAGGCCAAGGCAGACGGCGTGGAAGCGACCCTCAAGGGTGGCGCCAACTTCGCGGCGACAGCCAAGACCCAGTCCGGTGGACCCACCGCCACGGCGGGCGGCGATCTCGGCGACTTCAAACGCGGCGTGCTGGGCGATGTGCTTGAAAAGGCGACCTTTTCCCTGCCGGCAGGCGGCTATACCGAACCCATTCGCACCCGCCAGGGCTTTGTCATCCTGCGCGTCGACAGCCACCAGGCAGCGGGCACACCGCCTCTTGCCGATGTCGAACAGCAGGTGCAGAACGCACTGTACATGCAGAACCTTCAGCCGGCTCTGCGCGCGTACCTGACCAAGGCGCGTGACGAAGCGTATGTGGATGTGAAGCCCGGGTTCGTCGATACCGGTATCAACCATGCCACCGGACGTCCCCTGTTCACCACCTACACACCGCCGCCGGTGAAGAAAAAGGTCGTGAAGCATCAGGCCGCCGAGCAGAGGAAGGCCGAGCACGCTCAGGAAATGCTCGCCGCTGCCCGCGCCAAGGTCCAGCAGAAGAATGAGGCGAGGGCCGCCGCGCAGGCTGCCAGGAACGGCGGCACGCCCGTTTCCAGGATCAGCAAACCGCCCAAAATCCGGCGCGAAAAGGTCCGCTTCGGTCAGGCGCCGCGCAATGCTCTGCCCGCGGCCCCGCCGTCGCTCGCCGCAGATACAACACCCCAGAATCCTCCGTTGGCCGGTCAGGCCCCGGGCGCTGCGATGGCTTCCCAGGATTCCTCCACCAGCATCTCCATCGGAACGGGTCTCGATCAGGAAGACCCGCTCGCTCCCAAAGCCGTTGCTACGCACAAGACCCGCTTTTCCGCACGGCAAAATCAGCACGACGAACAGATCGCCCAGACCAACCTCGTGAAGGCTGAGGCTAAGGCCTCCACTCGCCCGATCAAGGCGACGGTAACCGAAAGCACCGACGAGAAGCAGCAGGCAGCTCCGCTTGGCCTGAACGGTGACACGGTCAAGAAGAAAAAGGCAAAGCGCGAAAAGGGTGCACCCAAAGAACGCCTGCAGGAAAAAACCAAGCCCGAGGAAAAGCCGCTCGATCAGACGGTGAATCCGGCTCTGGGCGCTGCCCCAGTCACCAACAACACCAATACAACGACCACGCCGAAGCCCAGTTCTGACACCACGGCGCTGCCTCCGGCGGACGCTCCGGCGCCGGGCGCTCTGCCGGCTGGCCAGCCTATCCCGGCGACCACCGGCACCCAGCCCGCGTCCACAACTCCGGCGCCTCACTAAAACAACAGGAACTGCGACAACAAACGCCCCGCCCGCATCCCGCAGGCGGGGCGTTTTTCTATTCATCCCCCGTCGCGTCTTTGCCTTTGCCTTTGCTTTTCTTGTTGTCATCCCCGCAGGGGATCTGCTGTTTGCTGGTACTCCCACAAATCTGTCATCTCGACCGGAGAGAAGCGTAGCAGTGAAATCTGCCCCGCCCATCCTTCGGGCAGAGCAAACCCGCAGCCCGCTGAATCTGCGTTCAGCGTCGTATGCTTAAAACCATCCATGAAAGAGTTCTTCATCGCCGACGCGCCGCGGTTTGACAACCAGGTCATCACCAGCTATTTCTGCCTGTCATCGGTTGGAGTCCGTGACCGCAAAGGCGGCAGCGGAGGCCAGTACCTCGCACTGACGCTTGCCGACAAAACCGGTCAGTTCGAAGCCCGCATGTGGGAGGATTTCGCCGAGGTCGTCGAACACTGCAGCGAAGGCTGCTTCGTCAAAGTGCAGGGCCAGATTTCCAAGTACCAGGGCAAGTTCCAGATCACGGTCAGCAAGATGCGGAACGCCGCCGACTCGGAAGTAGACAGCACGGACTTCGTGCCCACCACGCAATTCGACATTGCGGCCATGGACACCGAACTCCGCAGCTATGTCGAAGCCTTCGCCAACGCCGACCTGCGCCGCCTGGTGCTCGCTTTCTTCGACGACCCGATCATCGGCCCAGCATTTCGCCAGGCGCCCGCAGCCAAGCGCCTGCATCATGCCTGGATCGGTGGTTTGCTCGAACACATCCTCACGCTGGTACGTGTCTGCCGCGCCACCGCCCCGTTCTATCCGGAGGTCGACCCCGACCTACTGGTGACCGGCGCCATTCTTCACGACATTGGGAAAGTCCGCGAGCTTTCCTGGCGCTCGAACTTCCAGTACACGCTGGAAGGCCAGCTCATCGGGCACATCTCCATCGGGGTCGCCATGCTGCATGAGAAGGTAGCCGCCCTCAATGCGGAAACTGTCGCAGCCGCGCAGAGCAACGGTACCTCTCCCGAGCCCTTCCCCGAACGCCTTCTTCTCCTTCTGGAGCACATGATCCTGTCGCATCACGGCAAGATGGAGTTCGGTTCCCCCAAGCTTCCCATGACTCCGGAGGCCATGCTGCTCAGCGCGCTCGACGACCTTGAAGCCAAGTTCCAGACGCTGCGCACGGAGTTCGCCGCATCGCAGTCAGCCGGCAAATCCGCGCAGGAGACCACGGAGTGGGTGCGCTCCATGGACCGATCGCTGTTCAACTCCCAGGAGTTCCTGCGCAGCGAAGACAAAGTCTCCACGCCGGCGTCCGCAAACGCTGCGATTCAATCTCTGCCGGCGACAGACGAAGCTCTGTAGTTTTCGCCCTGCAGCCACGAACCATGACTACAGCATTTCGCATGAAGGTGTACCCGGGACGAAGATGTTGGAGTCGTTTTCTCCAAAGAAAACAACGTATTCAGACACTTTTACGAGATCACAGCATCATGGGAAATACTCTACGATGCTGACATGCCCACCCTCACCGAACAGACTGTAGCCGAATACTTCGCTGCCATCCGTGCGATGGACGTCGAACGCTGTGTCGCTGTCTTCGCCGCTGATGCCGAACAGCACGATCCCGTGGGCGCGCCGCCCAACATCGGTACAGACGCAATCCGCGCCTTCTTCACCCAGATCATGGGCGGGTTCAAAGAAGTGGGGCTGACGGAAGACAGTGTCCATTTCAACGCCAACTCTGCGGCCGCAAAATGGACCGGCAACGGTATCGCACACAATGGCAATTCGGTCACGTTCGAGGGCATCGATGTCATCGACTGCAACGACGAAGGAAAGATCGTCCTTGTACGCGCCTTCTGGGATCCCGCTCCTGTAATGGCCGCGCTGCAGGGGTAAGGTATCGTACCCAATCCGAAATCACCGAAGCGGCAGATTATTCTGCCGCTCCGCCTTGGTGAATTCGCCCGCCACCTCACGCATGCAACCGGAAAGTGGCGGATACGGCACACTCTGACGAGAGACGCCGGAAAGTCCGGAAATAGGTTGGCCCTCAACCCTCGAGGCCATTCCAAATGCCCGCTCTGATACCTTCGTTCGAGAACGCACCACAGTTTTATACGTCTGGCTGCTCGCGAATTGCCTTCACCCAACACAATCAATCCGACCGGTTTCCTGGCCTCCGGCCAACGCAAGCTTCCTCTTCGGCGTTGGGTCCGTGTCGCTCATCTTTGGGCGGGTGTAGGCCTGGGCCTTTGGCTGGTCACGCTAGGGCTCACCGGCAGCGCGCTCGTGTTCCAGGGCGAATTGCGCCAGGCGCTGGAACATGGCCGGAAGATCAAACCAGGCTTGCCACCGCTGCCGATGGACGAACTGCTCAGCCGCGTTCATCAGCAACGGCCTGACCTTGTCATCCTGGAAATTGACAGTCTCGATCAGCCAGAGACCGCGTGGTCCTTTCTCGTTCGCCCCGCAAACAGCGAAGCGCCGGAACGGCATTCGCGATTTCTTCTGGTCGATCCCGGAACAGGCGAGATCGGCGCGGAGCAAACGTCGGTGAGCACCGTCATGGGTGTCATCGCGCAACTGCACTACAACCTGCTCAGTGGTGAAACAGGTTTGATGTGCAACGCCTTTGCGGGCGGCTTGGCGATCTTCTTCGCCGTGACCGGCCTGACTCTGTGGTGGCGAGGCCGCGCAAAGTGGAAGAACGGCCTGAAGATTAAATGGAAAGGCGCAACCACCAGGACGCGCAACTACAGCATCCACAGCGCGCTGGGCTTCTATGCTTCCCTGTTCCTCGCACTCACCGGGCTCAGTGGCATGTACTTCGCTATCCCTCATACCTTCCTGGCCACGGCCGCCCACATGCAAGGCTCATCGCTGGACGTGATGCGGGACTTTCTTTCGCCACCTTCCTCCGTCAGTCCTGCCGGCCCACCGGACGCATCCGCAACTGCAGTCGTCGAACTGGCGCGCCGTCAGTTTCCGCAGAGCAGGCTATCAGCCCTTGAGCTTCCACAAGAACCCACCAACGCCTGGCAGTTCCATTTCTTCCCTCATGGCTATTTCGATTGGGGCGATGCGCAGCTTGTTTCGATCGACCGGCGGTCCGCCAAGGTGCTTACCGCCGCTCAAACACGGGATCTCCCCTTTGCGCTCCGCGCCGTCATCGCGCTTCGCCCTTTGCACTACGGAACGTTCGGCGGAGCAATCACACGGGTCCTATGGGTCTTCCTGGGAATGACCCCGGCCGTGCTGTTCTTCACCGGCCTGGTGATCTGGCGCAAACGTGTGCAGGCGATCCCCCCACAGGCTCGGTGAAACCCACCACATCAACATTCGTTTGAACTCGGCGCGGATGAGACAAACATCAAACGAAAGCCAGCCCGGACACGGCATAAGCCACGCCTATGAGAAACGACAGGCGCGAGCAGAGTTGCTTGCGAATGAGTAGCAGGGCTTCCATAATGCAGGAGCTACCAAACTATTCGAGGTGCCTATGAAGAAGTCAGTCTTGCGTGCGAGTGTCATGCTAATGGGAATGTTGTCTGCCGGTTCCCTGCGTGCGCAGCTTCCGGAACCGGATGGCGGCGCACTCGAACGTGGCACACTGCGAACGCACTGGCTCTCCCAGGAGCCGAAATGCATGGAGATCCCGGAGTGGCAGGTTCATGAGTACAACTCGAACTTCTTCATTCTGCGCCAGTCGCCATGCACGGACTACGAGAAGCCGTTCATCTTCCTCATCTTCGGCAAAGATAAAGCGCTGCTCATGGATACGGGCTCACGCAATGGAAACCTGGTTCCGGTACTGCAGCGCGCCGTGAAGAACTGGCTGACGCGCAACGGACGTACCAGCATCCCGCTCATCGTCGCACACACCCACGAACACGGAGACCACACCTGGGGCGACAGCGCGATCAAGGCGATGAATGATCCCGCGATACCCGTGACGTTTGTCGCGGCTGACGTTGACGCAGACAAGCAGTTATACGGAATAGCGAACTGGCCGGAGGACATCGGACATCTCGATCTCGGCGGGCGGATACTGGATGCGATTCCAGTCCCTGGCCACAGCAAAGCCAGCATTGCACTCTATGACCGCAACACGGGCATCCTGCTGGGCGGAGATACGATCTACCCCGGAAGAATTTACGTCAGCGATTTCCCAGCCTTTGAAGCAAGCCTGGACCGGCTGGTGAAGTTCACTGAGGGCAAACCCGTCGCACACATCCTCGGCAACCACATCGAGCAGTCGAGCACGCCGTTCGTCGACTATCCCGTCGGCACGATGTACCAACCGAACGAACATGAGCTGGCGCTCTCACGCGGAGCTCTGCTGGAACTCAACGATGCTGTGAAATCCATGCACGGGACGCCAAGGCGCTGTGTCATGCGAGACATCTCCGTGTGGCCTTCAGGGCGCCAGTTCGCGAAGCCGGGCGAGCGTGAGGCCATGCAGAAGCACGAAAAGGAAGAAAGGGAACGCATGTGGGATCACGCCGCCCCAACGAAGCCTTAGGGCCAGGCCTTTCAAGGTGTCTGCCTCATAGTGAAAACGCCACGTGAGAATGTCGCACGAGGTATTTGTCTTGCTTAAGGACACGGGTTCACCCGTGTCGTATGTTGCGGCAGGATCGCGGCTTGAGCCGCTGAGGTACCCGTATCAAGCGTCAGAGTCGTAGTGAGGTGCTATGGCTGCCTTGGAACGGTTTCCTCCAGGGCTGAAGCCCGCGTTGTTTGACTTTGAACGTCACGGGTGAACCCGTGACCTTAAGCAAAACGATCTGGTGCCGCAAACACCTCCAAGCTTCCAGTCGGATGAAGTTCGAGACCTTGAAAGGCCTGAGCCTTAGGCCAGACCCGCGCTCGCTGCGGCAATAGGTTAGACCTTGTTAGACCCCTGCCCTCAAAGATCAAGCTCCACTGCTGACAACGGAGTCGAGCAGCAGATCAGGATGTTGCCCTCTGCCGGCCTATCGAGCGGCTCCGGAGCATAGCTGATCTTGCCATCGATAAGCCCCGATTCACAGTTGTGGCAGACGCCTGCGCGGCAAGACCAACGAACCGGGACATCGCACGCTTCCGCGAATTCAAGAATGCTGCCAAAACGCCGGTCCCATGGCACGGTGAGGCCACTGCGGGTGAAGGATACCTCCGGACCTGTACCGGCAGGCCCCACGGGAGGATGCGGAGGAGGTGCCGGTGCCGATGCGATCCCTGGAGTCAATGCGGTTTCCCCACCAAACATTTCGGAATGAATGCGAGACGACGGCACGCCCCACGTTTTCAAACCGTCCGTAAACTCTTCCAGGAACGAAGGTGGTCCGCAAAGATAGAAATCTGCCGTCTGCGGTACAGGCAATCGTTGCAAAGATGCGAGATCCAGATGCCCCGCAAAGTCAAAGTCTCTGCCCTGTTGATCGCCCTCCTCCGGTTTGCTGTAAGCAATGAAGGAATGGCTGTGCGGAAGTCTGGCGAGACAATCCCGCACCTCAGCAGCAAAAGGATGTTCCTGTGCGCTCCGTGCTCCATAACACCACCACACGTCACGGGTCGAAGGCTCACTTCCCTCCGCGAGCGAGTGCAACATGGACAGCACCGGTGTGGCGCCAATACCCGCGCTCAAAAATACAACTGGATTGTCGTCCGCCGCCAACGTAAAGCTGCCTCTCGGTGCGCTCACCTCGATACGGTCGCCGATCTTCATCCGGTCATGCCAATAGCGGCTTCCCACACCAGTTCCCCGCTTGACGCTGACACGGAAGCGGCCCGGGCGCTGGAAACCCGATATCGAGTAGCTTCGCAACATAGCGTCGGAGCCATCGCTCAGGCGAAATCTGAAGACGAGGAACTGCCCTGGGAGAGCGGAAGGCAGAGACGTTCCGTCCTGAGCTTCGAAGAAGAACGATAGAACGTCCGCGCTCTCCTGATGGATGTCGGCCACGCGAAACGGCCGGAATCCTGCCCAGGCCGGCGGTGGAGCGGTGGAGGGAGCGAGACCGGCGTTGCCCTCATGACTATCGGCCGCAACCAGTGCCTCCAGCGATGCCTTCCAACCGGCACTCAGCGCGGGTACACACAGCGCACTCTGCAATCGGTCCCGCGGATGCCCCGGCAGATAAAGGAGCGCGTCGACCTCCGCCACGGTCACCTGTTCAGGACCATCCGCGACTTTCACAATCTCATCGCCGGCTCCAACTTCTCCTTCCTCGAGAACGCGAAGATAAAACCCCGGGCGCTTGTGTGAAACCAGGAGAGCAGGCATCTGTGGGTTGTTCATGCGTATGCCAACCCGATAACAGGTGACCCGGGGCTGCGTCACCTCAAACAATGCACCGCCAATGCGATATCGGTTCCCAATGCAGACTTCGTCGTCAGGGAGACCCTCGATCGTCAGGTTCTCGCCAAACTGGCCATATTGGAAGTCTCCTCGTTGAAGAAGCTTCTCCCAGTAACGATAGGAGTCCATCTGGTAAACCATCACGGCGCGATGCTCTCCCCCATGCCCAGCGAGGTCTCCCTGCCCATCACCATCGAGGTTGAGCCGGCGCGCCATCACTCTTCCGGGCACAGAACGCTTCCAGACCGCGGTGTGAACTACTCTTCCTTGCCAGTTCACATTCAGGGGAAGCCCTACATTAACGGAAATCAACGATGCCATAGGCTGTCTTATCCCTCGATGAGCTGCGTGATCACTGTATATCGAGCACGATGGTGATAGCGCCGCCGCCGGGATCGATGCTCCAACTCGCCGGTGGAATCATCCATGAAGTCACTGCTTCAATCTACTTCGCAAACCTCTCTCGAAGGAGAGAGAACCAGAAGGCCGTCAGCAAAATCTATCGCACCTTGGTATCGGCCAACACCATCGTCCACGAATGAAATACGGCCGAAGACGTTGATTCAGGTCATCAGCTCCCCACAGGTAACGCCCAAATCTCCTCGCAGTACTGGCGTATCGTGCGGTCGGAGGAGAATTTGCCGGAGCGCGCGGAATTCAGCAGTGACATCTTTCCCCACCTTTGCCTGTCGGCATAAGCCCTGCCTGCTTCAGCCTGAGCCGCGGCGTAGGCATCGAAGTCGGCGAGCACAAAATAGCGATCGGCATTCATCAGGTCGTTGACCAGCGGTGCAAACAGATTGCGATCGCCATTGGAGAACCTTCCATCGCGCAGGCCATCCATCACCTCCCGCAACAGCGGACTTCGTTCGTAGTAGCTGCGAGGCCCGTAGCCGGCGTGTTGCAGCGAGATGATCTCCGCCGCGGTGAGCCCGAAGAGGAAGAAGTTCTCAGGACCGGCTTCGTTGCGGATTTCAATGTTCGCTCCGTCCAGCGTGCCGATGGCAACAGCTCCATTCATCATGAACTTCATGCAGCCGGTTCCGCTTGCCTCGAAACCCGCGGTCGAAATCTGCTCGGAAAGATCGGCGGCAGGATAGATGCGCTGTCCCATCGAAACCGAATAGTTGGGAAGGAAGATGACCTTCAAAAGGTCCTTCGCCTCCGGATCGTTGTTGATCAACTCCCCTGCCTGGCAGATCAGCTTGATGATGAGCTTCGCCATCGTATAGCTGGGCGCGGCTTTGCCTCCAAACAGGAACGTGCGCGGAGTAAAGTCCTTGATCGCTCCGCTCTTGATCTGGCAGTAGAGCGAAAGAATATGCAGCACGTTCAAGTGCTGGCGCTTGTACTCATGCAGGCGCTTGACCTGTACATCGAACATGGACGCCGGATCCACATCGATGGACATCGTCTGCTTGATGAACGAGGCGAGCCGGCCCTTGGAAGCTTCCTGCGTCTTTCGCCAGCGTTCGAGGAAGCCCTTGTCTTCCGCAAAGGGTTCGAGCGCTCTCAACCCGTACAGATCCTTGTGCCAGCCTGTACCGATCGTCTCGTTGATCAATCCGGTGAGTTCGGGATTCGCGAGCATCAACCACCGCCGCGGTGTGACGCCATTCGTCTTGTTGCTGAACCGTTCCGGGAAAGCCTCGAAGTAATCGTGCAGCGTGTATTGCTTCAGCAGTTCCGTGTGCAGTTCCGCGACGCCGTTCACCGCCTTGCTGCCGACAACCGCCAGGTGCGCCATCTGCACATTACGCTCGCCGTCTTCGCCAATGATGCTCATGCGGCGCAGCCTCGCATCGTCGTTGGGAAAGCGGACACGCATGTCATCCAGGAAGCGGCGATTGATTTCGAAGATGATCTCGAGATGCCGCGGCAGCAGGTTCGCGAACAACTCCAACGACCAGCGCTCCAGGGCTTCCGGAAGAAGCGTGTGGTTGGTGTAGCCGAATGTGGCCTGCGTCACCCGCCAAGCATCGTCCCATCCCACTTCGTGCTCATCCATCAACAGACGCATGAGCTCGGGAATGCCGATGGAAGGATGCGTGTCATTCAGTTGCACAGTCCATTTCTTATCGAACTCTGTAAGCGGCTTTCCCAGAGCCAGGTGCAACCGCACCATGTCCTGCAGAGAGCACGACGTAAAGAAATACTGTTGCGTCAACCTCAGACGCTTGCCTTCCAGTTTTTCGTCCGGCGGATACAGCACCTTGCTGATCGTTTCCGACTCCATCTTGGCCCGCACGGCGCCCGCATAGTCGCCGCTGTTGAAGATGCCCAGGTCGAAGGAATCGACAGCCTCGGATTTCCAAAGCCTCAAACGATTGACGGTGCGCGTGCTGTAACCCGGGATCGGCGTATCGAACGGGATGCCCTTCACCTTGTAGCCCGGTACCCAGCGGTGACGAAGCGCACCCTTGTCGTCTGTATGGGTTTCGGTGTGCCCGAACAGCCCTACTTCCACCGACATGGAAGCTGGAATTTCCCAGGGGTTGCCGTACTGCAGCCACTTGTCCGACTTTTCCACCTGCCAGCCATCCACGATTTCCTGGCGGAAGATCCCGAACTCATAGCGCAAACCGTAGCCGATCACTGGAACATCCAGCGTGGAAAGCGAGTCGAGGAAGCACGCAGCCAGACGTCCCAATCCGCCATTGCCCAGACCAGGCTCGGGCTCCTCGTTGGCGATCGTATTCAGGTCCAGCCCCAGGCTTTCCAGAGCCTGCGCGGTTTGGGGCGTCAAATTCAGATTCAAAAGGTCATTCTGCAGATGAGGTCCCAGCAGGTACTCCGCGCTCAGGTAGGCAAGAAGCCGCACGTCGTTTTGCCGGTAGTTCTGGATCGTCTCCAGCCATTGATCCATCAGGCGATCGCGAACCGCGGCCGCAAGCGCGTGATACTGGTCCAATCGGCTGGATGTATCCAAAGGCCGGCCCACGCTGTGCGTCATGTGATTGCGAAACGAAACCGCAATCTCTTCGGCTGTGGTGCCTGCACGATTTTCTCCCGCGAGCGTATCTCTCTGCTGTTGTTCGCTATCCCGGGTCAGCGGAATTCTTTGCTCTTGTTCCTGCATGTATCTCAACCTGCTCCCAACAGAAGGATGGATGCTGCTAGAGAAA
>DASYEV010000011.1:0-12556 GCA_036498835.1 Acidobacteriaceae bacterium | reverse complement strand
CCTGCATGGCAGGCCATTGTTCCCGAGCTTGTCCCACGCGAAGAAATTCCCGCGGCCGTAACCCTGAACGGTGTGAGCAATAACATTGCCCGAGCGGTTGGGCCGGCTCTGGGCGGTGTGCTGGTCGCGTTCTTCGCCGATCCGCATAAGGGCGCGGGTTGGACCTTCGCGCTGAACTCCATCTCCTTCGTCGCAGTGATCTGGGTGCTGTGGCGCTGGAAACGCACGCCTATTTACAAGAGCGCATTGCCCGCGGAACGCATTGCCGGCTCCGTGCGTTCGGGCCTTCGCTACCTTCGCTACTCGCCTACGGTCCAGGGTCCGTTTGTACGCGCGTTTGTCTTCACGTTTTTCGTCAGCGCGATGTGGTCGCTGCTGGCGATTGTGGCGCGACGCGATCTCCACCAGGGCGCCACGGGGTATGGCATTCTGACCTCGTCCATTGGGTTGGGCGCCATCCTGGGCGCAACATCGCTGGCACGGATGCGGCAGAAGTTCGAGGCCGACACGCTCCTCTTCGCGACCACGTTGTATTACGCCTTCACCATGGCCGTGCTTGGTTTGCTGCATGAGCCCTGGATTGTGATACCAACGCTCCTGGGCGCGGGCTTCTGCTGGACAACGACGATGTCCACGCTGAACGTGAGCGTGCAGCTTTCGGTGCCGGCCTGGGTCTACGCCCGCGCGCTGGGCATGTACCTGATGACATTTCAAGGCGGACTTGCACTGGGCAGCGTGGTGTGGGGCCTTGTCGCGGAGCACAGTTCGGTCAAGGTGGCGATGCTCGCTTCCGGCGCGGGTCTGCTGGTTACCCTGCCCTTCCTGCGCAGCATCCACATCATGAAGGGCACGCTGCCGGATGTTTCTCCCTACCGGTCGAAGCGCAATGTACCGTCCTTTCCAGAGCCACCCGAACCGGGCGAAGGCCCGGTGCGAATTTCGCTGGACTACCGTATCCCAGTCGAGCACTACCCGCAGTTCTCACACGCTGTGCACGCGCTGGAAGCGGTACGTCTGCGCGGCGGCGCGGTGCGATGGGGAATTTATCGCGACGCACAGGACCCTGAACACCTGAACGAAACGTTCATCATGGAAAGCTGGCTGGACTACCTGCGCTCCCGGGAACGCATGACCGCTGCCGATCATGCAATCCGCGAGCGCGTCTACAGCCTGCATCGCAGCGACGGACCACCGAAAATCACCTATCAGATCTGGGCGAGGGAGGTGGAGTAGGAAGTAGCGAGCAGGAAGCAGGAAGTAGGAAGTAGTGAGTAGGAAGTAGCGAGTAGGAAGTAGAAAAACCGCGACGGAACCGTTAAAGCTTCCAAGTCGCTCGTCGTTCTCTGTTCTCTATTCTCTGTTCTCTGTTCTCTCTTTTACGCAGCTCCCCGGCGGATGAGCGGATGGGCCGGTACACCGCGCTGCGAACCATCTTCAGCGGCCGCGGTTGCCGGCTCCGATGCTGTGTGCGCGACGTGAGGCCCAAGGACTCCAGGCATCTGGTTGTACGCCGTGGCGAGTTCTCGCGCGACATCCACCAGGCGCAATTTGCGGCGCCTGGGGTTGTCGACTTCCAGTACAGCGAGGACTCCGCCGGCTACCTCACCGTCCTCGGCGAAAATCGGCGAGGCCGAAACGGAGAGCCATACGCCCGGTTTCCCAAGCCGCCTGAAGCAGAGTTCGAGCCCCTCGGTGAATTCGCTATTTTGAATGGCGCGAAGCATCGGCATTTCGTCAGGTCGAAAATGATTGCCGGCCTCGTCGGTTGCTCTCGAGGCAATGTCGGCCCACCTGCTTCCCGGGCGCAGATCATCGCCAAAAATCGCGAGGGCCTTCGGATTTGCGGATACCACGATGCCGGAAGGCGCCTGCGCAAGAACGATGCCTACAGGCGCTGCCTGGAAGATCGCATGAAGCTGCGCTTCGCTTGCTCTCAACTTCTCCAGGGTGACCCGCGACTGCTGCTCGGTTTCGAGAAGAGCCTGTTCCTTCTGTTTGAGGTCGGTCATGTCCGTGACCGAAAGCGACACACCAATGACTTCACCGGCTTCGTCCCTCGCAGGCTGAAAGGAAGCCAGCAACGTTGTCATCGAAACGCCGGAAACGCTAGAAGGATTTTCTATTTCGATGCTGGAGACAGCTTCGCCAAACAGGGCACGGCGGAGATAGCGCTCCATCTGCACATACAGCCCGGGAGAAACATCTCCAACACTGCGGCCGAGATGCGCATCGATGGACAGTCCATCGATTTCCGCGAACCGGCTATTCAGACTGATGAAGCGCAGTTCATCATCCAGAAGACAAAGTCCGACCGGCGCACCATCGTAGATCGCGCGAAGATGTGAGACGCGATCGACAGGGCGGGCATTCATGGTGGCCACGGCTTCCGATACGCCGTGGGATGTGGATGCCGTGGGATCGATGACCAATTGTGGCCTTGCCAACACTTCAAGCAAACGTTCCGCGGGAACAGGCCTCTCATACAGCCAACCCTGCGCGAGGTTACAGCCCTGCCAGATCAGCAATTCCGCCTGGGAGGCTTCTTCAACACCTTCAGCAATTGTGCGCAGACCAAGGCTCTGGCCAAGGCTGATGACCGCCGATGTAATCTTGCGGCTCTGCCGCGACTGCACCATCGTGCGTACGAAGCTGCCGTCCACCTTGATCTCGTCGAAGGGGAGCGCCTGCAAATGCAGAAGGCTGGAATAACCCGTGCCAAAATCATCGAGCGCGAGCTTGATGCCGCGAGACTTAAGGTCCGCAGCCACTTCACCCGCAAGTGTCAGGTCGTCCAGCAACGCGCTTTCTGTCACCTCAACCGTCAGCCGATGAAGATCGAAACCGGCGCCCTTCGCCATGCAGGACAGGAGACTGGGAAGAGAGCGGTCATGGAGTTGGGTGGGTGAGACATTGACCGAGAAACCAATAGCGTCCGGAACCTGGAGAGCGATCGCAAAGGTCTGTCTCAGCAGGCAGACGGTGAGCGCATTGATCAGGCCACGCTGCTCCATCATGATGGGGATGAATTTGTCCGGTGCAACCAGGCCACGCGTAGGGTGGTTCCAACGCGCAAGGACCTCAAAACCTTCAATGTGTCCGGTCCGAATCTCCACCAGCGGCTGGAAGTAGGGTACGAATTCGCCCCTGTCCAAAGCCCCTGTAACTTCCTGCTGAATCCACGACATAGGTCTCCGCAGCGCCGTATTTGTCGGCATTCGGCACGCTAAACAAGAATCGTAAGGTTACCGTTGAGCATTTGCCATAGCACGGAGGTGCGGTGCCTTTCGTACCGTGTCTGCGGGGTTGCCTCAGGCCCGTTGTTTCATGGAGATACGCGTCAGCATCTCCTGGAGCGCATTCTGGGCGTGGTGCAAGGCATGTCGGGCGCCTTCCAGCCGGGTAATCATCAACGCTCCCTCAAGCGTTGCAATCATTACGTTTGCGACCGCCTGTGGATTCGTGTCTGAGCTGATCTTCCCCGCAGCCATGCCTTCGCTCACAAGATCGGCAACCGTCCGCTTCCATCGCTTGAGTCCCGCCTGCGCGAGTTTGCGCAGTGCGGGGTTCCCGTCATCGGCATCCACCGCGAGATTGAACAGCGGACAGCCTCCCGGAATCGGAGAGGGAGCTCCCACAAAATGGCTGACCATGATGCGGAGTTTCGCGACCGGGTCGCCGCCGGGCTCCATGACGAGACCCCGCGCCGCAAATGATGTGCTCAGTGCGTAACGGAATACTTCCGTCGCCAACTCTTCCTTGCATGTGAAGTGACGATAGAGGCCGCCCTTTTCAAGGCCAGTGGCCTCCATGATGTCGGCCAGGGAACATCCGGCGTAGCCGCGCTGATTAAACAGCGGGGCCGCGCGCTCGATGATGGCCTGCCGGGTTTGCTCGCCTTTGCTCACCGTGTTCTCCGCCTCCAGCAGCATACGCTTTGCGATCGCGAATTCCCTCAGAGTGTTCCACGAAGAGCGGTGCTCAAGCCGTTTTCTCCCAAGGAAAACGGCATTCTTCACCGTTCAATACGTCACGGATGAGGGAATTCGCTCCAAGAATTTCGCATCGCGAGACAGCGCTACTGAATCAGATGCAAAAGAGACCGAACGGTCTCAACTGTAAAGGAACTGAGGAAGTGCATGGCAACTGCAGTGGCAACTTTACCCAGGACAGCCGTGGCGCGGGCTGCGATCAATCCATGGGTCATCGCACTCACGGTCACGATCGCCACCTTCATGGAGCTGCTGGACACTTCCATTGCTAATGTTTCCCTGCCTTATATCGCGGGCGGTCTGGGAAGGTCTTTTGATGAGGTTACGTGGATCCTGACCACCTACCTTGTGGCGAACGCTGTCGTGCTCCCCATGTCGGCGTGGCTATCGCGCGTGTTCGGACGGAAGAACTACTACATGGCCTGTGTGGCGCTGTTCACCATCACCTCGTTCTTCTGCGGTATCGCGCCGACCCTTGGCATCATGCTGCTGGCGCGGGTCCTTCAGGGTGTAGGTGGCGGAGGTTTGGCGCCGGTGGAACAAGCGATCCTGGTCGACACGTTCCCGCCGGCGAAACGCGCCTCAGCCTTTGCACTCTATACCGTTGCGATCGTAACGGCGCCGGCAATTGGACCGGTGCTGGGTGGTTGGATTACCGACAATTACAACTGGCGCTGGGTGTTTCTGATCAACATCCCAATTGGCATCGTTTCGCTCTTTCTGACCAACCGCTTCGTCCATGACCCGCCCTCCTTCACACAAGAACGTGCTACCGTCCGCTCGGCGGACGGCGAACTGCGCGTGGATGGTATTGGCATCGCCCTCATCGGTCTGGGCTCGGCGGCGCTCGAAGTACTGTTGGATCGCGGTCAGATCGATGACTGGTTCGGTTCAACCTTTATCTGCTGGATGTTTGTGATTGGGATCGCGTGCCTGGTTGCCGCCGTGTTCTGGGAGCTCCATCACCCAGACCCTGTGATCGACTTCCGCCTTTTGAAGGTTCGCAATTTTGCGATCGCGAACGTTTTCTATTTCGTGTTCGGCGTAGGCCTGTTCGCTTCCACGACCATGATTCCCCAGATCCTGCAGTCGCTGTATGGCTATCGCGCGATCGATGCCGGTCTGGTGCTTGGGCCGGGAGCGTTTGTGATTACGCTGCTGGCTCCCGTGGGAGCGCAACTCGTCCAGCGTGGGCTTGTTCATCCGCGGATCCTGCTGCTCGGCGCGCTTACCGTGGTGGGCATCTCGTTCATTCACTACAGCCACTTCAATCTGCAAACCGACTATGCACACTATGCCCTGGCCCGTGCGCTGCAGGGCCTGGGCTATGCCTTCTTCTTTGTCCCGCTGACCGTAGTCGCTTACTCGCAACTTCGGCCCGACCAGAACAACCGCGCTTCCTCGCTCACGAACTTCTTCCGCAACTGGGGTGGAAGCTTCGGCATTGCGCTAGTGACAACCCTGAGCGAACGCCGCCAGAATTTTCACCAGGCAACTACCGGCGCGAACCTCACAGGTTCATCGCAATGGCTGCAAAACGCTGTCCAGCAGTCTGCGGCGTATCTCGAATCGCATGGGTTTTCCCATGCCGATTCCATGAGCGCAGCCTATGCACGTTACTACGCCCAGCTCGAGGCACAGACTCGCCTGCTTTCGTTCATGGATTGTTTCTTTGTACTCGGCATCATGACCTTCTGCGCGGTGCCGCTGGTTCTGCTGACCAAGAACTTCAAGGTCGGCGGTGCGGCACCTTCGGGTCACTAAAGCAAATCCCTTGAAGGTGAAAGTGCTCAAGCGAGTTTTCTCTCGAGTCGACCACCGTCGGAGCCTACCTTGATCGATGAAACGGCGGCAACCGTTTCATTTGTCATCGGAGAGGTCACGGACGCACATACGAGCAAGCCTCCAAGCGCCAACGGCGCGGTATATACCAGCATGGGGTGAAACCCCATGAAACTCGTAGTTACGGAAGCAAAGGGCTGAAGGCCCGACATATAAGCAGCCACGAAGGCCTGGGCTATGGCCGCAATCTCCAGGCGGGACGAATCATACATTTTCGGCGAAATAGGTGAGAGCATATATCGGGCTTTCAGCCCTTCAAACTCTTCAGCCAACCATGGGGCTTCACTCCCCCAGCGAGCAAGAACAAAGACCGCTCGCCGGGGTCCCCGTTACGCCCCATGCTGGTATATACCGCGCCGTTGGCGCTGTTCTGTTCCGCCACAAACAGCAAGGGCAACACCCTGCCTCCAGATACCAGGGTTGTTTTTAATAGTCGGCCACCGTCGTAGCCGACCCTGATGGATGAAGCATATAGCGACTGTTTCCAATCAGGAAAACGACTTCAACATCCGGCCTCTGGATAGACATTCATGAGACATGCTTGAACAAACGGCGAGGCCGCCTCAAAGGGCGGCCTCGCGAACGTCTTAGTTGGTGAAACTTTAGTAGGGGCGGTGATACCCGCGGTCGTAGCGGTAACCATCATGATGGCGCGCCCACTCATCGCGGCGGATTGCGGCCTCACGTGCGCGTTCCTCTTCGATGCGGCGGCGCTCCCAGTATCCGGGGTAGCCGTAACCGTTGCCATAGTAAGCCGGGGCGGGAACGACATAACGCGGGCCACCTATGCGGACACCCACGGCGAAGTGCTGAGCCTCGGCGGCGGGGGCTGCCGCGGTGAGGGCTGCGCCTGCCAGCACGGTTGCTGCCAGGACTCGAATTGCGTTCCCCTTGATGCATGTAAGCTTCGCAGTGATGTCGGATAGCTTCATGGTGTTACCTCCTGCATCGGTCGATCATTCCCGCCGTGCACTGGAGAAAACGCATGTTCCGCGGTGGTGTTGCGCGCAACCTTTTTGAAATTGCGGGGTCGCGAGCGTAGTTCTAGGTTCTAGGTTCTAGGTTCTAGGTTCTAGGTTCTAGGTTCTAGGTTCTAGGTTCAGGCGTCAGGACGACAAGCGTCAAGTGTGCCGTTCTCGAACCTAGTACCTAGCACCTCGCCCTTAACGACTGAGATTGAATCGCAATCCCGCCTGCACCAGCCTTGGCGCGGCCAGTGTCAGGATGGGTGTACGGCCTGCATCGATGCTGCGATTCAGCAGGTTTTGGGCGCCTGCGAAGATCGAGAGGCCATGGCTGAGCGAGCGGTCTGCCGACACGTCGAATCTGGCATAGGGATGCAGCAGGTATTGGTTCTCCGAGTCGTCGAACTGCCGGCCGGTATAGCTGGCGATCACGTGGAAGTTCGCCACCTGCCGCGCGGCATAATTGGCTGTCGTCGTGACGGCTTCGCGGGCTACCTGAGGGATCCATTTCCCCGTGAGGTTGTCCTGCGCCGGGCTGCTGGGATTGAACGCCGTGACCGTGGCAAACGCGAGCTGATACCCGATCGTCGCGTCGAACCCACGCCAGCGCTTCGTCTGCGCCTCCAGCATCAATCCGCGGCTGCGAATCTGACCGAGATTCTGCCGCTGCAGTGTCTGGGTGGTGGCTGTCTGCGATAACAGCACGGCGGAAATGGGCCGGTTCACCTCCGTCCAGAAATAGCTGGCACGCAGATTGCCAAGCTTGCTGTTCCGTACTTCGGTCCCGAATTCGAATCCAGTAGCGCGCTCCGCCAGAAGATTGTTATTGGCGAGCGTGGTCTGCTGGCCCACCTGCCCGGTGCGGTAGAGCTCATTCATGGTCGGCCCGCGAAACGCGCGGAAGGCCGTTCCGGTAAGCGCGAATCCATGGGCGAGGTAACGCACCAGGCCAACGCGCGGACTGGCGACCAACTCGTCGATTTCGGGAAGCGTCGTTACTGCCGGAGAGGTGGACACAATCCTGCGCGCATCGAAGGTGCGGAAGGAGTCGACGCGTATCGAACCTGAAATCGACCAGTGCAGTGGCTGCCAGATCGCATCCGCATATCCGCCGGCCTCACGTTGATGGGCACTGATGGCCGTTGTTGCGCCAAGAGCGGAATTGGCCACTGACGTTTCGTCGTCGGTCGCGCGCACATCGCGCATGTCCACTCCAAGCGCAACCGTGATCGCATCCGGCAGAACCCGGGAGCCCTGCAGGACAAAGCCTGCCTCATCCAGTGGCACACGCTGCAGTTTGGTGAGATTCTCCAAATCGCGGTTCGCATTCACGGAGGTAACGGAGCTGAAGCTCTGCCGGTAGGCCTCTCTCGAACCGAACAAACGTGCAGCAGCATGACTCAAGCTGCGATCCACATCCGCACCGGTGGCATAACGCCACAGCCTTGTGCCGTTGGTCTGCAGCGGAGTGCCATTGGAACGCGCTTCATTGAGCACATTGCCACGCACAAACGCAGTCACAGACTTCGGCAACGCGAGCGTGCGAAGCTCCAGCCTTCCACTTTCCGCGGTCACATTCGACGGCACATCGACGACACCACGAAAAGCCGGAGCCGTCGCGATATAGCCTCCGGTCTTGAGCCCGCTGCCGGCAAACAATCCGGCGAAGTGCCGGGAAGCCATGGAGAGCAGCGCATCTTCCAGTGAGGAGTTTTCGCTTGCACCCGAACCATCCGCAGTCAGATACAGCGTGTGTGGCTCACGCGGGGTAACCGGCACGATGTCCACGACGCCGCCAATTGCGCTCGAACCGTAGAGGTCGGCAGCGCCTCCGCGCAGAAGCTGGACCTGCTTGATAGCCGGCGATGGAATTTCGATCCAGTGGATCCAATCGCCGAAGGGATCGTTGAGTGGAACCTCATCACTGATCACCAGCGTCCGGCTCGCGGCGGTGCTGCCAAGCCCGCGCAGGCTAACGCCTTCCGTCGTGGGATTTGCCGACCATGAACTGGTACGGCGAAACATGGCGAATCCAGCAACCGAATGCAGCCGGTCATCCAACACCAGGGTCGGCGCATTTTGTAGTTGCTCGCTGGAAAGCACAGCAACGCTCGATGCCGAGTCGTTGATTCCAGCCAGGCCGCGATCCGCCGTGACGGTTACGGCTTGTTGCACACTGGCGGGTTGGAGAACTACCTGCGCGGTGGTTCCGGCCAGAGGAATCTGAGTGGAGGCATCCGCAAATCCTCGAACGCTTACTGTGATTGATAGCGATTGAGCCGTAGATGAGTTCATCACCGGGAACGAGAAACATCCGTCGTCGCCGGTCGTGCCAAGCAATTCCGGCACACCGGTGTTTCCTCCTGGCGTTCTCCGAGAAAGCACCGCATGTGCCACCGGCTTCCGCTGTGGGTCGACAACGCAGACTGTTCCCCGCTGCCCTTGCTGGGCACAGAGTCCGGCTGGCAGACACATCAGGAATGCGTATAGGGTCGTTCGGCGCATCTCTTTCACAATCTCACAGACAGGTTGAGATCAAGGAATGGCTCGGGATCATGGAGCAACGTTCGCCAGCCACACAGAAGCTACGTTGATCAACTCGGGCTCTTCGTTGAAACGCTTGTCTCGACAGTCGTAAATCGGCTCGCGCCCTGCCTGCACACGCACCAGGCTAAAAGCTTTGTCGATGCTTCGGCTGTTATCAAACATCAACGCCATATCCGCGACTGAACTTGCCAGACGTATTGCTTCCTGGGTTCTCGGAAACCGTTGGCGGAGCTTTGCTTCGGGCACGTCATGGCCTCCCTGCGTACGACGGGTTGAGACCCGGAGAATGGAGAGATCAGCGCTTGCCAAACCAACAAACAGAAGTGCGACGGCATAGCCGGCCTTCTGAAGGGTAAGAATGACTTCTTCTTTCGAGTCGTGGGTTCCGTCGGGATACTTCCTAAGGTACGAAAAGACCGTTTCGAAAGCGAACGGCATTCGCTGCTCCATAATGAGACCCATGAAGAGCTGAACGCCCTCTTGTGAGAGCCTCTGCCACCTTTCATCACGATCTCTGAGCTCAGCCGCCCAAGGACGCAGCATCGGCGGGTCGCCGAAGGCCGCCGGCAAAATAGAAAGGGTTAGGCGGTCTGCATTCACCAGCGGGATTTGAAGGATGTCAGCCAACCTGTCATACCAAAGGGTAGACTTTCCCGATCCATTGTGGCCGGCCAAGACGATCGCAAGCGGCTTATCCCTCGCAATCGATTTGAGAAGGTCAGTTGGATCGGGCGGATGAGGATGTGATCCCGCCATCACATTGCTTGTGGCCGCAAAGGCTTGAACTGTCCGTTCACCAAACGACCGACGGTCTTTTTTCCTTTGGAATCTTCACGAATAATCTTCGTTATGTCCTCAGGAGAAACAGAGTAGGCATAAATCCGTTTGCCCTGTCGACTCCTGAAGACAAGATCGCGACTGATCCCTGGGGAACGGGCAACCCTTGTGATGCCATCAATAAGTGTGGCACTCTGTTCCCCTTCCCGCGGAGCGGGTTTAGCGCCAGACTTACCGACACGAATAACGATAAGGTCGGCGCGTGGAGTCACCATCCTGTGCTCCACAGACTCACTATTCTCTGCCGGGGAGACGGTAACCGAGTTCGGATTCCTGGCGGATCTCATGATTGGATTCTCTGTGCAGCCCTGGCTAGCTCAGGCCGCGTGGAAACAGTATATTCTCCCGCATAAAGGATCAACGCACGCTTCTACCAGGGACAAGACTGTTCTCTATGCTCAAGAAGCCTTGCTCTGCATCTCGATAGCCGCTCCCACCCGCAGCATGGTTGCTTCATCGAAGTGCTTACCCAGCACCTGCACACCAATGGGAAGCCCTGCCTGCGTGGTTCCGTATGGCACGCTCATGCCGCAGATGCCCGCAAGTGACGCGGCCACCGAATAAATATCTTCCAGATACATCTGGATCGGATCATCGGTCTTCTCGCCCAGCTTGAACGCAGGCGTAGGCGTTACCGGGCAGACAATCGCATCGACTTTGTCGAACGCATTGAGGAAGTCTCGCGCCAGCAAAGCGCGAACCTGCTGCGCTTTGCGATAGTAGGCGTCGTAGTAGCCCGCAGAAAGCGCGTATGTACCGAGCAGGATGCGGCGCTTCACCTCGGGGCCAAAGCCCTGATCACGAGTCTTGCGGAACATGGCGGCGAGAGTATTCGACTCTTCCGCCCGCAAACCGAAGCGCACGCCGTCAAAGCGCGAAAGATTGGAGCTGGCCTCGGCCGTCGCGATGACGTAATACGTCGGCACGGCATAGCGGGTATGTGGCAGGGAAACCTTCTCCACCGAACATCCCGCAGCGCGCAGCCCATCGAGAGCCTTCTCAATGGCCGCACGGATTTCCGGATCGAGCCCTTCACCGAAATATTCTTCCGGCACGCCAATCCGCAGACCCGCAACCGGCTTCGCAAGCTCGGCTGTGTAATTTCCGACCGGCTGAGAGGACGACGTTGCGTCCATTTTGTCCGGGCCTGCCAGCACTTCGAGAACGGTGGCCGCATCCGCAACAGACCGGGTAAACGGACCCACACGATCCAGCGAAGAAGCAAAGGCAATCAAGCCATAGCGGGAAACGCGGCCATAGGTCGGGAGTACACCCACCACACCGCAAAAGGCCGCAGGCTGGCGGATCGAACCGCCAGTGTCCGTTCCCAACGATGCCACACAGAGACCTGCGGCAACCGCTGCCGCCGATCCGCCGGAGCTGCCACCGGGTACACGATCCAGAGCGCGCGGATTGTGCACCGGGCCATACGCCGAATTTTCATTCGAAGAGCCCATGGCGAACTCATCGCAGTTCAGCTTGCCCAACAGCACCGCACCGGCGGCTTCCAGCTTTTCGACCGACGTCGCGTCGTAAGGCGGGTGGTAGTTTTCGAGAATCTTCGAGCCCGCGGTGGTCGCGATGCCCCTCATCGTCAATACGTCCTTGATGCCGATCGGCACACCGGCCAGTGGGCCGAGCGGGTTGCCTGCCTTCGCGGCTGCATCCACACGTTCCGCCTGCGCCATGGCGCGCGCGCGCGAAAGGGCCAGGTAGCTGTGAATCGCTGGATCGACCGCGGCGATGCGGTCGTAGTGCTGCTCCGCCAGCGCGGCAGCGGTAATGCGGCCTTCCACGACGGCGCCGCGCGCCGCGCTCAGGGAAAGGCTTTCGAGTTCGGGGTGCACAGATGCTTCAGCCATGCGGTCGTTCGACTCCAATGGTGGTTCTTATTTGCCGTCGCCACTCAGGAAGAACTTGTTCCTGCGTTCGACATTCCCTCAGCGGCTAAAGCCGCTTTACCAATTGCTGCTCTTACGGCGTGACTCAAGTCCCGCCCCTTCAAAGCCAGAACTTACTTACGATTTGGCTCCTCAAAGCCGGGCCTCATTCGCATTTCTTAGCGCTCAATGACCTTGGGCACCTTGAAGAAGCGACCGTCGGTTTCTGGCGCTTCCGCCATCACCAGCTTGCGGTCGACGCAGGGGGTAGTGACATCCGCTCGAAGCGTTTCGCCAGCGAGTGCGGGCACGGTGCCGAGAATTTCCGCCACCTGCGCCATCGGCGGTACGTCCACCGTATCCAGCTCATTGAGCTGCGCGATATGTCCCAGGATCGCGTTCAGGTCGCGGGCCAGCCTTGGCAGCTCCTCCGCGGTCAATTCCAGGTTCGCCAAGTCGGCCACGTGACGGACCTGGTCGAGCGTTACTTCACCAG
>DASYEV010000010.1:0-45311 GCA_036498835.1 Acidobacteriaceae bacterium | reverse complement strand
GCCTTCTCCACGATCTTGAGCAGGTAGCGATATTCGCCGCGCAGGTAGATGAAGCCCATCTTCGAGCCGATGGCGAGGCCCGCGATCATGGTGCCTTCGATGACCGCATGCGGGTCGTGCAGAAAGAGTACGTGGTCTTTGCACGTGCCTGGCTCGGACTCGTCACCGTTGACCAGAACGTACTTGGGCTTTTCGCTTTGCTTGGGAACGAAGCTCCACTTCATGCCGGTAGGGAAACCGGCGCCGCCGCGGCCGCGCAGGCCGCTGGCTTTCATTTCATTGATTACCCACTCGGGGCCGCTCTCAATGGCTTTCTGTACGGCCTTGTAGCCGTCGAGCTCGATGTACTTCTCGATCTCGGCTGCGCCCTGACCGAAACGCCGGGAGAGGACCTTCACCTCATCCGAGTGGGAAACTAGACGTGGCATGGGTCAAGTATACCCAAGTGCAACAGATGCATTGTTCGCGCTGGCCAAGGGAACGGTGCAAAAGAATCGGGAGGCTTTGTCGGACGAAAAAGGTCGCCGATCGTTTTAGTGAGCGAGGCCTGAACGAACCGTCTTCGCCGGTAGCTGAAGTTTGCGGAAGCGGGCCGTGCAGGCGTCGTAGAGCATGAAAAGAACGGGTACCGCCAAAAGAAAGAACCACGGCGAGCCGGCCAGAAGAAACAGCACCGCCGGCAGAACGTAGCACACGACCAAAATGGCGTTGTGAACGCGGCCATGCAGCAGAGCGAATGCGGGCAGCAGCAGCGAGGCGTCGTGCATGTAGAGATGCTGGCTGACCAGCACGCTGCACAGGATCGCAATGCCAAACGCGGTGGCATCGTCGCCGGCGCGGCGCGCGCGGTCGAGGCTCCAGAGGAACAGGGCGATCGAAAGCCCAATCGTCATACCAAACGAGACACGTGAGGAAAGATGGCTGCCTCCGAGTGCGTGGACAAGACCATAGAGATTCGGCATCGCAAGCGGATGGACGGCCATGGCCTGTTGCGCAAGCGTGCCATGGTCATTGGAGAGGCTGAAGGATCTCATGAGCTCGAACATGGAAACGACGCCGTCACGCCCTAGGATGGCGAAGCAGAGGGCGGCAACTGCGGCTCCAGCAACTACAAACCCGGCTACAAAGCTCCGGCCGCGGCGAACCGCGAAGAAGATGGCAAGCGGAATCGCCAGTTGAAAGCGAAAGAGACATAGCGCAAGAAAGACGCCCGCGCTGAAATCGCGTCCGCGCTGCACTTGCCGCCATGCGCAGCAGAACAGCAGGAGAAACAGGATGGAATCCTGTCCCTGCCATATTGCGATGATGACCGGGATAAACAGGAAAAACATCAGCCCGGGCCGGGGCTGGAGCGCGGGAATCACGCCATCGAATAGCGGCCGGCTCAGGAAGAACACAAGCGCCAGAAGAAACACGTTTGTGATCAGGAAGAGAAGATAGTCCGTGCGGTAGCTGGCGAGCGAAAACGGCGCGTAGAACAGCGCCTCATAACTGGGGTGCGCAAATGGAAGCGGAAGGTTCTCCCGCGATACGAGCGCATCCTGCACCTGCTTCTGTGCTGTGAGGTCGTAGAGGGCGTGCGGCTGTGTCCGCACCATGACGCCGCTGGTATAGAACGAGCGGAAGTCGAAACCGTTGGTTGCGGACCGGGGCGCAAAAATCCCCAGGTACAGCATGAGCAGCAGAAAGAAGCCGCAGCCGATGAGGAAGGGGCGGGCAGACGGGACGGCGGGTTGTTGGGGAACTGATTCAGACAGGCTGGTCAAAGGTGCGCTCGTCCCGTGGTTTCAGAGAGAACGCTATCAGACCCCTGCCCGGGGCTGTCGATTCAACCTTGGATGTACTTTCGGCTACAGCTTGCTATTGGACGTCAACGCCACGGCCTTCGCGGTAGTCTTCGAGGATCGTATCCAGCTTGGCGGGCGTGAGGTCGTCGTGGAAGTCGTAGTTGACCTGCACCGCAGGCGCCCAGCAGCAGGCTCCGATGCATTCCACTTCCTCCAGGGAAAACATCCGGTCCGGCGTGACGCCCTTGTGCCCGATGCCCAGGGTCTTCTTGCAGTGGTCCAGCAACTCATAACCGCCGCGCAGCATGCAGGAAATGTTGGTGCACACCTGCACGTTGTACTTGCCGGCAGGCACGGTGCGCAGCATGGAGTAGTAGCTGAGCACATTGCGCACATCCAGCTCCAGCAGGTCGAGCCGCTGCGCGATCTCCGCCACCACTTCGTCGGAGACATAGCCGATATCGTCCTGCGCGTACAGCAGCATCGGCACCAGGGCCGAACGCTTGACCGGGTAGATGGTCACCAGTTTGTCAAAGCGGGCTGCGGTGGCGGGCGAAAAGATCGAGTTGGTGATGGCGGCCATTAAGACGAGGGTACAAGGACGAAGGGGTCAGGGTCTAGTGGGGCGAGGGGCTAGGGTTTAGGGGTTAGGGTCTATGGGGGTCGAGGAGCCACTACACCGGGTGGCCCGTCCTTTCACGTCTTTTGTGAAAGGGCGGGGTATCGCGCGGGAGCGCGACCGCTCCTGCCAATGCCAGGATTGCGATAGCGGTGCACTTCGCTCCAGTCGCGATGACAAATTTGTGTGGCAGTTCAGTAAACAGCAGATTCCCTGCGGGAATGAGAACAAGAAAAGCATATTATTCGGAAAATCGAATTCTTTGCGGCCTAACATCCGTGTCGCCGATCGAAACGATGAAGCTCGTTACACCGCGCCCAGCAGCATTTCGCGTGCGAGCCGTTCGGCCGCCATATCCATCTCTTCTTCGGGGGCGCCGTCGATGGAGATCGTGCCGTTCTCGTGGATAGCGAACGAAACCGGAGGGCCGTCGTTCCTGCGAAGCTCGGTGGCGGTGGTGCTCAGCCAGTGGCTGCCTACGCGCAATGTGATTTCATCCGCGCTGACTTCTACGACGGCATGCTGAGCGCTGTTGAGCCCGTGCGCCGCCGCGTAGCTGCGCAGTAGAGACGCCCAGGACGTCCAGAGCTCGGTGTGAAGACGGGAGTTCAATGTTGGCTCAGCCTTCGATTTGAAGGGCTTCCTTCAGACAGTGCGTTGCGAACTCTTCACCGGCAATCCAGGCGCTTTCGATGTGATAGCTCTGGCTGAAGATGGGCTCATTGCGCTCGGTATAGCTGATGAAGAAGAAATTGGGGGTGAGGGGCTTGGCATAGCGTCCGTAGACGCCGCCGCGGCTAAGTTCGACATGGGCTTCGCCAATCTTGATCAACAGCACGACGTTGAAGCCCAGGCTGAAGGTCATGTCAAAGCCCTTGATTTCGAGTGAGAGCTTGACCCGGTCCTGGATGGTCGCGTTAAAGGATTTGATAATCGGCTCGAACAGCCGCTTTAACGCCTCGCGGTTGTACTCTTTCCACTCCAGTTCACTGCGGATGCGGCTCGCCTGGGTGGCTTTGGCCGTGCTTTCCGCTGTTTCCTTGGCCTCGAATTTCCCGGCCAGAAGTTTCCCGATATCCATCGCCTGAAAGGTTCCTTATCTGTCGATCGCCCCGAGCACAATGTCGATAGACCCGATGACTGCCACTACATCGGCAATCAGGCGACCTTTGCACATGGTTTCGAGCGCCTCAAGATTAGCAAAGTCCGCGTTGCGCATGTGGACTCGATAAGGTTTGGCGGTACCGTCGGAGACAACGTAGTAGTTCATCATCCCGTGCGGAGCTTCCACCGAGCTGGTGGCTTCGCCAGCCGGAACCGCGAAACCTTCGGTCACGATCTTGAAGTGATGGATGAGACTTTCCATCTGGGTCTTCATCTGCTCGCGGTCAGGAAGGATGATCTTGGGGGCATCGGCGACGAAGCGGCCTTCAGGCATACCATCCAGCGCCTGCAGCGCGATCTTCACCGACTCGCGGAACTCCTGCATGCGGACCACGTAACGCGCCCAGACGTCGCCGTCATTCGAAACCGGCACATTGAACTTGAACTTTTCGTAGCCGGAGTAAGGCATGTCGCGGCGAACATCAAAGTCAATACCCGATGCGCGCATCGGCGGTCCCGTAACGCCCAGTGCGATGGCGTCTTCGGGCGACAGGTAGCCGACACCCTTCAGGCGCGAGATCCAAATGGGATTGTTTTGCAACAGGCCTTCATACTGTTCGACCTTGGAAGGGAAGTCGACCAGGAAGTTGCGAATGCGCTTGTACAGGTCCAGCGGCGGTTCCATGCTGACGCCGCCAATGCGGATGTAGCTGGTCATCATGCGCTGGCCGCTGACCGCCTCAAAGATACGCATCAGCTCTTCACGCTCGCGGAAGCAGTACAGGAACACGGTCAGCGCGCCGATATCCATGGCGTGCGTGCCCAGCCAGACCAGATGCGAATTAATACGCATCAATTCGTTGAACAGCACGCGCAGGTACTGCGCGCGTTCCGGAATCTCCAGTTGCAGCAGCTTCTCGACCGCCAGCGCATAGGCCAGGTTGTTGGTCATCGGCGCGAGATAGTCGATGCGGTCGGTCAATGGAACGACCTGCTGGTAGAACTTGGCCTCGCAGGTCTTTTCAATACCCGTGTGTAGATAGCCGATATCCGGAGCCAGCGAAACAATGGTCTCGCCATCCACTTCCACTACCAGGCGGAGCACACCGTGCGTGGAGGGATGCTGCGGTCCCATGTTCAGGACCATGGTGTGGTCGCTGATGGGATCCGAGCCGTGCGGCTTGTGGTGGCCGGTGGAGGATTCGACGACGTCTTCCACATCCGGAATCAGCAGGTCTTCGGCAGCACGGAAGCCGGCCAGGGTAGCGCCGGTCTGTCCAGCGGTATTTCCGGATTCCGTTTTGAACGGTTGGTGGAGTTCTTCCTGTTCGGGCGTTTCGATCGCGGTTGGTGGCATTAGCGATTTCCCTCAAGATGTAGGGCGGAGTAAGAAAGCCCAAGCCGTTTTCTCCCAAGGAAAACGGCATCCTCGGACGTTGATAGGGCGCAGTATGAGGGAAACCGCACTAGCGATATCCCTCCACCGGGTAGTCCTTGCGGAGCGGGTGTCCGTTCCAGTTGTCGGGCATCATGATGCGGGTCAGGCGAGGATGACCGGCGAAGTTCACTCCGAACAGGTCAAACACTTCGCGTTCATAGAAATTCGCTGCCGGCCAGATCGACGTAATGGAGTCGATGGTCGGGGTATCGCCGGAAACGCGCGAGATCAGGCGGATCCGCTGCTTCAGCTTGTGGCTCAGGATGTGATAGGTCACCTGGAAGCGCGGCTCAGCAGGGTACCAGTCCACGCAGGTGCAGTCTTCGAAGAAGTTGTAGCCGGCGGTTTGCGCGGCCTTGCACGCAGCGACGATGTTTTCCGCCAGGATGTCGAGCGTCAGTTCGCCGCGATCCCACTTGGCGTCGTTGATCAGGTCGCCGAGGCCGTTGATTGCCGCGTGATCGGGCAGGGCGGCAAGGACAGCTTCCTTGCCGAAAGCGGCTGCGGGAGTGGCGGGTTGGGTGGCCGGGTCAGACATGAGGATGTGCTTCCGCCTTCCTTGCGGGAATGATTGCCTTGGTTAGAGATCGGCTTTGTCGTTGGACCAGTTCAGGACACCTTTTTTCCACACGTAGAAGAGGCCGACGGCGACAAAGCCGAGATAGACCACCATCTCCCAGAAGCCGAAAAAGCGCATTCCAGGCATCCGCACCAAGGTGCGATAGATCACTGCCCACGGGAGCATGAATACCGCTTCCACGTCGAACAGGATGAACAGCATCGCCACCATGTAGAAGCGCACGGAAAAGCGGCCGCGAGCGTCGCCGACCGGATCCATGCCGCATTCATACGCGCCCAGCTTGGTGCGCGAGCGTTTGTGTTTGCCGATAAAGAACGATCCCGCCACCATGCCGCCGGCCAAAGCCAGAGCGACAAGCACCTGAAGTGCCAGCGGAAGGTACTGCCAAACGTAAGGGATGGATGACTGCATGGCCAGTTTTGAGTGTAGGAGTGTGTCGGTCAAGGGTCAAGAAGACAGGAAGTAGCGAGTAGGAAGTAGGCACAGGTCAGAGCATGGAGCGGTACCAGGTGATGATCTGTTCGCCCCAGAGGGCGGCCAACAGGCCTCCCGCGCAGAGAAAGCTGCCGAAGGGGAGATAGGTGGCGAGATCGGCTCGTCGTCGTACCAGAAGCAGGATGGCGTAACCCGCTGCCCCCAGGACGCCAGCGAAGAGTGCCAGCACCGCCGGCCAGAAACCCAGGAAGGCGGCGATCATTGCCAGCAGCTTCACGTCGCCCAATCCCAGCCCCTCGCGTTTGCGGATGGCTTTGTAGATCCAGCGGATGACGAGCAGGATCAGCGCGGCCCCCACAATGGCAGCAATCCTGCCAAAGACCAGGCGCTCGGTGCCGGTGAGGAAAACATTGCCACGCGCGGCGAAGCTGCCTGGGCTGGACATGCGGAGGTTGCTGCGTGAAGTGAGGTGGATGTCCTCAGCCCCGGTAGGAAGAAACACCGCCTGAACGCAGATCAGGAGGAAACCAATGGCGGTACCGGTCAGGGTAAAGGCGTCGGGAAGCGTGTGAGTCTGCCAGTCCATGACCAACAGGCCGATGAGCAGAAAACCGAGGATGGCGATGGCGATGGCAGTTAGGAGTGCAGCCAGCCACTCCTCAAGCGGAACTGTCCGCTCTATTTCGCGAACCGCGAGGTACCGCACGGCATACTGCAACTCGTACGTTGACAGAAGAAACCATAGTCCCACAGCGAGTTCGACCGCCGGATATCGCGGTGGAATATGCGCCTTGCAATTGCGACACTTCGCTCGCAAAAGTATCCAACTCAACAGGGGAATGTTGTCGTGCCAGCGAATGATTTGGCCGCAGCGGGTGCATTGTGAACGCGGCTTCACGATACTGCGATGTTCCGGAAGCCGGGAGATGCAAACATTTAGAAAGCTGCCAAGCAGTAGCCCACCCATGAACGCAAGCAAGCGAATTGCGATCAGGTGCGCTCCATACACCTGCAGCAGCGGAAGGACCATGAACTGAGTATAGGTGGGTAGGTTTTGAGTGGAGGGAACTGCTCATGCCCCCGTTGATGTGCGAGGCAACCTTCATCTCTCTAAACTGGGTCATCCTGACCCTGAGCGAAGCCGAAGGGAAGGATCCCCGTATTTGCCATGTATCCCAGACAAACGCCTTCACGAGAACACACCGGGGTGGACACTCAGCATTGTCGTCACCACCAACGGAATACCGGGATCCTTCGCTCACTTCGTGAACTCAGAATGACCCGCTTCAAAAAGGACTTGTGACGGCCGTCACTCGCCCTTCGACGCCAACCCCGGTCCCTGCCACCACGTCGAATTCGACGGCTGCCCTGCAACGAAATCCGTCGGCACTCCCGGGACCGGAGACCACAGTGGAATATTTCCTGCGGCGGCAAGCTCGGTCAGCCGCTCCATCGGCTGACGCCAGCCATGCAGCGCGAGGTTGAACAAGCCCCAGTGAATGGGCATCAGCATTCCGGCCTTCTCAGGTCCACCCATGAGCGAGTAGGCTTCCGCGGCGCCGTCAGGCCCCATGTGGATGTCAGACCACAGCGGATGAAACGCGCCGATCTCCAGCATGGTGAGGTCGAAGCGGTTGTACTTCGCCGCGATCTCCGTAAAGCCTTCCCAAACGCCCGAGTCCGCGCCGAAGTACACGCGATGCTTTGGACCTTCCAGTACGAACGATGCCCACAAGGTTTTGAAGCGATCGGTGAGCCCTCGTCCGGAAAAGTGCCGCGCCGGCCAGGATGTGATCTGGATGCTCTGTCCCATCTCTGCGCCTGAGACTTGGACACTTTGCGTCCAGTCGAGTTCCGCGATACGGCCTTCGGCCACACCACGCTTGCGCAGGCGTTTGCCAACACCCAGCGACGTCACCCACCGCGCCCGCGCCGTGGCATTCAGGCGTGCGAGCCGGTGCACGGTTTCCGAACCGAAGTGGTCGTAGTGATCGTGCGAGATCAGGATGGTGTCAATAGTGGGCAGGTCCTGCAACGCGAGCGTCGGCGGAAAGAACCGCTTGGGACCGAACCATTCCACCGGGCTTGCCCGCTGCTCCCAAACAGGATCGATCAGGATTCGCAGCCCATCGATTTCGACCAGCAGGGAAGAGTGCCCAAACCAGGTCACACGCAGTCCGGTGGGCGGTGGCGCGTCGTAGAGACTCCGGTCCGTGCGAAACGGCCCGAGTTGATGTTTCGGCTCCGCTTCTTCGCGATTGCTGAGATACAGCGGCAGTACCTTGCGCATGATGCGGAAGCCACCCACCGTGGTAGGTACCGGGTTCAGAAACTTTTCGCCGTCTTTCGAAGCTCGTGTCAGTTGCATTCGCACATTGGATGCAGGACGATCGTGCTCTGAGCCAGAGAAGTTTGACAGGCTTCTCGTCACCACAACCTCGGGTGGCCCATCCTTTCACGTTTTTTGTGAAAGGGTGGGGTATCGCGCGGAAGCGCGACCGCTCCTGCCCCATCACAAGTGGGACTATGTCCTGGAGCGGTGGTTGACCCGTGACATGGGCGGGAGCACCCCACCCTTCGACGATGAAACTGTCGAAGGATGGGCCACCCGGAGGCGTGGGGTTTCCACGAACCTTGATAGGAGCAACAGCAGACCACTTCGCTCCGGTCGAGATGACACAGTTGTGGGGAATGAACCAGAAAGAAAGATCCGACCTACGGCAGAAAATAAAACGGATTCGGCAGCTTGATACCGACTTCCGCCTTCGGATCTCCAAGCAGGTCGCTCCATTGGTCGCCCACGCTCATCGCAATCCGGTAGCCCTTGAATACAATCCGGCGGCGGTCTTCAGACTTGTATTCGATGGTGGGCATGCCGTTCTCCGAACCATTGCGAAGCATCAGGCCCGTCCAGTCATGGAAACCAGCGGCTTGGAGATTTCGAGCAGTGGCATCCGTCTGGTTGGGTACCGCCGGTTCCTTCGAAGCATAGTCAGGCACTCCCGGACGTCCTGTGATGAAGAAGACAGCCACATTGGCAGCGCGAGCTTCATTGAACAAGCGAAGCGCACCCGGAATAGCTACCGCCGCATCCGGACTCACCACCCATGCGTTGGATATTTCACGGATGTAGCCGAAGTCCTCCCGCTTCATCTCACAATAGGACGACAGCGTGGTTTCATCAATGTCCATCACCAGCGCCAGTTTTTCGCCCACCTTCTTCGCAGCCACAAGACCAGCCAGCTTTTCTTCGGCGCGTTTGTATTGGGCATCGAGTTCGGCCCAATAGCATCCGTTGGTCCCGGTGCAATCGCCATAGGCGGCGAGCTTCTCCCGCACGATGCCGAAGTTTTCCATCGGCTCGCTGGAAGGAAGAGCGTGTGGATCGCTCGCGCCCATGCGTTGTTCTTCATGGGCGCGTTGGACTGTTTTGGGGTCGGCGGGATGGCTGCCCGTCGAACAGACAGGCGGTCCATAGTGATCAGTTGGGACGGTGGGTACAACAGGGGCCTGGGCAGTGGCGACGCCCCCCAGCAGGGCAAGCGCCCACACCGACCGCAAAACTCTAGGCATCCCCTTGGCCACCATAGAAGCCCTCAATCATGCTCTTATATTTCTCCACGACCACACGGCGTTTAAGTTTCATGCTCGGCGTCAGCTCGCCCGAATCCACGGTCCACTCCTCGGGCACGACACCGAACTTCTTGATGGTTTCGTGGTGTGCCAGGCTTCCGTTCACCTTGTTCACAATCTCTTTGTAGGCAGCCTGAACCTTGGGATCCTTCACCAGCGCCTTCGGATCGGTGGCCGCAACACCGTTCTTCTTTGCCCAGTCTTCCAGGTTCTTCAAGTTGGGCGAAATCACTACACTGACGAACTTGCGGTTATCGCCGATGAGGGCGGCGTTGCTGACCAGGCCATCGACCTTGAGCTTGCCTTCGATGGGCTGCGGTGCAACATACTTGCCGCCGCTGGTCTTCAGCAGCTCCTTCTTGCGGTCGGTAATGGAAAGAAATCCATCTTCGAGCTTGCCGATGTCCCCAGTCTTGAACCAGCCGTCGTCGGTGAATTCCTTCTTCGTGGCCTCTTCGTTCTGCCAGTAGTTGGAGAAGATGGACGGCCCGCGGGTTTCAATCTCTCCATCGGAGGCGATACGTACTTCGATGTTCGGAAGCAGCGTGCCCACGGTCCCGGGACGGTAGCCGTCGAAGGTGTTGCGCGACATCACGGGCGAAGTCTCCGTCAGGCCGTAACCTTCAAACACGCGCACACCCATGCTCAGGAACCAGTCGGTGTTCTCTTTGCCAAGGGGAGCGCCGCCGGAGATGAACACCCGCACCCGGCCACCGAAGGCCTCGTGGATTTTTACGAAGGCCAGCTTATGGGCAAGCTTCCAGAAGGGAGAAGTGGGTGTTTTGCCTGCGATGATTTCGTCGCGATGAGCCGCGCCTTGCTTGATCGCCCAGTTGAAGATGGTCTTCTTGAACCCGTGCAGGCGAGCTTCCACAGCCTGTCGCATCTTTTCAAACACACGCGGCACGGCGACAAATACTGTGGGCCGCACGGCCTTCATCGCCTTGGGCAGGTCGTCGAACTTGGGCAGGTAGGCGATCACCGCGCCAAGAGCGGAAAACGCATAGTCCTGATGGCGTGCCAGCGCATGGCTTAGGGGCAGATAGGAAAGCGAGATGTCGCCCGGAGTGATGTTCAGACCTTCCGTGGAATGGCGAAGGTTGGAGCCCAGGTTCCCATGCGTCAACGTCACACCCTTGGGGTCGCCCGTTGTCCCCGAGGTGTAGATGACGGAGGCCAGGTCTTCGGGCCTGGCGCTCTGCACCAGGGCGTCGAACTCCGGGCTGGGCTCCTCGAGCTCCGGCGCGCGCTTCATGATCTCGGAGTAATTCTCCGCGTTATCGAACTGGCCGTCGTCCCACACCGCCACATGTTCCAGTGCTGGAATCTCGCCCGCTTTGAGCAGCTTTTCGTACTGAGCCTTGTTGGAAAGCAGAATCGCCTTCGAGCCAGAATCGCGCAGGATGAAGCCCATCTGCTCCGGAGTCAGCGTCTGGTAGAGCGGCACGTCCGCCGCGCCCACCGCGAGGATGGCATAGTCGGTCACCGGCCACTCCCAACGGTTTTCACCCACGAGGGCGACGCGGTCGCCCTTTTGAATCCCCCAGCGCTGTAGGGTCTCTGCCAGCGCGCGCACCCGGCCGTACATCTGCTTCGCAGTGATCGGCTTCCATTCGCCGCCAGTCTGGCACATGGCGACCGTTTCGTCGCCGCGGCGGCTCAAAATCCCGAACACATCATTGACCGTTTGAATATCCAGCATGGGTCTCTCTTTCACTTGCGTGGTACTGCCCGAACAAAGCCGTATCGTAGCTGGTTCGATGCGGTTCGTCCAAGGCGGAGCGTTGGCAGATTCGATGCCGGTAGCTGCCCGAGCGTCTGCGGCAACGATGTATTCGGCTATGGGCGAACGTCTTGAAGGGGCTGGGTTTCAGCCCAGCCGCCGAGAGGCCGCCACGAATTCGGCTTCAGCTGCGGAGGGAAGGGCGCCCGTTGGACGCATGGGCAGGAGCAGAAGCAGGTCTCTCCGCTACGGTCGAGATGACAGAGTTGTGGTGGAAAGGCCGTCAACGGCAGATCCCCTGCGGGTCGGGGTCCCCGTCAGGCGGTCTTTGTCTGAACGGGGTGAGGCGATGACAAAAAGAAAGGCAAAAGACTCTCTCTTTGTGGACCGGTCACGTTAATTCCCGTCCGGTGTCGCCGTCGCCGCCGGGTCGTTTGTCGCAGTTTTAGGGAAGTACCCGGTACGGGTGCGAACCTGCAGGCCGCGGAAGTTTTTATCGTGGGCTTCCACATGGATCTTTCTGTATCCGCCAAGCTCCGGCGACTTGGTCGACCGGTACTCCAGCGTGTACTGGGTGCGGATGTCCTGGGCTACTTCCCGGGTAATGCCATCCACTTCCTTGAGTGATTTTGGGAAGTAGGCCTGGCCGCCGGTCTGCTCGCTCAACTCCTGCAGAACTTCGCGCGCGTGGCGGGCCTCGCCCCGGCCGACATCGTCGCCGAATAGCAGGCCGATGCAATAAATCGCCGGCCCATCGAGGTCCTGCACGCGGCGGATGGTTTGCTCCAGCGTCGCGCTGGAAGCGTTGTCTTCACCGTCGGTAATGATCAGCACCACCTGCTTGGGCCGCTTGGCGTTTTTGCTGAGATAGTCGGACGAAGCGATCACCGCGTCATACAGCGCGGTTCCTCCGGACGCCTTCACATAGCCCAGCCCCTGTTGCAATTTGGCAATGTCGCTGGTGAAGTCCTGATCGATATAGGCCTCGGAGCTGAAATCGACCAGGAAGGCCTCATCCTGCGGATTGGACAGACGCACCAGATCCAGTGACGCCTGGTCCACCGAGGACCGTTTGTCGTACATCGAGCCGGAGCTGTCGATCAGGATGCCGATGGAAACCGGAAGGTCCTCATGGCGGAAGCCAAGAATGGTCTGCGCCACGCCGTCTTCGTAAACCTTAAAAGCTTCCTTGGGAAGCGAGTCGATCGTACGGCCCGAGCTGTCAATGACCGAGGCATTCAGGCGCACTTCATAGGCATTTGCGCGCAGCGTGAAGCGGCCATTTTCTCGCGTGATACCGCCATCGACCGCCGTCGTCCGCGGGGGCGTAACTCCGGGGGCATTCGCCGGATCGGGCGAGGGGACAGGGTCGGAGTCGACGCTGAGCGGAGCCGCAGGCCGTGACTGGGGACTGGCTGGTGCCGTCGGCGTCTGTGCGGACGCCTGCATCGCCACCGCCGCCGGAAAAAACAGCGCAAGGGCCCAAAGTGCGCCGGTACTGGAAGCTATCCTCAAACAACCCACCTGATTGTCATCGTAACGCGCATGCGGAAACAACCTCCAGGACTGTGACGCAAATCTGGCGCCCGGAGGTTACTGCGAAGGCGCATAGTACCCTTCGCGGGTGTGCACATCCATCATGGGCAGGCCGGGTGGCGGCGCAATTCGCACCCGCACTTTGCGCCATATGCCGTTGCGGCGGCGGTCGGTCGGGGTGTAGCCCAACACATACTGGTTGCGGAGTTCTTCACTGATTCGCGAGGCGATATCGCCAAGGTCCTGAATATCAAGCACCTTGAAGAGACGTCCGCCGGTGGTTTCCGTTACTTCCTTCAACAGCGCGGGGCCGTTCTGTTCTTCTTCGGTCGGTGCGTAGGCGTCGAAAATGCCAATCCCGTAGATCTGTACTTCGCTTTCGCGGACGGTACGGGTGAGTTCGCCTTCGGTGTACCGGCTGCGATTATCGCCGCCGTCGGAGATCACCAGCAGGGCCTTGCGCTCGTACTTGGCCTGCTTCAACTTGCTGACACCCAGGTACATGGCATCGATGAGCGCAGTGCGGTTTTCCGGTTTCAACATCACCATGCGCGCTTCCACGTCGTCGACGTCCGAGGTGTAGTCCACGAGGACCGCGGGGCGATCGTTGAAACCGACCACGAAAAATTCGTCCTTGGGATTACAGGTGCGCAGAAACTCGCTCAACGCTTTGCGAGCGCGCACGAATTTGGACTGCATGCTGCCACTCAGGTCGAACACGATCCCGATCGAAAGCGGCGCATCTTCCGTCGCAAACGTCTTGATCGTCTGCGGAATGTTGTTGTCGAAGAGCTGAAAGTTTTCCCGTTCCAGACCGGTGACCAGGCGATTCATGGGGTCGGTCACGGTCACGGGGATCAGCACCAGGTCCACGTCCACACGTATCTTGGCGCCGGGTGTGTTGGTAGCCTTGGCCGCTATGTCGCCGCCCGTAACGACCGGGCGGTCATCCTTGGGGACGGTGGGGGGAGGAGGAGTGGGAGTGTGCGGGTTGCCCAGCGGGTTTTCCTGGGCGGAGGCAGGTACGCCGAGTGCGAGGCACAGCACGGCCGTCGTTCCCAGGGCGACAGCCAATCTCCAACGGAACGTTGCATCTGACCTGCGCCTTGCCCAGCCCATAAGTACTTCGCCCCCTCCTGCGAAGCGGCATCCTACCACCACCCGGGTGGTGCTGGCGATGGATAGGGAAAGCCTTGGCCTATGACTATCTCACTTAACCCGGCGTCCGCACCAGTCATCGGACGGCAACATTCGTAGACTCAACAAGAAAGCGCTCCCAGTAAGCGCTCCCAGGACAATTGGCAAGAGGGAAGTACTGCGGCAGGGTCAGGTGCTCGCCCACTTGCCGTCCTTGCTCCTACAATGAAGGAATGGCACGTTTGTACCCGTTTCGCGCTCTTCGCTACGATCCAACCCGCGTCAACATGACTGACGTCGTGACCCAGCCCTACGACAAAATTTCTCCGGCCATGCAGGAGCGTTACTACGAGGTCAGCCCCTACAACCTGATTCGGGTGATTCTGGGCCGCAAGGAGCCTCGCGACAACGAGGCCAACAACGTCTATACCCGGGCCGCGGAAACGCTGAAGAACTTTCGCAGCGAAGGCATTTTGCGCGAAGAGCCGGAACCGGCGCTCTACGGCTATTCACAGACGTACCAGGTGCCCGGCACGGAGGAAACCCGCGAACGGCGCGGTTTTATCGCGCTTGGCCAGCTCCATGACTACGCCGAGCACATCGTGTATCGCCACGAGCAGACGTTCCCAAAGCACAAGTCCGACCGCTTGAGCCTCTTCAAGGCCACTCGCGCGTATTGCGAGCAAATCTACATGCTGTACTCCGACCCTACCTTCACGGCGGAACATCTGATCTTCGACACGGCCGATGGCAAGCCTCGTCTGGCGGACCTCGAGATCACCGACGAGTATGGCGTTCTGCACCGCGTCTGGAAGCTGGCCGATCCGGTGCTGATCACGGAAGTGATCGACTCCATGGCCGACAAGAAGCTGATCATTGCGGACGGCCATCACCGTTATGAAACCTCGACGACCTACATGCATGAGCGCGCTGCGGAACTGGGCGTCGACGAGAAGGCGGACCCCACCACCGACGACAATGGTCTGCCTCATCCTGCGTTTCCGGAACAGGCCATGATGATGACCTTCGTCAACATGGAAGCCCCGGGCATCACCATCCTGCCTACGCATCGCGTGGTCTTCGGCCTCCCGGTTTTCAACGGGCGCGTCTTCGCCGCCAAGGCGGAACAGTTCTTTACCGTGGAAGAGATTCCCAACACTACCGATGGCCATTTCCCAGGGCCTGCTGGATTGCTGAAGCGGCTCGACGAAGCGCAGGGTGTGGCCTTTGTGGCCGCCACGCGTGATGGAGATTTTCTGCTGACGCCCAAGCCGGAAGCGATTGCCCCCTTGCTGGCCGGGCTTTCACCCCGCCAGCAGCAGCTTGACGTGGTGCAACTGCACAAGGTGATTCTGGAAAAGCTGCTTGGCCTGAATGAAGAGACGGTGCGTGCGGGTTCCCACGTGCGTTACCTGCGCGAAGCTTCTGAAGCGCTACAGCAGCTTGGCTGCGGCAACGCCGACATCGCCTTCCTGATCAAGCCGGTGACGCTGGACCAGATGAAGGACATTTCGCTGAATCTCGAAGTCATGCCGCAGAAGTCGACGGACTTCTATCCCAAACTGCTGAGCGGTCTGGCGATGTATACGCTGGATTAAATTCTGGTGCTTAGGGATTGAGTCGAGAGCAATCTGAGCGCCAACGGCGCGGCATATACCAGCATGGGGTGCAACCCCATGCTGTTCGCGGTTGGAGAAAAAGGGCTGAAGGCCCGACATATAGTCGAGCAAGAATGCCCGAGGATCCGTGTTCGATTTTGGCTTACTCGACATCGCCTTCGGGCAGCCAGTCGACGAGTCTAAGCGGGCGCTGGTTGAGATTCTGAGTGATCCGAAGAGAAGGCATATATCAGGCTTTCAGCCCTTCTGTTCTTGCATCCGCTATTACATAGGGTTACACCCTATGCTGGTATATGCCGCGCCGTTGGCGCTGAACCGAAGTCACCGCAGGCCAGCGGTAACGACTGTTCGCTGTTAACTGTTCTCTGCTCTTCTCTCTGTTAACTGCTCTTCGAAATCCCGTCCAGTGGGGAACTGGCAGTCGCATACAGCTTCTTCGGCATGCGTCCGGCCAGGAAAGCCTCACGTCCCGCTTCCACACCTTTGCGCATCGCGGAAGACATAAGCACGGGATCTTTTGCACCTGCCATCGCGGTGTTGAGCAGCACTGCCTCAAAGCCCATTTCCATCGCCAAAGCAGCATCGCTCGCGGTGCCCAGACCGGCGTCAACGACCAGAGGAACCTCGGTAATCAGCTCGCGCATCATGCGCAGCGTGTAGCTGTTGGCGATGCCCAGGCCCGTGCCGATAGGCGCGCCCAGGGGCATTACAGCGGCTGCGCCCACGTCGATCAGGCGTTTGGCAAACACAATGTCGTCTGTGGTGTAGGGAAGAACCGTAAAGCCCTCGTTGACCAGCACGCGGGTCGCTTCAACCGTTGCCTGCACATCCGGGTACAGGGTCGCCTGGTCGCCAATGACTTCAATCTTCACCCAGTCGGAAAGCCCGACCTCGCGGGCCAGGCGGGCTGCGCGGATGGCCTCTTCCGCGGTGTAGCAGCCAGCGGTATTCGGCAGCAGAAAGTACTTCTTTGGATCGATATGGTCCAACAGCGACTCGCGGGAGCGATCCAGGTTCACGCGGCGCACGGCGACGGTGACCATCTCCGCGCCGGAAGCTTCAATAGCGGCCGCGGTCTCAGGGCCGTCTTTGTACTTGCCTGTCCCGACAATCAAACGCGAGCGGAAGCTCCGCCCGGCAATCACCAATTCATCCATGGGGTCATTTTACGGCGTGAGTGAAATGTCTCGGCTGTGCCCTCTGTCGTTGCTTTTCTTGTTGTCATCCCCGTAGGGGATCTGCTTCTTCTCTGCACCACCACGAACCTGTCATCTCGACCGAAGGCGCTTTAGCGCCGAAGCGGAAAGATCTGCTGTTGCCCCTGCCGGACGCATGGGTGGGAGCAAAAGCAGATCTCTCCACTTCGCTTCGCTCCGGTCGAGATGACAGTGTTGTCGTGGAAAGGCCGGGGAAGCAGATTCCCTTCGGGAATGACAACAAGAGATGCGCAGAACGTGCATTGCTGTTCTCTAATCTCTAATCTCTGTTCTCTAGCCACCCGCAACCCACAAACACAAACGGCCCGCCCCGAAGGGCGAGCCGTTATGCGGTGATCTGTTGAGATTGACCTGAGGCATCCGTTCTCGGATGGGCCTCGGCGAAGATTGTCTTTCTTTGGAAAAAGACCGCCAGGTCTAGAGCACGGATGCTCTAAGCCTCAGTCACCTCACGAATTGTGGTGCAACAGGTACTGTCAAATTTCATAGATTTGGACCAACCTCCTTTCCCGTGTTAGCCCCAATCTAAGGGCAGAGGAGCCTTGCCGTCAAGCCGCCTCACCTCGCCGGAAAACCTGCATCCAACGGAAAGCTGCAATATTTCTTTCCGAGTGAGGCCCCGCATCATGAAACCAGCAACCATCATCGGCATCATCCTGATTCTGATCGGCATCGTCGGCTTTGCCGTCGGCGGATTCAGCTTCCACCACGAGAAAAAAGACGTCGACCTGGGACCTCTGCAGGTCTCGCATGAAAAGAAAGAAACCGTTCCGATACCACCCATCCTGAGCGGCATCGCGTTGATTGGCGGCATCGGACTGGTCATCGTTGGCGCCCGCAGCAAGTAGCCGTGCGGGAAGATAATCAAGGTTTGCCTAAAATAGTTAACTTCGGTTAACATGATTTTGGGTAGCCATGGCAACTTGGAAGCTTTGTTCGATCTCTTTGGCGGTGCTCTGTGCGCTTGCGCCCTTACCCCGGGCGCAGGGCGCCCAGGCCAGCGCGCCACAGCCAGGCTCCGCGGAGCCCACACAAAGCGTGCAGCAGCCTCAACCGGTGACGATGTTTTCCCACCCTGACTCCGCCCGGTATCTCCTGTCAGGCCAGGCCAACATCATCTTTCAGGCGCATCCCGGCTTCCATTCGCCCTACGACGGAACCAACAGCATGCTTGCCCGCGGCGAGTACAAGGTGTCCATGGTGGGCACGCTGTTCAGCGGCTTCCAGCTTGCGCGCAACCCTCGCTACCAGACCGACGCGATCTTCGACCTGGAGTCCTCCGGCGGGCGCGGCATTTCGGAAGCCCTGGGCCTCGCCGGCTTCACCAACCTTGACGTCGTGCGCAACCCACAGCTGGGCTCCGTGCCGTATGTGGCTCGCGTGCAGCTTCACCAGACCATCGGCTTCACGGACAAGCTGGTCGACACCCAACGCACCCAGTTCTCACTGGCCACCAAGGCTCCGGAACGCCGGCTGGATCTGCGTGCCGGGCGCATGAGTCTGCCGGACATCGTGGACCTCAGTGGGCCAGGGTCGGACTCGCACCTGCAGTTCCTGAACTGGACGGTGGACAACAATGGCGCCTGGGACTACGCCGCTGACACCCGAGGCTACACCTACGCCTTCGTAGCTGAGTATGACGACAAGCTCTGGTCGGCGCGCTACGCCATGGCGCTGATGCCAACCGTCGCCAACGGGATCGACCTCGACTGGAACCTCCGCCGCGCGCGCGGCGATAACTACGAAGTCGAAATCCGCAGGACGCCGTTCGCGCGCTTCGTTGCCAAGGAGCGCAAGGGAACCGTTCGTCTGCTCAACTACTCCAACCACGGCAACATGGGCGTCTACCGCACCGCCGTAAACGCGGCCCGCCCGGGGACCGCACCGGACATCACCGCGCATCCCTTTGCGACCACCACCAAGTACGGTGTCGGCCTGAACTTCGAGCAGGAACTGACGTCCGACCTGCGAGTCTTCGGACGCTTCGGCTGGAATGAAGGTCAGCATGAAAGCTTCTGCTACACCGAGGTCGACCAAACCTTTGAGCTCGGCGCCGATCTGGCAGGGAATCGCTGGTCCCGGCCGCAGGACAAGCTGGGCTTGGTGGCCGTGACCAACGCCATCAAGCGCGACCACCAGAACTACCTCAACCACGGCGGCCTGGGGTTCCTGCTGGGCGACGGCAAACTGAACTACGGCCGCGAGAACATCCTGGAGGCGTACTACACCACCCACAACTGGCGAGGCCTGTTCAGCTCGCTCGACGTGCAACTGGTGGCCGACCCCGGCTACAACCGCGACCGCGGCCCGGTAGCTGTTTTCTCCGTGCGGACCCATGTCGATTTTTAGGTGCTAGGTCCCAGATTGTAGGTCCTAGGCCGAGCCCTATGTGCATCGATCACGCCTTCCGCCGTTGCTTTTCTTTCTGTCATCCCCGTAGGGGATCTGCTGTTTCTTTGGGCCCCTATAAATCTGTCATCTCGACCGAAGCGAAGCGAACGGAGAGACCTGTTTTCCCGGCCTTTCCGCCACAATCTTTACCTGGGTCATCCTGACCATGAGCAACGCCGAAGGGCGAAGGACCCGTATTACGGGATGCGTCGCGGCCACTCACCCTCAGAAAGCCGCATTCGGCCGCTTGGCGAACCAGCAGGCATCCCCTCACCCTCCGGCATCATGACTCCGCCGCCATTGACTCCGAAGTTAAGACTCACCCCTCGCAAGCCGTAACTTTCGGCCGGAGCGCCGATTCCTCTTGCTCTCTCTGTGGAAAACGGGGTACAAGGGATTGCATACCGTTTCTTGCGGGTTTTACCGGCTTTCTTAGGAGAACAACGATGACGGGTGGGGCACAGACGCAGACAGTGTTTCGGGAAGTGATGGACATTCGTCAGGCGGCCGACTACCTCGGCATCAGCGGCGACACGCTCTATCGCTACGCGTCCGAGGGCTTCATCCCGGCATTCAAGCTCGGCAACCGCTGGCGTTTCCGCAAGAGCCTGCTGGACGCCTGGATGGACGAAAAGAGCGGTGTCAAGGCCGCGCCGCAGGAGATCGACCCCGCGAAGAAGAAACCGGCAGGCCGTGCCCGCTGATCCAACCCTCCAGAGCAGCACTGATTCCTGATTGGCTGGCGATTCCCTGGTGTGGCTGCTGTTGGGAATGGCGGAGTCGGTGATTAGCCTCAAGTTTGCGGTTCAAACGCACAAGGAGCGTCGCGGCTGCCAAGTTACTTCGCTTATGCCCGCGCCAGCGTAAATTCCGTAATTTCCGGTTTGCAGTTCAAGCGGAAGGGCAGGCCTGTCGTTCCAATCCCGCGGTTGACATAGAGCTGCATCGAGCCGACCTGGTAAAGCCCCTGGACATACATGCGGCCCAACTCCGGCAATTGAAGGGGGCCAATCCATGGCAGACGCACCTGGCCTCCGTGACTGTGACCGGAGAACATGACGTCGATCAGCTTGCCGTAACGGTGAGGCGCCAGCAGATGCGCTATGTCCGGCTCGTGAATCATCAGGAAGACGGGCTCTTTGGGATCCACGGGGATGGTTTTACTGAAGTCCGGGCGGTTGTAGAGCGCATCCTGCGTGCCGCACAACCAGAAGCGGTCGCCGCCGCGCTCGATCGGGACATGCCGGTCCAGCAGCACCGGTGTTCCATGTGCTTCGAGCGGCTCCACGATATGCCGCACGCCAACCACGTCGTCGTGGTTTCCGGGGATGGCAAAGCGTTGCGGCGCGCGCAGCCGGCTGAGGATTTCGGCTGCCTCTCCCGCTGCCTTCCACGAGAAGGGCCATTCGTGCGGCCCATCGCTGATCAGGTCGCCGGTGAAGAGCACAAGGTCCGGCTGCAGGCTGTTCACACGCTCTACGACCAGTTCGGCAAACCAGGGCTCAGTGAACTCGTGCAGGTGGAGGTCGCTGAGCTGCACGATACAAAACCCGACGAACGCGTCCGGCAGGTTGCGGATGGCGAGCGGCACCTGAACGACTTCCAGCTCATGCCGCGCGTGCGTTCCGGCGTAGGCTGCGATACCAAGTCCGGCGGCTCCACCCGCAATCAGAAAATTCCGCCGCGTGATGCGCCGGCGGCCGGCGCGCGGGTCAGGTTGCGAGGACTCGAACACACTTCATCATAACGGTGCCCTCCTGGTGCCGGGTCAGGACGCAGGCAGGGCGCCGAAGTGCGCGGGAGCGGGGAAGTGCGTAAAATCGTGGAGGTTATGGGCGAAACGGAACGGCGCAGGAAGGCAATGCGGGCGGCGGTCAAAGCGGGCGCGGAAGCGCTCCTGGTGACCCATCTGCCGGATGTCCGCTACCTCAGCGGGTTTACCGGGTCGAACGGCGTGGTGGCCCTGGCCGGACGCCGGGCCGTCCTGTTCACGGATGGCCGCTACACCACCCAGGCCAGGGCCGAAGCGGAGGGCATGCGTGTCGTCATCGGCGCGAAACCCGCGCCCATGCTTGCCATCGAATGGCTGGCCGGGCAGGGCGTTACCAAGTGCGCCTTCGACCCCTCCCACACCACCGTGACCGAGTTCGAACGCCTGCGCAAGGCTGTTCCCGGATCGCTGCGCCGCAAATTTTTCTCTCCCGCTGAAGGCCTGATTCCACTCCTCAGGGAAGTGAAGGATGCTGACGAAATAGCCCGCATGCGGAAAGCCGCCGCGCTGGGTTGCGCGCTGTTTGAATTCATCCTGGGACACATGACCCCTGCCATCACCGAAGCCGAGCTCGCGGCCCAGCTCGAGTTCCAGGCTCGCATGGCGGGTGCTGAGGCCATGAGCTTTGAAACCATCGTGGCCGGCGGCAAGCGTTCGGCGCTGCCCCATGGCCTCGCTTCGCGCGCGAAGCTGCCGAAACGGGGCTTTGTCACCCTGGATTTTGGTGTGGTGCTGGACGGTTACTGCTCCGATATGACCCGCACCGTTCATATGGGAAAGCCCAGCCGCCAGGAGCTGGACGTGTATCATTCGGTGCTGGAAGCGCAGGAGGCCGCCGTGGCTGCCGTGGCGGCCGGGGTGGCCTGCGGCGATGTGGATGAGGCAGCCCGGTCGGTGCTCCGCCGGGACGAGTTGGACAAGTATTTTTCCCATTCCACCGGCCATGGAGTGGGGTTGGAGATTCATGAAGGGCCCCGGGTCGCATCCAAGCAGGTACAGAAGCTTGAACCGGGTATGGTCGTGACCGTGGAACCGGGTGTTTATCTGCCGGAGCAGTTTGGAGTTCGAATCGAAGACATGGTGCTGGTGGGCGCCCGCGACTCCGAGGTGTTAACGGCGGCGAGCCCCAAAGGCTGGATAGAGTTGTAAAACTAAAAAGGCTTCAAGCTGGAATGGATTAAGAAGCCCAAGACAGAAACGACAAAGCTTCAGGGCGGTAACAACAGAACGCCAGGGACTTGAGGAGTTGGGACGGATGGATGAGAAAGATTTGAAGGAACTGCGTGAGCTGATCGAATTTCTGAAGGCGAACGAAGTAGCCGAATTCGATATGGAGCGCGAGGACCTGAAGGTGCGGCTGAAGTTCGCGGGCGCAACCGGGGATACGATTCCCAGCGCCGCCAGCGTCGATGTCGCCCACCTTGCGCGGCTGATTGCGAATGGTGGAGGGGTGGGCGCGGTGCCTGTGGCCGGACCGGCTCTGGTTCCCGCAGCGGCTCCGGCGGAGGCTGCACCGGCTCCCGCGGCGGAAGCCGATCCGCTGGCCGGCGCGCACATTGTGAAGTCGCCTATCGTCGGCACGTTTTACGAAGCTCCCTCGCCCGACGCCGAGGCATTTGTGAAGGTAGGGGACACCGTCCGAAACGGCCAGGTGCTTTGCATTGTGGAAGCGATGAAGCTGATGAACGAAATCGAAAGCGATACGGCGGGCGAGATCCTGAAGATCTTCCCGGCCACCGGCCAGCCGGTGGAGTACGGCCAACCGCTCTACGCCATCAGGAAATAAAGACAGGTGTTGTTAACCGGCCGGAGAAGCAGATTCCCCTCAGGGAATGACAACCTGAACAACAAGCGCAACAGCAAAACCACGGCAACAACACAAGCAAAAGCAAGGGCGCTCAATGTTTCGTAAGGTATTGATTGCCAATCGCGGCGAAATCGCACTGCGCGTGATCAGCGCGTGCAAGGAAATGGGAATTCGCACGGTGGCGGTGTATTCGGAGGCTGACCGCAACAGCCTCCATGTAACGTTCGCGGACGAGGCCATCTGTATCGGCCCGCCGCGCTCAGCGGATAGCTACCTGAATGTGCCGGCGGTGATCTCCGCCGCGGAGATCGCGGGCGCGGATGCCATCCATCCTGGGTATGGCCTGTTGAGCGAAAACGCAAACTTCGCCGAGGTCTGCCGGGCTTCGAACATCAAGTTCATCGGGCCTCCGCCGGAAGTCACGCGCATGATGGGCGAAAAGTCCACCGCGCGCCAGACCATGAAGGCCGCCAAGGTTCCCATCCTGCCCGGCTCCGACGGCGTGATCGAAAGCGAAGATGCCGCCCTGGAGTGGGCGTCGAACGTCGGCTATCCCGTGATCCTGAAAGCGGTGGCCGGGGGCGGCGGGCGCGGCATGCGTATCTGCCGCACGAAGGAAGAGCTTCCTGGGTTGTATGCTCAGGCTTCGACCGAGGCCATGAATGCTTTTGGCAACGGCGACCTGTACATGGAGAAATTCATTGAGCGTCCGCGCCACATTGAGTTCCAGGTGCTGGCCGATGAGCACGGCAACGTGATGTCGCTGGGCGAGCGCGAGTGCTCCATCCAGCGCAGGCATCAGAAGCTGATCGAAGAGGCTCCAAGCCTGCAGATCACGCAGAAGCAGCGCGACGACATGGCCAGGGTCATCCAGCGGTCGCTCAAAGACATCGGCTATTGGAACGCGGGCACCATCGAGTTCCTGATGGATGAAGACGGCCAGATCTACTTCATCGAAATGAATACCCGCATCCAGGTGGAACATTGCGTCACCGAGATGGTGACCGGTGTCGACCTGGTGAAGGCGCAGTTGCGCATCGCTTCGGGTGAGAAGCTTTCGAACATCGTTCCGGAAGTGCCCAGGATCAATGGCCACGCGATCGAATGCCGCATTAACGCGGAGCATCCTGAAAAGTTCACACCCAGCCCCGGCAGGATTACGGCCTACAACGTGCCCGGCGGCAACGGTGTGCGTGTGGATACGGCGCAATACCAGGAAGGCGTTGTACCGCAGTATTACGACTCGCTGATTGCCAAGCTGATCTGTCATGGCAAGGACAGAGAAGAGGCCATGAACAAGATGCAGCGGGCGTTGAGCCAGTTTGTGGTGCAGGGAATCTTTACGACGATCCCCCTGCATCAGCGTATCTTCGCCGACCCACAGTTCCGCGCGGGCGACTTCGACACGAAGTTCATGGAGCGGTTCCTGGAACGCGAGAGGGAATCGAAGTAAAAGAAGGACACCAGTGACTCTTGCGGAGCTTGTTTCGGCGAGCCCCGCGTTGTTGTTGCGGTTGTCGTTGTGGTTGCGGTTGTCGTTGTCCTTGCTTTTCTTGTTTGTCATCCCCGCAGGGGATCTGCTGTACCGGCCTTTCCACCACAACCCTGTCATCTCGACCGGAGCATCACGGCTTCATCGTGATGCGTAGCGGAGAGATCTGCTTCTGCCCCCGCCAATGTCGGAGTCGACAACCACCAGCCTGCGGGGCTTGTGGCCTTTGAGGCGTAGACGTGAGCTTTAGCTCACGGATGAGATGCACCACAGGACAGCCCTTCAGGGCGGGACTCTCTTGCTCCATCAACCTTTTCGGCAAAGAACCCGAGGCTAAAGCCTCTTTTCTTTTACGCCTCTGTGACGGCAAGCTAAAGCTTGCCTCTACGCCTTTTGTCGGGCGGAATCAAAGAGTCGTGACCGCAATAGGCAAACAGCAGATCCCCTGCGGGGATGACAAACAAAAAGGCAAGAACAAGAACAACGACCGGCAATCGACGACCGCACGCACGCCGAGACCACTCCTTGCGATAGCCTTAACCCATCCATGCTGTCTCGCTTGTATGCCATTGCTGATCGAGAAACTCTCACCGCGCGCGACGTCTCGTTGCGGGTCTTCGCCGAAGGTCTGCGCGGAGCCGGAATCAAGCTCTTGCAATACCGAGACAAGAACTCCTCCGACGAGGATGTTCTGCGATCCGCAAGAGAACTCGATGAGGTGTTCGCGGGAACGGACACGATCCTGATCCTCAATGACCGCGTGGAACTGGCGGCGGAACTGGGCTGGGGAGTTCACGTAGGACAGGGGGATATGTCTGTCGAAGACGTGCGGCGCGTGTTGGCTCAACTGGATCCTCATCGTCAGCAACAAGAGGCACCCCACCCTTTCGCAAAGAACGCGAAAGGATGGGCCACCCGGATCGTGGAAGGCAACCAGCGTAGCAGTGAGTTGATAGTAGGGGTTTCCACCCATGGGCCCGAACAGGTCGCCGAGGCCGCAATGAGCGCGGCCGACTATGTCGCCATTGGGCCGGTGTTCGTCACGGCGACCAAAGCCAACCCCGAACCGGTCGTTGGGCTGGAAGGTGTACAACGGGCTCGTGTTCTCACCGTCAAACCACTGGTAGCCATCGGTGGAATCACACTGGCGAATGCGCGTGCCGTGCTCGATGCCGGTGCCGATTCCGTTGCGGTGATTGGCGGGCTTTTTGTGCCGGGACGCCCGGTGCGGGATGTGGCGGGAGACTTTCTCGCTCTTTTACGATAGGGTTTTGGGAAACATGAACACAGAGTTCCCGAGGCGCTCACCAAGCCTCGGGAGAAGCAGGTCCTCCGCCGTTGGTTCAGGATAAAAGTTTGAAGGCAGCCGCTCCCGAAGAAGTTTCAGGCGGCGCTACGGGGAGTACCCCACACTTTGTGCAGGGCATGGGGTTGTTTTCCGCAACCGCCCTCGTCATGGGCTCCATGATCGGGTCGGGAATCTTCATTGTTTCCGCGGACATGAGCCGCACCCTGCAATCGCCTGCGCTTCTCATCGCCGCCTGGCTGGTGACGGCGGTGATGACCATCATCGGCGCCCTGAGCTATGGCGAGCTGGCCGCGATGATGCCCAAAGCCGGCGGGCAATATGTCTATCTGCGTGAATCGCTGGGGCCGATCTGGGGGTTCCTGTACGGCTGGACGCTGTTCCTGGTCATTCAGACTGGAACCATCGCCGCGGTGGGCGTGGCCTTTGGCAAGTTTCTGGGTGTCTTTTTCCCCAGCGTCAGCCAGACGCATTGGCTGTGGCACGTGGGTTCGGGCAACGTCGGCCTGAGCACGGCGAACCTCGCCGCCATCGCGATCATTACGCTGCTGACCTTCGCGAATACCCGCGGCGTCAAGCTGGGTGCGGCGGTGCAGAACGTGTTCACCAGCGCCAAGGTGCTGGCCTTGCTGGGCGTGGTTGTGGTGGGTCTGGTTGCGAAGAATGCGGTTGCGATAGCGGCGAACTTCGGCTCGGGCTGGCACAAGTTCTGGTATGGAGCTTCGCTGCATCAGCTCCACCTGATCGGCATTACAGACGTCTTCGGCGGGAACCCGGGCTATGCGCTGGTCGGCGCGGTGACCGTAATCGCCGTGGTGCAGGTAGGTTCCTTGTTTTCCAGCGATGCCTGGAACAACGTCACCTTTACTGCCGGGGAGATCCGCAATCCCAAACGCAACCTCCCGCTCAGCCTGGCGCTGGGCACGGGCGTGGTGCTGCTGCTCTACATTGCCTGCAACTTTGTCTATCTGGCTGTGCTCCCGCTGGGCGGTTCCGACGGTTCAATTACCAACGTGGGCCGCGGCATCATGTTTGCGCAGCAGGACCGCGTCGCAACGGCGGTGATGGAAACCGCCTTTGGAGCGATCGGCGCGAAGCTGATGGCCGGCGCCATCCTGATTTCGACCTTTGGCTGCGTGAACGGCATGCTGCTGGCCGGGGCTCGCGTGTACTACGCCATGAGCTGCGACGGACTGTTCTTCAAGAGCATTGGCAAGCTTGATAAAAAGACCGGGACCCCGGTGAACTCGCTGTGGGTGCAATGGTTGTGGACCTGCCTGCTGTGCCTGAGTGGAAGCTACGGCAACCTGCTGGACTACGTCATTTTCGCCGTGCTGGTCTTCTACATTTTGACGATTGTGGGCCTTTTTGTCCTGCGGCGCACCAGGCCCGACGCTCCGAGACCATACCGTGCGTTCGGCTATCCGGTGCTGCCCGCCCTGTATATCGTGATGGCATTCTGGATTTGTGTTGTACTTTTGCGATACAAGCCCCAATACACCTGGCCCGGGCTGATCCTTGTCCTGCTGGGATTGCCGGTCTATCTCATTTGGAAACGACGCGGTACGCAGAACCAGCCCATCGCGGATTCATAACCCGCAGAAGTCTTATGCAAAATGTAACCAGGAGAACCCCAACGGATGTCCAAACTACTCATCACTAAGCCTCTCGCCATGATCATGCGGGAAGCGTCGGAAACAGGCGAACACTCGCTCAAGCGTTCGCTGGGTTCGTGGAGCCTGATTGCCCTGGGTATCGGGGCCATCATCGGGACCGGCATCTTCGTCCTGACGGGAACGGCGGCCGCCAATTACGCCGGTCCTGGTGTGGTGTACGCCTTTATCCTCGCCGCGGTTGGCTGCGTGTTTGCCGGGCTTTGCTACGCGGAGTTCTCCGCCATGATTCCCGTCGCCGGTTCCGCATACACCTACGGTTACGCCACGCTGGGTGAAATCTTCGCATGGATCATAGGTTGGGATCTTGTTCTTGAATATGCCTTTGGCGCAGCGACCGTTTGTTCCGGATGGAGTGGATACGTCCTGAGCCTTGGCCAGGACTTCGGACTAAGGCTTCCGCCCGAACTGGCCGGAACGCCAGGGTCAGTCTTCGTTCTGTACAACGGCAATTGGGAGTTTCTCGGACGCATCAGCGGCAAGCTCGCTGAGCTTGGAATTAACCCCAACACGTTGCCGCAACGCCATGGCATCTTCAACCTGGTTGCGTTCATCGGGATCATGCTGGTGACCACAATCCTGATCATCGGCATCAAGGAGTCCGCCAACTTCAACAGCGTGATCGTGGCGATCAAGCTGATCGTCCTGGTGGTCTTTCTGATTGTGGGCGGCAATATGTTGTTCCATCATCCGGAAATGCCGCGTGTGAACTGGCATCCGTTCCTCCCGCCCAATACGGGGACCTTCGGTTCGTTCGGCTGGTCCGGCGTCCTGCGAGCGGCGGGCGTCATCTTCTTCGCCTACATCGGCTTTGACGCGGTTTCGACCGCAGCGCAGGAAGCCAAGAACCCGAAGAAAGACATGCCCATGGGCATCCTCGGCTCACTGGTCATCTGCACGGTGCTCTACATTCTTGTCGCCCTCGTGCTGACGGCGCTTATCAACTACAAGTACCTGAACGTGCCGGACGCGCTTGCCGTAGGCATCGATGCCACGGGCGTGAAGTGGGGAAGTCTGCTGGTCAAGATCGGTGCGCTTGGAGGGCTATCGAGCACGATGGTCGTCATGCTTCTAGGCCAGAGCCGTGTGTTCTTCTCCATGTCGAAGGATGGTCTGCTGCCGGAGTTCTTTTCGACAGTGCATCCGAAATTCCGCACGCCGTGGATATCTTCGTTGACGGTGGGCATTGTGGTCGCGGTGTTCGCTTCCGTGATTCCCCTGGCAAAGCTCGGTGAAATGACCAGCATCGGAACACTGCTGGCGTTCATCATTGTGTGTGCCGGCGTATTGGTGCTCCGTCGCCGCAACCCGGAACTGGCGAGACCGTTCCGCGCTCCCCTCATGCCCTTCACAGGAATCCTGGGCATCATCATTTCGCTTCTTCTGATGATCGGCTTGCCTTGGGAAACGTGGGTGCGGCTGTTCGTCTGGCTGGCGGTTGGTCTGGTGATCTACTTCCTCTACGGGTACAAGCACAGCCGTGTGCAACGTGGCTTACCGCCCGAAGCGCCGCACTAGAGCGAATCTCCTGAGGTATAGCTGGAGGCAAAAGAGTTCAAGTCGTTTTCTCCCAAGGAAAACGGCCTTCTCCATCGCCTATTGGAACCACAGCATCAGGAGATTTGCTTAAAGCTGTTGCTGTTCACGACAGGGCTCCGGCGATTGCCGGGGCCTTTTGTCCCTGTCCCAAAAACACTTGTGGATGTTTCTGCAGGTATCGCGGAACGCGACTGGGTCGAACTTGGGATGCGAGCGCTCGCGCTGGAAAGTTCTTTTCGCGGAGCCGTACCACTCAGTGGGAGCGAAACGAGTGTGATGGCATTGCCGATTTGTGATGTACTGTTGCGATACATGCCCCAGTACACTTGGCCCGGGTTGATCCTCGTCCTGTTTGGATTGCCCGTGCACCTGCTGTGGACGAGAAGCACACGGGCAATAACGATTTAGTTTGAAGGAGAGACGGGACCGGATGGCGAACCTCTTTGCGAAGAAATCCATGCAGGTGCTGCTTGCCGAGGCACATGCCGAAGGCGCAGGCACCCTGAAACGAACACTGGGACCGTTCCAGCTAACCGCCCTGGGCATCGGAGCCGTCATCGGCGCCGGTATCTTTGTGCTGGCTGGTTTGGGCGCACATTATGCAGGTCCAGGGTTGATGCTGTCGTTTGTGCTCAGCGGCCTGGGATGCGCATTTGCAGGTTTGTGCTACGCCGAGTTTGCCGCCATGATTCCGCTGGCCGGTTCCGCCTACACCTACGCGTACGCCACGCTTGGTGAATTGGTCGCATGGATCATCGGCTGGGATCTGACATTGGAATACGCCATGGGCGCCAGCACCGTGAGCTCGGGCTGGTCGAACAACTTCATCGAGCTGATGAATATGTTCAACATCAAGTTCCCACTGTGGCTCGGCTATGACCACTGGACCGGGTTGAAGAAGGCTATGGAGATCGTCGCGCGCCAGGTCATGGCGCACGACTACAGTTCGTTCATTCCAGGCACCCCCGAATACCTCACCAAGCTGGAGGCGATTCAGGCAGCGCCGACAGGCGCCATGATCGCGGCGCAGCATCTGGTTCTGGGAGCGCCGGTCTTGTTTGGACACGAGATTGGCTTGAACCTGCCCGCACTGTTGATCGCGCTGATCATCACCAGCATCCTGGCGATTGGCATCCAGGAGTCGGCGAAGTTCAACTCAGTCATCGTCGTCATCAAGGTTGCCGTGGTGCTGTTCGTACTCGGCCTGGGCGCCAAGTTCATCCATCCCGCGAACTGGGGACTGCATAGCTGGCATTCGTTCGCGCCCTTTGGCATGGCCGGTATCGGGGCCGGTGCGGCGTACATCTTCTTTGCGTATATCGGGTTCGATGCGGTTTCAACAACTGCGCAGGAAGCCAAGAACCCGCAGCGCGATTTGCCGATCGGCATTATCGCTTCGCTGCTTGTGTGCACGCTGCTGTACATCGGTGTTTCGGCTGTGCTCACCGGCATGGTGCCATGGCAGTCGGTGAACATCGAAGCTCCCATCGCGCGCGCGTTCCTTGACCGCAATCTCACATGGGCGGGCAACATCATCGTGGTCGGCGCTCTGGCTGGACTCACCAGTGTCATGCTGGTGATGTTGCTGGGCCAGACCCGCGTGCTGTATGCGATGGCGAACGATGGATTGCTTCCGAAGAAGTTCTTCGCCGAAGTTCATCCCCGCTTCCGCACACCGTTCCGCAATACGTACCTGGTTGGAACGCTGGCCGGTGTTGTTGGCGCGCTGACGCCGATTGACGACATCGGCAAGATGGTCAATATCGGCACGCTGCTGGCGTTCATCATCGTATGCGTGGCGATTGTGGTGTTGCGTGTCAAAGATCCCAGCCGCGAGCGTCCGTTCCGTACGCCGATGGCGTCGCCGTCGTTTCCGCTGGTTCCGATTCTCGGCGTACTCTTCAACGGCTACATGATGATGAAACTGGGTGTTGCGAACTGGGTACGGCTTGTTGTCTGGCTCGTGATTGGCCTGGTTGTCTACTTCGCTTATGGCCAGAAGCATAGCCGTGTGCAGCGCGGCGAACTGCCTGGGGAACTCGCAGAGTAGCTTCTCTCATACCAAATCGAGAGCCCCGGCGATTGCCGGGGCTTTTTCTTTCCCTTGGGATGGAGCGAAGCGTGAAGACGGGGCACCCTGCGTGTTCTTTGTCCAGGCCACTGCTCCCTCCCATCGACCGCACAACAAATCCTGCTGGTTTATGTAAGAAACCATACATGCATCTCTTGGCCGAAAGGGCCGCGAAGTCGTTTCGAGACGGGCAGGGGCGGTCGCGCGTTCGCGCGATGCCCACTCATCACGATGAGGCCGCGATGAATGGGGCACCCGGCTTGTGCGTTGTCAGGAAGATTTAACAAAAAGAATGAAAATCAGTTATGCGCAACCCGCGTATGTGCCGGCGCGGTTGTCGCAGGGGGGAGTGCTGCCGGCAGGACGGCTGAGTCCGTGACCGTTGGGTCGTCGCGCAAATGCAGAAAGATGGTGGACGCGGCTGGATGAGGCAGCGTCAGCGTCGAACCGGTATAACCATCCGGCACAGGCACGGGATTCGCAAACGCCGGGTCGATCGAAAGGGAATCGATCAGGAAGAGACTGGATCCTGTCAGTGTGCAGGGCAGCGTGGCATCCGTCGGGCACTGCAGCCGCGTCAGTGTAGGCAGACGGACCAAGGTGGCCAGAGGCAGCCAGTCCGTCATGGTCGACTCTGGATCTTCCGCAGGTACGGCGGTTGGGTTAGCGGCCGTGCTGTCGGATTTGGTCTCGGCTTTGGCTTCGGAGTTTGAAGCCCGCCGGTCCGGGGCCAGTGGGTACACCGCGCGCAGGTGAATAGGCCCAAAGGCGCTAGGGCCGAAGGAGCGCAGTGGATCGAGTGTCGCCACAACCGTGTGCGGATCCTGTAGCAGCAGGCCGCCCGAAGGCGCCAGCGTCAGCACCGTGCGCAGCGTACCGTCAAGCGTTGCGATTTCGATGCGGCCGTTCCGTGGGAAGGCCGAGGGACTTTTCAGCGTGAAGGTGAGGTGCGCGGCCAGGGGAACATCATCGGCATTGGTCATGGCGATAGGGTTGTCGGCAATCGGGTCCGTCGACTTGCGCAGCAGGGAGATCACGGGACGCGGCGCGGAGACCACGATCGGCACGCTGACCGTGCGGCCATCATGGAGCGTGACCTGGGCTGTCAGGTGGTCATCGCGTTTGGTAGGTGGCGTGGGAGCGTTGTCGCCCAGCGTGAAGCGTGCAGTCGTGTCGACATGCTTCACATCGTCCGTTGCGGCCGGAGCAGGACGGAAGACGAGGTCGCCCACCGTGACCTTATCGATCTGCGCCAGCTGCGTTCCGTTCAGATCAAGAAACTTGTCATGCGCGCGAAGCTCGATCGCAGTGATATGCGCCGGTTCGGAGAAAGTACGCGTGGAAAGCTCGTCGGCCCTGGGCTGGCCAAACTGCTGAATGGCCAGATGGAGATCTCCCGGCGACACATTGTGATCCAGCGGCAACGTGACGGCAAGCAGGTTCGGCTGTTCCGGTTTTGGCGCCGACTTGAAGGCAAGTGACAGTTTGGCCGCAGCGCCATTGGGCTGAGCCGTGATGCCGTGCACGCAGGATGCTCCGGTGGAGGTCAGGAAAAGTTCGGCGGTGTGGCCGGCGATCAGTTCAGGCGAAGCATCTTCGCCGGTCGCCGAGACGATGTGCCACTCTTCGCCGGGAAGCTGCTGAAGCTGGACTGTGGGACCGGTGAACGGATCGAAGCCCCAGCGCCCCTTGATTGTGCCTGTCAGCATGACCGGTTCGGGCTCAGGCTTGGGGGCGGTCTTGTCTTGCGGATCTTTCGGATTCTTCTCGGCGATTGGCGTCGCACCGGGTGCTGCAGCCGCTGACTCGGTCAGGGGAAGCGGTGTGGGATCGTGCAGCAGTTTGCGGCCGCCGGAATCGCGCTGGAGCACCAGACCACCCTGGAAGGCGTCCGGAAAAAGGGGAATGTCGCTCTGATCAGGTGCGCCCGGCGGTGTGTTGAGGTGCAGGACCAGATCGTGCGCAAACGCAGTGGAGAAAACCAGAGGCGCGCCTTCGATAGGCAGCGTAACGGAAGGCCGCAAGAGGCAGGTGACATGCGCCGCATCGGCGGGCCGCAGTGGCGGAGGCTTCGCCGCCTGAACTGAAGGAAGCCCGATCACCAGCACCGACTTTGGATTGTGGAACGAAGGCGGGGTATTCAGTCGCAGGTTCAGCGACTGGCCCTGCGGAAACGCGATGGCGGGGATGTACTGGTACTGCGCCGTGTGCAGATTGCCCATGATCCGCACCAGGTCCACGATCGCACCCACGTACGCCGAGTACAGGCCCGCGCCGGCGAGCGAGGTGTAGCTGGCCGCATTGATGAAGTCGGAGTTGGGGCCGTTGGAAAGCGAGGAAACGATGGACTGGCCGTGGCCGTCGTCCAGCAGGCTCTGCGTACCGGTCTGCGTCAGGCAGGTGAACTGGGTATCGACCGGACGTTTGAAGCATTCTTCATTGGGCTTCAGCGCCAGGGTGCGGGCCAGCAGGTCCGAATGCTTCTGCAGATCGGCAGGGTCCGAGGGAGGTACCCGGCGGATGGAGGCCATGTATTTCTCGATGCGGGCCTGCTCGAAGCCGGCCTCCACCAAGTCCTGTTGCGCACGCACAAAGATGCCGGGACGGCCTTTCACCGCGGAACGCAGCGTGGAGAAGTCACCGCCGGTTTCAGGCGCCATGAACAGCACCACCTGCTGCGCTTCAACGGGGACGGTGACAAAGGCGCCTTCCTCGCGAACATTCTTGTCCCAGGTGTTGATGCGAATGAACCAGTCGTCGGGTGGAGGGTTGGTCGTGCCACGCAGGAACACGCAGATCAGCAGGTACTTCACGGACTGCGTAGGAGGCAGATCGGGATGCAGCCACAGCTTGTCACCCGGCTGCAGATTTGGAACCAGAGCGATGGGCAGCGTATCCGTGCCGCGCGTGACGCGGACATCCAGGCGTGGGCCTACCAGGTCGAACCGGGCGTCCGCAGCCCGGCTTTGCCCGCAAATGCCGAGCAGAAGAACACAGACGAGGAGCCAGCGAACGCAATGCACCATGCTTCAAGTTTAGATGCGCGAGAGACCAGAGGGTTTAAACAGGAGGTTCCGTCCACGCACACCTCCCGCTTATTGCAGGCTGGCAATCGACAAGAAAAGAAACGTTCGCAGGCGGAATTCCTTGCCACGCAAGCAGATGAGCGTGCTAGCATCAGCGCGTTCCCCGGCTCCTAACGTTTATGCTTGCGCGAATCCTGCTCATTGAATTTGGCGTGTTTTTGTTGGGGCTGATCCTGGCGCTGGGTTACCAGATTGGGCAGCGGCTTCACGCTCGCGGTGCTGGCTGGCCGGCGGAGTCGCTGATGCTGCTGGCGGCTGTGGTTGGGGTTGGCGGCACGTACATGAAGGATCTCGCGAAAGCCCACACCGCAGTACCCGGCATGATGCCCGCGATCTCCAGCATCTGGGTGGAAGCCTATGGTCTCTGTTGCGCGTTGTACCTGTTGGCCAAGGGCCTGAGAGTCTGGCGATTGAAAAAGGTTTGAGGAGAGAAACGCTATGTACGGAATGATGGCTCTACAGGCAGCACAAGATCCGGCACCAGCCCCGGTGTTGGGACAGATGGTTCAGCACCCCGTTATGCAGTACCTGCTGCTCGCCATGGGGTTTGCCTTCCTCGGATTGATGGGGTTGCTCTCTCTGTTGCTGCTGTACCTGATGTTCCGCGGAAAGATCAATCTTTCCACGCTGCTGGATGAAGCCAACGGCGATGCCAGCATGTCGCGATTTCAACTGTTGCTATTTTCGCTGGTGGTCAGCGTAGGTCTGTTTCTCTACATGCTCAACAACCTGACCTTGCCCGATATTCCCGCAAGCGTACTGATCCTGCTGGGTATCAGCTCGAGTACCTATGCTGCCAGCAAAGGGATTCAATTTTCACGGGTCGAGGGCTTGATGAAGCCGGGGCAGAGACCACCGGATGGACCACCCCAGGGACCGCCTCCGGGCGATGCGGCTGCGAACTAGTAGGGCCGCTGACGAACGCCAGGGAGAGACAGAATGGCAGTGAACCCCATAGGGAATGCACCGAAGAAGAAAAAAAGCGCGTTGGCAATTGCAGTGCGCGTGGTCGGACCGGCGGTTCCGCTTGGACTGGCGTTACTTTCCACTGCAATTCCACCCAAGCCAGCCAGATCATCGGGGCAGGCGGTCTCAGAGACGCGGAAGCCGACCGGCGCGACGAGTGCGCCGCCGAGCGTGGCCCAATGCAGTAAGGGCGTGCCATGCCCCTTGGTTGCGGCAGGTCATCCCGTCGCTTGGTGGTTTGTCTTCAAGCTCAACGCGAAGAGCTTTCCCCAATGCGGCGGGGGAACTCGCACCTGTCCCTTCGGTGGTGAGGTACAGACCACCGCCGAGTACAAGGATTTTGGACAACAATACGTTCAGGCCAGCAGCGAACAACCCACGCTTCAGGACGGTGTGACCGACTGTCTCGGCACCACCACCAGGGATCCTGTCGGTGCAAGCTTTGACGAGGTCTACAACGGGAAGTATCACTTCGTTGTCTGGAACGACCAGCCTTATGGCGATCCCAAGATCGCCGCCTGCACCAACAACGGAAACTGCGCGGGAACCTGGGGCCATTCCAAGGGGCTATTGGCCTGGAATGATGATGGCAATGGTTTTGTCATGCAGGTTTCCACACCGTCGTGGCCTGAAGCCGGTAACAAGGGTGTGCCGCGCAAGACCGATGGCAACACCCTCGGCTGCATCAAGGACAACGACATTACTTTCAGCCAGCACTTCTTCGCTCTCATGCTGAACAAGAGCGACCTGGTGCTTGTGCTGCAGGGCCTGGCGAACGCCAGTGTTGTGACGGATCCGAAGAACCGGCAGGTTGTGCAGAACGGCGGGCCGCAGGACGTACAGTCCCTGGTGAACAGTCTCGGGAAAAAGTCGAAAAGTGAAGAGCTAGTGGAAGGAAAGCTCTCCACAGGCGTGCTGTTTATCAGCAAGCCTTCAAACCTGAATGTCCCGCCGTGGCAAATGATTTCGGCTCAACTTGGGGGTGTGGGCCTGCGGACAGCCACATTCTGGGGCAGCCCAAGAATTCCCACCACGACCGACAACGCCGTGCCGGACTGCTGGAATGAAGCGCTGGGGAAACCAGGGCCAGTCGCTATCGCAACCACGGGCAGTTGGAAGAAGGTCTCCTTTGACCTGACAGGAACACCTGGCGGCAACCACGCCAAGATTGGCGTCACCACAACCGGCTCCACGGCATATTCAGTCTTTGGCGATGAGAACCAGCAGGGAGCATTGTCGGGAGACAATTGCGCCAGCAGCCAGAACGGCCGCGGAGGCACGTTCTACGCGCTCCAGGGTGCAGCGTTGAATGGAAGCATCGCCGGCCTCATTCAGGGAGCAACCGGCGCAACGACTACGTCCAAAGATGACACCACGAAAGACGATTCACAGTAACGCCATCATCAACCCCCATCACTGTCGGCAGCCTCCAACGCTTGTCCAGCGAGTTGCCGAAAGATCGTCCTCAACTCAACCGGGCTGTGCACCACGATGCGGCGACCCGTGCTGAGCAGCATGGCAGCAAACATTTCCAGGCGGTCGCGGCCACAGCGCAGCCGGGTGCCGCCCTCGTGCGGTTCCGTGGCAATCCTCCAGGGCGCGAAACTGCGATTGGCTTCCTCGAACGGCATGTCGATCCATACATCAATCTGGTAGTCCGATTGGACAAAGGGCATATGCTCCGCCATGTAGCGTCGCGCATCGAAGCCAGGCGGGCGTTCGAAAACGCCGGTACCAATCTCCAGGTTCGTGATGCGGTCCAGCCGGAATGTGCGCAGAGCATTGCGCGAGAGGCAATGACCGATCAGGTACCAACGGCCATCGGTATGGAGGACGGCGTAGGGCTCAATCTCCCGCTGCGAGTTCGTCTCATGGTGGGACTGATACGCGAAACGAACCCGGCGGCTGGTGCGTATGGCGGAAGCGGCGTCGATCAGGCATTGGACCGAGGTGGGAACCACCCAGGGTCCCGGTTCGATCGCAACGACATCCTCCACGGTACGCACGCTCTCACGCAGCGCCTCGGGAAGAACGCGGCCCAGCTTGGCCAGCGCTCCGTCCGTGGCGGGCGCAAACGCCGCCAGCCCGATCTGACGTAGAGCTCGCAGCCCCAGCGAAAGCGCGAACGCTTCCTCATTGGTCAGCACCAGGGGAGGCAGTCGGAAGCCGGGCCGCATGCGATAGGCGCCACCCACTCCGGGTGAGGAGTCGATCGGGATTCCCAGATCTTTCAGCCGAACGATGTAGCGCTGAACCGTGCGCAGATCCACGTCCAATCGCTCGGCGAGCTCCGCTCCCGCAACACGGTCGCGGCCCTGCAGGATTTCGAGCACGGTAAAGACGCGCATGACGGGGTCATACATAACGATTCCAATTCTTCTCTCAATTTACGACAAGTTTTGTCGGGAATGGTTCGTAGTCTGAGACTGAGCCCAAACAGGGCTATCCATGGAGGGAAAGATGGCAACGGAATCGACAACGGTCAACGTGCTGACAGCGGATGCCTTACTCAAGCATTGGCAGGGTCACAGGCTACTTACACGCAAGACGATCCAGGCATTTCCGGAGGACAAGCTGTTCACGTTCTCCGTGGGCGGCATGCGGCCTTTTGGAGAGATGGCATGCGAGTTTCTCGGAATGGCGGTGCCGATTGTGGAAGGCGTGGCTACCGGGAAATGGGCCAAGTATGAAGGCGCGAAGCCCGCAACCAAAAGCGAACTTCTTCGCGTATGGGACGAACATACCGAACAGTTGAACGAAAAGTTCCCGACGATACCGCCGGCCCGCTTCAGCGAGATGGACAAGGCTTTCGATCAGTGGGAGATGCCGGGGATTGGCACGATCCAATACGCTATCGACAACGAGGTCCACCATCGCGGGCAGGGATATGTATACCTTCGAGCGCTTGGCATTGAGCCTCCGCCGTTTTGGGATCGCTTCTAAAGCATGCATGCCTGACGCGAAGGAAGCGTGGCAGTGAGACCGGAAACAGGAAGGGCGGAAACGAAACATCGCAAGGATTGATGCCCCTGCATGAACACTGCTGCAGGTCTGAGAGGATCGAAGCGGGTATGCTTTTGAGCGCCAACGGCGCGCCCTATACCAGCATGGGGCGAAGCCCCATGAAACGGGCCTGTAGAGGCAGAGGGCTGAAGGCCCGACCAATAGTGGCGCCACGATAGGTCGGGCTTTCATCCCTCAATCCTTCAACTTCACTCTACCCAAGGCTCCGCCCTGGGCTGGTATGGAACGCGCCTTCAGCGCTGCATCGTTCCATGCCCCGAGGATGAGGCGTAAGAAGATCGCAAGAATGATGTCTTCGCAGCTATGCGTAGGAACTCTAAGCAGGGCGGGCAGCGCGCTTGCTGGGACCATCCGTTGCTACCTCGCCGTCGCGGATGCTGATGATGCGGTGCGCGTATTCCGCGATGTCGGGTTCGTGCGTGACCAGTACGATGGTATTGCCCTTGGCGTGGAGATCGTCAAACAGCGCCATGATTTCAATCGAGGTCTTGGAATCCAGGTTTCCGGTCGGTTCGTCAGCCAGGATGATGCTGGGGTGATTGACCAGGGCGCGGGCGATGGCCACGCGCTGGCGCTGACCGCCCGAAAGCTCGTTCGGCTTGTGCATCATGCGGGCGCCCAGGCCGACCTGGTCGAGCACTTCCTTGGCGCGGATCGTGCGCTCCGCCGCTCCGGTGCCGTTGTAGATCAGCGGCAGTTCCACGTTATGCAGCGAGGTAGCGCGGGCCAGCAGGTTGAACGTTTGGAAGACAAAGCCGATTTCCTTATTGCGGATGCGGGCCAGTTCGTCGTCGTTGAGCGACGAAACGTCGTGGCCATTCAGCCAGTAGCGGCCCTGCGACGGCGTATCCAGGCAGCCGATGAGGTTCATCAGCGTGGACTTGCCCGAGCCGGAAGGGCCCATGATCGCCACGTACTCGTTGTGGCGGATACGAATGTCGACCCCACGCAGCGCATGTACCTGCTGGTCGCCCATCTCATAGGTTTTCCAGAGGTTGTCCGTCACAATGACTTCGCCCGCATGGGGGCCATCGGCGTTGGCGCCAATACGGTCCTGCTCGGGGGTTGCGGTGGTGGTGGCCATTGCGTGGATTCTCCAGTTCCGGGGGTGACTGACGATCCCCAATGATCGAGGGCCGTCAGGTTTCAGATGCCGCAGGTGTTTGCCGGGAGCATGTATCTGGCAGATAGGCGGACCTATCTGCCGGATATCAGCTTGAGCTCTGGTCGTCGGGGCTTGGTCCGGTCGAGGTATCGCGTTTCACCAGTGTGCCGCTCTTGAGAGTTCGAAGCACCTTGTAGCGGCCCGTCACGATCTCATCACCATCCTTCAGGCCGCCAAGCACTTCAATTTCTGTGGCGCCAGTAAAGCCTGTAGACACAGGAACAAAGCGCACACGGAGTTTTCCATTGTCATGCAGCAGGACGTAAACACCCTGCACCAGCTTGGGATGTGCGTTGAGAGGGGTGCTCGCCGTCGCCGAGGCCGGGGCTTTGCCCTTGTTGGCAAACAGTGTGTCTTCTGCGGCGGTTTCACGCTGCACCAGCGCCTGGATGGGAATAATCAGGGTGTTTTCCTTGCGCGCCGTGGTGATTTTGGCCGTGCAGGACAGGCCGGGACGCAGTTCGTCGCTGGCGTCGTCCAGAGTCACAACCACCTTGAAGTCCTTGGCTTCTTCCGCACCGGTTGTGGACTGCGACGTGGCTACGCCCGTTGTACGGAGCAGGGCCTGGTCGCCGACTTCCGTGACGTGCCCTTTGAATATTTTGCCGGGCAGGGCATCGACGGTGACATCCACCGGCTGGTTCATCCGGACGTTGACGATATCGGTTTCGTCCACCTTGACCTCAGCAGTGATGACGCTCATATCGGCGAGGGTCATCAAGGTTGATCCCTGCGCATTCTGAATGCCGAGCACCACGGTTTCGCCTTCCCGAACCGGGACATTGGTCACCAGGGCGTCGAAGGGGGCTATGCTCTGGGTCAGGCCAAGGTTGTAGTCGCTGCCGCGCAGGGTGGCGACCGCCTGGTCCACATGGCCACGGGCAGACGAGGTCTGCGCTTTGGCCTGGGCCACGGCGGCGATGCGCTGCTGCAGGGTCGCTGCGGAAACGTCATAAGCCGCTTTTTTGGCGTCGAAGTCCTGCTTGGCGATCAGTTTTTCCTGGTAAAGGGCGGTGGCACGGTCGATATCGAACTTTTTCTGCTGCAGATCGGCTTTGGCCTGCGCGACATTGGCTTCCGCCGTCTTTTCCGCCGCGATGTAGCTTTCCACGTCGGTTTTGGAGGAGGCGATGGTGGCCTGTTGGGCCTGTACGGCGCTGGCGGGCTGCTCGCTTTCCACGGTGGCCACAAGCTGGCCCTTCTTCACGTGGTCGCCTTCCTTGACGTAAAGGTGCGTAATCCGGCCAAAAGCGGTCGCGCCTACGTTGACGTAGGTTTTGGGCTTGATCTGCCCTGTGCCGCTGACGGTCGAAATCAACTCGCTGTGCCCGGCCTTGGCGGTAACCACGGCGGTAACGCTGGAACGGCTGGCGAGGATGGTACCTATGATGATTCCGGCCAAAACAAGGACGCCAACGGAAATCAGGACGATTTTTTTCATGGTGCTTTCTTGGGCCCTGGGGAAGACGCCCGAAGTTTGATTGTTATAGGCCATACGTCAAACGCGGGGCATCGGTTCCCGGAGGGCCGGGTGGCCAGAAACCAGCGAAAAACGAAACGGAGCGATGCACCGAATGATACCAGCCCGATACCCGACAGGATGCCTGCAAAATATTGTGCGGGTTGGTGACAAACCTTTAGAATAGGAGGTCAAAGATTCAAGGAGTAGGCCCCCTTACCACTATGCGACCCAGAAACCTTTTTCCAGCCGTAATGATCCTCGCGTTCGCCGGCGCGAGCCTGACTGTCCACGCCCAGACCCCACAAGATAATGGGGGCGTCGTCAAGTCGCAGCCGGTGGAAGAAAAGCCGGATCCGATGAAGCGGCGTCTCAGCGACCGGGAAGAAAAGAACCGTCGCGAGATTACCAAAAAGGAATTACGCGGCGAATACAAGCAGTGGCTGGACCAGGACGTTCGCTGGATCATCACCGATGAAGAAGTAAAGACCTTCAAGAGCCTTTCCAACGACGAAGAACGCGATTCGTTCATCGAAGAATTCTGGCGCCGCCGCAATCCCAATCCCGAGTCCCCCGAAAACGAGTTCCGCGACGAGCATTATGCCCGCATCGCCTATGCGAACGAGCATTTCGCCGCCGGCAAGCCGGGCTGGATGACCGACCGCGGCCACATCTACATTGCCTACGGCAAGCCGGACAACATCGACTCTCACCCCTCGGGCGGCAGCTATGAGCGTCCGATGGAAGAAGGCGGCGGCAACACTTCGACCTTTCCATTCGAAATCTGGCACTACCGCTACCTCGCCGGTGTGGGCGACAACATCGATATCGAATTCGTCGACAGCTGCATGTGCGGCGACTACCACGCGACCCTCGACCGTTCCGAGAAGGACGCTTTGAAGTACACCCCGGGCGCGGGTCTGACGATGTATGAGCAGATGGGCCAGGCCAACAAGGCCGACCGCTTCAAGGGTGGCATGGAGCAGCTCGGTGCCGGTCCCGGTTCGGCCAGCAACGAGAGCAAGCAGTTCGACCGTCTGGACCGCTTTGCCAAGCTGATGGCGCCGCCGCCGGTGAAGTTCGCGGATCTGGACTCCTTCCTGAGCTCGAGCAAGGTGCTGACCGGGCCGCCGTTCCTGTTCGATGTGCGTACCGATTACGTCAAGCTGACCAACGACACCGTGATGGTTCCGGTCACGCTGCAGATTCGCAACAGCGACATGACCTACCAGACCAAGGATGGCGATTCGGTAGCCGTGGTCAACATCCTGGGCCGCGTGAGCAATATCAACCACAAGATCGTGCAGACATTCGAAGACACCGTGAAGGTGGAAACGCCGTCCGACCTGTTGGCGCAGACCAAGAACGGCGTTCGCGTGTACTGGAAAGCGCTGCCGCTGCCTCCGGGCCGCTACAAGCTGGAAATCGCGATCAAGGATGTCAACAATGCCGATCACATCGGCATCTGGAAACGCAGCGTGGATGTACCCAAGTACGATGAAGATCGCCTGGGTTCCTCGTCGCTGATCCTGGCCGGCTCGATGGAGCGCGTGCCTTCCAAGGACGTAGGTACCGGCAATTTCGTGATTGGGAATACGAAGATCGTTCCTCGCGTTCCGGCGACAATTTCAACTCCGGTCATTTTCCACCGCGGCCAGAACCTGAACTTCTGGATGCAGGTGTACAACCTGGGCATCGGCGACAACAAGAAGAACGATGCTTCCATCGAGTACGAAATCATCGATCTGGCGGGCAACAAGCAGATCCTGAAGATGTCGGAATCTGCCGCCAAACTCAACCCCAACGCCGACCAGTTGACGCTGGAAAAGACCATGCCGCTGGCTCAGCTTGAGCCAGGCCGGTACCAGGTAACGATCAAAGTAAACGACGGCGTCTCCAAGCAGCAGATTGCGGAGTCGGCGCCTTTCAACGTGGAACAGTAAAACGGGCTTTCGTATCTTGTTTTCCGGGAGAAGGCCGCGCAGGATGGTAAGTGCGCTGGCCGCTCCACTAGGCACGAGGGTTCCGGCGAGTATTCAGCCGGAACACATTTGGGAACAGCCAGGCGCGCAGAATCCAGGAGCGCGGTGAAACGAGTCGTACCAGGGTTGTTGTTGACAGTGGTGCTGGTATGTGGCCACTGCTTCGCTGCGTCCAATGACGCCGCGGTCTCCGGTGTGGTGCGCGATGCGCATGGCACGCCGCAGATGGGTGCTCTGGTTCAACTTCTTTCCCCTGACGCGACTACGGTTGCCAACGCCCTGACCGATGACCATGGGCGCTACCTGATCCCTTCTGTCCTTCCGGGCAAATATTATCTGCGCGCGACCGCTGCCTTCCTCGTGCCTGCGACGCGCGCCAACCTGCGGCTGCAGGCCGGTGCACAGGCCGTGGTGAACCTCACCATGACCGCTCTGTTCGAGGCGGAAAACTGGCTGCCCGCGCAGAAACGCCGCGCCGACGAACCCGCCGACGATTGGAAATGGACACTGCGGTCGGCGGCAAGCCGGCCTTTGCTGCGTCTGGTCGATCCCACTCCCGCCATCCAGATGTCCTCCAGCGCGGAAACCGCCAAACATGCCACCTCGCAGGTGCGCATGCAGGTGACCAGCGGTGACGGCGCCTTTGCCCAGGGCGGCATGCACCAGGTGCTGGTAGTGAACAGCTCCATGGAAAATGGCGATGGCGCAATCTTCCGTGCGGACATGGGCAGTCCGATGCCTGGCTATCCTCTGGAGAAATCGATTGAAGCCAGCGCGGGGTATGAGCGCCGCACGCCTTTCGGCGGCTCCACGCGTCTGGTCACCAGCTACCAGTCGCACCCTGAACTGACCTACGGCGCGGGGACGGGTGTGCAGGTGTTGCGGCTTTCGAGCACGCAGGAGATGCACCTGGGCGATGCTGTCGTGGTCGACGTTGGCACCCTGATTCAGGCGGAGCGTCTGGCCGCGACGCATATGACCTCGGCGCCCTTCGTGCGGGTCGAAGTCCGCCCGATCTCGGGCACGGTGGTGGAATACCGCTACGCTTCCAGCCGCAACCTGCAGGGCTCGGAAGATCTCGATCGTGTGAAGCCACAGACGGATGTGCTGACGGATGCCGCCGGGCATCCGCTGCGCACCGAGACCGGCCACCATGAAGTTGCCGTGAACCACAAGTTTGGCGACCGCACGGTTGCGGTTGCGGCCTATACCGACCACTTCCAGAATGCAGCGATCGCGGGAAGCGGCGACGTCAACCCCTCCGTACTGCCGGCAGCCGAGCTGGTTACCGACTCCACGACCGAAACCTTCCGCCTGCGCACCGCCGGTTACTCCGCGCGGGGCATGAGCGTCTCCATGGTGCAGCCGCTTACGCCTTCATTGGCCGCATGGATGGAATACGATCTGGGCACGGCGTTGATGAGCGATGGCAAAACACCCATGCTCCTGAACGATGTGCGTTCGTCGGTCAGCCCGCGCACCACACATGCAGCCAGCATTGCTTTGCGCGGCAAGGTGCTGCGGACGGGGACGGCGTTGCGGGCGGAATACCGCTGGCAACCCAACCGCACCCTGAGTCAGGTCAATGCCTACAACGCGAGTCCGGAGGAAGCCTTCCTCGGGCTCTTCATCCGGCAGCGCGTGTGGTGCGGCCGGTTCCTCCCGGACGGCATCGACGCAGTGGTGGAAGCGACCAATCTGTTAGAGCAGGGCTATCAACCGGTGCTCGCGCCGGATGGCCACACTTTGTATCTGGCGCAGATTCCGCGCGCGATCCAGGCTGGCTTGGCGTTCAACTTCTAAAAGGCGTTCGACAGGCACCCTAACCCTTTGAAGAGGGCAGCCTAGCTAGCTATCCGCGTTTGCCTCTCTTTCTGTCATCACCTCACCCCGTTCAGGCGAAGAACGCCTGACGGGGCCCCGACCCGCAGGGGATCTGCTTCTGTCGTTTCCGTTGGTTTTCTTTCAAGCCCCACAACTCTGTCATCTCGACCGGAGCGAAGCGTAGCGGAGAGACCTGCTTTCCCGGCCTTTCTACCCCTACTTTGTCCTCTCGACTGCAGAGCACTCAGGACGGTGGCGGAGAGAGCTGTTTCTGCTCCCACATGCACAGGCGGGAGCATGGCCTCAGCGCCTAAAGGCGGCTCATTTGCAGGATTTGAATGTCCGATCTAAAGACCGGACCTACCACGACGTGGCCGTCCAGTGACATCGGCAGGAGCGGTCGCGCGTACGCGCGATACCCCACCCTTTGCGATGAGCCTGCCACCCGTGGTCTGCGTGATCCTGACACATGGGCAGGGGCGGAAGCAGGTCTCTCCGCTGCGCGTCACGGTAAAGCTGTGACGCTCCGGTCGAGATGACAGAGTTGTGGGGGTGCGAAAGCGAACAGCAGATCTCTGCGGGCCGGGGTCCCCGTCAGGCGTTCTTCGCCTGAACGGGGTGAGGCGATGACAAACAGAAAAACAGAAGCATTCTCCTTTTGCTTAATCAGGCATTCCCACCAGATATACTGAGTATTGGTGCCATGTCCAAGACGTTCTACATAGAAACCTTCGGTTGTCAGATGAATGCGCACGACTCGGAAAAAGTCGTGGGCACGCTGAAGCAGGAGGGCTACACCCAGGTTTCCGACGAAGCCGATGCCGGCCTGATTCTGTACAACACCTGCTCCATCCGCGATAAGGCGGAGCAGAAGGTCTTCCACCGTCTGAACGAGTACAAGCGCATGCAGGGCGAAGGCAAGAAGTT
>DASYEV010000009.1:0-32052 GCA_036498835.1 Acidobacteriaceae bacterium | reverse complement strand
GACGGACACACGATGCTGGTCGATGCTGGTGGACCGGTCGGTGGGGCGGCCTCTGCGAACGGCTGGGATGTAGGAGAGGAAGTGGTGGCGCCCTATCTCTGGTCGCGCCATGTGCGCCGGCTCGACACGATCGTTCTTACCCATGCGCATAGTGACCACATGGGCGGGATGCCGGCCATTCTGCGCGACTTTCGCCCGCGCGAACTGTGGCTCAGCGTTCAGCCGGGCAAGGCGCCCGCATTGCGCGCCCTTTTGGAAGAAGCCCACTCGTTGGGCATTCAGGTGCGCTGGCTTCGAGCCGGTGACAGCGCGGAATGGGCAGAGCTGCGCGCGGAAATACTTTCGCCGTCACCCAGCTATGTCAATCCTGGCGTAGCCGTGAATGATGACTCGCTGGTAATGCGCCTTCGCTTTGGCCAGGGCAGCGTGCTTCTGGAGGGTGACGCCGAGACGAGGAGTGAAGCCGCCATGGTGGAACACGGCCTGCTGACGCCTGTCACTCTGCTTAAGGTTGGACATCACGGAAGCAGAACCTCCACCACGCCCGCATTCCTGGCAGCCGTTGCGCCACATGAGGCCGTCATCAGCGTCGGCCGGCGTAATACCTTTGGACATCCTCGCTATGAAGTACTGCAGAGACTGGAAGCAGCAGGCGTGCGTACGTTCCGTACGGACCGCCAGGGAGCCGAGACATTTCTGATCGGGAGTGACGGCGGAATCGCCGCGCAATCTGCCGCGTCTAATTGAACCAAGAGGGTCTCAGAGATGCGTGATGCGACCGGCGATCCGATGAGTCAGGTGAGCGATACAACGGTTAAGGCCGCGGTAGCTGGAAAGCCGCAAGCCAGCCCGGAAGCGCAGGAAGAACAGCGCCTCATCCGCCGCATGCAGATGATGATGGGCATGGTGATGCAGGTGATCGCCCAGGATGGCTCCATGACGGTTGACGACGCGTCGCAGATGGTGGCCGACGCTCGTGAGGCTGCGCTGGCCATGTTTCCCGGCAAGGAACTGGCCTACGATCTGATCTGGAAACCGCGCTTCCAAAGGCTGATGCGCGAACGGTTCCGGCTGGTTTAAGCACTTGTCTTTGTCATACCAACCCACATCTTGTCATCTCGACCCAAGCGGCGTAGTGGAGAGACCTGCTTCTGCCCCTGCCCATGCTGGCCGGACACCCAAAACCCCATAAACCGGGTCATCCTGAGCACCGCGAAGGATCCCAGTATTGTGAGGTGCGTCCGGGACAACTGACTCTTCTGGAAACACCGCGCCGCCACGGACAAAAATACCGGGATCCTTCACTGCGTTCAGGAGGACCCATCACATAGGTGAAGGGCTCATGAAATGCCACACCATGTGCGTACTGCCGACGGCGGCCCAAATCCTACTTGTGCTTGCTCACCATGTGATCCAACTCGGTGCCGGCCAGCAGAAACGCACCCACACCATACACGTAGCTCGAAGAAGGATCGAACTTGTCAGGCGCAAAACCTACCGGCTGAATATTGCCGAGACGGCCATCCGCGTAAATGTGGCCCACCATCGCAGCCCAGGATTTCCGCACGACCGGTTCAAATTTGGCGCGATCCAGCAGCCCCTGGTTGATGCCGTAGGCCATGGCGTAGGTGAAGAATGCCGAACCGGAAATTTCCGGCATCTTGTAAGCCTCCGCATCGAGCAGACCGGTACGCCACAAGCCATCGGCAGGCTGCAACGAAGCAATCTTGTTCAGCATGTCTTTGAACTGCTGCTCGTAGCGGGGACGCGCAGGATCGTCCTTGGGCATGAACTCCAGAATGTTGACCAGACCGGCAACCACCCAGCCATCGCCGCGCGACCAGAACACAGGCTTGCCGTTGGCCTCATGCTGCTTGGCGGGATCGAGGAAACGGTCATCGCGGTAGTAAAGCTTTTCGTCCTTGTTGTAAAGCAAGGGGGCCGTGACATCCCACCACTCGTGGTTCATGTAGTCGATGTACTTGTGGTCGCCGGTGATCCTGGCCATGCGTATCAGCGTTGGCGGAGCCATGTACAGCGCATCGCACCACCACCATACGGGCTTAGCCACATCCGGCCGGGCGACAAGGCGGTCCATCACATTTCTGGTGGCGGCCAGGCGCACGGAATCCTTCTTTTCGGCGTAGAGGTCGAGATACGCATGTCCCAGAGCTTCGTCGTCCGCGTGCGGAAAGCGCGTATCCAGCAACTGCCAGTCGAACTTGTCCGCCATGCGCAGCACGGCATCGTGTGCGCTCTGGTCGCCGGTGTCTTTGGAGTACGCGAGGAGGCCGTCATACAGCGCGGCATACGTCCACTGCTGGTTGTAACGAGGCTCCTTGCTGCCGCTCAGGCCAACATAGCCAAGCTGCCAGTCATTCACCTTCTTCATCGCCGCGCGGATATCTTTGCTCTTCAGCGCGGGAGAAAGCCCAGTCGCGAGCGGTCCCGGGTCGACAGGACTGTCACCCGATGCCGTCTTTTCAATGTCTGCCTTATTGTTGGCGGCGGACGGTTTCTGGGCTGTCGCAACGCTGCATAACCCAATCGCCACTGCCAGAATGCCTGCACGTTTCCAAAGATTTCGATCCACGAAGACTTCTCCCTCTTGCTTGTGTGTGCGCCAACAGCATAGCGTTGCAGACATGCGTTTGGCGAGCCCGTAATATTCTGGGTACCGTCTATGCAAGCGATTGAGTAGAGCCTACGACGCGAAAAAGAGGTGGCATGAACCAGGTAACACGCAGACAGTTTCTGGCCGGAGCAGCAGGAGTGGCCGCGACCACGCTGGCGACGGGAAAACCTCTCAGCGCGGCTATCGCGCGTGGCGTTGCACAATCGGCCACAGGCGAACCGACACGCCGCACCCTCAGCGAAGGCTGGCAGTTGTTCCAGGGCCCGCTGGGTGGACCATGGCAGGTATGGCACAGCGAAGAGCTGGCGACGTTCGCTCCAGTCGCTATGCCCCACAGCTTCAACGCCTACGACGGCTGCGACCCGGATGTGCCTTACTACCGTGGACAGGGCTGGTATCGCACACGGCTGCAGATCGCGAACCCATTTCAAAACGGACGCACCCTGCTTCACTTTCTGGGCTCGGGCCAGGTGACCAGTGTCTTCGTTGGCGAGCAGCACATCGTCACCCACGAAGGCGGTTATGACGAATGGGTAGCCGACATCACGGATGCCGCTGCGGCATGGCTTGCAAGCGCGAAGGATACAGACAAAGCAAAGGGTGTACCGCTCAGCATTTGTTGCGACAACTCGCGTTCGAACGAACGCATTCCCAGCGACTTCAGCGACTTCTCGCTGTATGGGGGACTCTATCGTTCCGTAGCCTTGGTTTATGTACCGGCGATCTCCATTGCGAATCTCCGCTTGCCGATGGAAGTTCGCCTGGATCGCTGGGCGCACGTTGGAGTTTTCGCTTCCGTCTATAACCCCTCCGGCATGACCGGCCAGGTAACACTGAACGTCAAAGTCACGACGCCTTCCGGAAAGCTTGTTCAGAACTTCTCTCACTACTCGGAACTCGGGACGACAGAAATTTCATTTGGTGATTTTGAAGTTCCCTCCAGAGAGTTCGAGTACTGGTCGCCAGCCGCACCCAATCTCTACAAGTGCGAGTTCACACTAGAGACGGCAGCAGGCACACACACCATCAAGCAGAATCTAGGAATCCGCCATTACGAGTTCGTCGAGCACGGTCCATTCAAACTCAATGGTGAGCGACTTCTGCTGCGCGGCACACATCGCCATGAAGACCACGCCGGCTTCGCCAATGCGATGCCGGACGACCTGATCCGCGAAGAGTTGAAGCTCATCAAAGCCATGGGCGCCAACTTTATCCGCCTCGGCCACTATCAGCAGAATCGCCTGGTACTGGAGCTGTGCGACGAACTGGGCATTCTTGTCTGGGAAGAGCTTGCGTGGTGCCGTTCAGGCGTTGGCAACGATCACTGGAAGCAGATGTGCCGCGAGAAGCTGACCAACATGATCACACAGCACGGCAATCATCCCAGCGTAATCCTGTGGGGACTTGGCAATGAAGACGACTGGCCGACCGAGTTCCCCTCGATCGACAAGGAAGCCATTCGCGCATGGATGACCGAGATGCGGGACCTTGCGCATAAGCTTGACCCTTCTCGCCTTACCTCCTTCCGCCGCTGCGACTTCGCCCGCGACATTCCCGATGTCTACTCGCCTTCCATCTGGGCGGGATGGTACTCGGGCCTGTTCACGGAATACGAAGCCTCGCTGACCAAAGAGCGAGAGCGCGTGAAACGCATGCTGCACATTGAGTGGGGTGCGGATTCACTCGCCGGACGCCACTCCGAAGACCCCTACACCGGCCTGCACATCACGACCGGACAGGGCACCGACGAGCGCGGACTCGCCTATAAAGCTACGGGAGGCCCACCGCGCATCTCGCGCGATGGCGACTGGTCCGAAAGCTATGCCTGTGACCTGTTCGACTGGCACCTGAAGACGCAGGAAGCGCTGCCCTGGCTCACTGGCGCTGCGCAGTGGATCTTCAAGGACTTCACCACACCGCTACGCGTGGAAAATCCAATCCCGCGCATCAACATGAAGGGCCTGATCACGCGCGATATGGTGCGCAAGGAAAGCTACTACGTTTTCCAAAGCTACTGGGCCGAGGAACCCATGGTGCATATCTACGGCCACACCTGGCCGGTGCGGTGGGGCGCACCAGACGAAAGCAAGACCGTGAAGGTCTACTCGAATTGTGACGAGGTCGAGTTGTTTCATGGAGCAAAGTCGCTCGGCGTGAAGAAGCGTAACTCGCAGGACTTTCCCGCTGCCGGTCTGCGCTGGACGTTGCCCTTCGCTGCAGGAAAGAACGAGTTGCGTGCGGTCGGCAGGAAGAACAGCCGCGCAGTCGAAGATCGCATCGACTTTGCTTATGAAACCCGCCGCTGGGGGAAACCCGCTTCGTTCACGATGAAGCAGGAGCGCGGTCTCGACGCAGCGAACAACCGGTACACCGTGCATGTTCAGTTGCAGGATGCCGCGGGAATTCCCTGCCTCGATTCACGGTTGCGCGTTCGCTTCTCGGTGGCAGGTCCCGCCAAGCTCACCGATAACCAGGGCACGCCCTGGGGCTCGCGTGAAGTGGAGTTGGCGAACGGACGCGGCAGTATCGAGGTCACGCTTCACGGATCTTCTGCGGAGGTTGCGGTTGCAGGAAAAGATGTGCCAGCCGCTTACGTGAGACTGGGCACTCCAGACGCCTGAAAAGTACACGTTTCAATAAATTCGAGTGAACTCGAACGACCACAACTCGGAGCGCCAACGGCGCGCTCTATACCAGCCCAGGGCGAAGCCCTGGGTACGCGTTAGGGAAACATTTGAGGGCTGAAAGCCCGACCTATTCCGGCCACTATAGATCGGGCCTTCAGCCCTCGATCTCTCAAATCGATTCTTACCCAGGGCTTCGCCCTGGGCTGGTATGGAACGCGCTTCAGCGCTATGTTCATCACGGGGGTCGATGCCACCCTATCGCGAATCCGCATCCTATTGACGCCTGGAGTTGCAACTCACACCCACAACAGCGGCTGGCGAACCGGAAAATTCCGAATCCCTTCCGCCGACGGCGGGTCGGGCGGCAGGCGTTTCCAGAGCGCGAGATACTCCGCGTTGCCGTAGGCGAGCCCCGCAAACAACAGGCTCGGCTGACGTACCGGAAGTTCGTCGAAGTGCTCCACATCGGGCTTCAAAGGCCACTTCGATTTGTCCGCAATGAACGGCGCCATGTACGCGACGGCCTTGGCCAAACCACGGCCATCCGGCGTGGTGAACGCGAAAAGATTTTCGCCCGGCGCGGATAGCGTCTGCGCGATGGTAGCCAGCACATCCAGATCGAACAGCGCATAACTGTATGGCTTGGTGCGCGCGAGCTCCAGTGGCAGGCTTCCATCGGAAGCGACCTGGTTGGGGATCAACACAGTACGGAAGCGTTCGCGGCATGCGCCCATCGCATCCGCGTTTCCAGTCAGGCGGGCGAACTCTGCTGCTTGCAGAACCCAGCAGCTACCATGATTGTTCTTTTCAGCACGTTCTTCCTGCCCGTTCTTCGATTCCTGCATCCACTTCAGGTATTCGGCAAACCATCCATGCATGCTCTCGATATCGGCTGGTGTCATCGCCTTGGTCTGAGGCATGAAGCTCGCGGCGCGAGCCACTTCCACCAGATGCAGCGTATCGATGATGCCGATGCCGCGCCCTTTGTTCACACCAAAGATCGCCTGCGCGTATTGCAGGTTCGGAGCCATACGCGTTTCCGGAGTGACAAACCACGCGCGGAGATGATCGGCAGCCTTCGCGGCGTAGCGGCGTTCACGCGTAAGCTTCCACGCAGCCACCAACGCAGGCACCTGCAGACTCAGCCGCACCATCGCTTCGCGGTGCACGTTGAAGTTCTCCGGGTTGGAGAAACCGTCGCGGCGGATATACGGACCGCCGGGGTTCTTCGGATCGGGCCACCAGTAGTCGCCTTCCGAGTAGAAGTCATGCACTCCACCCGGACTGCGTGGCGAATGCGACGCGGTCACCGTGATCGGCTTCTCGTCCAGATACTTGCTCGCTGCGCGCAGAATGCGTTCGCGGTCGACTGCCGCGACATCCACCGTGGGTTTTGCCGCGGCAAGCAAAGCGGGTGTGTGAAGTGCCACGGCGCTCGCGCCGATACAGAATGTACGCCTGTTCAATCGCATGAACGCAATCCTCGCACACTTACGTGGTGGATTGGCAAATGGAGATGTTGGGTTTGCTAGGCGTGTACCGAAGCCAGGCGCTCCGAGTGCCCTGAAAGCTCCGCTGCGCGTGCTTCCGCGTACGCCGCGGCGCCCAGCAGGGCGCAGGCGTCATCGAGAATGACGCGCACTGGAATCGATTCGAGCAGTGGGGACAAACGGCCCTTGTCCAGAAAGGCCCTGGTGAAAGGTCCGCTCTGCAGCGTCTTCAGCGTCTTGGGCGCGATGCCGCCGCCGAGATAAATGCCGCCCATGGCCAGCACCTTCAGCGCGACGTTGCCGGCTTCCGCGCCGAAGGCCGCGCTGAACATGCTCATTGTTTCGGCGCAGATTTCGCTCGATCCATCTTCCCCGCACTGACCGATCACCGCATTGGGATCTTCCTTGGCGAGGCGTTCGCGCAGCCAGTCCGGCTCTTCCATCTTCTGGTCGTCGCGCAAGAACGCGTACACGTTCTTGATGCCGATACCCGACACCACCCGCTCAAAACTTACGCGGCCTTTGAGCGTCCGCTGCAGATAGTGCAGAAGCGATATCTCGCGTTCGTCGCGAGCGGCAAAATCGCAATGCCCGCCCTCAGAAGGAATGGGAAGATGACGCTGTTTCTGCGCATCCCAGATCAGGAGACACTCGCCCAACCCGGTACCCGCGGACACCAGTCCACGATGGCCTACCGAACTTGGATCGCCCTGATGCAGCGTGAAAATCTTGTCCTGTGCGAGTTCCGGGATACCATATCCATTGGCTTCCAGATCGTTGATCAGGAAGATGTGCTCGATGCCCAGCGACTTCTGCAGGTCGCGCGCGTCCAGCGTCCAGGGCAGATTCGTCAGCTTCAAACGCCCATCCCGCACCGGTCCGGGGCAGCCGAAACAGGCGGCCGCAATCTGCGCTTTGTCGCTATCGTCGCCCTGGAGGAACTCCTTCACGACATCATCGAGGCAGGCGTATCCCTTGGCAGGAAACTTGTGGTCGCGCACGGGCACGAGCTTGCCGCCGGCGAAGTTGTACAAAGCCAGATGAACCTTGGTGCCGCCAACATCGCCTGCCAGAATCATGCGGGTGCCTGAACCTCGTGTGCTTCGTATGGGCTAAATTTCGAGCGTGCCAAGGCGGTGCGGTTCCGCACCTTCCACCTGCATGCCTTGCGGCAGTTTGGCTGCGGCAGCCTGATCCAGTAAGAAGAGAAGCTTACCATTCGCGGGCCGTATCAGTTGAGAGGGCAGCCGTTCGGGATCGCGCGGGCCAGTCAGCACCTCGGCGAGCACGTCAGTCTTGGCCTTCCCGGCAATCTCAAAAACCACTTCCGTGGCCTGGTTAATCACCGGCCAGGTCAGCGTGATGCGCCAGGTATCTTTCTGCGGCACATGGTTCGCAATAGCCAGCCGGTTGAAAACTTCAAGCCCCTCGGTGTGCGGAAACAGCGAGGCCGTATGTCCGTCATCGCCCATGCCCAGGAACAGCACGTCGAACGTGGGCGACTCCGCCCCTTCCAGCTTCATCGCATTGCGAAGTGCGCTTTCGTAGCGCGAGGCAGCCTCGTCCGGATCGAGTTCACCTTCCATGCGGAAGACATTCGCCGGAGGGATCGCCACGTTGTCCAACAGCAGCGCCTTGCAGACGCCGTAATTCGACTCTGGATGTTCCGGCGGAACGCAACGTTCATCCACCCAGAAAAGCTGAAGCTTGTCCCACGGAACCGTGTTCGCATACGGTCCTGCGGGATCCGCCAGCAGCTTGAAGGAAGCCTGCGGAGTCGAGCCACCGGAAATCGCAATCCTCGCCACGCCGCGTTTGGCGACGGCCTCTTCAACTTTTGTTGCGAACAGCTTTGCAGAGGCCGCGGCAACATCCGCGGCAGCAGGCCAGATCTGGTAAGTCACGGTGACAGGCATGGGAGAGGCCTCAGGAAGTAGGAAGTAGGAAGTAGGAAACAGTAACGGTCGCGGGGGACAGAAAGCAAACAGGAAGCGGAAAACTACTTCCTACTTCCTGTTTGCTACTTCCTGCCTTATGTCAGCGGCTGCCACTTGCGCCCGTCTTTGGCCAGCAGCTCGTCTGCCGACTCCGGGCCGCCTGATCCAGCAGCATAGTTGGGGAACGTGGGATCGGGGTTCTTCTCCCAGGCTTCCAGGATCGGCGTCATCAGTGCCCAGGTGGCTTCGACACCGCCACGCTCGGCGAACAGCGTACCATCACCCAGCATCGCGTCCAGCAGCAGGCGCTCATAGCCATTGGCCGAGCTCTTGCCGAATGCATCCGCATAGCTGAAGTGCATTTCCACGGGCTTCACGTTGGTCGTCGGACCGGGAACCTTGGCGCCGAATACCAGGGAAATACCCTCATCCGGCTGGATGCGAATCTTCAGCACGTTGGGGCAAACCTTGCTGCTGGCGTCGTTGCCCTTGAACAGGTGCAGCGGCGGCTGCTTGAACACCACGGTCACTTCCGTAACGCGCGTTGCGAGCCGCTTGCCGGCGCGGATGTAGAACGGAACCCCCGCCCAGCGCCAGTTTTCAATCTGCACCTTCATGGCTGCGTACGTTTCCGTCCCCGACTTCGGGTTGACGCGATCTTCTTCGCGGTAGCCGATCACCTGCTGGCCATCGACCGTCCCCGGACCATACTGGCCGCGAGCCGTGTCCTCGACCGGGATGGGCTCGATCGCACGCCACACCTTCAGCTTTTCGGTACGCACAGCATCCGAAGCAAAACTGTCAGGTGGTTCCATCGCGACGAAGCTCAACACTTCCATCACATGGTTCTGCAGCACATCGCGCAGCGCGCCGGCCTTCTCATAGAACGGGCCGCGGCCTTCAATGCCGATTGACTCCGCCGCGGTGATCTCCACGTGGTCAATGAACTGGCGGTTCCACACCGGCTCAAACAGCGCGTTGCCGAAGCGGAACACCAGGATGTTCTGCACTGTTTCTTTGCCCAGGTAGTGGTCGATGCGGAAAATCTGGTTTTCGTGCAGCACCTTATTGATTTCGATGTTCAGCTTGCGCGCCGATTCGAGATCGGTACCGAACGGCTTTTCGATGATCACGTTCACCCACGAGCTGTTGGTGCCCTCCGTCATCTCATGTTTCGCCAGCCGCTGCGCGATGTCGGCGAAGTATTCAGGAGCCACAGCGAGGTAGAACAGGCGATTGCCTTTGGTGCCGTACTGCTTATCGATGTCGGCGAGAAACGCTTTCAGCTTCTCAAAGCCTTCATCGTTGTCGAATTCGGTCTGGAAATACTTGATGCGTTCCACGAAAGGCTTGAGCGTCGAATCGCCCGCATCCACGCCGCCGCCCTTCAAGATGCCTTCCTGCATGTCAGGCGCAAAGGTCGCGGAGAGATCGCGGCGCGCCACGCCGACGACGGCGAATTCCTTGGGCAACAGGCCCTGCTGCTCGAGATGGAAAAGCGCAGGCAGCAGCTTGCGCTTGGTCAGGTCGCCTGAGGCGCCAAAGATCACAACAACGCATGGATCGGGGCCGCGTTCGCCCTTCTTGCCCTCAGTGGGTTCCTGTTCACTCGCGGACTTCCCGGCTTGATCGACTTCTTTGTTCGCCATTTCGGCTACTCCTTGCAAATGCTAAAGACAAGGCGTCGCGAACGACACCCTCCGTTGTTTTGGATGTGCGAAACAGGCCGCCCGCTTCAAGAGCAGACGGCCTGATGATGGGATCTGGAACTACTCCTTCTTGATTGCGTGCCCGCCGAACGCGTTACGCATGACGCTCAACATACGATCGGTCAGGTTGTTGTCTTCACGCGAACGGATGCGGCGGATCAGCGACTCGGTGATGACCGGCGCGGAGATATTCAGGTCGATCGCCTCAAACACCGTCCAGCGGCCTTCACCAGAATCCGTCACATACGGCGCAACGCCTTCGATGGTTGGGTTGTGCTTGAGAGCTTCGGCGGTCAGATCCAGCAGCCACGAACGCACCACCGAACCGTACTGCCAGATTTCCGAGATCTGCGCGAGATCGAGCTTCAGCGGCTCCTTGGCGGCCATAATGGAGAAGCCTTCGGCGTACGCCTGCATCATGCCGTACTCGATGCCGTTATGCACCATCTTCACAAAGTGCCCGGCGCCTGAAGGGCCTGTGCGTCCCCAGCCTTTGCCGGCTGCGGGAGCAAGCGTTTCAAAGATCGGCCGCAGCGATTCAACGACGTCTTCATCGCCGCCGATCATCATCGAGTAGCCCTCTTTCAGGCCCCACACGCCGCCCGATGTGCCTACGTCGACGAACTCGAAGCCTTCCTTCTTCAGCTCCGCATAGCGGCGCTGCGAATCCTTGTAGTTGGAGTTGCCGCCATCGATGAAGATGTCGCCCTGGCTCATGAAGGGCTTCAGCTTCGCGATAGTCTGGTCGACTGGATCACCCGCCGGCACCATGATCCAGATCGCCTTGCGTCCGGTAAATGCCTTGGCCATGTCTTCCAGCGAGTTGACGCCAACCGAGCCAGAGTCGGAAAGCTTCTTCACTGCATCGGCGTTGAAGTCAAAGCCAATGACAGTGTGCCCGGCGAGGCGCAGACGCTCCGCCATGTTGCCGCCCATTTTGCCGAGTCCAATAAGTCCTAGTTCCATATCGATGTCCTCATTCGTTCAAATGACGCCTCTTAGAGAGTAATCCCTATCCCGGTCAATGGGAGAGCCTCAAAAGGCTTATTTGTACGGTGTTACAGCCGTGTGACCGTCAAAATCCGCACCCAGCGTGATCTCTTCCCACTCGGCGATTTCCGCTTCAAACTGCTTGATCTTGGCACGGAAACGCTCCAACGCCAGCTTGCCCAGCAGCAGATGCCGGGGCGGCTGAGCGGCGCTCACCGCAGTCACAATCGCTTCCACAGCCTTCTGTGGATCGCCTGCCTGCTTACCCGACTGGGTCTGGAAATATTCACGAGTTTTTCCCGCAGTGCCAGCATAGTCCGCAATCTGAATCTTCGATTCCACACCCGACCGGCCAAGGAATTCGGTGCGGAATGGACCGGGCTCGACGATGGTGACGTAGATGCCGAGCGGCTCGAGCTCCACACCCAGCGCTTCCGAAAGTCCTTCCACACCAAACTTCGTCGCGTTGTAGTATCCCCAGCCGGGCAGCCCGACCAGACCGCCAATCGACGACAGGCAAACGATATTGCCCTCGCGCCGCTCGCGGAACTGCGGCAGCAGCGCCTTGGTCAAACGGATCAGGCCGAAAACATTGGTTTCGAACATCGGCATGAACTCGTCTTCGGAAACTTCTTCGACCGCGCCGGTCACGCCATAACCCGCGTTGTTCACCAGCACATCCACATGGCCGAAGCGCGCCAGCGCGTCCTTCACCGCATCGTCCACCTGCTGCGGCCTGGTGACATCGAGCTTCAGGATCTGGACGTTCGCCGGGTACTTCGTGGTCAGGTCGTCGAGCGTGTCAGGCTGACGCGCGGTGGCAACAACATTCGCGCCAAGGGTGAGCAGGTATTCCGCGAGAAGACGCCCGAAGCCGCTGGAAGCTCCGGTAATGAACCAAACTTTGCCTTGCTTGGAGGAGGTTGCAGAAGTCGTCATAGAAGCAATGGACGCTCCGAACGGCGTTTGCGATGCAAAACGCGGGAAATGCTTGACTATCGCGTGTAGCTTTGCCTCGTGCGTATGACAACATCCTTCGCCCTTATTTCAGGATGATTCGCAAGAAAGGCCGGGCTCAGCGTGAGTTGCAGCTTGCACACCGTGCCCGCAGGCTTCACCTGGCCTGGCTTATACGCGAGCGTGTAGCGCTGTCGCAGCGAATCGAGAAGCGCCCCGAATTTGTCCACAATCTCCGTAGCGGTTGTGTACTGTACAGGACCGCCTGTGACATCGGCGAAGTGCTCGATATCGCCAAAGCGGCTGTTCGGATCGTTGTGCTGGTGTTCCGTGAGATCGCTGCGCTGCACCAGCGCGCTGACCACCACGCCCGATCGGCCCAGCAGATTGGCGGCCTCCGCTTGCGTGTGCAACACGGCAGGAGCACCCTTTCCATAGTTCGACCGTATGTCCGCAGCTTCATAGTTGGCCGTGCCATCTGTCAGCCATACCTCGACACGGCGGCTGTCATGTACTGTCGCGGCCTGCGCCAACTCTGTCGCCTCATACAGGTCTTCGTAGATGAAGGTCGCCCGTTCCTTGTCGTAAATCCCGGAAGCGTCGCCCAGGGCGAACACGATCCTGGCGTGATCCGTGGTGAACTTCTGCACCACGGTGACATGAGTGGAAAACGACGCGACTTCCACTTCATCGTTTTCATGAAGCTGGTTCAACACCCGGCGAGCGCCGACCGCAAGCGGCCACAGAACAGGCTTCACCGTATCCGTCGCATCGAAAAGAAACACGATGGAAAGCGGCAGATGTGCCTGGCTCAGTGAGCTGATGTGCTGCGGCACTCCATCTTCCGCGATCGCAAAATCATCAGGCGTGAGTCCGGCGATGACCTTGCCTGTCTTTTTGTCCGTGACCGAAGCATCGAGCAGCACAAGCTGCGAGGTCACCTTCAGGGTTTCCGTTCTGATAGGCGGAAGTTCCTGCATCGGCGCTGACTCCTGCGCGCAGGCGGTCACCGTACACAGCAATGCCAGCAGAACGAGTCGGTATCGCATGGGAAGTTTAGGGGTAAATTTCCTGTACGCCGTCGTCACCGGCAATCAGCGCCAGCTTGGCCATATTCAAAAACAGGCCGTGCTCGACGACCCCGACGATATGGCGAATTTCCTCCGCGATCTTCGCTGGATCCAATATTTCCCCTGCGGCGCAGTCGAGGATGTAATTGCCCTCGTCGGTAACATAATCCGTGCCGTCGGGCCGCAAACGCTTCGCTGGTTTCAGCCCCAGGTCCTGAAGCCGTTTGGTCACCAGCGGCTCCGCCATGCGAACTGTCTCGACCGGCAACGGGAAACGTCCGAGATGCTTGACCAGCTTGGTGGAATCCGCCACCACGATAAATTTGCGTGCCGAGCTGGCCACGATTTTCTCCCGCAGCAACGCTCCGCCCCCGCCTTTGATCAGGGCCAGCCCGGGCGCGACTTCATCGGCGCCGTCAATGTACACATCCAGCTCCGGCAGCTCAAACAGGGTCGTCACATCCATGCCCAGGGACTCAGCCAGGGCATGACTGGCGTCGCTGGAGGCCACGCAGCGAATGCGTAGCCCTTGCTGCTGCACGCGCTCACCCAGCGCCCGGATAAACAAGGTCGCCGTCGAGCCCGTCCCCAGGCCTACATTCATTCCGTCTTCGACAAACTCAACAGCACGTTGCGCGACCAGCGCTTTCGCTTCCGCTTGCGTCATGTACAGCATCTTCCCACGTGGGACGACAAAAGACGAGTGGGCTAGAGGCGTTCCACGTATTGTTTACGTCTGACTGCCCCTCTGGGGAATCTGGTGCCCTGACGCCGTCGAGCGAGATCACGATATGGCGTCGACAAATTCAAAACGTACGGTACAGGTGCTTATCCTCGATGCGAGCAAACACTCAATTTGCTGCAAGCACGGCTCAGAGCATTCCGTTGCTCAAACCGATGGCAGGCATAGCTCAGGAAGCTTATCGTGGTGAACAGGGGCGTAGAATCTGTGCCGTAAAAGTGAGAAGCCGCCTTTTAGGCGGCTTCTAAGGGGGTTTAAACAAACTCGCTAATAGTCGTTACCGTCCATAAATTACCTCCCTTGTTGTGATTCATTCGACTGCCAAACGAGCATATGAGCCTCGTGTGGCTCGGCATACTTGATCAGTTTTCGGAACTCGCCGGTGAGCCGGTCTCTTTCTTTGATTTGTTCGCGATGGACCTCTACATCATCGGCGTTCCTTCTTATATAGAACACCTTATCCGGCAAAAGGTTAGCCGGAAACACGACACGCAACAGAAGTTCATCTACTCGGTGGGGGCATTTGGAGCTAAGAAAGGGTTCCGGCATTCTCCCGGTACGCTTACAGTTTAGCAGAAGAGTATATTCAATGTCCTTGCCTTTTTCTATAGGCTTTTCGAATCGGATACGTCTCTGTGGGCCCTCGCCAACCCCCTGCGGCAAATCTTGAATACGAAAGGACTCGGGATATAGTTCCTCCGTAACCTCTCCTTCGCCAGTCCACAGATAGCGGAGCGGCACTTCCTCAAGGCGTTTCAGCGCAACCACTCGTTCTCTACGCGCGCTTATGAATTCGATTCCTCCCGGCAAAACAATGTAACCGCTTTCTCGGTACAGAAAATAGAAATCGGTATCGTGAGCTTTGCTGCGTAGGCTGCTTTTCACCCTTCGATACAGCGGGGGTGCATGGCGTACGGCGCGACCGACAGCCTCAGCAACACCATAGGCCCCAGCAATGCCTAGCCAAAATAGCACCTTCGTGGAGGTGTACAAATCATTCAAACTCGACATGATAAGAGTTCGGAAAGATTACCACACACAGCGGATTCGACTGTCGAGCCAATTCATTTCTCTCAAAAACTGTGGTTCTCCACCAGCCACGAGTTCATGCCTTCGCCCGGCCGTGCGTTTTCGGGCGGATAGTAGGTCTGCAGCGTTCCCATAGCTTTGCGCAAGGCCATCTCTTCCGTGCTGGCATAGGTGGCGCTGATGTCGGGCGGCGCTCCAAAACAGTGGCTCTGCGTGAAGCTGTAGTGATCGCCCTCAAAAGGCGTGGAGTTGTACCAGATCTTCACGCGCACGTTCTGCAAACCGAACACGATGAAGTTGTACTCACCCACCAGCACACGCAATCGCGTGAAGTCTTCTCCACATTTGAACGCCTGAATGTCGATCATGAAACCCCTGACTTTCTGCACAATCTCTGACGGCTTGTCATCCCTTCAGAAAAGAGAAAGGGCCGGGCGAGTTGCCCGGCCCTGCTCCATAATCTTGCTCCAGCTCTACTTCTTGACCAGCTTTTTCGCGTGTTCCACGACATTTGCGACCGAAATGCCCAGCTTTTCCATCGCGATAGGTCCCGGAGCCGAGGCTCCGAAACGGTCGAGACCGATAGCCACACCTTCACGGCCGATATACTTGTACCAGCCCATCGTCGCGCCGGCTTCCACCGAGATTGCCGGCGTGCCCAAGGGGAAGATTGAAGCCTTGTACGCTTCATCCTGCTCCTCGAAGATCTTGAAGCTGGGCATGGAAACCACGGTCGCGTTGATACCCGCGCCCTTCAGTTCGTCCGCCGCCTTCATGATCAGCGAGACTTCAGAACCGGTTGCAACCAGGATGATGTCCTTGCCAAACTCTTCCAGCACATACGCACCCTTGCGAGCGCCCTCGAAGACCTTGTATTTGTCGGCGTCGAGCACCGGCAGATCCTGACGGCTCAACGCCATAAAGCTTGCCGACCGGCGCTCCACCATCAAACCCCAGCAGGCGGAAGTTTCGTTGGCATCTGCCGGACGGAAGTCGGTAAGCTGCGGGATCGCGCGCAGTGACATCAGTTGCTCGATCGGCTGGTGCGTGGGACCGTCTTCGCCCAGGCCCACCGAATCGTGCGTGAAGATGTACAGCGAGTGCGAGCTCTGCAGAGCGCCCATGCGTAGTGCCGAGCGGCAGTAGTCGGAGAAGGTGAAGAACGTCGAGCCGAACGGCAGCAAGCCACCGTGCGCCGCGATGCCGTTAACCGCCGCCATCATGCCGAACTCACGCACGCCGAAGTACACGTTGCGGCCCTTTGGATCCTCATGGAAATTGCCCGAGTCCTTGAAGATGGTCTTGGTGGAGCTGGTGAGATCGGCCGCGCCGCCAAACAACTCCGGCAATACCTTGCCCAGATCGTTCAACACCACCTGGCCGGCGTTACGGGTCGCAACCGCCTTGTCTACAGGGAACTTCGGCAGAGACTTCTCCCAACCCTCGGCCAGTTTCATCGACGTGGTGCGAGTGTACTGCTCCGCGAGTTCAGGGAATGCTGCCTTGTAGGCCTCGAAACGCACGCCCCACTCTTCCTGCAGCTTCTTGCCCTTGGGGCCGGCTTCGCGCCAGTGAGCCAGCGCTTCCTCGGGGATGTAGAAGCTCTTGTCTTCAGGGAAGCCGAAGAACTTCTTGGTCGCCTTGGCGGCATCAGGACCCAGAGCCTCACCATGCACAGACTTCGTGCCGGCCTTGGGAGCGCCATAGCCGATCACCGTACGCACGCGGATCAGGGAGGGCTTCAGGCGCTCCATCTGCGCGGCTTCAATGGCCTTTTCCAGTGCTTCCAGATCATTGCCGTCCGACACCATCTGCACGTGCCAGTCATAGCCTTCAAACCGCTTGGTCACGTCTTCCGTGTAGCTCAGCGACGTGGGACCGTCGAGCGAGATCAGGTTGTCGTCATACAGCACGATCAACTTGCCGAGCTGCAGTGTGCCCGCAAGCGATGCGGCTTCGTGCGAAATACCTTCCATCAGATCGCCATCGCCGCACAGAACATAGGTGTGGTGATCGACGACCTTGTACTCGTTGTTGTTGTAGATTCCGCCCATGTGCTTCTCGGCGATTGCGAGGCCGACAGCCATGGCGAGTCCCTGGCCGAGCGGGCCGGTCGTTACTTCAACACCCGCGGTCTCACCGTATTCCGGGTGACCGGGCGTGTGCGAACCCCACTGGCGGAACTGCTGGAGCTGCTCCAACGGCAGGTCATAGCCGGTCAGGTGCAGCACGCCGTACAGCAGCGCGGACGCGTGGCCGTTCGACAGCACGAAGCGGTCCCGATCCGACCAAAGCGGATCCGTGGGGTTGTACTTCATCAGCTTGTGGTACAGCAGGTAGGCGATGGGAGCGCAGCCCAGCGGCGCTCCTGGATGGCCACTCTTGGCCTTTTCCACTTCATCCACGGCGAGAAGGCGCAGAGTGTTAATCGAAAGCTGCGCTAAATCCTGTGCGTTTTGCTGGTCGCTCATGCGATTGCGATTTCCTTCTGTTTCGGAATACGACGGTGCGCCACGCCTCTGGCAATCGCCCTTCAGGCCGCCGAAGCATCCAACGCCGCGCTCGACTTAGTGTACGGCACTCCCACGCAGCGCTCACGCCCGGAAAGACTGACAACAAACGCTTCGTGCGTGGAGGTTCTAAAGAACCGGTGGGAGTCACGAAATTTTTATCTGCCACCCGCTTGACAACCCGAAGCTCGCGGAATTACATTTCACCAATCGGTTATATAACCGTTCAGTGAAATGACAAGCGATCCTCTCAGCACGACCTTCGCAGCACTCGCCGACCCCACCCGCCGGGCCATCCTGGCGCGGCTGGCCAGTGGCGAAACCACGGTGAAGGAACTTTCGGAACCCTTCGAGCTCACCCAGCCCGCCATCACCAAGCACCTGAAGGTGCTGGAGCACGCCGGTCTGATCTCGCGCAGCCGGTCCGCGCAAACGCGGCCGGCCAAGCTTGAGCCCGCAGGTCTCCAGGTGGCGTGGCAATGGGTAGATGAATACCGCCGCTTCTGGGAAGAAAGTTTCGATCGCCTCGATGAGTACCTGAAGCGGCTACAGAGCACTCCAGGACCGGACAGCAAACCATCTGGCAGCAATGCACCAAGCAGGGACAAGGAGAAGAGTAATGGTCACAGAAGAAAGCATTGAGGAAGGCTACGAACTCACAATCACCCGCACTTTTGACGCTCCTCGCGAGCTGGTGTGGAAAGCATGGACCGACCCTTCCATGGCGATGCACTGGATGGGCCCGCGCGGGTTCAAGGCCACCGAGTTCGTGGCTTCCACCGAAGCGGGCGGCGCATGGAGCCTGCGCATGCAAGGCAATATCCCGGGAACCGAGCAGATGGCCTACCTCGCGCAAGGGGGAAAGACCCTGGAGTTCGATCCTCCCAAGAAGCTTGTCTACACCTTTGCCTGGAGTGACCGCAGCCTCGTCGGTCTGCCACCCAGCCCCTACAAGGAGAACATCGTGACGGTGCGCTTTGAAGAAGACGGTGACAAGACCGTCATGCACTTTACGCAGGGCCCGTTCGCAACCGAAAGCGAGTGCAACGGACACACCGGCGGCTGGAACAGCGCCTTCGACCGCTTTGCCGAGTTCATGCTCAGCGAAGCTCCAGCCCGCACGCCCAAGGCCGATGAAGTGCCAAGCGAGCTTCACCTGCGCCGCTTCTTTGCCGCACCACGCGAGCTCGTCTTCGATGCCTGGACCAAAGCGGAAATCCTCGCGCAGTGGTGGGGACCGAAGTGCTTCACCAACCCACGCTGCGAAGTGGACGCTCGCGCCGGAGGCGAGATCCGCATCGACATGCAGAGTCCCGATGGCACGATCTACCCGATGCAGGGCAAGTTCATTCAGATTCTTCCTCCTTACCGCTTCCACTTCACTTCCTCCCCGCTCGACAAGGATGGGAAGCCCGTCTTCGAAACCTGGACTTCAGTCGTCTTCGAAGAAAAAGAAGGTGGCACCGAAGTGATCCTGGACGTACACGTCACCAGCACAACCGCGCAGGCGCCGCAGTATCTGAAGGGCATGAACGCCGGCTGGAACCAGAGCCTCGACCGCCTGAACGAAGTGGTCGCGAGCAAAGGAGACGCCTGACCGAACGAGTGTTTCGTGTGAAAAGTCCGGCCGATCTCGAAGCGCTTCACCAACAGCAGGCTTCGGCGGCCTCCGGCCAGTTCAAACAGTCTCTGTAGCACGCAGGTTGAGCCAGAAACATTCGCACGCATGCACACCCTGCCAAGGCCCTGAAATTCATTTCTCTCCGAGGAGAAAACTACCATGATGCTTATCCCCTACGTCTACTACCCCGGCACCGCCGGCGAGGCGTTCGACTTCTATGTCAAAACGCTGGGCGGCAAAATCGGCGCCTACATCAAGTACAACTCGGGTCCCCACGGCCCCATGAGCCCGGGACCAGAGTTTGCAGAAAAGGCTATGCATGCCTGCTACCAGGGCCCTGGCATCACGTTGTTCGCCACCGATCTCGAGGCGAAGGATTACACCAAGGCCGCCGGATTCGACATCATGCTTTCGGTCGACAGCCCCGAAGAAGCAGAGCGCATCTGGAAAGCCTTCAGCGATGGCGGCACGATCCTGCAGCCGCTGGAAGAAACCTTCTGGGCGCATCGCTTCGGCAAGATCACCGATCGCTGGGGCATTCCCTGGATGATCAACGCGCCGAAACCGATGAAGCCACCATCGCAGGAGTAGGGCGAGAGAACAGAGATGAGAGATCAGAGATCGGCACGATTGCTGCTGATCTCTGTTCCCTATCCTTTTCAAGCTGGTGTCAGCGAACCTCCAGTTCGCTTCAGCCGAAACTATTGGCAAAATTTGCCAACCCTGCGATGCTGAACAAGAGGAGATCCGGCATGCCAACTCGAAATGTCAATCTGACCCCGCACTACGACGACTTCATCGCAGACGGCATCAAGGCTGGCCGATACAGCAACGCTAGCGAAGCTGTACGTGCTGGTTTGCGTCTTTTGGAGCAGCAGGAACAGGAAGACCGAGCCAAAATCGAATGGCTACGGGGAACGGCACAAGAAGCATTCGCTGCGCTCGATCAAGGCGAAGGCCTTTCATTGAGTTCAGCCGAAGATATCGATGCGTTGGTGAATGGTGTCCTTGCAGAGCACCACGCCAGTCGCCTGACTTCCAATGTCTAGCGGCCTATCAGCGCTCTACCTTCCAGCGGTCCTTCGCGACATTCGAGAAGTCCTGACACAGAGCGAAGAGCGGTTTGGCCAAAGCGCCGCAGACCGTTATGCCGCACTGATTCGTCAGGCGTTGCGCGACCTTCATGCAGATCCGGGTCGTCCCGGCACAAAGCCGCGTCCTGACCTTGCGCCAAATGCCTGGGTTTACCACCTCGCATTCAGTAGGGACCGAGTTGCCGGGGCCTTCGTCAAGAAACCCCGGCATTTTGTCTTGTACCGTTTCACCGGGACCGTTATTGAATTTGCTCGCATCCTGCACGATAGCCGTGACCCCGCGCGACATCTTCCGCGGGGCTATCACTCCGAATAACAAGCCTGCCGTGCACGAAAGCAGCATGAGTGAACAGGAAACATTGACAGCAGGCAAAGCGCCGGCTGTTAACTGTTCGCTGTTAACTGACACCAGTTCTTACATCTTTGGTTTCGTGGCTGCCGAGCCTTGCGGCTCGGCATTTTCGTGGATCACAACCTCGTAGTTTCGTCCCAGCCAGCGGTCTTCAGCCGGCCAGGCCAGGGTGAAATGGATGCTCCCGGTCTGGTCGGGTGCTGTACCGATGTCGGCAAAGCATCCCGCCTTTCCTACGTTTCTCGACTCCGTTTTGTTGGTGGTTTCCCAATTATCCGCAGTCCAAACCACCTGGAAGCGGTTGGCATCGATGATGCGCAGCACGCCTCCCTGCACCATCGCGGAGATGGGCCGACCGGTCTGGAAAATCTCCAGGCGGCTTTCGAACGTTCGCTGGTCTTTGGGTACCGCATAGCGCTTTTCAACGACATCGATACGATCAAATACCCGGCCGTCAGCAACGGAACGAAGCAGTTTCACATACTCCGCATGCGCCCAGACCAACGGTTGCGCGGAACCGGCGGAACGGCCGAAATACATCCCTTCAGAGGGAAGATCGGCGTAGTCCCACACCTGTTCCGGCAGCATCGCTCCGATGGAACTGAACCTCTCCAGAGCCCCAATGTAGGGTGAGATGTTCTCGCCGGCGGCAAGCTCATAATGGGCCCGCTCTCCAGTCAGGATCGGCCAGGCACGCCCTTGGCCCCAGCCAAGATAGGGGCCGCCGTCTTTGCGCTGGCCATAGCCATCATGGTTATAGCGGCGCCAGCAGGGGCCGTAGGGAGTTTCAATCTTGAGCACCGAATCGACAACCTTGAGGGAGTCGATGATCAGCGGATCGTCCGCCCGGCGAATGCCATAGCGCACCAACTCGAGGAAGCCCGGATCCACAACCTCACGCGCTTCGAAGTCGTATTTCTCTCCCGGGCCGCGGTTGGCGATATGGATCGTTCCTGCTGGAATGGCCGGATTGTGAAAAGGCTCTCCTTCGGCCGGCGGACGAATCCGCATGTAGTGATACGGTACGTCCGGAAGCAGGACGCCTTGCCGGGTGGTCGTCCACTCATCGAGATGCGCTTCAATCCAATCGGCATAATCCTCCAGGAAGTTGCCGAGTTCGGCCGAGCCGTGTTCGCGCAGGACGTCGCCCGCGCATACCAGCGCCGAAATCACCGCGGCCAGCGTAGAAGGCGAATAACCCGCATTCTCTTCCCAGCGCTCCTGCTGCGTGACCGGCGCATAACGCACGAGGAAGGCCGAAGCCGCGGAAACAAACGCCAGGATGTCGAAGTTGCCCAGTCCATCGAGCTTCCAGAGCCGCCAGGCGAGAATGATCGGGAATGCGACTTCATCCAGCTGGATACCCGACCAGTACGGCGATCCGTCAATCCAGAAGTTCTGGGCGAATCCGCCATCCGGATGCTGCGTGCAGGCCAGGTACACCAGTGCGCGCCGCGCGGTATCGATGCGGCCGCAGGCCAGCAGAGCGCTGGCGGAATGGCACATGTCGCGCGTCCACACCAGGTGGTATCCGCCCAGGTCGTCATCCGACTTGGAGTTGCCCCATGGAATGGACGCCGAAGCAATGAACGCGCCCGAGTACGTTTTGTCTTCATGCGCCAGGATGACGTTGTGCGACACCCGCATCAGTTTGCCGCCGTCACTGGAAACCGCAGCAAGGCGCTCCGGTGAAGCGGCCCTGTGCCACTGTTCAATGAAACGCTTGCGATGCAAATCGTAGGGCGTCGCCAGCGTTTGCATCATGCCCGACACTGCGGAGTGATGGCCATCGCCCAGCGCAATGGCGATGGTGAATTCCCGGAAACGATTGACGTCAATCTCACCCATGACCGCAAGGTTGCCATCCAGCGCCTGGCCGAAGTTCCATGTCATGCGCATGTTCTGGGTCAGGTCCTGATAGCCGTCGCTCTTGCCGACATAGCCACAGCTTGAGCGCGAAAATCCGCAGTCCGCGCCAAACGCCAGCGAGACATTGTTCTTCCATGCCAGGATGCAACGCTTACCCGCGACATCCAGTGAGCGAGCGCTGTTGCCCGCGCCGCCGCCATCGAGGTGAGGCGCCAGCAAGGCGTAGCACTTCAGCCGCGACACGATTTCCTCGTCGCCTTCGATCTTGACGTTCATCAGGACCACCGGATGATGCGGGTCGGTGATGAACTCCTTGGTCACGGTATAGCGGCCGCCCAGATCGTTCGCCGCTACGCGCACCGCCAGAGCGTCGTCGTCGATGTAGTGGAAGTCGTATTCGAAATCGCGCTTCTCTTCGTGAAAGAACGTCTCTTCGTCCGTGAAGAGAAGTTCCATGTCACGCGTCTGCGGGCGGTCGATCGTGGGGTAATAAATTTCGTTCAGCGTGCCGTGCGATGCAGTGAACCAGATGCGGCTGGATGCGGCATAGGCTGTCGATACGGCGTCTTTCTTGCTGGAGCTCCAACGCGGCTCAAGGCCGGGGCCTCCGAAGGCTGGCCCGTCGTCGTCCAGCCAGCTGTACGTTCCGGTCAATAGACTCATGCACGCAAGTGTACGACTATCGCATTTCCAGGCGATGGGAAATGGATGCCAGGTTCACACCCAAGGCACACAGCCGGGCGTATCATGCGGATGTTGGAGCATTTTGCTCATACTGCGTACTCGGACAGGTTCTAGAAGGCCGTTTTCGTTGGGAGAAAGCGGCTTGAGCAATCTTCCCCTTGGAAACACCCTGAGCGAAAATGCTCGATCTGCACCACGATGCGGTTTGGCCGCATCCAACTGTGCACACGCTGGACGATTGCAAAAAAGGAGCACTCTCGTGGCTTTCGAACTTCCTCCCCTCCCCTACGACTACGCCGCTCTCGAGCCGTTTATCGATGAAGCGACTATGAAACTGCATCACGACAAACACCACCAGGCCTACGTCACCAACCTGAACGGCGCGGTTGACAAGCATCCCGACCTGGGCAAAAAGACCCCTGAAGAGTTGGTCAAGGATCTGGATAGCGTGCCCGATGATGTGCGCGCCGTGGTGCGTAACAATGGCGGCGGTCACGTCAACCACACCATGTTCTGGGAGATCATGAAGCCCAATGGCGGCGGCGAGCCCACGGGAAACATCGCCACCCAGATCACCGCTGACTTCGGATCCTTTGAAGACTTTAAGAAGAAGTTCAACGAAACCACCGCCAAGCAGTTCGGCTCAGGCTGGGGCTGGCTGGTGTGGAAGGGCGGCAAGCTCGAGATCGTCACCACTCCGAATCAGGACACACCGCTTTCCCAGGGTCTCTATCCCATCCTGGGTAACGATGTCTGGGAGCATGCCTACTACCTGAAGTATCAAAACAAGCGTCCCGACTACCTCGCCGCGTGGTGGAACGTAGTGAACTGGGATGAGATCAACAAGCGCTTCGCCACAGCGCAAAAGTAACTGCTTTCCGATTCTCGAAAAGGGCCGCTCAAGGATGGGCGGCCCTTTTTCTACTTCGCATTGTCTCGTACCGACAACGGGCCACGATATGAGTCCACGCTTCCCGGCGCGGCATCGCATTCCTGACACCGCAACGGCTTGGCCGATAGCCGCACGTGAGCGTCTTCTATCGCACGGCCAGCGTCATATTCCGTAATCGCTTTCCTGTTGGGGGCTCCATGTGGATTGTCCGGCTGGCTTTGCGCCGCCCGTATACCTTCGTCGTGGTATCCATGCTGATCGCTCTGCTCGGGATTGGCTCGGCGATTGAAACGCCTAAGGACATCTTTCCCTACATCAACATCCCCGTCGTCACCATCGTGTGGACGTACAGCGGTTTGACGCCTGCAGAAATGGAAGGCCGCGTCGTCACGGTATGCGAACGTGCGTTGACCACTACTGTCAACGACATGGAGCACACCGAGAGCCAAAGCTATCAGGGAATTTCCGTCATCAAGGTGTACTTCCAGCCAACGGTGAAGGTCGAGCTCGCGCTGGCGCAGATTACCTCCGTCGTGCAGACCATCCTGCGCGTCTTGCCGCCGGGCTCCTTTCCACCGCTGATCATCAAGTACGACGCTTCCTCGGTGCCGATCGTGCAGCTCGGCCTGAGCGGTGAGGGCTTGAGCGAATCCGATCTTTACGACGACGGCCTCCAGTTCATTCGCCCGCGCCTGGCCAACGTCAAAGGCGCCAGCGTGCCGCTGCCCTACGGAGGCAAGGTGAAGCAGGTCATGGTCGATACCGACCCTAACCTGCTCTATGCGCATCATCTTTCGGCGTCGGACGTCTCGGTTGCCATCAACCAGCAGAACCTGATTCTTCCGGCGGGCACCGCGCGAATGGGCGACAGGGAATATGTCGTCAAGCTGAACTCCAGCCCCGCGGTAGTTTCGGCGTTGAATGACCTGCCGGTCCGCGCCGCGAATGGAGCCGTCGTCTACGTCAAAGACGTCGCGCAGGTCCATATGGGTTACGCCATACAAACCAACATCGTGCGCGAAGACGGAAAGCGCTCCGCTCTGCTCACGGTGCTGAAGAATGGCGACACCTCCACACTCGACATCGTGTCGCAAACCAAGGCGATGATCCCACGCCTTAAAGCCGGCATCGACAACCTGGTGATCACACCTCTGTTCGATCAGTCGATCTTTGTACGCACTTCCATCAACGAAGTTGTGCGCGAAGCGACGATCGCCGCGGGCCTGACCGGCTTGATGATCCTGCTGTTCCTGGGCTCGTGGCGCTCCACGCTGATCGTGTGTATCTCGATCCCGTTGTCGATCGCGGCTTCGCTCATCATCCTCACCGCGATGGGCGAAACCATCAACGTGATGACCCTGGGAGGCATGGCGCTCGCCGTGGGCATCCTGGTCGACGACGCCACGGTTGAAATTGAAAACACCCACCGCAACATGGCGGAAAAGAAGCCGTTGACCCGAGCCATTCTCGACTCCGCCCATCAGGTTGCCGCGCCCGCATTCGTTTCCACTCTCTCCATCTGCATCGTGTTCGTTCCGGTCGTGCTGCTTACCGGCGCGGCCAGGTTTCTGTTCACACCGCTGGCCGAAGCCGTGGCCTTCGCCATGATGGCCAGCTACTTTCTTTCGCGCACGCTGGTTCCCACCATGATGCACTTCATGCTGGGCAGCGAAATCAAGCTCTACCAGGATCCAGGCGAAAGTGAGCGGGAAGAGAAACGCAGCTTCGTATGGCGCTGGCACGCGCGGTTCGATCGCAAATTCGAGCGCATGCAGCACCACTACAAGGAAGTGCTGACATGGTGCCTCGATAACGCGGGGCTGACGTTGCTGCTCTTCGGCATGTTGCTCGTCCTGTCACTGCCCATGACGTTCTTCATCGGCAAGGACTTCTTTCCTTACGTTGACTCCGGTCAGATGCGTCTCCACGTGTATCCGCCCGAAGGTATGCGTGTCGAAGACTCCGAGCAGTACTTCGCGAAGATTGAGAAGGAAATTCGACAGGTGATTCCCAAGGATCAGGTCAAACTGATTCTCGACAACATCGGTCTGCCCAACAGCGGCATCAACCTTGCATTCGGCGACTCGTCCACACTTTCCAACTCCGACGGCGAAATTCTTATCACGCTCGAGCCTGGCAAGAAGGAAACGAAGAAGTACATGCGCTTGCTGCGTGATGACCTGGGCCGGAAATTTCCGGATGCGAGCTTTGCCTTTGCGCCGGCCAACATCACGAACCAGATTCTGGACTTCGGCCTGCCCGCACCGATTGACCTGCAGATTTCCGGCCGCAGTCCCGGCAATTTCGAGCTCGCCAAAAAACTCGCCAAACAGGTTGCCGCCATCCCGGGCGCTGTCGATGTCCATGTGCACCAGCAGGTGTTGTACCCGACGATGCAGATCAACGTCGACCGCAGCAAGGCACGCCAGATTGGGCTGACCCAGCAGGATGTCGCCCAGTCCATGCTGGTTTCGCTCAGCGGTACCGGCCAGACCGCACCCAACGAATGGCTGAATCCGGCCAACGGCGTGAACTACCAGATCGTGACCCAGACGCCCAACTACCGGATCGATTCCCTGCAGGCCATGGCGCGGACTCCCATTACTTCGCCGCAGGGCAATGCCACGCAATTGCTGGGTAATCTTGCCAGTTTCCGCCGCGATCAATCGCCCATCATCATCGACCACTACAACATTCAGCCGGTCTATGACGTCTACGCCGACGTGGACCAGCGTGACCTGGGCGGGGTCGCTTCTGAAATCGAGAAGATCAAGGATGAAGCCAAGAAGAACATCCCCGAGACAGTCCAGATTGAACTGCGCGGCCAGGTCAAGACGATGAATGATTCATTTCTTCGCCTTGGTATCGGCATCATCTTCGCCATCATGCTGGTGTATCTGCTGATGGCGGTCAACTTCCAGAGCTGGCTTGATCCGCTGATCATCCTGATGGCAATTCCCTGCGCTTTTTGCGGCATCCTGTGGATGCTGTTCGTCACGCAGACCACCTTCAATGTTCCCTCCCTGATGGGCGCCATCATGACCATCGGCGTGGCCACCGCGAACTCCATCCTGATGGTGGTGTTCGCCAACGACGAGCGCCTTGCCGGTAAGGACCGCAGGGAAGCCGCGCTGAACGCGGGCCATACCCGGCTGCGTCCTGTGCTGATGACGGCCAGCGCCATGATCATCGGCATGCTGCCCATGGCCCTGGCGCTCGGCGAAGGCGGCGAACAAAACGCTCCGCTGGGACGCGCGGTGATCGGCGGGCTGATCTTTGCGACGCTTGGCACGCTGTTCCTGGTGCCAACCATCTACTCCCTGCTGAAGAAGCACCCGCCGATCGACTACACCAAGGAAATTGAGCACGAGTATCACGAGGGCGAAGAGCAGCAAGGCCATAAGAATGCGTACGGAGCACAGGAGCAGCCCGCATAATGTCCGACGACTTCCGCGACCCCAATGAGAAGCCCGGCCGGCCGGAATACGCCGCGACCGATCCGCGCAATGACCCGGGCCACAATCTTCCCTGGCCGGAAAGCAGCGATCCCGCGCAGCTTGGCGAACGCCTGCAGCATGGCGGTTCGCAGGACGACCGTGAGCTGGCGCGTAATTTCGAGCGCTCCAGCGAAGCCGGTCAGATCGAGCTTGGCAGGGAGTTCGCCGATCCTGGTTTCGCCGACAATCGCAGACTCGCCAACTCATTCGCCGATCCAAACTCGCTGGATGACGCGCGCATGGGCAAGAGTTTTGTGGAAACCAACTCCAGCGCGAAGAGATCGCCGCTGAAGAGTCGTGTGCATGTTCCGCACACACCGAAAGATCCTCACAGCCGCGAGGTGTTCCGTTTTGTGCTGCTCGGCTTCTTTGTTGTGCTGTTGCTGGTGCTGGCGATTGGGATTGTGCCGCGCATTTTGCGCAACCGGGAGATCGACCAGAAAGCCAGCGAGAAAAAGAACAGCACGCCAACCGTGGAAGCCGAAACCGTGCATCGCTCCAGGGAGGATGCGGGCCTGGCCATTCCCGGCACTACCACCGCATTGACCGAGGCGTTCGTCTACGCGCGCGCCAATGGCTATCTCAAAACCCGGCTCGTGGATATCGGGGATCACGTGCGCAAGAACCAACTGCTGGCCGTCATCGATGCACCCGATCTTGATGAGCAGGTAGCGCAGGCCCGCCAGCAGGTGCTGCAGGCCGAACGCCAACTCGACCAGCAAAAGGCGCAGCTCGCGCTTGCCACCGTAACGGTGCAGCGTTATCGAGTGCTCGTGGCCAAGGGCGTCTTTTCACGCCAGGACGGTGACCAGCGCGAGACCGACTATGCAGCGCAGCAATCCAACGTCGAAGCCGCGCAGCGTAACGTCGATGCCTTCCAAGCCAACCTGCGCCGCGTGGTTGCGCTGCAGAGTTACGAGTACGTGCGTGCGCCGTTTGACGGTGTCATTACCCAGCGCAATGTCGATGTCGGCGCGCTGATCTCCGCGCAGGGCTCGTCGTCAGGTGCTTCGCCGACACCAGCCCCGACAGGCCAGATCTCAAGCTCAGGCGGATCGCAACAGGCTGGCCAGTCGAACAACGCGGGCAGCTCCGGTTCCACCAGCCAGTCGGCAACATCCCAACAGTCTCCGGGACAGGGTGGTCCACTTTTCGGCATCGCGCAGCTTCAACGCCTGCGCATCTTCGTGTCCGTGCCTGAAGGCTATGTAACCTCCGTTCATCCGGGAGGGCATGCTCCGCTTCAATTCCAGGAATACCCCGGCGCAGATTTCGTCGGAACCGTCACCCGCATCGCAAACTCCATCGACCCCAATACGCGCACCATGTTGACCGAAGTGCAGATTGACAACTCGTCCGGCAAGCTCTACCCCGGCATGTATGTCGTCGCAACGTTTCCGCCGCCGCCCAGCGGCAAGGGGCCTCTGCTCATCAATGGCGACGCCATCATGGTTCGTAACGACAGCACCATGGTTGCCAAAGTGGTCGACGGCAAGATCAAGCTGTCGCCGGTCGTGATCGGCCGTGACTATGGACAGTTGGTGGAGATCGCTTCCGGGGTTCAGGAGGGCGATGTGATCGTCACCAACATCACGGATGATGTTGCAGAGGGAGTCCCGGTGCAGGTGCGTGAGAGGAAAAGTGCGGAGAATGTGCCGCCTCCACCACCACAAAATCTTCCGCCCGGCGGCAGCACACAGTACGGCAACGAAGGCATTACAGATCGCAACCTGCAGGGCCAGCAGGCCAAACAAAACAACAAGGGCAGCGGCGGCGCGGAGAAAGCGAAGAGCAAGCCCAGCAACAGTGAGAGCAAGCAATGAGTGGCCGGCCTTGGTTTCCCTCTCGCCGCGCAGGGATCACGTGTGCCGCTGCAGCTCTCGCCGGAGCTCTTTCCCTACCTGGAGCCGCGCAGCAACCCACTCCGCAGCAGCCCGCACCACGGCAACAGGGCTCGCCATCGCCTCCGCTGCCGCAGAACCTGCCCCTGCCAGCGTTGAGTCCCGCGCCCACGCAGCGCTCCGTGCCGCCTGGCCCGACTCCCGGGACGGCACCGGCTGCCCAAATGCGGCAGCCGGAAGTGCCGGCGCTTTCCGCGCCGGTTGCGACACCGGAGGCTCCCGCTCCACAACGGACGCGTACCGAAAACAGCCGGCAACTCCCGCCGCGTGAAAACGTCTCCGGCCTTTCGCCCAACTATCTCCATTTCCTCGGGCCGTTTCGCAGGCCGGTCGTGCCCACCTTGTTTGGTGGCGACCCAACTCGCCTGCAAGGCCTGATCCGTGATGGCAAGCTCTATCTCACGTTGCAGGATGCCATCGCACTCGCACTCGAAAACAACCTTGATGTGGAGACCGAACGCTACAACCTCGTGCTGGCGCACACCGACGAGGTGCGCGCCGCGGGTGGCGGCAGTCTGCGTGGAATCGACTACAGCGTGCAACTTCCCCCCAATGGAGTGGGTGGGCCGGGTTCGCCATTGCTCAATGCCGCGACCGCCAACACCAATCCAACGACGCCCACCGTCACCGACCTGACATCGCTGAACTCCACTACCCAGCAACAGCAATCGCTCTCCGAACAGTCCGCCGGCTTTACCTACGCGCCGGGACCCAACATCCCACTGTTCGATCCGCAGTTGATAGGGGAAGCCGGCTATCTGCGCCGCTCGGACACGGTAAGCCTCACCCCCACGGACACTGGTGGAACGGGCGCCGCGACGACCTCCAACCAGACACAGGCGCTGAACTTTACTGAACTCAACCTTGCGTACCTTCAAGGCTTCTCCACCGGCGCGCAGCTTGAAGCTACGGTCAACAACGACTCCACCGTCCTCTACGCCTCGCAATCCCGCTACGATCCGTTCTATTCTCCGAGCACCTCGGTAACACTCACGCAGCCGCTGTTGCGCGGGCGGGGCCGTGATGTGAATCTGCGCTTCCTGCGCATCGCACGGATCGACGACAAGGTTTCACGCGTGCTCTTCGAACAACAGGTGCTGGAAACCATCTATGGTGTTTCCCGCCTTTACTTCGACCTGGTTTCGCTGGGCGAGAACGTGCTGGTGAAACAGGATTCCCTACGCGCAGCCAGCAAGCTGCGCCAGGACGATCAGGACCAGGTGAATCTTGGAACCCTCGCGCCCATCGAACTCACCCGGGCGCAGGCGCTTGAAAGCTCCAGCCAGTTCGATCTCGTGCAGGCACAGGGGCTGTATAAGCAGCAGGAGATCATTCTGCGCAATCAATTGCTGCGCACCGCGTCCCCCGTCTTTCAGGTCGCATTTACGGAGATCGTCCCGACCGACCACATCCTCGTTCCGGACCAGCTTGAGACCTTCGATGTGCCATCGCTTGTTCAGCGGGGGCTCGCAAGGCGTCCTGATCTGGCCCAGGCTGAGTTGCAGGTACAGGCAGGTAAGATCAGCGCCAGCGCCAGCCGCAACGCCGCACTTCCACAACTCAATCTCTATGGCAATGTCGAAACCCGCGGCTCCAGCGAACAATCGTTCAACACACTAGGCTCGACCGGCACTGGCTTACCCACCATCCCGCAGAACCTGGCGCTGGGCGGACTGCGTGTCTCCACGATCTACCAGGCGGGCGTGCAGCTTACGCTGCCCTTGCGCAATCGGGTTGCCGCATCGGATGCTGCGCGTGATGCCGTGCAGCTTCGCCAGGTGGAGGGCCGCACCGAGAAACTCTCCGCGCAGATTCGCCAGGATATCGAAACCTCGGTGGTCGCCCTGCAAACCGCGGAAGCTGCCTACAAGGCCGCTTCCAACAGCCGCAGCTATCAGCAGCAGTTGCTTGATGCGGAGCGCGACAAGCTTTCCGTCGGTCAGTCCACAGATCTTGCCGTGCTGCAAAACGAGGCCTATCTGGCGCAGGCGCTCTCTACCGAAATTGCCGCGCGCAGCAATTGGAAGAAGGCGCAGATCGAGCTGGACCGGGCTCTGGGCGATCTGCTCGAGAAAAATAATATCGAGCTGGATGACGCTATCGCAGGCAAACTGCACTAAAGCAACAAAGGCCCGCGATCGCGGGCCTTTGGTATTTCCACAAAGAAACGGTGTGCTGTTACTCCACTGTCTGGTTGCGACGCGGACGGCGGTTCGCCTGCAGCACCTTCTTGCGCAGGCGCAGCGACTTCGGCGTCACTTCGACCAACTCATCCTCAGCGATGAACTCGATCGACTGCTCCAGTGTGAGCGACTTGAACGGCACCAGGCGAACGGCATCGTCCGAACCCGAAGCACGCATGTTGGTGAGCTTCTTTTCGCGTACGCAGTTGACGTCCAGATCGTTATCGCGCGAGTGCTCGCCAATGACCATGCCTTCGTAAACT
>DASYEV010000008.1:0-30606 GCA_036498835.1 Acidobacteriaceae bacterium | reverse complement strand
GCTGCCTGCGGAAAACATCACTGCTTCCGCCATCGTCTTCTGCTTTGCCTGGAACAAGTCATCGAGGCTGGCGCGGAGGGTGCCGCTGTTGGTATCGCTGAGTGCGACGCTGCCTGCGCCTTCGGGGTGAATGATCAGGTGCATGTTGACGGCCGGAGCACAAACTTGAATCCCGGTGTCCAGGCTGGTGAGTTCATAGTTGATTCCGTAAACGCCGCCGTTCGCAAAGCAGCGAATGCCGACCTGGTATCTGGGCGGAGACGCTTCCCAGTCCACGAACAGTTTCAGGGCGATATCGTGTCCGGACACCATGCCGGAAATACCCCCAAAACGGTATAGGTCTTCCGCTCCCCTCGATTTGATATACGCAGTCCTTTGCAACATCCGCGCCTTGTTGGTGTCGACCGCGTATTGCAGCCCGGCGATCCGCTGTCGCATCTCGCCGGCGTCCATGGCGTTCGGTGCGGCAAGAAGATAGAACTTGCACGCGTGGAGAGCTTGTTGCGTATAAGGAGTCTTCTCCAGGATCGTGCACAGGTTGAAGTAATAGTTTGCGACCCAGGGCGCCAGTTCCACCGCCGCCAGGTATTCTTTGGCTGCGTTGAGAACATCGTCTTGAGACTTCGCGGTCTTGAAGATGTAGGCGCCACGGCCCGCTGCAGCTTCTGCCTCGGGAGGTACGGCTGGAGCCGGCTTCATCTTGAGGGTGAGCTCAAGGATGGACTGCCGTACCGTATCGTCGCCGGAGTGACCCTTAAACTGAGCGAGGTAGTTCTTCAGCAGATCCCCCGGATTCATGTTCTTCCCGGACGCGGCGTGAAGCAGAGCCACGATTTCCTTATTTGTAATCGCGCAGTCTTTGTCTGTTGAGTAGTTGGGGAGCAGGCACAGCCGGCCCTTCGGTATGTGCTCCATCACCTGTAATGGAGTCTCACCCTTATCGTCCTTGACGTTGACATCGGCCCCTTTTGCAAGCAGCAGTTCGACGGCCTTCTTCTGGCTTTCGAATGCGGCGATCGCCAGCGGCGGATCGGTCTTGATGTTAAAGAACCCGGGGCTTGCGCCCATTGCATTCAGATCCGCTCCGTGTGCAATCAGAAGTTGCATCAGGTCCAGGCGACCACCCTCTGTCGCTGATTCCAAGGGGGTATGTCCCAGTTGTCCTTTTGCGTTGACGTCGGCGCCTTTCGCGACCAGGAACTCAGCCATCGCCAGCCGGTCATCGTCATAAGCACATCCCGCCGCGCGATCCAGCGCAGAATTTCCATATTCATCCTTTTCATTGACTCCCGCGCCATGAGCCAGGAGAAGTTCCAGGATGCTTTTTTTATTCGGACCGCATGCAGCTGCTCCCAAAACGGTTGTTCCTGCCCCTTTCGCGTTCAGGTCGGCACCGTGGGCGATCAGCAACTCCACGATCTCTTTCTTACCGTTGAACACGGCACTGATCAAAGGTGTCTGGCCGTATTGATTGCGGCCGTTCAAATCGGCATGCTTGCCAAGCAGGGCCTCCACCTTGGGTTGGTCGCCGGCCGCAATGGCTGTGAACAATTGCTCATTCAATGACTGCGCCTGTGTTGTGCCGGCCACAAGACAAATGGACAGAAATATGCCGCAGGAGAATTTCTTTGGATGCATCGCAGATGCTTTCTTATTCAAGTCGCAAACCAGTTGCTGAGCCCTCATGCGCCCCCTCGTGACGTGTCGCGTTCAGTGTTTCGAGACCGGAACCACGACGTAGCCGCCTCCAAAAATCATGTGCTGTTCAAAATCGCTCTTCTCGATGTACGCAGTGAAGTTCGGATGGGTCTTCAGGTTGGAATCCATCACCGAGTAATAAACTCTGCCATCATCCGCACGATAGACGCCGGTAACGGCCACCTCATGACCTCCGACCGCGACCAGTTTGTGTTGCGAGTTGTACTCATCGATGAGAACGGAAGTAATGACGGGCCGGCCGGTGCTTTCAATGGCTTTGGCGAAGTTCTTATCGGGAACCCCAATCACGTTGCCCACCTGCTTCGCAATCAGGATTTCTTCAAAGGGATTGAGGCCACCCATCCCTCCGGCTTTCTGAGAAGTGACGGCCAGGCCCGGGTTCGCCCGAACGTCGCTGCGCGCAATGGCCAGGTTTTTCAGCGTGGGGTCGAGCCTGGCTCTCACTTCAGCGAATGGAACCTGTGCACCGTTGGAGATTGCATGGAGGACGCAGTCTTCGGCAGTCTGGGGTCCGGAGCCCATATAGACCACACCCGCCTTGATACTCTCGGTCTTGCCCAGGCTATTGACCAGGGTGTGATAGTACGGCCGCTGCGGATCGCCACCTTCCGCGGCTGTATCGATCTGATGAGCCAGCGTGGATGTCTTGTTCCAGACGCTGGGCACGGTGCCGTTCCCGGTCGTGAAGGTATCGAAGGTCGCAAAGAACTGGTCAACCTGCTGCCGGCTCAGACCGCTTACCAGGAGTTGATCGGTCAGGATCGTCCGAATCTTCCCCAGGGCTGCGGTGTCGTTCTTTGCCGCGCTGTTCCAAAGGTCACGAATATATTGCTGAACCTGCGGATCGTCCTTGTAGCGCTGGTCGATCGACATGTTCCATTGATGGCGAGCCAGGGCCTTGTTGGCATCCGTCAGGTTCGTATCGCTGAGATCGACGACCGAAGTTTCGGTGTTAGGGCTGGAAGCGGTGTGGACCTCCGGGACTTCGGGGGGCGGAGTACTGTCTCGCAAGCCGGAACCGCCGGCACCGGCGGAGACAGCTCCATCGGCGCCCCGCAGGCCGGCTGCCGCGGAGTCACGGTCATGGAGAAATTGCGCCTGATTGGCGATGTCCTCCATACGGCGTTTGGTGTCCGCTTCAACCTGCTGTTGAGCAAGCTCCGCGTCTTTGCGGCGTTTCTCCTCCGCTGCTGCCTCTGCGGCGGCTCTTGCGGCGGCGGCAGCGGCAATTGCGGCCTGATCCTGTCCCTGGCCCTGTCTTTGTGAAGGAGCCGCCGTGCAGTATTTGTTGTACATCGCGGTTCCGCGGGCGGAAGGTATGTCGCAAAGACTGGTTGAGGATTGCGCGTGACCGGATGGAACAAGCGCAGCGGCACAAACCAGACAACCGGCAGCAAGCAACGGCCGCATAGGATTTCTCCTCGTGCCTGTCTAAATTCGGGGCACGGAAGTACAGGCCCAAAATCGCGAGAAAAATACAAGGCGTTTCCGCACAAGCATATATCAATGCTCTGCCAAAGCAAGGTACTGTACTTAATCTGAAAGCCGGTCAGCGCTCGATTGCCGGCTCGGCCATGGAATCACAGCTTTCCGTTGAGATAGAGTTCACATTTCCAGGCGGACGGTCCAGGAAGGAGCCGGCCCCCGCCCCCAAAAGACCTGAGCACGCCGATCAGAAGCAATATGGGCAGAGGTGCATGGCCATTGGCGCGATACCGGTAGGTCCGGTTTTTGGACCGGACACGGTCGAGGTGACAGATCTGTGGGAACACAACCAAACGACGCATTCCATGCCGGGAGTACGGCAGGCTTATGCCAGTAACGTCCGGAAGTAATCGTTCAACATGCGGTCGGTTGGATCATATTGCTTGCGCAGGTCTGCAAGGATTTGCAGGCGGCCTTCGTAGGCCTTCTGCACGATAGGCGCAGTCAGGTCGGGAGTCTGGTTCAGCAGGGGAACGCCGTTGCGGTCGCTGCAAAACTGGTTGTAAGCAATCAGGAACTCGTCCCAGCCGGGGTTCGCCGTGGAGACGGGATCCAGTGTCATCACCGTGCTGTCGTACGAATACGAAAGCAGAGCCTTCTGATCCTGCGCAATGCGGTAGCCGACATACAGAAGGTTGGAGCGGTAGCCCTTCTCGTTGTAGTAGTCCTTGCAGAACTTGTAGAAATCTGTGATGGTTGCCGCAAATTGATCTTCGTTGAACGCGAAGAGGCTGAAGGTGTAGCGGCTGTCATCCGAAACGGTTGGATAGTGAATGATCTGGTCGCCGGGGATGGTGTAGTCGCTGACCACGATGTTTTCAAGCTGCAAACGCCAGGCCGCGTTGAAGGCGTCGATGATGCCGTAGCGGATTGCCTTGATGTCGAAGTTTTCCGTAACGTCGTGCCCAAATTTGGGGCCAGAGGTTCCCCAGATGTGGTTGCGCAGCGCCCAGGCGCAGTGGTTGGGTTCGCCAGTAGCGTCCGGGTTGTACTTCCGGAACTCGACGGTGATCTTGTCGTCGAACGGGAACATGTAATACATCATCGAGTAGCCAAGCTGCCATAGGTCGGGAAGTGCGGTGATAAAGTCGGCCAGCGAAAACGTCTTATGGTGTACGGCCATAGGCGTCAGGGGCTTCACTTTGTAGGTGACCTCATAGACGACGCCAAGAAGCCCATAGCTGGAGCGAATCTTCTGCATCAGGTCCGGCTGGCCCGCTTCTGTGATTTCCACGAGATCGCCGTTGGGCAGCACCATCTTGACGCCGGTAATGTAGGAACCCACCTGTCCGAACTCGCCGGGGAACGAGGCGTCCTTCGTGCCCGCACACGCAGCACTGCCCGCGGACAGGCTGCCAATCTCGGTGTTGATGTAGAACTGCAGCTTCTGCGCTTCGAGCGCCTTGGCCATATCCAGGTGTACGGCACCCGCTTCGACGACCAGAGTGTCGGAACTCATGCTGAGGATGCGGTTCATCTTCATCCGGATCAGGGTGCCGTTGTCGGCGGCGCCGCAGGGAGGCCCGGAATGGTTGGAGCCGACGGCCCGCACCGGCGACGGATACTTCGCCGGATCCTTCATGACAGCAACAATGTCATCGACAGAGTTCGCATCCACAATGACCTGGGGGTGGGAGACGACATTTCCAAACCAATTGGAGACGGTATTTTCAGCCATGACGTTACCTCGTTCGGGGAACTCGAAAGATGGGGGGCCTGAATGCGGGTGCCTGGAATGCGAAAGACAGTGTCTTGAAAGCCCGGGAACAGTTCTCCGGAAGAACGGCTTTAGAAAAGCTCGCAGCGGTACCGCGCGCTTCTCGCAGGGAAGTCGTCGCAGAGTACCGCCGGCCAATCCGCGAAGTCAAGAAAGTTCATGCGTCGGATATTAAGATTCGGCCACTCCGATGGATCGCATTCCGAGAGCTTGCTGCCGCGCTTCATTTTGCGATTAACTTGGCCGCCGACCCGAGTACGAAGGGCAGCAAGAGAGGCAGCGCACCTCCGAGCCCAAAGATGCTTGCCATGTTGTGCCCCATGAGATTTTCGAGGGAGGCACGGGTGTCCAGCCACGTCTTGAGATTGCCCGTTTCCGTTGGAGCCTCTCCGCTGACGTCATCGATGATCAACTGGCTTTTGCGATAGAGTCCCAGCCGGACTGGCGCATACGCCGCCAGCAGAACCAGCGAGCCCATTAATCCGAAAAGTGCGACATATTCCGGTGGGTACTGTAGTTTCGCGTCGCTTCGGATCGCCGCTTGTTGGGCCGCGGTCCCGACCACCCCCAGTCCGAGGATCAGGGATGCCGCGATAAAGAACTGCTGGACAAGTGAGACCTTTTCGGCGAATCGCACCGCACGCAAGAGCGCCGGTTGGTCAAGTCCGGCATCCACCATGGCGGCTTCGTAGCTGAGGAAAAGAAGGAAGACGATAAAGGCATCGTAAGCCGCGCCGAGAATTCCAAAATATGGCCGTATGGGCACTTCAGCAATCGCGGCGGGTGGAATGCCCGCGCGATGTGCCCAGAGAGATGCGATCAATAGCGGCATCAGCAGAAACAGGGTAGAGAAGAGGCATCGCCAGATAACCCTCCTGGATTGCAGGCGCATCAGTTCGCTGAGATAGGGAAACATCCAGGCGGCAATGATGGTCCACGCAAACGCCTGCACGCCGACCGTGGCAAGCCAGATCTCTAATTTCGCGAGCGAAGGTGTGGGATCGCGCTGCAGGAGGTGGATTCCCGTTTGACCGTTGATCGTCAACAGAGGTGCAAGCAGACCAATGGTTGTGGACAGCAGGATTACGAAAAACGGGCTCTGGAAAAAGTTATTGGGAATCTTTCGAGGATGCATCCGGCTTGACATCAAAGCTTGTTTCTCCCCTTCCAGCAGGCAACAAAATTCGATCCTACCGTACACGGCGTTTCGTGCCGGGCTTCTGTCTTGGTGCGAGATGTGAGACTTGCCGGCTTTGATTCCGGATGGGGGTGAGCCAAACGTGGAATTCCCTCTGGATAAGCTATCGCGATAGGCTACGGTGTGCTATCGAGTCGAGGTGCCGCTAACTGGGTGCGAGCACCCTCATCTTGAGCTGTTGGAGGCAATGTGCCCGTGAGTAAAAACCTTCGCACATGGGGAGCTTTCGTGATCCGCCACAAATTCAGGTTTCTCGACTTCACCGTGGTAGCCATAGCAACGCTCGCGGTTTTGTATGCGGGCCTGACGTTCGATATCTTCGCGAACGCTCCGAATCACACACCTCAAAAAGAGACGCTCGAATTCGACGAATTGATGGGCGTGGTGGTCACGCTGTTTGCCGGCTTGTTGTGGGCTATCCGGCGTATGCGGAGGGAGCGCCGGGAAACCGCTCAGCGGGCTGCTGTGGAGCGCGAGATACGTACGTTGGCCTTTCAAGATCCTCTAACCAATCTTCCCAATCGCAGGCAGTTCGACGATGCGGTCAAGGCGGCGATCGCGGCGCCTCCCAAGGCCGGCGGCAGCCACGCTCTGCTCATGCTGGACATGAACGGATTCAAACGCATCAACGACGTGTTCGGTCACGCAACGGGGGACGAGGTCCTTATCCATGTCGGCTCCCGGCTCTCCCAAGCGGTTCGGGAAGGAGATCTGGTAGCCAGGCTGGGCGGGGATGAGTTTGCGATTCTTGCAACTCACGTGCCCAGTGCAGAAACGGCGACTGGCCTGGCGCTGCGGATCATCGAGGGCTTCAAGACCGCGATCAAGACGACCTCGGGGGACCACACGGTGGGAGCCGCGATCGGGATTGCGCTTTCGCCACAGGATGGTGGTGAACCCGGAGAGCTGCTCAGAAAAGCAGACATCGCGTTGTATCGCGCAAAAGAACAGACGACATCGGCGATGCGTTTTTTTGAGGCCGAGATGGATGCTCGTGTCCGCGAACGCGACGAACTGGAGCGGGGATTGCGGGCGGCGATCGAGGCAGATGAGATCCGGGGTTTCTATCAGCCACAGATCGATTTGAAGAATGGAGAGATACGCGCCTTTGAAGTGCTTGCGCGGTGGGCTCACCCACAGTTGGGAGAAATCCCTCCAGACCGGTTCATCTCCATCGCCGAGGATAGTGGTCTTATCGCGCGCCTGACGGACAGCCTGTTACGTCAATCATGCTGCGACGCACGCGAATGGAGACCGGAGATCGAGCTTTCTTTCAATATTTCTCCTCTTCTGCTCCATGACCCAGGCCTTGCCCAACGAATCCTCGACATTCTCGCAGCAACCGGTTTTGCCCCGCACCGGCTGGAGCTCGAGATCACGGAAAGCGCCCTGGTACGCGATCTCGAAGCTGCCCAGAAGGTGTTTGGAAGACTTCGCGAAGCAGGAGTTCAGATCGCGCTGGATGACTTTGGCACGGGCTATTCGAGCCTCTATCATCTCCGCAACTTCAAGCTGGACAAGATCAAGATCGACCGCAGCTTCGTCGAAGCTATGTCGCGAGACCGGGAGAGCGATGCCATTGTCAGAGCTCTCGTAGGTCTCGGTGCGGGGTTGGGGCTTGAAGTCATCGCGGAAGGTGTTGAAAACGAAACGCAGCGCCATCTGTTGATGGAGCATGGTTGCAATCAGGCCCAGGGCTTTTACTATGGCCGCGCGCTGTCCGCAGCGGATGCAGCCACCCTGCTGCACGACGCAAAACCCTAAGCTGCATGGAATATCTCAGGCTTTGGCAATTAAATCGAAACGTAAGCGGGGCTGCCGCGACAGCCCCGCTTACGTTTGTGCGGAGAGATCAGAACACCAACCGAAGCTGGAATTCCGTAGTGCGTGGAGCTCCCTGGGCATAGGTTCCGGTCTGGCGGGTGACGCGGGTTGCATTCAGTGTGGCGAAGTTATTCGGACCACTGATTGCCCCGCTGCCATTCACTCCACCATTACCGAGGTTGCCACTGAACGGCGATACGTCGGGGTTGCTGCCGCCCCCGAAGTTGGAGAAGTTTGCAACGTTGTAGAACGCGATTTGCGGCTCCAACATTGCGGATTCACCCAGCACATGGGTGTAGTGCCCGAAGCGGATGGGATAACCGAAGGTGAGATCGACCTCGCGGAAGGGCGGGTTGGAAAGCGCAACCTGCTGCGGAAGTGCCGGAACAGCCTGGACCACAGCGTTCAGCGCGAGCAACTGAGCCTGGGTAAACAGGCCGGCATTGATCAGCGCCTGACCGGCAGGCGTCAGCTTGCCAGCCTGAGTTGCGTCGAAGTTGGAGATAAAGGAGCCCAGCGTTGTCGGCTTGATGCGGTGCATGTAGTCGCCGGGCAGCGTGCCGGGGGCGAGGTCGCCCGTGGTGCCGTCTCCGGTAACGTCAGACTGGAAAATCTTGGCATTGCTGTGCGCCAGATTATCCAACCCGAGCGACGTGGGCAGGGCAGAATAGAAGTGACCGATGATTCCAATCTCGGGCCCGTACTTCATCACGAAGCTGCCCCCGAAAGAGACTTCGTGGGTGCGGTCGAGCCCATCCCGGCCCATGTAGGCACTGAGATTGTCATAGTCATAGGACAGGCTGCTAAAAAATTGGTCGCCCGGATTGCCATTGACGCCTGGGTTGGCTGTCGAGACGATGCGGGAAAGGTTATAGGAGACCTGCATGTTGGATCGTTCAATGCCTGGAACCGGATGGGCTTTTTGCTCTCTGAACACAATCTGCAAAGCGTCATAGCCGGAACGTCCCACAGGGAGGAGGAACCCGCCGCTGCCCAGCAGGGGATTGATACCCGGGAAGGCAGCGCCGAAATCCGCTGTAAGACCGTTGGCCGCGGGGGCCGCTCCGCCGAGGAATTCGTTGCCGGAGTCGAGACCATTGGTCGCGAAGTCATAGATCGTCGCACCGGCCCTAATTGCGCAGTTGATGCTGGCGGCTGATGTTCCGCTGCAGCCGGGGTACTGAGCGGTGGTTGCGGAGATCGCATTTTTCGCCGCTGTGGTGTTGAGATAGCGCGCCGCGCCCACGTGGTTGACGTCGTACTGCTGAATGATTTTCAGCGAGCTGTTGTGGATGTAGTCCACCGACAGCACGGCGCCTTTGATCAGTTCGCGCTGCACACCGAAGTTCCACTGTTCGGAATAGGGCGTACGGTAGGGAGCGCCATAGATACCCAGGGCGCTGAGCGATTCGCCGATGAAGCCCGCGTTTGCCGACGTTGCATGCGCTTTGGCGTTTGCCTGGTAGCCATTGGAAAGGGCCAGCGCATAAGGCGCCGCCGTCTTAACGGAGACCGTGTTGCATATCTGGTTGATGCTCATAGGTTGGCCGCTAACGGTTGCGCTGGAGGTTACAGAGCCGTCAGCATTTTGGAACTTGCCGGAAGGGCAGATGGAACCATTGTCGGCTTCCGCGAAGAACGGCCCGGCGGGGAGAAGACCACCGCGTGCGTTGGTGGTGTTGTTAAAGACGTCGCCTTCGAAGAAGATACCTGCTCCTGCTCGAAGGACGGTTTTGTGATCCGGCAGGGCGTAAGCAAAGCCTAGTTGAGGGGCGAAGTTGGCGTAGGGCTGATGGACACTCGTGCCAAATTGGGGGCCGAACACGCTGAGCAGAGGCGTCGTTCCTGAGCAGGGCCGCTGCGAAGGATCGGTGAAGACGTTGGTGATATCGAGCGAGGGGGTGCAGGGAAGCGGAGCCAGGTCCTGGTTGGCACGGTCGGTATCGACACTCCAGCGAATGCCCGCGGTAACCGTGAAGTTAGGCGTCGCCTTCCACGAGTCGGCCACATAGGCGCCTGAACGCCAGTCGTGCACGCCTCCGCCGATCAAGCCGAATCCGGGGTTTTCCGTAAAGAAGCCAAGGCCGTTGCCCAGATACAGCGCACTGGCATGGTAACCGTTGAGGGGATCGTTCGGACACGCGGCCGCACCGGCAACACCGCCACAGCCGAGTGCCGCTCCGCCGCCACCCGGGAACACCGTAGTTGCGGTTTCGCGAAGCCGGGGACCAAGGCCGAAGAAGTTGGCAAAGCCGCCGCCAAGAATGTAGTTCAAGTTATAGCCATACCGGATGGTGTGCGTGCCCTTGGTCCACGATCCGTCATAGCGGGCCTGCTTGTCGGTCTGGTACGTGGCCTGCGGTGCATCGATGTTGGGGCCGGTATAGAGGAACGACGTCGTGTTCTGGAACGCGATGCCCGGCAGCAGGTTCAAAGGAGCCGAAGCCGAAAGGTCGCCAATGAGGTTGTGAAACTTCTCATAGCTCGCTCGGAATGAGTGAGTGAAATGACCCGACTGGAAATCGACACCGCCTGCGATACCGGGGGTGTTATCGCGATTGGCATATAACTCGAACCCATTGCCGAAGTTACCCGCGGAGGAGTTCACGTTGTAGTTGCCGCGAACGAAGTAGTTGCCGCCCCAGGGGCCTCTATAGTCGAGGCGAATTGTGGAATAGGTTTCCCTATAGGGCGAGGGAATACTAAGTCCTTGATACTGTGGGAATGTGGCACCCACGACCGCCGGCTGCGCCGCATCCTGTTTAATGCGTTCAGAGTTACCAAAAAAGAAGAGTTTGTCCTTAAAGATGTAGCCACCGATAGAGCCGCCGAACTGGTTGCGTTGAAAAGGGGCCTGCGATCCGAACTCGGTGGCGAACAAGGCGCGTGAGTCCTGGAAGTTATAGAAGGCTTCCCCATGGAACTTGTTAGTGCCGGTCTTGGTAGCGACCAGGACCTGGCCTGTGGATGTCACATCGCCGGAGACGTCCTGCGTCGAGCGATTCAGTTGGAATTCGCCAATAGACCCCTGCGAGACGTTGAAGATGGTCGTGCCTACGGTCTCGTCGGTGATGTCCTGTCCATCGAGAAGAATGCGCGTCGTGCGGCCCGAAACACCGGACACGGAAAGGGCCGAATAGCCTGCCTTGGTGGGGTCGAACGACCCGCCGGACTGCAGAACGACGCCGGGTTCGATCTGCGCGACATCGAGAAAGTTGCGCCCGTTGATGGGCAGCGATTCGATCTGCTGCGCCGTGAGCACGTCACTTACACCAGGCTGATCCGTATTGACCTGGATGGCGCCGGCGTCTACTTCGACGGTCTCACTTGATTGTCCAATGATGAGCTTGAAGGTGCCGCTGGTTGCGGTTCCAACCCGGATGACGGTATCTACCGTGAGTGTCTGGAAGCCGGGGGAGGCGATGGTGACCTTATAGGGTCCGGGGTTGAGTGGTCCAACCGCATAGTAGCCGGCGCCGTCGGTTGCAACTGTTTTTGTCGCCCCGGTTTCCGTCGCTAGAATTGTTACTTTTGCTTGTGGTACTGCAGCGCCGCTTGGGTCAGTAATCGTGCCTTGAATGGATCCGCCGTTGACTGAGATCACCTGGCCGGCTGCGACTCCAATGCCGGTGATCAGCATAAGTAGGGTGACAATAATTCGCCTCATTTGGCCTCCTGAAGCAATGTGCAGGTCGTCGATCAGAGAAAACTGCTTTAGCACTCCGCATTAGCATCTCCGATCAATTTCCGCAAGTTATCGATAATTCGGAGACGCTACGCCGTTCGTTAGCAGCCGGCCAAATGGAATGTGACTGCTGTGCGGGCTTTGTGATGGAAAGCCGACTCTCTGCCACGAAGGCAGGATTTTTCCTCCAGATTTGGGATGAACGGCGAGGTGGCCAGAGCTTCGCGGCAGAAATCGGGACGCCGGTCGCCTCCGGAAGCGGCTTTTGAGTGGGCGGTCTCTGGACAAAAGCTCAATCGGCGTGGCTGCTTCGGCGTCGGATGGCGCTCAACTGGGAGGTGGAACGGCCGGCATCGTCGTGGCAGGAAATAACTCTGCCCGGAAGGCGCTCGCTGATGTCTTATCGACCTCAGAGAAAGAGCGTTTCCGGTGAGTGTGAAATATCAGGGCAGCCTCAAAAGCGTCGCCAACCTAAGCTGCAGATGCGCGCCCTCACCTCGGTCGCTTTGCATTTCGAGACCCCTGAATTGAGATCTTCCTAAGTCACCGCTACCGATTCGCTTACATCCTCAGCACATGCCTATGAAGACTGCGTGAGAGTGTCCTTGGCGGCGAGTTCGGAGCAGGTGTTAAAACGCAAGCGCATAGGCGGAATGCGCGCTTTTCGTTGTTCGCGAGAATTCGCAGGACGAACAAACCGACGTTTGTTCTTGACACTCATTTCTACGCAAGCCTATAGATTTCTGCGATATCCCAGTAAGGAGGAATCGATGTTGAAAAGGTACTTCTACTTTGGAATCGCCTTGGTCACAGCAGCGTTTTTGGGCGCCTACATTTCACGATTGACGACTGCGGTCACGGGGGTGAGCGCACAAGCGGGGAAGAAATCCGCGCCGGCCTGGACCGACCATCCCAACCCGGCCAAGATATATCAGCCTACGGTTTTGACGAAGCATGAGCTCTTTTCCGAGGATCACACCGCGGACATCGTGGCCATTGAGCAGGTGTGGGCTGCCTACACGTTTTACAACGATTCGCATAATGGCGAAGGCATGGCCAGCATCTTCACCCCGGACGGGGTCGATCAGCACTTGTACAACAACTATGGAACCTTGATGCCCCATTACGGCATCGTCGCGCCTGGCGACACGACAACGGACACCAAGGAAGGCCCGAAGGGCAGTGGCTGCGTGCTGCATGGACGCAAGCAGATCTCCGAATATTTCGGTTCGTCGTTCCAAAAGAACCCCTGGCCCTGGCCCGGGCATGGCCACCATGAGACGCCGAGCATCCTGGTGAAGGTTAGCGACGACGGCCAGACGGCGGTGATGTCCGCGCCGTATGTGATCGCTGCTATCAACCCCAAGGGCGAAGGCCGCGTCTCTACCGGCGGCTATCGCGCCTTCTTCAAGAAGACCGGCGAGGGCTGGGAAGTTGCCGAGCTGTACGCCATCGATGACCATCCACGCGTAACCAACAAGTGCGACGTGAACGGGCCAATCCCAGTAGCGCAAGCCGCCGCCAAATAAGAGCCCCGTCAACCTGAACACGCATCGGCTTCCCCGATGCAGGGACCCTGTGCGCCTAAAGCGATTCCCTCAAGGTGTATAGCGGAGAGGGTGCTAGAGCCGTTTTCTCTCAGGGGGAAACGGCATTCTCCGAAGTTTCAATACAGCAAGAGGGAATTCGCTCTCGAAGGAGAAATCCGGATATGGAAAACAACATGACGAAGACGAATCGATCGATGGTTACGGTTTGCATCTTGTTCCTGGCGATGGCTCTCATGGTCCTTGCGGCTCCAGTACGCCTGGCGGCACAGTCATCGACCACAGGCGCGATCGCCGGCGTCGCTAAGGATCCGTCGGGCGCTGTTTTGCCCGGCGTATCCGTCACGGCGGAAAGCCCGGCGCTGATTGAGAAGAAGCGCACGGTCACAACCGACGAGCACGGCCAGTACAAGATCGTCGATCTCCGTCCCGGCATTTACTCGGTGACCTTTTCCATGGCCGGATTTGCGACGGTAAGGCAGGAAGACCTTGGCTTGAACACTGGCATGACATTGCCCATCGACGCTGCCATGCGATTGAGTTCCGTCGGCGAGACGGTGACAGTCACCACGGCGACTCCGGTTGTCGACGTTGAAAACTCGGCGCCGGAAAACGTCCTGACCCATGAGGTGATGGAAACGGTGCCGCAGGGCGGCGGTATCCAGGCGCTGTCTGCGCTCACGCTGGGTTCGAACAATCAATCCGGCTCCGCCCCCGACGTTGGTGGCAACAAGGGTGAACAAATCGATTCCATCGTCATGCACGACAGCCGTGCCCGCGACGAAGATGAGCTGTGGGATGGCATGAGCTGGAGTTCGGGCCAGAGCACGGGAGGACTGGGCCAGCGCAGCTTCGTCGTCAACAAAGTTTCCGTGCAGGAAACCACGGTTGGAACCGGACCGGCGGGCGCGGAAAACGGCCATGGCGGCCCCCCGGTGAACATCGTCCCGAAAGAAGGCGGAGATAAGTTCCACGGCAACGTGAACTTCACGGGCGCCAATACCCACTTCCAATCCACAAACCTTGACGATGCCCTGCGCGCTCGCGGGCTGACCTCAGGGCAGAACATCAAGCACATCTATGATCTAGGCGTCGGCGTGGGTGGCCCGATTATTCACAACAAGCTTTGGTTCTGGGCGGGCTTCGGTGACTGGGCGGCGCTTGAATTCGCGCCCGGCAACTATTTCAACGCGACGCAGAACACGCTTTTCTACACGCCCGATACCTCGCGCCCTGCCTTCACGAACACCTGGAACTACGCCTACGATACCCGTTGGACCTGGCAGGTTTCCAAGAAGAACAAGATCACACTCTCGGAAGGCTATGAAGATTTTTGCCTGTGCTTCCAGGCTGTCGATACCAATAGCATTTCCCCTGAAGCCGCCAACAACAACCTCAACCGTGCATCGTTCCTGACGCAAGTGGCGTGGACCAGCGAGCTTACCGACCGCCTCCTGATGCGTGTGGGTTATACGGCAGCCCTGGCGCCTGGTCGCGTAAATGCACTCTCTCCCGGGGTATCGAATACGGACGTACCGATCGTGCTGCAAACGACCGGCTATTCGTACCATGCCTATGGCACACTTGGTTCGCTGGCCTATGGCAAGCCGGTATATGACGAGCAGAATGGCGTCGCCACTCTCTCGTATGTGACTGGTTCGCATGCAATGAAGGCCGGGTTTACATGGCAGTGGAATAACCAGAATTACAAAGAGCAGCTCAACAGCCTTCCCGGGATCGGCCCCGTACTGTACACGTTCGTGCAGCCGGCGGGAACGCCTAAGCCTGTACCTTCATCGCTCACTGAATTCGCCTCGCCGCTGATCTTTACCTCGCGTTCCTGGGTCACCGGCGCGTATGTGGAGGATCAATGGACGTTGAAGCGCCTGACCCTCAATCTGGGTGTGCGGTTCGATTCGACGCATGGATATGCGCCGGAACAAACAGTCGCTGCCACTCCCTTCAGCGCGGCGACGACCTTCCCCCGGGTCAACGGGATTCCGAACTTCAACGACATCACTCCAAGAGTCGGTGCGGTGTATAACGTGTTCGGAAACTCCAAGACCGCGATCAAAGGCGCGATCGGCAGGTACGTGCTCGGCGACTACACATCGACGACTGTTGCCAACACACCGGCCAACGCCATTGTGACCAGCGCCGCCCGCACGTGGAACGATGCGAACGGCAACTACGTTCCCGATTGCGACTTGACGAACACTGCCGCCAACGGCGAGTGCGGTGCGCTCGCGAATAACGGGTTCGGGAAGCAGTCCCTGAACACGACGTACGATCCGAAAGTACTTTCGGGCTGGGGAGTCAGGCCATACAACTGGCAGGCTGATGTCCAGGTCCAGCAGCAGATTATTCCAGGTTTAGGCATTACCGCTGGATACTTCCGCACCTGGTATGGCAACTTCACCGCCACGCAGAACGCCGCCGTTCCGGCGAATCAGTATGGAACCTATTGCATCACCGCTCCAACCGATTCGCGTGTGCCGGCGCTCAAAGGTCAGCAAGTCTGCGGATTCCACGATGTCAATCCAGCCTACTTCGGCAAAGTACAAAACGTCGTCACCAGCGCTTCGAACTTTGGCGGGCAATCCGAGGTCTATAACGGCGTGGACGTCAGCGTGAACTGGCGCTTTGGACATGGCGGCCTGCTCTTCGGCGGCGTCAGTCTTGGCCAGACCGTGTCTGACGATTGCGCCATCGCGACCAACTATCCGAACGTTACCGCAACCAATGCGACCACGTTCAGCAACGTTACTTCCAACACAACCACCCCCACCCAGTTCTGCCACGTTGTGCTGGGATGGAGCAACAACGACCAGGTGAAACTCGCTGGAAGCTATCCTCTGCCGTTCCATCGCTGGGGAAGCAAGGGCATTATGGCCAGCGTGACGTATCAGAATCTTCCCGGGTTCCCCTTCAATTCCAGCTATGTCGCTTCGAACACGCAGATCGCGCCTTCCCTGGGACGCAATCTTGCGGCATGCGGCGCAACCAACCCGTGTACGACGACCGTGACACTTACCAACGCGCTCTATACGCCTTTCACACAAACGGAATCCAGACTTAGCCAGATGGATCTTCGGTTCGCCAAGATATTCACGGTGAAGCGGCTTTCTATCAAAGGTAACTTCGATATTTACAACATCTTCAATGCAAACACGGTTGTGAACGAGAACGTCACGTATAACCCCGGGACCAGTTACCTGAAGCCGACCTCGATCCTTGGTCCGCGCATGTTCAAACTGGGCACGAACATCAGCTTCTAAGTCGAATCTCCGGTGAACGCTGGTTGCGGTTGAACCGGCGTTCTCTGGAGCGAACCCCGTTTCTTCGCACATACGAAAGCGGATCTCTCGATGGGTGAAACCGGAAAGGCCGTCGTCGTCAGTGCGCATGCAGGGGATTTTGTGTGGCGAGCCGGCGGCGCCATCGCGCTCCATGCCGAACGCGGCTGGGACGTGCTGGTCGTTTGCCTCTCCCTGGGCGAACGAGGTGAGTCCGCCCAACTCTGGCGGCGCGGGATGCCGCTCGAGGCAATCAAGGCACGGCGGAAGGACGAAGCTCTGCGCGCGGCCGAGGTTCTGGGTGCGCGGGTCGAGTTGCTGGATCTGGGCGACTACCCGATGCGTTCCACCGACGACGTGTTCTACCGGCTGGTGAGCATTTTCAGGGAGCTGCGGCCTGCATTCGTCCTGACCCATTCTCTGCAAGACCCCTATAACTTCGACCATCCACTGGCTTCCCACATCACTCAGGAGGCGCGCATCGTCGCCCAGGCATACGGACATGAACCTGAGGTTCCTCCCCTCGGCGCGCCTCCTGTTTTTTTGTTTGAGCCGCATCAGCCGGAGCAATGCGGTTGGAAGCCACAGGTGCTTCTCGACATCTCCAGCGTGTGGGAAAAGAAGCGCGCCGCGTTCAGGGTCATGGCCGCTCAGGAGCATATGTGGTCTTACTACGAGCGAGTGGCGCTGCAGCGCGGCGCCCAGGCAGCCCGGAACTCCGACTTCAAAATCACCCATGCTGAGGGGTATCAACGCGTGTTTCCTGAAGTTAGCGATTCGCTGCAATAAAGCGGTTTTGACGATGCCTTGTTGTTGGCCGAGGAAAGGAATGCCGCATGGACTCGCTTCGCGCTCCCCGGGCCTCTGCATTGGATCGAATCAACCGGCTCCCGATCACCTCCTATTACCGCAAACTGGCGTGGATCCTCGGCTTCGTCTTTTTCTTCGACCATGCGGACATCAATACGCTGGCCTTCGCCGCACCCGGCATCGTGAAGTTCTGGGGCATTTCGCTGACTACTGTCGCGACCCTGGTATCGGCAACCTTTGCGGGGATGTTCGTCGGCGCGTCGGTAGGTGGCTGGCTCGCGGACCGCATAGGCCGCAAGAGAGCCCTGCTCTATACAACCATCTGGTACACCAGCTTCTCGCTTCTCAACGCGCTGGCATGGAGTCCCGCGAGTCTGTTCGCCACCCGCCTGTTGACAGGCATTGGCATATCCGCGATGACGGTCGTGGGCATCACCTACATCACGGAGATATTTCCCGCTCGAGTGCGGGGCGCCTGCCAGGGCTGGGTCATGCTGATCGGACTTTGCGGCGTGCCTCTCACGGCCTACATCGCGCGCTTCTGCATCCCTCTGGCGCCGTGGGGATGGCGGCTGGTCTTCGTCTGGGGAGCTGTCGGTATCCTGTTTCCGCTGTTTTCAGGATCGCTTGAAGAGTCGCCGCGCTGGTACGAAAACCATGGGAGGTTCGACGAAGCCGACGCGGCGCTTGATCGTATAGAGGACCGGGTTCGCCGGGAAGCAGGTGAACTACCCAACGTGGTGCACACAGCCCAGGAGCCGCGGCAACACGGTCGATACGCGGATCTGTTCGCGCATGCCTATCTACCGCGAACCGTCCTGCTGGTTTCGGCATGGGTCTTTATGACGCTGGGATTCTTCGGCTTCACGTCATGGGTGCCGACTCTGCTGCTGGCACAGGGATTCTCGCTCGTTCATTCGCTGGCGTGGTCTTCAGCGATGTCGCTGGCGACCATCCCGGGAGCGCTGCTGGCAGCCCTGCTTTCCGACAAGTGGGAGCGGAAATGGCTGATCAGCATTGCTTCGATCGTGATCGCAGCCTGTGGCCTGCTTTACGGCTCAACCTTCAAGATCGCTTCCATCCTTGTCTTCGGGCTGCTAGTCGAGATGTTCATCCACATGTTCAGCCCATTGATGTACACCTACACGGCGGAGTCGTTTCCTTCGCGGATCCGTAACTCGGGCACCGGGCTTGCCTACGGCGCGGGCCGTCTCGCGAACGTGTTCGGTCCTCTGTTGGTGGCGTGGCTGTACCACCGTCACGGCTACACCAGCGTCTTCATCTACATCGCCACCAGTTGGGTCATGGTAGGCATCCTCGTGGCCGCCTTTGGGCTCAGGAGCCGACGCCTGGTATGAGTTAGAGCTATGGGACTTAAGCGATGCCGTTCAAATCAGCCAAACCTATTCTGAGTCACACCTTCACCGGATGCCAATAAGCAGACCGGCAGACATGCCGATCGACTGTTGATGGCCGCCCGCGAAACTGTAGCTGTACGCCGGCTCCAGGTACCAGCCAAGACGGTGCCGTCCGGTCGGCCAGAACATGAAATCTCCCGCCAGTTCGCCGGAGAACGTGTCTGACGTTTTTCCGTTCTGTTTCAGGTGAGCCCATTGCGGCCCAACGCCCAACATGAACTCCGTCTTCCTGGAAAGTGTCCAGGGCTTCTTGAAAAGGAAATCGGTATCCCATTCGGTAGACCTTCGGGTGAAGAAAGGCGAGACGCCCGCCTCGAGCTCAAGCCAGTGTTCAATGGGTGTGCATTCCGCCGCGAAGTTTGGCGCGAACGTTGCGGCTCCGCCACCGAAGTTCCAGTTGGTAGCTGCTCCCACTTCGAGGATGGCTATCTCATCCTCGGTATCCGCGGAAGTTTGGACTGTATGCAAGCTTTTCCTGTCATGGGCTATCTGACCAAAAGCAGGGAGGCAAAGCAATAAAAGCATGTGCGCTCCGACGAGCGCGAACGCGTGCGTACGCATAGAAATCTCCAGACCTGTTCCGTGCCGATTCGATCCGCGCCAAGGCGGAGGACAATGAGCTAGGAGGTACGTATGCGAGGCGGTCGAAAGATTGTCATGGGCGGTGCTGAAGCCGGACGAGTGGGTTCCATCGAAAGGTTCGCAGCCAGGGTATCCGATGAGATCAGAGTGGCTCGGACATTTGGAAGCCCGTGGAGTCCGCAACAGGAGCAAATCCCGTTACAACTGTCAGGCGCGATGGGGTGAGAATGCTGCGCCGCGGAGTGTTGCGCTGAGGCGAGAGCGAAAGATACTCCATCGCAGAGATCGCAATGCGGCGGATTCGCCGCAAGCCAGAACAACACGACGCAAACCAGCCAGGCCCACAAGCGGGTGTGACGTTTGTTGTTCATCGCTCAACGATAACCGATCTGCGGCACGACTCGCTGTCAGTCGTCGGCTTTCACTGATGCGAGGCACTCTCCATATCGCTTGCACGTCCTGGCGGATAGCGCTTTTTAGGCCGTTTCGGTTTCAAAGTGGCTTTTGCGCCTGCGGGCGAGCAACGCAGCCGTCAGGCTGAGCGCCGCACCGAAGGAAAGCCACAGTGTCGGGGCCGCACGGTTTCCAGTTTGATGGATCAGATAGGTTGCGATCGCGGGAGTGAACCCACCGAAGATAGCTGTGGCCAGGCTGAAAGACAACGAGAAACCAGCGGTCCGGATTTTCGGTGGCATGGTCTCGATGACAAACGGGATCATCGCGCCGTTATAAAGGCCAAAGATCAGCGAATACCAGAGCTGGACGATCAGCAGCCGCGTAAGGCTTGGGTTGTGTACCAGCCACAGCATCGTAGGGTAGCTGGTCAACAGGCAAAGTAAGGGCATCAGGATCAACAGCGGGCGGCGGCCGACACGGTCCGAAAGAGCGCCTCCAACCGGAACCCAGATCAGGTTCGAAATCCCGATAAAGAACGTGACAATGAAGGTGCCCTTCGGGTTGAGATGAAGAGCCTGGCGTCCGAATGTGGGCGTATATGCGGTGATGAGATAGAAAATCGTCGTCGTCAGCACAGACAGGAACATGCCGCTGATGACAAATCGCCAGTTCTCGACCACCATCCGGAAAACTTCATTTGTGGTGCGCGTGGGCGCGCTCTTGCGGAAAGCTTCCGTCTCTTCCAGGGAGCGGCGAAGCCAGAGAAGAACCGGAATAATCAAACAGCCTACGATGAATGGAACGCGCCATCCCCAGGCGGTCATCTGGTTAGGCAGCACCTTGGCGGTAAGAATGATGCCGATGGTTGCCGTAAAGACAACGGCTACCTGCTGACTGGCTGACTGCCATGAAGTATAGAAACCCCGATGTTTGGGTGTGGCAATCTCCGAGAGGTAGACGGAGACGCCGCCGAGCTCAACGCCCGCGGAAAGCCCTTGGAGCAGACGGCCGATGACTACGATGATGGGCGCCAAAGCGCCGATAGTCTTGTAGCCCGGTGTTACCGCGATGGAAAGCGTTCCGACGGCCATCAACATCAGCGTGAGCAGCAAACCGCTGCGCCGGCCTTTGCGGTCAATATAGGCGCCCAGAATGAGCGCACCGAGGGGGCGCATCAGATAACCCACGCCGAAGGTCATCAGCGACAGCATCAGCGAAGCAAACTTGTTGCCTACAGGGAAAAACGCTTCCGCAATGTAGGTCGCGTAATAGCCATACACGATGAAGTCGTACATCTCGAGGAAGTTTCCGCTCGAAACTCGTACGACTTTGGCGATGATGGCCCGGCGCTTCGCAGCAGATGGCGTGGATGTCACATCGACCTCATAAAAACCATTCAGGCGAAGACTTTCGCGTGTACGTGATCGGGACCGGTTTTCGTAACGACCAGAATTATGTCACAGGCGATGGACTTGTTCAGGCGGGCTCGAAACCGTACAGGCGCGCCGGGTTATCCGCCAGAATCGCTTGCCGGTCCGTCTCGTCGGGCACCCACAGGGGAAGCAGGTTGATAATATGTCCGTCATCCACCTGGCGTAGCGGAGCGATGTCTGTAGGTTTGCGGCTGGGAACGCGAGCGGCATTCGGATGCGGCCAGTTTGAGCCCCACAAAATGCGGTCGGGGCGGGCGCCAACCAACGCCCTGGCTAAAGGTGTGATGTCTGGGTAATCGGGAGCGAGCCTGGATGCGAGATAAGGAGCCGAAAGCTTAACGTAAATATGGCCGGCACGCAGAAGATCGAGCACCAGCTCAAAGCCTTCTTCCTCCATAGCGGTCGCGGCTTGCATGCCGGCAAAATGGTCTAAAGCTACCGGCACCGGACAGCTGGAAAGCAGATCCTGAATTTCCTGGATGACGGGCACCCGCGTGTAGACCTGGATATGCCAGCCCTTGCGGTGTGACACCTGCTGTACAGCAAGCTGGAAGCGCTCACGTGCGAAGGCGGGATCGGTTAGTCCTAACGTTTCAAGATTGATGCGGATGCCGCGAATGCCGGCACTGTCCATCTCATCGAGCTCGGCCTCAGTCGTGCGGTCCTCGATGACGGCGACGCCGCGGGCTCGCTCACCCAGCTGCCGGACGGCATCGATGGTGCATGCATTGTCGGTGCCGTACAGAGTGGGCTGCACGATAACGACGCGGTCGACGTGAAGAGCTTTGTGCAGCGACTCGATTTCAGGGACAGAAGCGAGTTCAGGGGTATACGTTCTCCCCGCGGCCATGGGGAAGCGCTCCGCATCACCGTAAATGTGCGTGAGACAGTCACATGCGCCGCGCGGGACTTCAAAGCTCACCGCCGTGGAAGGCTGTGAGGGACCGGTCTGCGGCATGGGGGATATGGCCATGCGATCTCCTTCAGGAGGTGTATTCGGAACAAGCAGGCTTCGCGATTCAGGTTGATGAACAGGCGGAGGTTGAAGTAGCTTGCGGAGTGCTTCAGGCGTTACCTGGCCGCGCGTGGGAGCGGTCCATGAACGTCGCATTGCTTGGTCACGTGGGGATGATCGTCAATGGCATACAGTTCCGCCACTTCCCAACCATCGGAGGTCTTTCTGAAAAAAGCGCGATAACCGCCGGTCGCCACATGGCCTTCGCCTTTGTCATTCACCCCCGCGATCACGTAGGGAGCGGACATCACCGCGGTCTTGCCATCGTCGCCTACCTTGACCAGGATGCTGGGTGTCTCATGGTGACTGTGACCGGGCCAGGGCCAGGGATCCTTCTGGCGGTTAGGTCCAAAATATTGCGCGATCTCTTTTCTTCCATGCAGCACGCAGCCGCTGCCTCGCTGTCCTTCCGGTGTGTTCGAGGTGGTGTCCCCTTCCGCGACAATGCCATAGTGGGGTACCAGCGTTCCGTAGTTGTTCCAGAAGTGCTGGTCGACGGCATCTTCCGTAAACAGGCTGGCCATGCCGTCGCCATCATGCGCGTCGTTGTAGTAGGTATAGGCCGCCCAGACCTGTTGGATGGCGACGACGTCCGCGGTGTGATCCTCGGAATAAAGCTCGTGCTTCGTCAGCACGGTAGGCTGGTAAATTTTGGAGGCGTCGGGGTGGCCGGTATAAGCCGGCGCAGGTTGCTTGCTTTTCGCAAAGATCACATCTTTTGTTATTCCCGCCGCAACCATCGCGAAGAAAACCGCGAAGAAGATAACACCGCCTTGAAATAGCTTTTTTGACATTGGATCCTCTCGGGCAACGATTGGAGAATCTATAGGTTGGCCGTCTAAGAGGTGTCAAGACCAAAGTAAGTTTGTTCTACAGGCGAATTTTCGTCACGCAAGTTCTACACAATGCACATGCAGATACATATGATCGCGGCGTTGTCATAGGTAGATAGAAGATAGTCGCGGGATGACGTGCGTCGTGCGTCGCCTCTGGTTTGGACGCTCTCTCCTCGAAACTAGCGAGAATGTTTCTTGAGTCGATGGGAGGGAGCAGCGGCCTACAGTGTGTGCGTGAAATTCTGAAAAACAAAGGTATTGTTTCAAGCGCCAACGGCGCGCCCTATACCAGCCCGGGGCGAAGCCCCGGGTATCTGTCGGCGAATGCGGCGAGGGCTGAAGGCCCGACCTATAGTGGCGCCATGATAGGGCGGGCTTTCAGCCCTCAATCTCTTATAGCCACTTGACCTGGGGCTTCTTCAACCCAGCGAACAAAAGCGCTCGCCGGGGGCCCCGGTTCGCCCCCAGGCTGGTATAGAACGCGCCTTCAGCGCTACTTCGGATCTATCGCCACAATCCTTCGGCAGTCCGCTTCAAATGCGGCAGCACTGTTTTGATCATTCGATTTGGATTCGCAGAGTCAGGTCTTCCGCTGACTGAGATCGCGGCCATGAGTTGATTGGTCTGGCTGTACACAGGCACAGCCACTGAGCAGACGGACTCGTTGTATTCCCGGCTGACTAACGACCAACCCTGCTCATGATCACGCCGGATCATTTCCTGAAGCTGCGGAACAGACGTCACGGTGTGCTCCGTGCGCCGCACGGGACGCCGCTTCTGGAACATGTAGTCCAGGTCCTGCGCTGGGAGTGCCCCGAGCAGGACGCGGCCGATCGCCGTGCAATGTGCCGGAGAGCGGCGGCCTACGATCAGATTGACCGCCGCCGGATTCTTCGTCGCGTGAACGCACACGATCGAGACGATCGAAGAGCCGGTCAGCACACCCAAAGCGGCCGACTCATTCACCGTTCCCACGAGCTCAATCATCTTGCGCTCAGCGATAGTCCACCACGGGAGAGTGGACAGGTAGCTGTAACCCAAGTGAAGAATCCCGGGCATGGGAAGAAAGTTACGGCCTTCCTGGCGCACATAACCCAGGGTCTTGAGTGTGAGCAGAATGCGGCGTGCGCCGGCCCTGTCCAGGCCCGCGCGCGACGCAACTTCAGTCAGCGTTTGGCGAGGGGCTTCTGCGCTGAACGTGCGGATCACAGAAAGCCCACGGGCGAGCGAACGGATGTAGTTATCGCCCGGCTTCCTTCGACTTGGCTTCGCGGTCTTGCTCATGGGTAAAACGTTCGTATCCATTTTCGTACGGAATACGGTCCGCCTTCATGACGCCTTCATGAGAGACATCAAGCCGGTAACCGATTCCAGGTCCTCCAGGTTCAGGATGGCGTCTTTGAGCTTCTGCTGATCGGCCCTGGTCAGGACGCCCTCGGCCAGCGCTGTGAACTTTGCTTCGATTTCTCCGTCGGTAAGCGGATTGCGCGGATCACCCTTCGGATACTCGAGTTCGTGTGTGAAGGTTTGGCCATCTGTGAGAGCGACCTTCACCAGGGTGCGCTGCAGTTTCGGAAAAACCTTGTCGATCTCCTTGTCGCCGACCAGCTTCACTTTCATCAACTGCGCACGGATACGCGAGTCCATGATCTTTTCCATTGCGAAGCTCGCCGGCGTTACCTGGCGATCGACGATGGCTGCCGCGATCACGTACGGCAGGGAATGGTCCGCTGTCTCGCGGGTGCGCGGATCGTACTTGCTGGGATCGGAAAGAATGTCGGCCGCACGGGAAAGCGTGTGAATCGTGACGGTTTCAATCTGTTCGGGGGCAAGGTCGTTCGTGGTCACGATATGGAGCAGCGCGGAAATAGGCGCATGGGTGAGTGCCTCGGTGGGAAACCCTTTCATCCCACACTGAGGGATACGCCACGATTCGCCCAGGCCGTCGGTAAGAATGTTGAGCTGCCACCCGCTGCCCATGCAGTGTGTGAAGCCTTCCATGCCATCGAGAATGTGGCCGGGGCCTGTGTATCCCTTTTCCGCAAGCAATGCAGCGAACATGCCGCTCTGTGTCGCCATGGGATCGGCGGTGTTCTTCATCATGGTCAACTCACCGGCGGACACGGAGCCCAACGTGACATGACGGCAGCCGGAGATGCCGATGGCATTCTGAATCTGCTCCGCGCTCAGCCGCAACATGCGGCCCGCGACAATGGGGGAGACAAACGCGGTGAGCGTTGCATGATGCCAGCCGCGCTCCTCCACTCCCGGAAAGCCGGCCTCGCAGAACCGCATTTCGAACTCATGCCCCAGCACGATGCCGACAATCAACTCTTTGCCGCCTGTCCCCGCGCGTTCGCAAGCTGCCATTGCCGCGGGAATGATGTCGGACGGATGGGAAGGGTCCTGCTTCCAGTAAATGTCGTTGTAATCCATGCTGCGGACCATCAGCGCGTTGGCAAGTGTGGCTGAAACCACGTCCATGCGCTCTCCGCTTCCGATCACGGTCCCCGGTCCCGTCCCTGCCAATTCGCGTAGTACTCCCAGCGCAATCTCCACATGGTGCTGCTGGAAGCCGCCCAGAGCGCAGGCAACCGAATCCAGCAGGAATCGTTTTGCCTGGTGGATCGCCTCGGGAGAGAGTTGGTTGTATTCCAGTTTTTCCGACCACCGTGCCATGGTGGCCGTCACCGTGTTTTGCATGCGTGAGTAACCCTTCCTGAAGTTGGAACTATTTCTTACCTTGAAGGCTCTTGAAGGGGTCGAAGGCCACGTAATCCGCGTGGTGCACGATCCATCCCTCCGTTGTTCGCGTAACCGCATCACCTTCGGTCGAGTGCACGGCGATTGCGTGGCATACGGCCGGTGGAACGCCGCACTCCAGTGCAAGTGCGACACCGGTAAACGGGTGACGAAGCGCCTTACCGAGTTCGCTCTGGCGGCTCTTGCCGTCGGGGCCGACCTCGTATTCGAGCAACTTGCCCACATCGGCCAGAATGGCGCCGGCAATGACGGTGTCCATGTCGATAGAAAGCGTACTGCCCATGAACTCTGTCATGGACCGCGCGGCGGCGCGCGCGATGTGCACCACGCAGCGCTTGTGGTTCATGAAGGTGGTCTTGCAGCCGGGGATGAGAAGCGTGAAGGGAATCGTCTGAAGTTCTTCCGGTGTGAGCGGACTGCGTTCCAGGGCAAGGATCCAGGTTTGTGTGACGCTCTCCCGCAACTCGGAGTTTTCGATCCACTCGATTTCCGGCCAGAGCTTTTCTACCGCTTGCCGCATGTCATCTCCAGTTCTCGTTGTTCCGGAATGTGATACGTCGCAACGCAGGACGGAATACATCATGGATGTCCGCTGTGACGGCTGTCAATAGTGGACCTCCGTCGAGCTGTAAATTATGCTCGTGTATTCCTGTATGTGGAATGCACTTGCGAAATGTGAAATTATCCTTGACACATTCTCGTCTGAAGTTTTAAACAGGTAATCGCCGGTTCCACAGTCGGAAATCCTGCTGCACTCCGCGGAACGATGGCTTCGAGGGTAAGGCTTGAAGAGTGATGCACAATACGACGTCATCATCGTAGGCGGCGGAAACGCCGCCATCTGCGCTGCAATTGGTGCGCGCGAGCAGGGTGGCCGGGTCCTCCTGATTGAAGGCGCGCCGGAGTACATGCGCGGCGGCAACACGCGGCATACGCGCAATATCCGCTGTGCCCACAACGCGGCCGACGAATTCTTTACCGGGCCTTATCCGTATGACGAGTACCTGGCCGATCTGGTCCAGGTGACCGGAGGTCCCGCGAATCTGGATCTCGCGAAATTCACGATCAAGGAAACGGAGAGGTTGCCGCAGTGGATGAGCGCACACGGCGCGCATTGGCAGCACCCGCTCGCGGGAACGCTGCACCTGGGGCGCACCAATCGCTGGTTCCTGGGTGGCGGAAAGACACTGTTGAACTCCTACTACCGGACCGCGGAGAAACTCGGTGTGGAGTTCCGTTACAACACGATGGTGGAGGACCTGGTCATCGAGAATGACCGATTCACAGGGGTGATGCTTGAGGGTGAAGCAAGGGAGATGATCCGCGGCAAGGCTGTCGTTGTGGCTTCCGGGGGCTTTGAAGCCAACCTCGAGTGGCTTGAAGAAGGGTGGGGGCCGGCGGCCCGGAACTTCATCGTTCGGGGAACCCCTTACAACCGCGGATCGATGCTGAAGAACCTTTTGAGCAAGGGCGCGCAGTCGATCGGGAACCCGAAGGCGATTCATGCCATCGCGGTGGATGCCCGTTCGCCGAAATACGATGGCGGCATCGTGACGAGGTTGGACTCCGTTGTGTTTGGAGTTGTCGTCAACAATCTCGGTCTGCGCTTCTATGACGAGGGCGAAGAGATCTGGCCGAAGCGATACGCGATCTGGGGCGGTCTCATTCTGGACCAGCCCGATCAGATTGCCTATTCCATCGTCGATGCCAAGACCATCGATGCGTTTCTCCCGCCGCTGTATAAGCCGTTTCAATCCGACACCCTGGAAGGGCTCGCAGGCGAACTGGGTATCCAGGCGGACACATTTGTCAAAACGATGGAAGACTACAACCGCGGCGCCGCGGGGAACTCCAACGTCCGCATGCAGACATTGGACGGAGTGACGACTCGCGGTGTGGCTCCCCCCAAGACCAATTGGGCGCTGCCCATCGATACTCCACCGTATTACGGTCTCCCGCTACGTGCCGGGATCACCTTCACCTACATGGGTGTTGCCGTAGACGAGCGGGCGCGTGTCATGGACAACCGCGGCCAGCCCTTCAAGAACGTATATGCAGCGGGGGAAATTATGACCGGGAACATTCTTACAAAAGGCTATGTCGGGGGAATCGGACTGGCGATAGGCGCGATTTTTGGAGAACTTGCTGGAAGGGATGCGGTGACCCATGGCAGAGCTTGATCTGTTTGCGGAGGCGAATCGGCAGTTGACCATTTGCAATGCCTGCCGTTACTGCGAAGGCCTTTGTCCGGTGTTTCCAGCGATGGAAATCCGGAAGGTATTTACCCCGAACGACATCCGGTATCTTTCCAACCTGTGCCATGATTGCCGCGCGTGCGAGCAGGCGTGCATGTTTGTTGCGCCCCATGAATTCGCGATCACCTTTCCGCGCATCATGTCGGAAGTGCGCATGGAGAGCTACGAGCACTGGAGTTGGCCGCGTTTTCTGGCCAGGTCATTTTCGGATACGCCGAAAGGCGTGCTGCTGGGGCTCGCTGCGATGGCTGTCGTCTGTGCGACGGGCTTCCTGATGATTCCGTCTCACCGGTTGTTTGCGGTCCATACGGAGGCTGGCTCGTTTTATCAAATCGTCCCTTACCTCGCGATGATTCTGCCGGCGATGTTTCTCGTGATGTATGGCTCCGTCATCTGGCTGCAGGGTGGAATGCGCTTCTGGTCCGAAGGAAAAGAAAGCCCACTCCTCAACGCACCGAAAGGGATAGGACCTCTGTATCGCGCGGTGCGCGACTCCTTCACGGTGAAGTATCTTGGCGGGGGTTCGGCGGGGTGCGCCTATCCCACCGCAACTCCAACCCAGTGGCGGCGTGTGTTTCATGCTTTCGTGTTCTGGGGGTTTCTTTCCGACCTGGTTTCCACCACGCTGGCATTCATCTACCAGGACTTTCTGCACATCCTTCCGCCGTATCCACTGACCAGTCTGCCGGTGATCTTCGGAACAGCCGGAGGTGTTGCCCTGGTCGTTGGTGTCGCGGGGCTGCTGGTATTCAAGATGCGGAGCGATCGTGCCCAGGCGGCTGACAAAGCCTACGGTCTTGACTATGCGTTTCTGGTGTTTCTCGGGCTTGCCGCGCTTACGGGTTTGTTCACCCTGATCTTCCGTTCCACGGCAGCCATGGGAACCATTCTGATCGTGCACCTCGCGACGGTTGCCGGACTGTTCCTGACCGCGCCTTACGGAAAGTTTGTTCATTTTGTTTACCGCGTGTTTGCCTTGATCCGCTACCAGATTGAGGCGCAGGGCGCACATCCGCAGGGTGGGCACTAGAGCATTTCCCATGATGCTGTGCCCTCCCGAAGCGGCTGAAAAGGTCGTTTTCTCTGGGGGAAAACGACTTCAACCTCTTTCCCCTGGGTACACCTTCATGGGAAATGCTTTAAGGAGAGTCATGAGCGACGGAGTGATCCAGCACATCGCATTCATCGGTTTTGGGGAAGTGGGCGGCATCTTTGGCGCCGACCTGGTCGCGGCGGGAAAGCATGTCACTGTTTTCGATCCCCAGCTGCAGGACCCTGAGCTGCAGGGAAGGATGGAGGAAAAGGCGAGGCTTGCCAAGGTTGAAGTCGTGGGAAGCATTGAGGCCGCGATTGGAGATTCCCAACTTGTTTTCGCGGCTACGACCGCGTCTTCCGCGCTGGGAGTATCCAGGCAAGCGGCCGTCCATCTGGTTCCCGGCCAGATCTATGTCGACCTGAACTCTGTTTCCCCCGAAACCAAGAAACAGATTGATGCCGAGATCGGCAAGTCGGGAGCGGACTTTGTGGAAGCGGCCGTCATGGCGGCGGTGAAACCAACGCGGCTGAAGACACCTATTCTGCTCGGAGGACGCCGTGCCGGAGAACTGGCTGGCCAGCTTCAGGCTGCGGGAATGGATGTCACCGCGGCGAGTGAAACGATCGGTGTGGCTTCAGCGATCAAGATGTGCCGCAGCATCGTGATGAAAGGCATGGCAGCGCTGGCGATTGAATCGCTTTTCGCCGCCCGTCGCTATGGCGCGGAAGAAGCCGTACTGGCGTCGTTCGATTCAACCTATCCGTCCATGGGATGGACGGGCAAGCTGCCCGATGCGCTCGTGATGCGCTCGGTGGAACATAGCCGCCGCCGCGCTGCGGAGATGCGTGAGGCCGCGGAGACATTGCAGGGAGCGGGCATCGTTCCGCGGATGGCGCTGGCGACCGCCGAGCTGCAGGATTGGATCACCACGCAAATGGAAGCTGGGCGTTATGAGTTCAGCCCAGGCGAACCCTTTTCCTGGAAGATTGTCGCGGACGCCCTGGCAGGCAGCGAAGAGAAGTGAGGCGGCGGACGAAAGCAAATCTCCTGAAGGTGTGGCTGAAGGCGAAAGTGCTCAAGCGAGTTTTCTCCCAAGTCCTTGACGGGGGTGCCGACGCTGGTGGGTGAAACGGGGGCGACCGTTTCATTTGTTGTCGGAGATGTCACGGACGCGCATAGGAGCATGTCATCAAGCGCCAACGGCGCGCTCTATACCAGCATGGGGCGAAGCCCCATGAATGAGCAGCAATAAAATCCGAGGGCTGAAGGCCCGACCTATAGACCACCACTAAAGTCTGCCTATTGGCCACTATCCTTCGGCCAGGCCGGCCGTACATTTCCGTCAGATGGGCCAGAGTATGTGTCGGGTTTTCAGCCCCCTTGAAATCCTGGTTGGCCAACCATGGAGCTTCACCACCCCAGCGAGCAAAGAGCGCTCGCCGGGTCCCCGTTCCGCCCCATGCTGGTACATGGCAGTTCCGCTCATACTTCGGTCCCAGAAGGATCTCAGAAGGTCGTTTTCATTGGGAGAAAACGGCTTGGGCATTTTCTCCCTGTTCTGCATGATGAGCAAAACTGCGGACCGCGCCGT
>DASYEV010000007.1:0-63180 GCA_036498835.1 Acidobacteriaceae bacterium | reverse complement strand
AGTTGAAGCGGCGGCGGGAGTAGCGCTCGATAAACATCAGCAGATCCTTAGGACAGCGGAGTACGGTCTCTGATGATCCGCTGCCGATAGGTTCATTGTCCAACCCGGGTCACCACAGACCCGCCACATCGACCGAGTCGTCGCATCGTGTCGTTCGTTCTGGTTGCTTTGCAGTCGCTTTGTCCTTGTCCTTGCGGTTGCTCTTCTTGTTGTCATCGCCTCACCCCGTTCAGGCGAAGACCACAAAGACCGCCTGACGGGGACCCCGACCCGAAGGGGATCTGCTGTTTCCGGCCCTCCCACCACAACCTTCTAACCTGGGTCATCCTGAACGCAGTGAAGGACCCCCGTATTTGGGATGCGTGGTCACGACGACGCCCTTCAGGTTCTCGCCACCACAGGCAAAATACGGGGGTCCTTCATTCGCTTCGCTCTTTCAGGATGACCCTCGTTGAGGAGAAGTGGTTTGGAAAAAAGACCCGGGTCATCCTGAGCAATCCGACTCGCTTTGACCGAGTTACGTATGAAATGACCGGGCACCCGAGTAGCCCGGTCATGAGGAGACGCAGCCGAAGGCCCCTCGTATTGCGGGATGAATCGCAGCCACTAACCCTCGCAAGGCCTCTTGCAGTCTCCCACGTCAAACCTGTCATCTCGACCGAAGCATCACAGCTTGATCGTGATGCGCAGCGGAGAGACCTGCTTCAACGCCCCCGCCCATGCTCAGCCCGTCGAATTTCGTTTGAGATGTTCCCTCCCCCACGTGCAGAGAGCGTCCAACACCGGCACCAGCGTCAGTCCGTACGGTGTTATCGAGTACCGCACTCGCACGGGCGAGCCTTGCTCCTGATGACGATCCAGAATCCCCGCCCCTGTCATCTCCCGCAGATGACGCAGGAGCATCCGCTCCGTGATTTCAGGAATGCTCTTCCGCAGTTCGTTGGTCCTCATCGGCCCGTCCAGCAACCGCCAGAGAATTGTGCCCTTCCACCGCCCGTCGATGACGCTAAGCGTCACATCGATGGGGCATGGTGAAATCTCCTTCTTCGAGACGCCCATAGCTTGCTCCCGCTGACAACTTTGTCAGTGCCGTTTTTTGCATCAGTGCTCCATTGGATGGCGTCTCTTAGCGAGGAGTCAATAGGAGCGCGTATGCACTTGTTCAACACGGCCACACTTTTCGTCGTTCTTACTTTGGTAGGCGTTGAGTTCTCTGTATCTGCTTTCGTGAACCCTGCCGTGTCGCGGCTCGAGCCCGAAGCGCAGCTGACGATACTAAGGCGTTTCGCTCTTGTGCTTGGGAAGGTGATGCCGGTCTGGTACCCGGTCGCTACCGTGCTTCTCGGCATCGAAACCTGGCTTTACTGGCACACGCCGGGGCGCGGCTTCCTGCTTACAGCGGATGCCATCTGGGTCTTAACGTCTGTGATATCCATCGTTGCCCTCGTCCCACTCAATAACCGCGTGGCGGAAGGCGCTGCCGATTGGCAGCAGATCCATCGGGTCTGGGACACGAGACATCGCGTGCGCATCGCCGCTCTCGCAATCGCAGCCCTCCTGCTCACGTATGGGATATTGCGCTAAATCCGCCACGGTCGTTGCCAATCCTGATGGATGAAGCACTCAGCGACCGCAGGGATTTGCTGTTCGCACGGTACACCCACCACTCTGTCATCTTGACCGAAGCATCACGGCTTCATCGTGATGCGTAGCGGAGAGATCTGCTTCACCGCACCTGCCTCCGGCAAGCCCTTGCCGTAGGCCCTGTCTCTACCCTTTTTCAAGCACCAGATGGGTCGCGTATTCCGAAGTCTTGCGTTCGGTAACCGAATATCCCAGCGCATGAAGATCCAGCCCCTCAAACAACGGTTCTCCCTGACCGAGAAGAACGGGTACCGACGCGATGTGGAGGGAGTCGATCAAGCCGGCTTGTAGATACTGCCGCACGGTGGCCGCGCCGCCTCCGATCTTGACGTCTTTGCTGCCGGCGGCCTTCTTCGCAAGGTCCAGCGCCTCCTCGAATCCGCCCGTCACAAAGTGGAAGGTGGTTCCTCCTTCCATCACCAGGGGTTCACGCTTGTAATGCGTAAGGATGAACGTAGGTGCGTGGTACGGCGGATTGTCACCCCACCAGCCCTTCCACGAGTCGTCTTGCCATGGGCCGCGGATCGGACCGAACATGTTGCGGCCGAGGATGAAGGCGCCGAAGTTCTCCATCGCCCGCTGAGCGAACACGTCGTCCACATCCCCTGTAGTTCCACCCTCTCGCCCGGCCATGGAGCAAAAGGTCCTGGTGTGAAAGAACCATTGAAAGATCTCCGTTCCCCGCTTACCCAGTGGATTGTCCAGGCTCTGTTCGATACCAGCGCTGAAACCGTCCAACGAAACTCCAAATCCCGCCACGCGAACCTTTGACATCCCAACCCTCTCCTTCAACATACTTGTGCTGACTCTTTCGAGCGTTGCTCCAATGCCGCTCACCGGTCCGCGGCCATGTCTCCAGCGCGGCAGCGAACGCCTCGTGCATGGCCTCTTCGGCAAGATCGAGGTCCCCGAGCAGGCGCACCAGCGTAGCCAGAATTCTGCCCGACTCCGTCCGGTAAAGAGTCTCGATGGTCCTGCCCAGGTCTTCGGGCACTTCCAGCGGCATGCCTGTCAACCTAGCAAACGGACAGGATGGACACAACTCCAGTCGGCCGTTGTCCTCTGGTTAATTAGTGTTCCGATTGTCCCGGGTCCTCGGGAATTCCGGGGTCGTCGAGGATTTGAACGGCGGATGCAGGGCCAAGGTGTGTCCAGTCCTGAAGCACCCAAACGACCTTCTTATCGCGTGTCACCTCGACCAACTGTGGACCGTGACGACGGCCGCCCCGCGAGCACAGGATGGTGTTGCCGTTGGCCAGACGCGTCGCAGTCTGAGAGTTCTGGTAGTCGTATTGCGGCGGGAGATCCCCCGGAGTGATCTGCCAGACGATCTTCTTGTCGGGAGTCACCTCCAGGGTCTTTACATCGTGCTCGTCCGTAATCAGCGTATTGCCGTTCTTGAGACGAATGGCAGCCCACGGCGTTGGAACGTCATAGCTCCACACTTCGTTGAAATTCTTGTCGTATTCGACGACCTTGCCCATGGTCAGGAAAGGCACCAGGTAGGTTCCCTGTGCCGTGTAGCGCACATGCCGGAATTGCGGATGGACGCTGCGGGCCTCGGTACTGGGAGCCGGCAAGACGTGATCCACTTCAACCGCATTCGTCCTGATATTGACGACCATCAGGTGAGGCGGCAGGCCGTTCTCGATCAGGAGCACCCGGTCCAGGCCGATGGGCTGGCACGCGTGAATTTCCGTGCCTGGCGGGGCATCGTATCTCCACACCACCTTCTTGTCCGGAGTGACTTCCGCGATGTACTGCATGCGGGTGAACAGCACATTGCCGTTGGACAGCATCCATACATCGTCGTACTCGTTGCCCGGCCCGGTGGAATACGTCCAGATAATCTTGCCTTTATCGACCAGAAACATCTTGTTGTAGCCTTCGCCGATATAGAGCATGGAGTGCTGCGCCAATCCCTTGCCTGGCAGCCCAGCGGGAGCAGGCGAATCGACCACCTTAGGGGCAGGAGCCTCAGTCTCAGCCGGACCCATCGCCGGAACATCCGGAGCTGTGAAAAGCGCCCGCACCTTGTTGAACCACCTGGCTCCATCGTGACTCGCAAAACCACCAGCGTGCACCGAAGTTGCGAGAAGACCCACAACGATCGAGCCGAGCACAGCGATACGGACCTTCGTTGAGCCGATTGCCTTGAACTTCATGCCTGTCTCCTCGCGTACCAAAAGCGCAGCCCTCACCATCGCCTATCGACTCCGAGGCATCAGAGAACTTGCTCGAGTGGTCTCACATACGGTTTCTGATGATCCCTTGCCGAGATGTTGATTGTCCAATGACCACCACAAATCCGTCATATCGACCGGAGTGATTGCGTTGCGTCGTTTTGGCGTTGGCTTTTCTGGTTGCTTCTCTGGGTTGTTCTTGCCGTTGCCCTTTTGGTTTGTCATCCCTGCAGGGGATCTGCTGTCCCGGCGTTCCCACCTCAACCTTCTAACCTGGGTCATCCTGAGCAATCTGACTCGCTTTCAGCGAGTTACGGATGAAATGACCGGGCACCTGAGTAGCCCGGTCATGAGGAGGCGCAGCCGAAGGACCCCGTATTTCAGGATGCATCACAGCCACCCACCCTCACGGGGCCCCATGCAGTCTCCACCCCAACCCTGTCATCTCGACCGAAGCATAGCGGAGCGGAGAGACCTGCTCTATGCCCCTGCCCATGCTTCCGGCAGAGACACATCATCAAGCGCCAAAGGCGCGCCCTATACCAGCCCAGGGCGTAGCCCTGGGTCTCGTGGCTGTTAGAAATCGAGGGCTGAAAGCCCGACCTATAGTGGCGTCACAAATGCATGGATCGGGCCTACAGCCCTCAACTTTTTGGGGCGCAACATACCCAGGGCTTCTCCACCCCAGCGAGCAAAGAACGCTCGCCGGGGACCCCGGTTCGCCCTGGGCTGGTATGGAACGCGCCTTCAGCGCTAGTTCTTTTCCGCGTTTCGATGATGAATCAACGTCACCGCGATCACACTTTTCCCGCCAGGTTTGAGGCTTGAAGAATCTCTACGAAGGCACTGAAGGCCCGACATAGAACCAGCCACGGAAGCCCGATCGACTCCGCCCTGAGAGTCCGCATAAGCTCGACCGACGTCGGGCGCTTTAGCGGCGGAGGGAATGTCGAACACCTGATGAACCTTCCCTCGGTCACTGCCTCGCCGCTCTTAAATAACCAACTCGTCGCGCCAGTAGAATTCCCTTGTGAAGTACCTAGTACCGTTTTTGATCGTCGCCGCCGTATACGGCGCGTTCGAACTTTTCTATGCGCTACGGAACCGCGCAATGCGTTTGCTGGCCCAGCGGTTGAGCTTTGGCTACGTAGGACCGCCGATACAAAAATGGCGGTGGCACGTCACCGGGCCGATCGTTCAACGTCCCGTTCCACGATGGGTTTCTAACCTCACTCTCTCAGGGCTTTCTAACCCCAACCTCTCGAAGCAAGGAATTACACGCATCTGGAACGTCATCGAAGGAACAAAAGACGGCGTGCCAATCCTGATTTTCGACGTGCTTCTCGGAGAACATCGGAACAGCCATATGTGCACGCTGATCGCATGCCAGACAGAACAGAATCCATTTCAGGACGTTGCTTTCATGGATCGTGTCTTTCAGGGCCACGGGTGGACGGTGCTCCATGGACCCTGGTTTCTTTGGCTCTCCAAGACAATGCGCGTAAGCCGTATCGAGAAACACATCCGCAATCTACGCCGACGATGATCTTCGTTGTTTCTGCCGAGTTCTTCCCTACTCCGCCCTCAGAGCCTGCATAGGCTCCACCGAAGCCGCACGACGTGCCGGCACCAGGCACGCAACAACCGCGGCACACAGCAACAGAAGCGCCACCGAAGCAAAGACAGACAGATCAAGCTTTCCCACGCCATACAGAGTGCTCTGCATACTGCGCCCAACGAAGTACGCCCCGATGAGGCCGATGCCAAGACCAATCCCCGCAAGCACCAGCCCTTCTCGAACGACCAGCGCAACTACACGGCTGCGCTTCGCCCCAAGCGCCATACGCAGAGCGATCTCATGCGAACGCTGCGCCACCGAGAACGACATCACGCCATAGACACCCAGCGCGGACAAAAGCAGCGCGACGGCGGCGAAGCTCGCAAACAGGATCAGCGTGAAGCGGTCGTTGGAGAGAACCAGGTCGCGGACCTCCTCCATCGAGCGCGGTTCGGCGAGAGCGATCTCCGGATCGACGGAGTGAACGGCCGCCGCGATGCTCTTCACCATGGTTTCAGGATCGTTGACGGTGCGCACGCCGATGCCGGCGCCCGACCACGGAGTCTGCCAGAAAGGTATCTCCATCTCCGGACGGTCCTGGCGGAAGCCGCCGCTACGGACGTTGTGGTAGACCCCAATGATCTGCCACTCGACCGGCGGGCCGAGCTTGGTAACGCCGGGAATGAGCTGCTCAACCGAGACACGCTGCTGCAGCGGATCGACGCCCTGGAAGTACTTCTTCACGAAGTCTTCGTTGACCACAGCCACTTTGACACTCGATGCTGCGTCCTGATCGGTGAACCCGCGGCCGTTCACGATGCGAATCCCGAAGGTCTTGAAGAAGTCGGGTGTGACCATGCCAAAGCCGGTGTTAGGCCGCATGGAAGGGTCATTGAACGCAGGCTTGCCCACGATGGTAAACGGCATGCCAAAGCCCGCGCCGAAAAGCGGAAGTCCAGTCATCGCAGACGATGACGTCACTCCCGGAACGGCGTTGATGCTGCCGAGAAGCTGCTTGTAGTAGGCAATGATCTTCTCGGGTTCTTTAGGCCGCGAGTCCGGGACGGGAAGATAGAAGGTCAGCACATGGTCGGTTCGCAGACCAAGATCCACACGCAGCAGATTCACGAAGCTGTGGATGGTCAGGCCGGCGCCTGCCAGCAGAGCGAGCGCCAGGGCGAACTCGCCGGCAACCAGCGTCTGCCGCAGGCGATGGCGTCCCGCGCCGACGCCGGTGCGGTTGCTTTCCTTCAGTGTTTCGCCGGGATCGACGCGCGAGGCATACCAGGCGGGCGCGCTGCCAAACAGTAGCCCCGCAAGCGTGGTGGCCAGCAGCGTGAAGAGCAGGATCGGCAGGTTGAGATGGAGATCGGCCTCATCCGGCAACGTGCCGCGAGGCATGATCGCCACCAGCGCCTGCAGCATGCCGTAACCAACAGCGATGCCGAGCACTCCCCCGGCAACCGCAAGCAACAGGCTTTCCGTGATGAGTTGTTCGAAGATGCTTCTGCGGCTGGCCCCCAGTGCGAGGCGGACGGCAAGTTCTTTCTGCCGGGCCAGGCCGCGGGCCAGCAGAAGATTGGCCACGTTCACGCAGGCGATCAACAGGATGAAGGCGACGGCGCCAAGCAGAAGCCAGAGTGTCTGCTTACGTTCGCTGGGCAGGAAGTCGTTCTTGAGCGGCTCCACATAGGCGCCCCAGCCCTTGTTGCTCTTGGGATTTTCCTGGGCGATGTGGGTCGTGACGGCGTCCATATCGGCCTGCGCCTGCTGAACGGTTACTCCCGGTTTGAGCCGGGCGATGGACAGCAGCCAGTGGAAGTCGTGGTTGAGCTGCTCCGGTTTGAAGACCAGCGGCACAGCCAGTTGGGAGTCGCTGCGATCGTCGACGCCCGGAGACAGGACGCCGACCACGGTGTAGGGCTCGCCGTTGATGCGCATGGGCTGACCGATGGTTTTGCGGTCGCTGCCAAGATGCGCCCACAGCTTGTGCGTCAGGATGACGACGTGGTCCCTGCCCTCGACGCCTTCTTCGGGCAGGAAGTCGCGCCCCAGCAGGAAGGGCCGGCCGAACATTTTGTAGAAGCCGGCGGTCACCTGCCTGCCGTCGATGTTTTCCGGCTGGTCCTTGGTGGCGATGTTGAACGACCCGCCGGTAAAGGCGTTGATGTCCTGGAAGCTCCGGTTTTCACGCTTCCAGTCGGTGAAGTCTCCGGCGGAGATGCCGTTATGAAACGTCTGAATCTTCGACCAGACCACCACCAGCTGGTTGGGCTCGGGATACGGCATCGGGGCGAGCAGCGTCGCGTAGTCCACGGTAAAGATGGCGGTATTGGCGCCGATCCCGAGGGCCAGGGTAAACAGAACCGTCAGGGCCAGCCCAGGGTTCTTCCACAAAACGCGCGCAGAGTAGCGGAGATTACGGAGGAGCGTCGACATCCAAACAACCTCACGATGGGAGCCCGGATTTCAGGTGTGACTTCGAAATTGCCCCACGGTGAGCAGGATATTGGATCGTGAGGGAAACTCTGGAACAAGTCTTAGTTTTGAAGGGGCGGGACTTCAGTCCCGCCGTAGGTGCAGCAATAGCAACGCGGCTTTAGCCGCTGAGGGAATGCCGAAACACTTGATCAGACCCTCCTTAGACCGCGGCATTTTATGCAGCGCTCGGCGACTCTTGATAGCCGGATTTCGTGTCATTGGGCGATACGACATTGCGGATGCAACTGTTCCTTTGCGGCCGGAATATCAAAAGAGAATGCTGCGCGAAATCTGAAGGACACCTGCGATCTCAGCGAATGCAAGGCATGAGCCGACAATAGACGAAGACTTTCGTAGATGTCAACGAAGAGGGCATCACGGAAGCGAAACTGCTCAAGTCGTTTTCTCTCAAGTCAGCCACCGTCGCGGCTGAACCTGATGGATGAAACGCAAGCGACGTTTTCATTTGTCGTCGGAGAGGTCGCAGCAGCGCATGCGAGCCAGCCCCTAAGCGCCAACGGCGCGGAATATACCAGCATAGGGTGAAGCCCTATGGAACAGGCCGTTATGGATGCGGAGCGCTGAAGGTGCGACCTATAAGCCGCCACGGAAGTCTTCCGGCGATTTGCCATAGCCTCCGTAGCGACCGAGTGCTAGGCTCAAGTATTGGGTAGCCGTGGTCGCAACCACGTGTGAGCAGTTCGTTCGCAGATTGGAGGACACCATGATTCAAGTTGAGCTTAGACCCGAGATTGAGGCGCAGCTTGTTGCTGACGCTCACGCCGAAGGTGTCGAACCATCCGTCTATGCGGGCAGTATGATCGAGCGCGCCTATATTCACGCGAACGGCACGAGCAGACCATCGCGAAAGCCAGAAGAGGTTCGTGCGTGGCTCGATTCCCTGGCACAATTCTCTGACAAGATTCCCCAACTCGCTGACGAAGCATTCACCCGTCAGAGTTTTTATCAGGATCATGAGTAGATGATGCTGGACGCCTGCTTGGTGGACACCAATGTCCTGCTGCGTATCACCAGGCGCTCCGACCCAAATCATGCTGCCGTCGACAATGCGCTATTCGAGCTGGCGACTCAAGGCACAGAACGGGGAAGGTTACGACCTCTCGAGCCGGCTCTCGGCGCACCTGCCGCAAGGATGACATGGGCAACCAGAAGCTAATGCCGCCGGAACAGGCGTTCCCCAAGTTGCGAGCTCAACTGGAGCAGCCTGTGGAGAATCTCCGTCATGACGATCCCGAGGTTGACACCTGGCAGAGGGTCACCCTCGCGTTAGTCGAGCACACATTCGGAGCACGCAACAGGAATTCGATAGACTTCGCGACACGGGTGACCCGGGTTCGCATGAGTTACGGAGAAGCCCAAGCCTGGCATGTAAACAACATCAAAGAAAAAAAAGGGATGCTCCGGGCCTTCATTAAGGAGCTGGAAATTGTCCCACCGATGCGCGAGCCCATGCGGCCAGAGAATGGCGCGGGGAAAGCCTCGGCCTTCGCGGGTCACGCTCCCAAATCGGTGGAGGTTAGGACAAACGAAGCTTCGATCCAGAGTCCGGTTCCTACTCGGGAACATCGTGTTATTGTTTTCACCGCTTTGGCTCTCGAGTACTCTGCGGTAAGCCGCTTTCTACAGGATCTGTCTGAAGTGATCCACCCACAAGGAACAGTCTACGAACGAGGGTTGTTCCGATCGTCAAGCGGTTTCATTTGGAAGGTCCTTGTTGCTGAATGCGGAGCAGGAAACGTCACAGCGGCAGCGGAAGTCGAACGGGCAATCGCATTTTTCTCACCTGAGCTGATTTTTTTCATAGGTGTTGCAGGCGGCGTGAAAGATGTGTCCATCGGTGACGTGGTCGTCGGCTCCAAAATCTATGCTTACGAATCCGGGAAAGACAAAGATCGCTTCGAGAGTCGTCCGGAAAATCACGTGGCAAGTTATCGGCTCCTCCAACGTGCCAGGGCTGAAGCTCGAAGTGGACGGTGGACAAAGAGAATCCCGGTCGGCGACACAGGCCAGGGTGTCAAAGCTTATATAGGCGCCATCGCGGCCGGAGAAAAGGTAGTCGGTTCTACATCCTCCGCAAGCTATGAGCTGCTGAAGGATCGGTACGGAGACACCCTCGCCGTGGACATGGAGGGCTATGGGTTTCTTCGGGGAGCTTACCTGAACCCACAGGTCTCGGCTCTGGTGATCCGTGGAATCTCCGACATGATCGACGGCAAAGAGTTAGCAGACGCGGATGGCTCCCAGCCCAGGGCTGCCGACGCCGCCAGTGCGTTTGCATTTGAGTTATTGGAGCATCTGGAGCCCGCTTCATCAAACGACCCTGTCACTGAAACACCTCCTGCCGAAGATGGCAACGAGTTTGTTCCGGATCCGCGAATTGAAGAGATAATCGCGGGTGTGGGCCTCGGAGACTGGGAGGCAGCGGCCAAAGCTGCGGTGATCGTTGTTGCGCAGACGAACTCTGTCTCGGGGCAAAATAACATTTTCACCGTCCTGCTTAAGTACCGGGACGCCGATGACGACGACGGCAACAGGTTGTACTCTGCGCTTCAAACACTCGAATGTTGTGTCCGGATCGCACCGTGGATTGTCACGCGGTCTCAGCTAGCCGGACTTGCTAACCACCCAAACTTCGCGGTGCGCTCCTCAGCCGCCGCTATGTGCATGGACTTGGCGCACTCGTCCGCGGGACAAGTTCCGGTCGATATTCTGATCCGGCTCTCTGCATATGACGAAGACTGGTACGTTGAAGCGCCCGCTAACGCCGCGCTGAAAGCGATGGCATCTACGTTTCCAGACGTTCTCGAAATATTCTTCGGTCGCCTGCGGAGTGAACATCCAGATGAGCGCGCACACGCAGCCCACCAAGTCCAGAGTATTTCGGAAGTCGATCCGAGCATTTTTGATTCCAAGCGCTTAGCAAAGGAGCTGAAGTTGCTTCGTAAAATGAAAGATACAGAAGCGTCCGAGGTCCTGACGAAGGCGCTTGTCGCCGTTGGTGGGGTGAAACGCCGTGATCGTTACCGTTACGGTCTCTAGTTACCGTGCTAATTCAGAACTGGGAATAGGCGGACCGGAACGAGGAAGAAGGCGACGGACGGGACGTAACGAGAAAACTTGATGAAATGACGAGTTACAGGAGTGGCTGCTGCCCAAAGGCCGTAGCATGGAACGTTTCTCCGCTGGAATATCCCGTCTGTCCCTGAGGGACGACAAGGTGCGCGGATACGCCGCACTGCTGAAAAACATCTGACTGCAACTCCGTCCCGAGGCCAGAAACATTCCAACTAAATCAACAAGTCGGGAAAGCTTGTCCTCATATGCAGAAGAAGAGCACGAGCCTGCGACTCAGCCATGTCACGGTTTCCGGTTTTGCCCGCGGCATCCGAAATCCACTCGCTCAACTCTTTGGTATTCGAAGACAACTCCAGATAGAACATCAGTGTCTCTCGCCACCAGTTATTACCACGAAGGAACTCGCCAAGAATATGGGACCGTCTATCATTGTTCGGATCGCCGGCGAGATTAGCGGCCGCGAGGAATTCTTGAATAGACAAATGAGCGAAGCTGAAAAATGTACCCGATGCAATCAAGAGACCGTCCTGCAAGATTTCGTCCAGAAGCTCCTTCCACATCGTCATCAACGAAGCGTCCGATTTCAACGCACTTCTAAATGTCGTCTTTATCAACGACTCCGGGAAATTTCTCACCCTCTTAGAATGAGCTACATATGCCAACCTCTTGAGTAGACTCATTTTGATCGCTGGACCAAACTTAAAACCCCGCTGAACACCCTTTGCCAAATCCCAACTGGCATTGAGAAGTTCAACAAATATTTCATATAGGCGCTTTCTGCTCGATGGGAGATCACCCGTAAGCCTGAAAACTAAGATAACCAGAGTTGCCAATAGTGGCACGGCTAAGAGGCCATTGAGTCCTGGCGCCCGGGCTAGTTGATAATTAAAAGCATCAAGTCGTTTAGGCTCCCCATCGAACCAGTTCCGGACAAGCTCCTGAACCTGACCCTGAGTAAATTCGCTCAAGTGAAACTTAGGGAGCCATGCCAGCCAGGGGCCGAGAACATAATCTCTCGCAGTAAAAACCGCCTGAATGTTCTTATGACTGCCAAGACCTCTTTTAACCATCTCGACTATCTTCTTCCTAGTCTCCAAGAGAGGGATCTCATCCAGACCATCCAAATAAAGCCTAATCCTCTCTTGAGTGACCGTATAATTTTGAAATTTCTCCGGAATCAGCGCCGACTGCCCAACATTGTCGAGAAAGGTCGACTCGAACGAGACCAATTCACCACGCGCTATCTGGTGCAGAGGGAAGTACGCAGGAAGGCAATTTGAGGTCCCGTTCGCAAACTGCTCAGCATCGTGCAGTGCGTGCCACCTACAGAACGAGGTCTTACCAAACCCAGCAGCGCCAGTGATAAGCACGGATTGCTCGTGCGCATCTAAAAAGCTATTTGGAAATGTTACAATCCGCGCGCGCGTATAAATCGTAACACCTTGCCGCTGTCCTGATTCGCTTTCATTTTCAGAACCCGCGCCGGGGCTTAGCATTGAGGTCTCGAGGGGCTTATAGTCTATTGAGAATAAGCCCGCTGGAGCCAACTGATATACATCAGTAACGTTGGTGGCGATCCGATAGCGGGCATCCTGCAAAGCGTGAAGGCCAGATATTTTTGGGTCTTGCACGACTTGATCAGCGATTGTCAGGTCTGCCTTTAGCCTCTGCAACGCCTTCGCAATTTTACTTGAGAGGATTGTGATATACCCATTTATCCGTTTCGTCTCAGCCAAACTCAGATTGGCAAGAGTGGTATTTTTGGAAAGCTCTTTTATTATACGGTTTCTCTCCAATTCGTCTACTTTTAGATGCTCTTCTCGTAGCCTAGAAACCAGATCGAGGTACTCGGAACTCAATGAAACTATCTCATCACGGATTCGTGGATCACAGTATTCCCATTTGACGAGGAACTCAAAAATTTCGGCTATCTTTTCATGGCTGGATCTGCATTCGTCTACGTTTCCGCGTGATATGGAAATCCGACGCGGATTAGCAGGTATCCAGACCGGTTCGAGGCCTTTGTATTTTGCCTCCTCCTGAACCATAACGACGCGAAAATCTTTATAAACAATGGACGACAGTTGAGGATCCAGACGTGCAGCAATTAGTTCTTGGTGAAACTGGGGCTGGACATAATACCGGATGATGCTTCTATCTGGAGTGGCTAGTCCATAGGTAATCGCGAGCTGCTCAAGAGGCCGCTCTTCTTTGAGCTGGGCGGAGGTCGAGCGCAGGTGCTCTCTGATAGCTGTGAACTCATCAGAAACGAATTCTGGCCAATACTTTCTGATCAGGTTGAAGAGCTTCGTGCCTCCGATAAATTCAACCCGACCCGCTCTATCCTTCAGATGACCAAATATCGCATTAAGTGTAGTGTCCGGTAGATCGAAAGGCGTGACGATGAATACCTTCTGAATTTGTACCTGGGTTCCGTTTTCCATCTTTTTGGGGTTTAGAAGACTTTGCTCCGCTTGGTGAAGGACGGAAAGGGCTCCTTTGCTAGAGCCTCCACTTTTTCCATCTAAAGGTGAGTTCTTAACAACGCATGCGCAGAGCATACGTTCACCGAGACCACCAGCCAGATAGAAAATGATGTCCTTCCCGAGCTCCTGAGCGCCATGCGTGATTTGGATGAGGCTGACTTCCGGAATTCGCGACAACAGAGCTCGGATCGCCTCCCGCAGTAGGCTTTCTGAGGAAAAATGGACTGTCGGTTTAGCCCCTGTTTCTGCTGATTCAAATTCTGTTTTGGTTTCAGTCTTCACAAGCCAGTCTCCACGTTAGATGCATTTGTTTCTTCGAAGCAACCGCGACGTCGCCAGGATACGGCGTCTGGTAATACGCGTCCCTTTACCCATGACGGAGTAGAGATGCAAATATATCAGGGAACTCATCATATTCTGGGAGATCACGGATACCCACAAAGGCAGGATGCTTTGGGCAAACAGGAGGTAATGGGCCAAGGGACAGACGATTTCCTCCGGAAGATCCGAGACAGACCGGATATAACCGAGAAAATTGAAGGGATGACGAACTGCGTGGGTGGCAACTGGTCCAAGGCGTCTCCACAAAGGCCTCTCTGCCGGGAACATCTCGTCCGTCCCCGGTGTTCAAAGTTTTGAAGAGTAGTTTGCCCTTAGGTCTCCCAAATCTCCACTCAAATTTGTGGCTCATGCCGTTTTTCCTTGGGATTCCTCTCGCGTTCCTACGTTCCCAGCACGGGCCTGTAGTAAAAACTCGTTCTAGCAGTCGTTGTTCTGGCATCCGCGGCGCAATCGTCGCTCGCTGCTGGGAACCCCCGCATGGGGTGTCGTCGTTTGTCGCTGTTTATCGGTTTCAGCCGGCAATGATGGCCCCAGGCATATGTTTCCCGACGTTTCCTGACATAGCGCTCAAGCCATCTCGCCGGCAATTCACGTTCCGGAGAGACCATGTTCGACAAATCACATGCGGCCGAGAGGCCGATCCGATATCCCTATCTCGTTGGCAATGCGGCAGCCCGCCATTTCGAGATGGAAGCGCTTGCCGCCATGGATGCTGCCCCACTGCTGCCTTCATCCGCTGCATCCCTGGCCACGGCGGTGATCATGCTGGCTCGCGACCGCAACGCCAGAATTGCGCTGGCCGCTGCGCCCATGACCGGGAACCCGGGGATCTTCTTCGAAGAGCTCGAGTTCCTTAACGTCGCGGAAGCGGGCGCCTATGCCATCCTCATCGCCAATGCCTGGCGGACCGGTCCGCTCCCGCTCGATCCGGTCGCGCTGCAGAGGGAGACCGGGCTTTCCGATGAGCAGTTCGCCCACGCGCGCGTACCGCTTCGAGCGTTCTTCGATCAGACACGCAAAGGCTGGGTTCACCGGCGAATCGAAGCCGAGCGGATCTTCGCGATCGAACACCAGATGGGACGGCCACACGGGTTCCGCGATGCGTGTCAGCCGGAAAACGACAAGGGAGGTTTGTAGCCAATGGCGAATCCCAACGCAAGCGAGCAAGCCAACGAACCCCTTCCCTACTACAAGTGGCTCTGGCGCGATTGGCGCGCCAACCGTAAGGTTCAACGCATGTCGTGGCAGGCGCGGGGGCTGTATCGCGAGCTCCTGGATGAATTCTGGTCGGAGGGCATCATCCCCGACGATCTGTCCAGGCTCGCGGATATCTGCGGATGTTCCACCGAAGAAATGAAGACGTACTGGCCGGAGATCGTGCCCTGCTGGGTGCGCGTGGACGGCGGCTACAGCAACGCCAAGATGGAACGCCAACGCACCGCCAAGGATGCCGAGCGTTTGGCCAAAGCAAAAGCGGGCCGTGGCGGAGGTCTCCTCAGCAACAGCCGCACCCGGGCAGCACAGGCTGATTCAGAATCGTGGCAGGCAAGTGCTGAGCAGTCGCAAGTAAATGCCCGCCAGGCGCAAGCACGTGGTGAACAAGCGCAAGCAACTGCTGAACAGCTCCAAGCAAGTGCTCAACAGGTGCAAGCAAGTGCTGAACAGGTGCGAGCAAATGCAGAGCACATGCAAGCAGATGCCGAGGAGTTGCAAGCAAGTGCCGATATAGCAGAGCAGAGCATAAGCAGAGCAGGAGCAAAGCAAGAGCAAGAGCACAACCCGCCGTCACCTGCGGCGACGGGTTTCGCGCTCACTCGCCAGCAACAGGCAGAACTCGTCTACGAGGCATTCCCACGCAAGGTAGGCAAAGCAGCCGCGCTGAAGTCCATCGAGAAAGCGCTGTCCGCGGTGAAGAAGGCCGGAGAAGCCGATCCCGCCGCCTACCTGCTTGGCTCGCATTCGCGGCTGGGTCGCCAAGCGCGAGCGCGATCAGGCCGCAGGGGCTTTCGTTCCCGAGTTCCCCAACCCGGCCACATGGTTCAACCAGGAACGCTACGACGACCCGGACAACTCCCCGCGCCCTGCGGTGGTGTTTGAGCCCGTGGATGCAGAAACCTTCTGGAAAGATGGAGAGTGAGACTGTGCCTGCAATCCTTTCCTTGCCCAGGGGCAGGGCGATGTTGACCGCTGCTCAAAACGAGCAGTATTTCCGGGTTCGTCTCGACCCCTTCAAGCTGCGGCACAGCAAGGGCATGGAGCACCGTGCGGTCTGTCCGCTGCACGGCGGCTCGAATCCCTCGCAGCTCTGGGTGGACATTGCCGAGGGCAACTGGTGCTGCTTCTCCTGCGGCGCGAAGGGCGGTTCGGCCTTCGCGTTCGAGCAGGCGTTCCTGAAGGCAGAGAGACACCTGTCGCAGGCGCCGCCGGCCGATGACATTGTGGCCAGCCTCGAAGCCATTCTGGAGACTCCGTTCGTGCAGCGCGTCTACCCAGAGGACGTGACGCGCTCCACGAAAGGCCCGGAGCAAAGCGGCTGGGATCGGCGTCATGCACGCGACTCCTACCGCTACACCGACGAGCTGGGTAACGAGGTGCTGACGGTGTGGCGCTTCGTCGACCGCAACGGCAGCAAGATCACGCCTGCCGACCGTCCCTGTCCATGCGGCGCGAATCCGGATGCCGAGTGCGGGCTGCAATGCGTCAACGGCCGCACCTGGGTGACGAAGGGCGCACGCCGCGTGCTGTACCGTCTGCCAAGCGTCATCGGCGCACAGCTCGTTTTCGTCGTGGAGGGCGAGAAGAACGCCAACGACCTTTCGCGGGCGCTCGCGGAGTACGTGAAGCGGCGCGGCGGCTTTCCGCTCACCGAATCGCAGATCCTCGACCACGTCGCCGTCACCACCAACCCCGGCGGCGCTCGCGGCTGGAAGCCGGCCTACGGCTTTGGCCGATACTTCGCGGGCAAGGTTGTCATCAAGCTTGGCGACAACGACGCACCGGGCCGCGCCCACGACCACGACGCCTGCACCGACATCGCACCCCACGCACTCAGCACCTTCACGCTCGCACTGCCCGTCGGCGAAGGCGAAGACATTTCGGACTTCCTCGCAACCCACAGCATCGACGACCTGCTCAAGCTCCTGCCCACCCGCAAGGAGTGGTCTGCGCCCAAACCCAACGCGCCCGTAGTCACCGACACCGTAGCTCCACGGCCGCTGCTCGTCCGGCCATCCGAGCTCGTGCGCGCAGACGCCAGCAGGAACGGCGACTGGCTGGTGGACGGCCTGATCGAACGCGGCACACGCGGCCTGGTTGTGGCTCCGCCCAAGACCGGCAAGTCGCTCCTCTTCCTGGAGATGGTGCTGTGCCTTGCCAACCGGCAGAGCTTTCTCGGGAAGGCTCCGTACCACCGCGCCATCAAGTGCGCCGTCATCAGCCGCGAAGACGGTCCGGGAATGGTCCACCGCCGCCTGACCCAACTCGCGAAATCACGCGGCCTGACCATGCACGACATCGACCGCAACCTGCTGGTGAACACGGAAGACCAATCCACATGCTTCAAGATCGACCGCCCGCAGGATCTGGAGGAAATGGCCGGATGGCTGAAGTCGGAAGGCGTGGAGTTCTGCGTGATCGATGTCCTGAACCGTCTCCACGACCAGCAGGAGAACCACAGCGACGACATGACCCGCGTGATGCAACGCTTCGACGAGCTCGCCCAGCGGGCCGGCTGCCAGGTCTGCGTCATCCACCACACCAACAAGGCCGGAGGCGTCAAAGGCTCGACCGCCATCGAAGGCTGGGCCGACTACGTTGTCCGCCTGGAGCAAAGCCCGGAAGACGAGTCCGTGAAGAGACTCTTCATCAAGACGAAGTCATCCGGGACGATCCCGGCGCGCACCATCCGGTACTGGCAGTCCGAGGATCAGAGCGAATCGAGGATTGGGCTGGTGCGGCAACGCATGAACGACACAGTTGGCTAAAGGAGGCCGGAAGGGTAGCTAAAACTACCAACAACGTCTTGTCTGTTCCCCAGGTTTTCCTCGGGTATTTCACAGAGAAGAGAGCCTTTCCCGCTTCCTGCCGAAACACGATTCTTTCCCAAAAACTTGCTTTGCCCCGGTACAGCCGGAAACCGCGATTCGACTAGACAAACGGCTCACTTGAGCAAACCTCTTGAAATTCAACGGGATCCGGGTCTTTCGCCCATCTCTGTCATTTGGGCGACACACTATATTTGTTGTCCTACAAGGCGTAGGGTCAGGACTCAAAAACAATTGTTGCTTGTTTTGCTTTTATTTCGCTATGCTCATTCACTGAGAATGTGCCCCACATTGCTAGACCTGATGTAGAGATTCGGCGCGGTTTTCCAGAACCGGCCGCAATTGACCTTGACGGCACTCGGAGACTCGACTGCTAAACTCGACTCGGAGACTAGTTCGTGGCGCGGTCCGATTTACTGCTCAATTTGGTGAAGGCAGGTGCATCCGGGGAGCGCGAACTCTTCGATAAGAATGTCACCGCGCTCATTGCTGATGAGCGCTCCAAAAGCCACCATGTCTTGGCAGACGCTCTGACAAAGGTTAGCAGCACTATTGCTCGCCCAAATGGCGGACAGGTTCAGGTTTCGCTGCGAACTTCCTACTCTGATTTGCTTTTAGAACAAGAGGCAAATAGAACCCTGGATGATCTTGTGCTTCCAGCGGATGTACGCCTCGTGACTTCGCAGTTGATCGAAGAGCAACAAAGGGCCGACCTATTACGGTCATACAGTCTTGAGCCTCGCAGCAGAATGCTGCTGACTGGTCCTCCGGGAAACGGTAAGACATCGCTGGCTGAAGCCATCGCTGCTTCCCTTTCCATCCCGTTTTTCGTCGTGCGCTATGAACAGGTGGTTAACAGCTATTTGGGAGAGACTGCCAAACGGCTTCAAGAACTGTTCCAGTATGCTCGGATGCATCAGTGCGTCTTGTTCTTCGATGAGTTCGATGCAATAGGCAAAGAACGAGAAGACCGGCAAGAATCTGGCGAAATCAAACGTGTCTTGAATTCGTTATTACTAGAAGTTGATCGTTTACCAAGCTATGTCATCCTTATCGCTGCAACAAACCATCCAACCCTCCTCGACAAAGCCGTCTGGCGAAGGTTTCAGATCAAAACCACACTGCCGCTGCCAAACAAGAAGCAAATTGCACTTTGGTTCGAGCTCTTGGGTAGACGATTTCCCAAACTAGCGATTCCGACTGGCAAGCAGGCACTATCGAAGTTGAATGGTGTAAGTTTTTCTGAGCTGGAAGACTTGGCGCAGAATGTTCTTCGGAGGTGCGTTCTCGAGACGCAGGCTAGTCCCCAACACATATTCGCTGAGCAAATTAAGGTGTGGGTGAAAAACCAAGCGACGAAGGATGCGTGTGATGGCAGCTCTTCCGATTCTGATATTTCCGACATTCGAGACCGCGGCCAGAGCCAAGAAGGGCGGCGGCGAGTCAGAGGTACGTCTACCAAGTCCGGTACGGCAAGGCGCCCTATTAGGTCCGCAAATTCAGCGGCTCGAACAAGCGTTCGCTGAACGGAACGGAACGCTACAGGCAGAAGTAGAGGGCGCGGACCCGGAGAAGGTACTTGTCTTAGAGACCGTAGGCCCGGTATCCGACTTCATGAACGCGGTTCGACGCATTCCGGGAATGGAATGGCTCGCAGAAGTCGACGAAGAAATAGCCGCGGACCAAGATTTCTATCGACCAGGCAGAGTCGATGAAATGCTTGCTGGTCGTCTCTATTTGGTGATGTCTAATCGCACCGCACTAGACGAAATGCTGCGTCTGTGGAGCACCTATCAGGCCAATCCAGAGCAAAACTTAGTCTATGGCTTCGACAAATGGAGAAGAATCTTCCAGCGCCTTCGTGCTTTGCGATTGTGGAGCGTGCAAGACAGGCTGCGGGAGACTGGTCTGCTTGAGAGTTGGCAGTTTGATCTCGCGAGTGGTAAAGAACGAGTGATCTTCGAAGCCGAACTGTGGTTTAGGCATTCTGCGGAAGCGAGAGGGCGAGCGGCACAGCAGGTAACACAGGCAGTTCGCGATGCCGGTGGTGAGGTACATCAAACCCTAGTTCACGAGGATATCGCTTACCACGGCTTACTCGGTTCCCTTCCCAGTAATGCGGTGCCGCAAATTCTGGCAGCTAATCCTATCCGACTTGTACAACTGGATGAGGTCATGTTCTTTCGACCAGCAGGTCAGTCGATCTCGATCGCACCTACAGAACCTCCCATCGAGACTGACGGGGATGCCGCTCAAGATGAAACTCTCCCTGTCGGTGAGCCTCGAGTGGCCTTACTTGATGGACTGCCGGTGGCAAATCATACGCGACTTGTAGGCAGGCTAATAATCGATGATCCCCAAGGGTGGGAACAAAATTACTTGGGAACTGAGCGCGTCCACGGGACTGCGATGGCTTCTTTGATTGTGCACGGCGACCTCTCCGCCGGAGATGAGCCTATTGCCCGTCCGATCTACGTCCGACCAATCATGAGGCCTGATCCTTCAGATTGGCGAACTCCTCGTGCGGAATCGATGCCTGCCGATCAGCTTGCGATTGACCTGCTGCATTCCGCAGTTCGTCGAATCTGTGAGGGTGATGGTAGGGAGCCAGCAGTTGCTCCGAGCGTTCGTGTCATCAATCTTTCGATTGGAGATCCAAGCCGACCTCTCGACGGGCCATTGAGCCCATTTGCAAGAATGCTTGACTGGTTGTCCTGGAGATACAAAGTTCTCTTCATGGTCAGTGCGGGAAATGCAACCTCTCCGATTGAGCTAGATGTACCTAGACGACAGGTGGGACAGTTGAGTGCCGAGGACTTGGCAAAGGCTGTCGTCAGATCTATTCACGGGCGAGCCCATCTCCAGCGCATTCTATCCCCTTCCGAATCCGTGAACGCGTTAACTATTGGCAGCCTTCATTCGGACGATTCTGGAGTAACCGCATCGAATTCGATGATCGATCCATATCCCTTTCCCGGGTTTCCAAGTCCTACTAACAGGATCGGTTTGGGATTCAAAAGAGCGGTCAAGCCAGACATGCTGCTGGAAGGCGGAGTGCAGCTGTATCGACTATCGCCGGTCTCTAACGACGGAGTCCTCAACATCGCATCGACTTTCGCGATTGGTCCCGGCCAGAGAGTCGCGGCACCGGGCATCGGGGGGAATCTTCGGGCAACTAGGTTTATGTCTGGGACGAGTAACGCTACTGCCCTGGGAACCAGAGCTGCAGGATTTCTTATGCAGATGCTCGAGGATCTGAAGAACGATTGGACGTCAGCGCAAATGTCTTTGCTGACAAAGAGCCTCTTGGTTCATGCCTGTGACTGGACAGAAGCGGTAGAAGTATTCAAAGATGGCCTCGCACTACAAGACGATTATCGTGATCACCTCACGCGCTATCTTGGTTACGGAGCGGTCGAGTTAGATCGGGTGCTTGAATGCACGCCATCAAGGGTGACAGTGATAGCCTCATCGAGGCTAGCTGATGGTGCTGGTCATGTATACAGACTTCCTCTACCACCCTCTCTAAGTGGCCTTGTCGGTATTCGCCGTCTGATCATTTCGTTGTCGTGGTTCACCCCTATCAATCCGTTGCATCGTGATTACCGCCGAGCTGGCCTCTGGATCAGCAAGGTCGATAGTGCTCTGGTGGTTTCCCGTAGCAGTCTTCAATGGCAGACAGTTCAACGTGGCACCCTACAACACGAGATATTTGAGGGTGATGCTGCCGTCGCATATGTCGACGGTGGGTTTGCAGAGATCAAGGTGAACTGTAGAGCGGACGCAGGCCGGCTTAATGAGGAGGTCCCGTACGCGATTGCAGTCACGTTGGAGGTGGCCGAAGAACTGCGAGTTCCTGTGTACGTAGAGGTGGCTGAACGGATACGGCTGCAAGGACAATTGCGTGCAGTTTAGCCGTAAGCGTCGTGGCGGCTAAATTGAAGCGTTCCGTGACGCGCGTAAAGCTGAACTCTCAAGAACCGGGGACAGACGGGGAAAATCCGGGGGAAGACGGGATGCTCCAGAGAGGATCGTCGCGCGTTGCTCTGATGGCTCCACAACGGTCAGACCGTCTCACTGCAGGAGCCTTCCAAATTGTTCCGCAGTCAATTCGATCCCCACGAGGCCCTTTCCATACTCCAGTCCCATCTCGAACAAGTTCCTGTCCTCACTATTGAAGCGGGTCGGAGTCCGCCGCACCATTTCGCGAATGGAATCGGCGTGCTGAAAACAGCGCTGCCGGGCGAGTGGTGACATGGTTCTCCTGTCCAGGAACTCACACCGCCATACGCCGTCGATCAGCTCGTAGCGCAGGTTGAGGTACTGGTTCTGTTTCGGACAATGGCAATGCAGCTCTCCCTTTTGCCCTTGCCCAGCGTAGATGAGCCGTTTGCACCTGCCGCAGAGCTTGCCGTCTTCGATCATGTGGCGCTCTTCCCTGCGCTCCGCCCGCTTCATGTGCCCCATACGCCCGCCTCCCGATGGTGGACCCGGCATACATGGGGGCTCGGCTGAAGCGCGGGACATGTACGTCGAGATCAAACACTGGCTCAGTGTAGGCGAAGAAAAGGCGAAAATGTAAATGAAATTCCTAATGGCTTCAATGCGGTCCAACGATCCGCATTCAGGGTGGACAGGGGCACGCAGATTGGTCCCGGCACGCAGAAGAAACCCGCAGCCGGCGCGGATCGAGCCGGCCTGATGTGTCAAGGCTCATGAACTATATATTGAAGGCTCCATGCCAAGCATCGTAGAGGACGTCCAAACAAGTGCAGACTGGATCGCACAGGCTCTGAACAGCTCAGGCTATCGTGCTGACTTCACACCACGAAGTCTGTGGGAGATTGACCGTTTCTTCGAGGAGCATTCGACAGGAGGGGCCGGCAAACCGGGCGGTCTGCTGTCGGAAAGTGCAGGACAGCGTCTCTTCGCGATCGGCTCCTACATCGGAGAGGTCGCTCGCCGGGAACTCGGGGGCGAGTGGATTGGCGATGACGACGATCCGGAAGCCGAGATTTCTGTAGAACTGCGGCTTGAGGGCGACATACGTTGTTGGCCGGTGCAACGAGCCATGAAGCGATTCAAGAATGGACCCGAGGACGGCATCGCGGTGTGGGGTAATGCTCTTGGTCTTGACGTAGGCCCGCCACCGGAACAGCCCCGGAAGGGCTTCTTCAAAAGACTCTTCGGATAAGACTCCGAGATCAACTGGAACAGCCGTGCGTGTTGTCAGTTCCCAGCATGGCGCGCCTGGTTAATTGGCCGTTCTTGCCTTTGCACTTGAGGCGTAGAAGCAAGCTTCAGCTTCCTGTATAAGAGCCCCCAAAAACCGCGCTTTAGCGTTGGGATCTTTGCCCGAATTCCAGAAGCGGGTATTCGGAGCCCGAAATTGTCCCAGCCCCGATGAGAACATATTCGCTCTTCGAGCAGCCTGCAGAAGAGCCCAGCGCTAAAGCCCTCTTGGGCTGCGAGATTACAGCAAGCTAAAGCTTGCTTCTACTCCTCAGAGGCAACAGCAACCGCCAAACAGAATGCAAACGCGCCAACAAACGATGAGGGCAACAACAAGAGCCGCCGCTCTCCTACAATGGCGGAGTATGCAACCAGTTGATGATGTTGTCCGGTTCGCCCTGACCATTGAAGACCTGAAGAAGGTCACGCGCAAGACCCGCCCGCTGGGGCCGGACCGCCTGGCCAATTCCGCGTTCTTGTCCTTGCAATTGAGGCGTAGAAGCAAGCTTCAGCTTGCTGTATAAGACCCCCAAAAGGAAGCGCTTTAGCGCTGGGACCTCCGCCCGAATTCCAGAAGCGGAGATTCGGAGCCCGAAATCGTTCCAGCCCTCGCAAGAACGTATTCGGTTTTCGAGCAGACTGGCGAAGAGCCCAGCGCTAAAGCGCGATTTGAGGCTGCGAGAGGACAGCAAGCTAAAGCTTGCTTCTACTCCTCGAAGGCAACAGCGACCGCCAAAGCGAATGCAAATGCTCCAACAAAGACAACGGCAACAATAAAAGCCGCCGCAACAACAGCAGCAACCGCAACAACAGCAACAGCAACCGCCGCAACAACAGCAACCGCTGAAAGCGAACACAACGCTCCAATAAAAACAACGGCGACGACAAACGATGAGGGCAACAACAAGAGCCGCCGCTCTCCTACAATGCGGAGTATGCATTCAGTTGATGATGTTGTCCGGTTCGCCTTGACCATTGAAGACCTGAAGAAGGTCACGCGCAAGACCCGCCCGCTGGGGCTGGACCGCCTGGAGAACTCGGCGGAGCACAGTTGGCAAATCGCTTTGTTCGCCTATGCGCTCGCGCCCCATGCCGGGTTCGCGGTGGATGTCGACCGTGTCATTCGCATGCTGCTGATCCATGACGTGGGCGAGATCGATACCGGCGACACGATGGTGTTTGTCGAAGGCGGATGGGAACAGCCTAAGGCCGACGAACTGGCAGCCGTGAGACGCATCGTGGCGATGTTGCCAGAAACCAGTCGAGCGAGCTTGTCAGCCTTTGGAAGGAGTTCGAGGCAGGCACGACTCCCGAGGCGCGCTTTGCGAACGCCGTCGATCGTGCGATGCCCGCTCTCCTCAACCTGAACAACAATCTCCAAAGCTGGCGGGAGCATCAGATCAGTTTCGACCGCGTCGTGAACCGCATTCGCCCGCAAATCGAGGAAGGCTGTCCTGCCTTGTGGGTCTACATGGAGCAACGCCTGAACGAAGCCCGCGCGAAGGGGCTGTTTGACTGGGACCCGGTCGCGGTGTGAGGTACATTGGTGGATCGTTCCCCGGGGGCCGTCTATGTCGCAACGCATGCTTCGTGGAACCTGTAAAACGATGATGTACGGTTCATTCCGAAAATTGATCGCATCTGCATGGGAGCTGGCATGAAGGCGAGACGAACGCGTTGGCTGGCAGTGTTGGCTCTTGTCGCGTACGTCGCAATCCTGATTAAGCTCGTAGTCTTCAAAGCCATACCTACGATTCGTGTCGGACACCTCCGCCTCAGGTTTGCCGGTCCTCACACGGGACCAGCCAACCTCGTTCCGTTCAAAACGATTGCCCCTCAAATCATTGGTCGGGGAAATCACCTGGTCAACATGGTGAACTTGTTCGGGAACACCCTTCCGTTTATGCCGGTAGGCTTTTTGGCTCGGTTTGTTTTTCGGTCCTTCTCATGGCAGAAAGCGCTTATCCTCGGCGTTGGCACCGGCCTATGCTTCGAACTGCTGGAGCTCATTTTCCATGTGGGCATCTTCGACGTGGATGATGTCATCATGAACGCAGCCGGAGTCATGCTCGGCTACGGAGTGTCTGTCATGTTCAAACCTCGGAGCACTCGCGCTTAGATCAAAACACCAGAACGTTATCTGTGACTTGATGAGGCACAAAGTCGTCCTAGAGCAGTTCCCTGCCCTGAGTTTCCGGCAACATCAGCACCCCCAGCACCATCACCAGATACGCCGTAGCGGCAAAGATCGCAATCGCCGAACCCAGCTTCATGTGCGCGCTGAAGGCGCCTACCAGCGTTGGGAAGAGCGCGCCGACGCCTCGCCCCAGGTTGTAGGCAAATCCCTGGCCTGAGCCGCGAAGAGCCGTCGGGAACAGCTCCGTGAAGAAGGAACCCATGGGGCTGAAGGAGCCAGATGGAAAGAAGCCAAGCGGAAAGCCGAGCAGCAGCGTCGCTGTGTCGCCGATTGGCAGCACCATGTAGAGCAGGATGGTGACGAACGAAAGCGCGGCAAAGATCACCAGCGTCCATTTACGGCCGATGGCGTCCGACAGATGAGCAGCCGTCATGTAACCGAAGAAAGAGCCGGCGATGACAACGAATAAGTAGTAGCCGGTATGTGTCACCGACAAGCCGCGTGAGTTGAGATACAGCGGAAGGAAGGTGTTCACCGCGTAATAGCCACCCTGGGCTCCCAGCGCAACGACCGAAGCCAGCAGCGTCGTACGCAACACCTCCGGAGCGAAGATGCGGAGAAACGAGGTTCCGTCCGGCTTCTCTGCTTCCCGCTGCCGGGTAAATATCTCCGGCTCCTGAACATGCCGCCGCACCCAGACCGCGGCCAGGGCCGGCAGGATACCCATCCAGAACATCGCACGCCAGGCTATCTCGGGACGGAACTCCGCGAAGAAGATTGTGTAGAACAGCGCCGCGATTCCCCACCCGATCGACCAGCCGCCCTGCACCACGCCCACCGCGCGGCCGCGATACTTGGCGCGGATGGTTTCGCCAATCAGCACGGAGCCTACGGCCCATTCCCCACCGAAGCCGAGCCCCTGAAAGCAGCGCACGATCAGCAACTGCGAGAAGTTGTTGGTGAAGCCGCTGAGAAAGGTGAAGACGGCGAACCACAGGATTGTGAGTTGCAGAACACGAACCCGGCCCCAGCGGTCGGCGGCCAACCCGGCCAGCCAGCCTCCTACGGACGAAAGCAGCAGAGCCGCGGTCCCCAGAAGGCCGGCCTTGTCCTTGCTGATGTGCCACAGCAGGATGAGGCTCGGCATCACGAAGCTGTAGACCATGACGTCCATGCCGTCCAGCATCCAGCCGGCGAACGTTCCAATGAGCGTGGTTCGCTCCTTGGCCGTCAGATCCTTGATCCAAACGCCGGATGGTTCATGCGCTGCTGCTTTCGATTTCAACCGGGCCTCGTTTCGTGTTGCATCATCAAGTTACAAGCCGTTACGGAGTTCGGTATTGCGGGAAGCTGTAGCATCCCCGAGTTTCCCCATAGCGGCTAAAGCACCTACGCCAGCCTATGTAGGCCTAACGGAGCCAAAGAGACACCACGGTTCCAAGCGCCAAGGGCCCGCCCTATACCAGCCTGGGGCAACGCCCCAGGTAACGTCCAAAAAGGAATTCGAGGGCTGAAGGCCCGATCTATAGTGGCGCCACGATAGATCGGGCCTTCAGCCCTCAATCTCTTACATCCGCCTGACCTAGGGCTTCTCCACCCCAGCGAGCAAAAGCACTCGCCGGGGACCCCGGTTCGCCCTAGGCTGGTATAGAACGCGCCTTCAGCGCTACTTCTTTCCATGTTTCTATGACGAAGCAACGTCACCATGATCACATCTTCCCCGTTAGGCTTGACGGCTCGAAGGTATCGTTCCGGCCCATATTCCGAGGGCTGAAGGCCCGATCTATAGGGGCGCCACGATAGATCGGGCCTTCAGCCCTCAACCTCTCATACTCTCCAGACCTAGGGCTTCGCCCTAGGCTGGTATAGAACGCGCCGTTGGCGCTAGGACTCCTGGCTTTCCTCACGGCTTCACACCTTCCGCATTGCTGACCGGCGGCGGCGTCAGCGGCAGGATCGGGCGGGTGCGTTCGACGTGCCATGTCACTCCGTTGGGGGCATCGCGCTGCGTACGTTTGATCCGTAATTTGCCTTCCGAAATGTAGTCGAGATGCGCGTGATCGTACGCCAGCCCGGCGGAGGCTACAAGGTGCAGGAAGTCGCCATAGGCGGTCTCATCCGGAACCTCGGTGTAGCCGTCGTCGTAGGTGATGTCCGGGTAACGCACCATGAGGCCGCCGATGCCCACGCTCGCGCCGCTGTTGCCTCGCGCCGAAGCGTCCTGCCCTTTGAGCGCCATGTTGATGCGCACGCCTTTATAGATGGGCTGCTGATAGCTCTCCTCATCCCACATCTGGTAGCGCTGGTAGCGGTCGTTCTCATGCTTGTTCATCTCCAGCACGCCCGGAGTCTTCGCCATCTCGTCGACGATCTTTTCACGCAGCGCGTAGGTCACCTTGCGGCTATCGGGATGATCGGGATCGCTGAGATAGCCCAGGCTGGTGAACCAGCCGCGCGGCACCCAGTTGGTGCGGCCGGTTTCGGCGCCCATGCGGTTGGTGATCCAGGCGCTGTACTCGGAGAACGGCTGCACCCATTCATGCGTGGGATAGCCGTGCGGGTTGAGGAAGGCGTCGGGAAGCCACGCCTCCCACAACAGCCTGCGCGTCGCCGACTCCGGATAGACCGCGAACTCGTTGTTCTGGTCGGAAACAACGTCCGCCGTCAAGGAAGCGTGGTAACCCGCATGCAGCATGTTGTCAGGCGCGGTTTTGGCGAGATCGATGGAAAGCTCCGCGCCATCGACATTGGTGATCGGGTGCAGCACCACGTTGACTTTGCTCAGCGTCGCCTTACGTTTCGGGTCAGTGACCAGCTCTTCGCCAAGCTTCATCAGGTGACTGGTGCTGGAAACCTCGTTCGCATGCTGACGGCCCGAGTAGATCAGCGTCGCTTTCAGCGTGGTGAGCTTGGGCATCGAAGTCAGCGTGGAGGCCGTGGGCGTCGTAACATCCGCGGCCCACATATTGGCGCCAAGGTAACTGCGGCCCATCCAATACACATCGACTCCCGGATAGGTGGAAAGGCGGCTCAGCAGATGCGCTTCTTCCGCCGGAGCGATGGGCTTGTCCCACTGCACGAAATGTCCGGAGGCATCGAGCGGAGTCGGAGTAACATCCGTGATCATCGGGCGTTTGGTGGCCGGCGCAGGCACAGGGATGGCCGCCGCGACAACCTCGCTCTTCGCATGCTCAGGCGCGTTGACCGGCACCGGCACTTCGAACTCAAACTTCAGGTTGCGCAGATGAGGGTAGGTCAGCGAGTCGAGATAGAGCCCGCCCGCATGCATCTTCTGCAGCCATTGCAGTTGTGCAGCCGATTCCTCCGCCGAAGTAATGCTGCGTTCCACGCGGCTCTTTTCGGCCAGCACGATCCAGTCTTTGTAGTTGTACTTGTTGAAGTCCACAGGCGTGCGCCAGGTCAGCGACTCAACGCCATCTGCTCCAGCCTGCACCTGTGCGGCGACAAGACGAAGCTTTCCGGCCGAGGGCACCGCAGGCAGCAGGCGCACTTTCTCGTGCTCGACGGGATCGCCTTCGGTCTTCCATGCCAGGCGCACCCGGGGTGAACCCGCATCCTTGGCGTAGAACTCAATGTGGACTTCACCGTCTTCCCCGTCGCGGCTCTTGTATGAAACCGGCAGGATGCGGCCCTGGTAATCCATGCGCGCACCGGCGAGCAGGTCGCCGAACATGTAGAAGAAGTTCTCGGTGTTGAAGAACGTGTCTTCCTGCAGAGCTTCGAGCGACGAGATACGCTCCTGCTCCAGGCCGATCTGGTAGTCCGGCTCGCTCATCTTGTAGGCCACTTTGAGCGTATCGAAGAGCGGCTGGAACTCGACCAGCGGCTTGCCCTCGTTCTGCGCCATGATGATCTTGTAAATACGCGGCAACGTCTGCGACTGGTAGTGATCCCAGAACGTCTCAATGTCGGTCTCGACGCGCTGGTCTAACAAAGTCTGTTGTCCAGATGTCAACTTCACCCAGCCGGTTTCGACGGTGACTGTTTCGTACTCGGGAAACTGGTCGCTGTAAGGACGGGAGACGGTCTTCACCGTGAACTCGCGAGTCAGGAGCGAATGGCCATCGGCACCGTAGGCAGTCACGCGATACGTTGGCCCTTTGGCGTCGGCCATCTTCGCCATCTCGATGTTCTTGAGCGGAAGGCTCAGGTCGCGCGCCAGGATCTCATCCACCGGAAACAGTTCCTGATTCCAGCGATACAGCGAACGCATGGTGGACTGCTTGTCGGGATCCGGATAGGGCGCGAATTCGATCTTCATCTTCGCGACACCCTTGCCCTTGAGCATGGGTTCAATCTCATCGACCAGCCAGCTATAGCCCGACTTGTAGCTGCACAGCACGTTGATCCTGGTCTGCGCGGGATCGGCGCCGGCGGCACGAAGCATTTCCGTAAGCTGCTGCGTAATCTTCACACGCTCTTCGGGGCCTTCGCTGATGCGGACCTCAAGCTCCATCGGGGCGCCTTTAGGTGCACTGGCCAGCGCTTTGCTGACGGCGTCCATCATGCGCTTCCCTTCCCACGGGATGGTGAAGTCGTCGCGGAAAGTGGGCTCGGCCTGCTTGAACGGAACGACCAGCGACGCATTGTGCAGCTCAGGCTCTGCCGCGCAGCACTTGGTTCCGGCATGCAGGTTGCCGGTCTTCACTTCAACGTGTTCGGTCTTGAGGCGCGCGGCGATGTCGTCGTGAAGGAACTTCGCCAGCTTGGGATCGGCTTCATCCACATCCATCTCCGCCTGAACGGAAACGACCTTTTTCCCGGCGGCCGTGATGTCATTCATCCACTGGTCGAGCTCGAAGAGGCCCGCTGTGGCCTGGCCTGTGCTGGAGCGGATGGAGAAGAACTTCGCCAGCTCGAGCCGCATCTCATCCAGCCCGGCAAACTTCTTTGCCGGCTCCCACAAATACGGCAGACGCCCCGAAGCATAATTCAACGCCGCTGCGGAACCCGCGTCATCACCACGAATCAACAGCGCGGGATTTGTGCCGAAAGCGCGGTCCACAACCCGCAACTCGCCTTCACCGGCTTTCAGCGCGGAAAGTTCAGGCGATGTACCGGAAGCAAACTGCCCGGGAAGAATCTTGTCGATCGCCGTACCACCAGGCGCGGCCAGCAAGTCCTTCGCATGTTGCGTCAGTGGCGTATCACCGCTGATGACGGCGGAAGTCTGCACTTCGAGCGCGGACCCACCCGTGGCAGGCGTTGCAATCGGCAGCGTGATGCCCGTGGTTTCAAGGCCCATCCTGGCTGCGAGGTTCGCCATCGCGATGCCGGCATCGCCGGCGGGCACATAGAGTTTCGACGCTACGCTTTCGGGGATCAGCTTCTTCTGTCCGCCATTCAGCAGGCCGTGGATTCCATAAAGCTGATGCAGGTCCAGCAGCCGCACAGCGCCTTCATCGCCGCCGCCCGCGCCTCCGGCTCCGGCCGCAGGCGCTGCGGGTGCAGCCACACGCGCCGTGCTCCCCGCCAGAGCAACCACGGAGCCATCGCTCATGCGCAGCACGACTTCGCGCGCGGTGATCTCGTGCAGAGGCGATTCGCCTTCACCCGGTTCCAGGGCTTTGCGCACTGCCACTCTGTCCGCGGGACCGTTCACCCTCAGGATCGCACGATAGATCCCACCCTGGCCGGCCTGATAGGTCAGGCCTTCAAGCTCCACGGTCGCACCGATCTTGGCCGCGCCCAGACGCGCATTGATGCTTTTCGCAATGCCCTGCAGCTTTGGCCCCGTCACGCTCCACTGGTACGGCGCGTGCGCGGAGTAGGCATCGGCAGCCGCAAGCAATCCCGCCGGATCGCTGCCCACAACCACCAGGCCGCCCGCAGTGCGAAACACGCCGCCTTCACCAATCTGAAATTCAGCAAGCTCTTTGCCGGCCATCGTGGCCGCCGCCACCGGAAGCTGTCGTCCGATCCAGATGCTGCTCTTATCGTCCGTGCAGCCGGGCGCGGGCTTCCCGCCTTCCGCCACAACCACCGGCAGCGTCAACGCGCTGGTTTCATAGCCGAAGCGCGCCGCGAGATTCGCAGCCGCCGTGTTCTCTGCCGCTGTCGGTGTTTTGGAAACGATGACGTGTCCGCACAAGGCATCGGCAATCTTGTCGCCGTTGGTATCCTGCACGATCAAACCTGTCTGGAAGATATTTTCGATGGGCGTTTCCGGTGTCGCCGGTGAGGCAGCCGCCCGTTGCTCCGCTTGTTGTGCCGAAAGGGGCAAACCGCCCGCGAGGACAAGAAGTGCACTCAGAAACAGAATCGTGGTCTTGCGCATACACGCCTCCAGATCAGTTACGGGAATCACCTGCGCTGCGAATAGAGACAACAGTTCTCTTGGGCTCTCCACATGGCTGTGAAGGGCTGGGTATTAGCGATAGTTCGGGCCTTAGATCCTCGGAAATCTATACGGTGATGAGGCGAGGGCCGCTGCCGCGCCTGCGGTTTTCTCCCTCGACTCATCACCTCTGCGCGAGCAACGTTCGTCGCGCAGAAACCTACAAACTCGTATCTTCCTTCGCGCCCCAGCCGCCGCCGCCCGGAGTTTCCACGCGGACGATCTCGTTCTGTGCGGCATAAAACGTAGTCTTGCCCGGAAGATCCATCTGGCTGCCATCCACGCCAATCAAGGTGGCTCTGCCGGTCGCCCCGTCCTCGCCTCCGCTCAGGCCGTAAGGATGAAATTTTCTGCGATCGCACAACATGGTGACCTGCGAAGGAACCAGCAACTCGATCTCGCGCACCAGGCCATCGCCGCCGCGGTACTTGCCGGAGCCGCCCGAGCCACGCCGATAGCCATACGAACGCACACGGAACGGATACGCGTACTCCAGCGCCTCGATCGGAGTATTCAGCGAGTTCGTCATGTGGCAGTGGATGCCGTCAATGCCATCCATGCCGGGACGCGCGCCCATGCCGCCCGCGGTGGTTTCGTAATAGGTAAACGGAGCCGATGTTCTGGGATCGACTCCACCCACGGTCAGGTTGCTCATGGTGCCATAGCTTGCAGCGGGCACTCGTTCCGGTGCAGCCTTGGCCAGGGCGCGTAGCAGCGTATCCGTGATGCGCTGGCTGGCTTCGACATTGCCTCCCGCAACCGGCGCGGGAAGCTTCGCGTTCACAACGGTCCCCAGCGGAGCCGAAATCGTAATCGAGTTCATGATGCCCGCGGTTGCCGGAGCCTCATCACCCAGCAGGCAGCGCAGCATATAGAAGCTGGCCGAATAGGTGATGGGATACACCGCATTCACACTGCCTCGCACCTGCGGAGACGAGCCGCTGAAGTCGATGTCCGCCGAGCCCTGTTCCGGATAGAAACGAATCGCCACCGAGATCCTGATCGGGTCGTCGGTGACGCCGTCGCTGTCCAGATACTGGTCCGCCTCAAAAACGCCCGCAGGCATCTTGCGAAGCTCGGCGCGGGTCAGGCGCTCCGAGTACGCGATCAGCTCATCGATCAGCGTATTGACCTTGTCCAGACCGTACTTGGCAACGACTTCCTGAATACGCCGCTCGCCCACGCGGCAGGCGCCGATCTGGGCGGCAAGGTCGCCTTCACGCTCTTCCGGTGTGCGGACATTGGCCAGCAGCAGCCCCATCACGCCTTCTTCCAGCTTCCCTTCGCGGAACAGCAGGATGGGAGGGATACGGATGCCTTCCTGGTAGATCTCCTGTGCGGGTCCCATGGAGCCCGCATACATGCCGCCCACATCCGCGTGATGTGCGCGCGAAGCCGCATAAAACGCCGGCTTGGCTGCATCACCCAGAAAGATGGGAAGCACCAGCGTGATGTCGGGCAGATGTGTGCCGCCGGCGTAGGGGTCGTTCAGGATGGCGATATCGCCTTCCTTCATCTCCAGCTTGTCGACAACGGCCTTCACCGACATCGGCATGGCGCCGAGATGCACAGGCATGTGATCGCCCATGGCAATCACGCGCTCCTTCGCATCGAACAAAGCGCAGGAGTAGTCGCGCCGCTCCTTGATGTTCGGTGAGATAGCCGTCCGGCGCAGGGCCGCGCCCATCTCCTCCGCGATGGAATGGATGCTGTTCTGAAAAATCGCGAGTTCGATCGGGTCGCTGATTTCATCAACTGTCTTCATGCGTGCACCTCGATCACCAGGTTGCTCAGAGCATCGACCCGCAGGACATCGCCCGGCGGCAGAATGGTCGCCGAGCTGTACTCGGACACAATCGCCGGGCCGGCAAACGTATCGCCTGAGCGCAAGCGGTCACGGTCGTAAATGCGGGTTTCCTGGAAGCCGCCATCGAAATACACGGGCCGCGTTCCCACCAGTGCGTGCGATCCATCGCCTTCAACGATCTCCTGCCGCACGGGCTCGAACTTTTCCGCGGGCGAAACCATGCGCACGCGCACATTCACCACTTCCACGGCGCGGTCCAGATTTAAGAATCCATAGCGGCGCTGATGAAGTCTATGAAAGCCGTCCGCCATGTCGGGGCCATAGGGAACATTCAACTCATAGCCCTGGCCGTGGTAGCGAAGATCGACAGAACGCATCGCGACACCCTCCAGGCCTTCGCTCTGGAAATCCTCTTCGCCCTGCGCCTCGACCTCGCGGAAGATCTCATCCAGCGGAGCATCGATAGGAAGCATCACGGTGCGTGAATACTCACGCATGGTGTCTGCCAGCAGAATTCCCACGGCAGACAAGGCGCCCGGCAATGCCGGAATCAGAACCCTGGGGACTCGCAACGTGCTCGCAAGTGAACACGCGTGCAGCGGACCACCGCCGCCGAAGGCCACCAGCGTGAAGTCGCGCGGGTCATAACCGCGCTCCACGGAAACCACACGAATCGCTTTGGCCATGGAGGTTTCAATGACCTGCAGAATGCCGGCCGCGAACTCCTCCACGGTGCCGATCTTGCCCTTGGCCTTTTCCATCCAGCAGCGCATCCGCGCCTCGTCCAACTGCACGCTGCCACCGAGGAAGGCCTTCGTATCCAGCCGCCCCAGCGCGAGATTGGCATCGGTCACGGTCGGCAGTTCGCCGCGTCCGAAACAAATCGGGCCGGGCATCGAACCGGCTGACTCCGGTCCTACGCGCAGCATGCCCCCTGCATCGAAGCGCGCAATCGAGCCTCCGCCCGCTCCCGCCGTATGAATGTCCAGCATGGGCACGCCGATAGGCACGCCCGAAACCATGGACTCATTGCTGATATGCAGACCGCCGGTCTCGCCATCCACCAGGCAGACATCGGTCGATGTCCCGCCCATATCGAAACCGATGATGCGGTCGAAGCCCGCGAACGCTGCCAGCTTCTGCGCTCCGATCACGCCGCCTGCAGGCCCGGAAAGAACCGTGCGCACCGGCTCGGCCGCGGCCAGGCGGGCGGAAATAATGCCGCCCGAAGACTGCATCACTTCCAGCCGCGAATTCGCATACTCGCGCGCTACGGATTTCTCCAGCGCGGCCAGATAGCTGCCAACCTTGGGCGCGAGATAAGCATTGGCAACGATCGTGGACGCCCGCTCATACTCACGGAACTCCGGAAGAATGCGATGAGACACCGAGAGCGGAAGCCCCAGCGTCTCCAGAGCCGCCGCCACTTTGCGTTCGTTCTCGGGATTGGCAAACGAGAACAGCAGCGACAGCGCGATCGCCTGGGCTCCAGTCGCCTTCACCTTCGCGACCATCTCATCCAGATCGTCTGTCTCGACGGGGCGAATGACCTCGCGTTCGGAGCTGGTGCGTTCGCTAACGCCGAAGCGCAGTTCCGGTTCGACCAGGCACACCGGCGCGGGCTGGAACCAGTCGTAAAGTTTAGGCCGCGCCTGGCGCCCAATCGAGATGGTGTCCTCAAACCCCCGCGTCGTGACAAAGGCAACGCGTGCTCCCTTGCGCTCCAGCATCGTGTTGGTCCCGACGGTGGTGCCATGGCGGACGATGACTTCGCCGCCGGCTGCAATCTGCCGCAAGCCGTTGAGAACGGCTTCACCAGGATCGCCGGGCGTGGAAAAGACCTTGAGGACGACAAGTTTTCCATCCTGCATGTACACGCAGTCGGTAAAGGTGCCTCCGGTATCAATGGCAATGCCCATTGGTCTGGACAAGCAATCGCCTTCTTCCCAATTCCCTAACGGAATTTAATGGTTGGGGGAACTCCGATTTGGCGGCGCGCGGAAATCTTCCGCCGGCGCGCCGTCACAATCTGCTTCTTAACCGCAGTTCCACGGGGAGTGGGTTGGGTGGGCGATGTCTCCGTGCCCAGATCCAGCCGGAGATCCGCTTCGTAATTCGCGGAACGAAGATCCACATTCAGACTTCTGCGTACTGTATTGGAGAGGTGATCGCCGGCTCGCGTCCTCGCCAGCTCCGTATTGCCGGCCTTGATCGCACGCATCAGTTCCTGATGCTCATTGACCAGCTCCGGGCCATAGCTGTCCATTGAGATAACCAGGAAGTAGTAGCGCATCAGGCGTGTCTGCACGTTCTTCACGACGTCCAGCAGAGCCTGGTTGCGGCTGGCCACTGCGATGGAAATATGAAAGTTACGGTTCCACTCAAGAAAGGTGTAATAGCTGTTCTTCTGGCCGACCTGGTATTCGTAGCTTGCCCACGACTCGATCTCTTTGATCTGCGCCTGGGTGGCTCGTTCCGCCGCCAGTGCCGCGACCGCGGGTTCAACCACCGACTGCAGCTCATGCAGGTTGCGGTATTCCTCGATCGTCAGGGCCGGGATGCTGTATCCCCGGAACGGAATCATCTGCATCAGCGATTCCTCGCAAAGCTTGCGGCATGCTTCGCGCACCGGTGTACGGCTGGCCTTATAACGGGTGCACATTTCCTGCTCGGAGATCGAGAGCCCCGGCTCCAACGTACACGTCACGACGTCCTGCTTTAATTCCCGGTAGATCCTGGATGATTCAGTCATAACTCAGCTTCTGTATACAACTTATATACAAAGTTTTCCGACCTATACCTAGCCTGGAAGATGGTTGTCAACCCATGGCTGGAAAAGATCGTGTGCGCAAATTCGGATTGCGCCTGCAAGGCATTTCCCAGGCAGGCGCAAGCGTCATTTCGCGGCGTGATGCGCCGTTCCCGTTGGAGAATCGACAAGGTTTTCATAAAGGAGAGCGTAGGTCGCCAACCAATGCGTGCCCAGGTAGCCGCCCAGACCGATCTTATCGTATCCCTGCTTGCCCGTGATGTCTGCAAAGTGACGATATACAGGCACCCGCGGATCGCTCGGAGGCAGCGAGCGAGCTATCCACATGAAGTCTCCGGCCCTCTGAAAGCTAAGCCCAATGAGATGTGCGTTGGGAACGCCATCCATCTCGGTTCCGGTCGTGTCCTGATTGGTCCCATGGAGCGCGTCGATATCCGCCGCATAAATTTGGAACTCGGGAGCATAGACCGGAGGAAGAAAGTCATCCAGCCATTTGCCGTAGGCTTCCGGCGTCATGACGCGGCCCATCAGGGCAGCCTCGCTGAGGCAGGGCGAAGCGAATTCGTTGAACACCGGTTCCGAGGCGACCGGGCAGTGCTTGTCATTGGTGAACAAACGCAAAGCCGCTTCACGCACGGCGGTTTCTAACGCCGTATCGTGAGTCTCCGCGGTGGAGTCCAGCACAAAGTTCATGTCCAGAGCGGTATTCGGATGCAGACCAATGCGAATGGGATAGTTCAGGTCTTTCAGATACGCGATGTACTGCTGCGCCATCCAGGTGGCGAACGGCTCCAGAGCCGCTGCGCTTCTTTGCCCTTCCGGATCGTTCCAGGTCTTCAACTCTCCGTAGAGCTTGATCAGCCAGGCGTATCCATAAGGCTTCTCGAAATCCGCGCCCAGGTCCTGGAGATGGGTATAGTAAGCCATCTCGCCATCGATGTTGGACTTCTGCAGGTGATAGGCGAGTTCATTGCGGATCGCCGGAGCTACCGCAATCTTGGGGTCCGACTTGATCAGGGAAACCATCATCCACATGGAGTTGACGGAGGAGTGCCAGTCCAGGCAGCCATAAAAGGCGCGGTGCTTGTCATAGTCTTCGACGATCTTCGGCCGCGCGTCGCGCTGCCAGAGATAGCCCTGCATATTTCGGCCCGAAGCATGAGGATGCTCTTCGCACCCCAGTGGATTGGCGGCAAGCGCCAGACGCTCCGCCTCGTTATAGTCGGGCGGAGTGACTTTCGGCATCGTCTTGAGATATGCGGAAATCTTGGCACTGTCGCCGCCTTGCGCGAAGGCAAAGGGCGCGGCAAGTACCAGGGAGAAAGTAATCAGATTTTTGGTCCAGGGTCGCATGGTTGTCTTCCTATAATCCTGTTCGCTCGGTTCACTCGCTTTAGCTCGCTTGCTCAGCTCGCTTCGTCAATACGTGCACATCATGCGCAAGGCGCCGGCCTACGGCGTTTCCGGGTCGGCAGCCTGTTGGGCGTTTTTGTTCTTTGGCTTGGGCGGCGGAGCGAGCGGTGCAGGTCCTTTAACCGCATTTTCGTAAAGGACCGCGTAGACATCGATCAGGTGTTGCCCCTCGTATCCGGCGATGCCAACCTTGCTATAGGCATAGCCCGCATCGAGAGCCGCAATGTGGCGAAGGACTGGGACCCGAGGATCGTCTTTAGGAAGCGCATAGCCGATGGTCAGCATCGAGGTGGCGCGCTGGAAATTCAACGCAATGAGACGCGACCGCGAAGCGGCCTGCACCTGCGGGTCAGACCCGGTCAGATCTGTATGGCTGACATCTGTGTCCTTCGCATAGCCCTGGAAGGCGTCCGAGTATATCGGCGGCAGGAAGCCATCGAGCCACTTCACATAGGCGCCCTGCTCCATCACCCGCCCCATCAGCGCCGCTTCCGACAGGCAGGAAGAAATAAGGTCGCTGTTCTGCGGCTCAAAACCAGTCGCGCAGTTCTTGTCCTTCGCAAACAGGCGAATCGCATTGTCGTGGATCGCCGTTTTCAACGTTTCATTTTCGGCGAGATTCGCTCCGTCCAGCATCAAGCTCATGGCCCATGCCGTATTGGACTCCACACCGTTGCGCTGCGGAAATTTCAGGTCGTAGAGATAGAAGACGGAACGTTCCGACATCCAGCGGGCGAGCGGCGCAAGCGCGATGGCCAGCTTCTTTCCATCCGCTGAGTTCCAGCTCTTGGCTTCACCATAAAACTTCTGAAACCACGCGTACCCGTAAGGACGCTCGAATGCCATCCCTCCGCCGCCTTCACCGCCGCCGCCCGCCGGTGCCGCGGCCGCCGCTCCCGCTGCTGCTGCGCCGCCACCACCGGGGCCTCCGGCTGGAATAGGCGTTTCACGGCTGAAGAAGGCTAGTTCGCCGCTCATGTTGGATGTGCGGAAGTGGGTGGTAGCGACATCCTTGATGTCGGAAGCAAGGCTGATCTTCGGATCCTGCTTCAGGATCGAAATCAGCATCCAGGTAGAGGACACCGCATCATGCCAGGTGCCGCAGCCATAAAAAGCGCGGTTGCGCTCATACCCGTCCAACAGCTCCGCCGGGCGCTGATTGACCCAGAGATAGCTGTTGCGGTTGGAAGGCGACTGCTGGGGATGATCGGCGCAACTGATCGCCGAAGCCGCCAGCGTTTCACGCTCGGCTTCGCCGTACGTAACCTGCGGCACGGGCGGCAGCGTCTTGAGATAGGCGGAAAGTTTAGCGGGATCGCTGCTCTGCGCGGCAAGATGAGCCGATCCCGCAATGCTCAGGATCAAGGCTCCGATCGTCAATTTCATAAAAACGTCCTTAGGTAAGACACTGCGACGCAGGCAGAGGACCGTATCGCTATTGCCGGATCTGCCTGCCTGAAGTGAAAACCCGAGCATTACGCTCGGGTTTTCGGTTTCAAGTTAGAACGTGAACTTTGCCGCCAGTTCGCCGATCTGTGCGGTGTTCGCCGCAGTCGGAGCACCGAAGGTGTAGGAAATCGGCGAAGTTGTAATCGTCGTGTAGTTTTCTGTTCCGAACAGGTTGAATGCCTGCCCAATGATGTCGAGCTTCATGCTCTCGTGATGGAACACGGTCTTCGAGACGCGAAGATCGAAGTCCTTGTAGCGGTTGGTGGTGACAGAGTTCGCGTTGAGGTTCGTGAGCAGGCAGACCGGCGCCGCACTGGTGGTTGGGTGACAGGCGGTGTAATAGGAAGTCGCCTTGAAACCCGCAGCCGGCGCATGATCGTTCAACTGTGCGCGATACGCGTTCACCGCATCCCAGTTGACACCGCGGTTGCCCTGGGTTCGTGTCGTGCCGGGAACATACTGCGCGGTTCCGTTGTAGTTCGGGTTGTAAGGAAGAACACCATAGCCATCGTTGGGCTGGCCCGTCGTCAGGGAAGCGTCTGCGGTAATCTGCGTCGTCGTCAGGCTGAACGGCGTCCGGCTGCGGTAGGAGAAGATACCGCCCACCTGAACCTTGATGAAGGGAATTTCATAGGCAGCGCTGGTGACAAATGCATTGCGCTGGTCGATGGAAGCCTGCCCCCAATCCTGCTGCAGGTTGTTGTAATTGACCGGCGCGCCATGTGGATTGTTGTCTGTCGCCGAAGACAACGCATAGGAGACGGTGTACATGTACTTGTGCGACATGCGCTTGTCGAGCTTGACGAAAAGCCCTCTGTACTCGCTGGCCCCCGTCGATGCATGCTGCTGGATCTGCGCCATCTGCGTGTTCGGCCGCGGTATGGAAAGACCCACGTAATTCGCCGGCCGGTTGAGGTCGTAGATCTTGTAGTCGCGCAGGCCGCGATCGTAGAGACCATCCACCGAGATCGAAAGCGAGGTGCTCAACTGGCGGCTATAGCCCAGGCTGAACTGATTCAGGTAAGGATTGCTCAACCCAGGGGACAGAATCGTCACACCGGTGTTGGAGGTTGAGGAGCAGAAGCTGCCCACGCTCTGGCCGCCATATGGGTTCGGAAAGGGGACGATGGAGTTCGAGGTTGACGTCAGTGTGATGGCGCAGGCGACGAAGTTCAGCTTCTCAGCTTCCGTGAGCTCGGTCTCGATGAAGTTGTAGAAGATGCCGTAGCCGCCGCGAATAACATCCTTGCTCTTTCCAAACGGATCCCAGGCAAAACCCACACGCGGTCCGAGGTTGTTCCAGTCGCCGCGTTTGTGCGGATCGCCCTCAAACGGGATGACCGGCTTCGCGGGGTTAGGCGTGTAAGTGTTGAGGAAGGCGGAGCCGCGCTGAAGGTCATAGCGCAGGCCGAAATTGAGGGTCAGCGTGGGCCTGATCTTCCAGCTGTCTTCCACGAAGTATGCCTGCTGCGTCGAAGGTAAGTAGTAGAGCAGTGGAACCGCGTTTTGGCTGAAGGACTGGACCGTCGCGGGATCCAGCTTCGCGATGCTCGCAGCTGTGCCGTCGAATGGCTGATCCTTGTTGAAGGTGTAGTTGCCGTTCAGCGTGGAGGCGACGGCATCCGTATAAGGAACGTAACTGACGTCTCCGCCGATCTTGAAGGAGTGTGCGCCCCTCTGGATGGAAAGAGTGTCATTGAGCTGCCAGCGCGATTCCACGCCGTCCGCCGCGTACGTATGGCCAAAGTTGAAGCTGGGAAAGGTGTATCCCACCGTGATGTTCGCGGCGTAGCTCGGATTGAGGAAGTCTTCCGGACGCTTGGGCGGCGGCGTGTTCCATGGTCCGAGTTCGTAGGAGATATACGCGTACTGGAAACGCGCCTCGTTCACCATGTGAGCGGTCGGCTCCCAGGTGTGGCCGGCCACATAGGCCTTGCGCGGGAATTGGCCGTCATAACAGCCATTCGTCGTGGTGCCATTGCAGCCCTGCGCTGTGGCAAGTTGTTGTTCAAACGCCACACGGAAGAATATCTGCTGCTTGGATGTGAGGTCGTGATCCACGCGGCCAACAATGAGCTGGTCGTGGCTCGGGTTCGTAAACGTGCCCAGTAGCGGGGCATAATAGGTTGCGGCCAGGGATCCAGGAGGCTCGGCCAATGTCCAGTTCTGGATGGCCTGCGTCCGCTCATAAGCGCCGAAGTAGTGGGTTCTATTCTTGAAGATAGGGCCGCCAACCGACCCGCCATACTGGTTGCGGTTGTAGGTTGGCACACCACCCGTCTGGAATTGGTTGGGAGCGGCCATGGCGGTATTGCGGTTGTACTCAAACGCGTCGCCGTGGATACGGTTGCCGCCGCTCTTGGTGACCAGCGCCGTGAATCCGCCCATCGCCCAGCCCAGATCCGCGGGCATCATGGCAGTGTAGGTCTTGAACTCACCGACCGCGTCCTCGGGAATGTTCTGGCGCGGATCGCCTTCTTCCGTCTGCTGATTGGAAACACCGTCCCACGAGAAGCCGTTGGCATAAAAGTATGTGCCGCCGCCCGACTGCACATTGGAGTAGAAGCTGCGTGAACCTGCCTGCGTGGTGCCTGGAGTCAGCAGAGCGAGCGCCAGGTACTGCCGGTTCTGGATCGGCAGGTCGTCGATTTCAGCCTGCGTGACCAGGCCGCCGACATCGTTGCCTGTCGTGTCGACCTGTGGCACCGAGCCTGTTACCTCCACCACTTCACCGATTGAACCAACCTTCAAAGCGACATCCTGATTGACGTGCTGATCGAGTTCGATCGTCAGGCCCGTGACGGTTTGTGAGGAAAACCCAGTCGCCATCACCATGATGGCGTAGTGCCCCGGAGCCACGGTTGGAAAGGCGTAACGGCCGTCCGAAGCCGTTTTTACGGTGCGTTTCGCTCCACTGTCCGTGTTGGTAAGCGCGACATCCGCTCCCGCAACGACTGATCCGGTGGCGTCTTTGACAATTCCCTGCACGTCCGCCTGGCCCGACTGGGCACGGCTGGCGACGGCAAACAAGAATGCCACGATGGCGATGAATACACTGCTGCGCAACTTCCGGATGGTCATGCTGCCCTCCTAAAGCCGAAATACTGCAGATTTGTTCACATACGGTCGGTCAGGTTTCGTTCGTGTACCCGATTCCCAAGACCGCTTCAGATGCTGAAAAACCGAAAATTCTACCGGGGATGGCTACTTATATAAACAGTACGTTCATATGTCAAGAGTTTTTTATCGAAACCTTCATATGCGATTTACTGGATATTTTGCACATTTCATAGTGCGGAAGCAGCAAATCGTCCCTCTCCACCGGCAGAACGTAAACCTGTATACAACTGCTGTACGAACTCCAGAGAGGCTTTCCGATCAGGCTGCCGTTCGTCCCGAAACGCCACAACAGACGCGCCTTACAGCGAATTCGAGATGCCTTGCGGGAATTGCTGTTTCCAATCGCCCGCAGTGCCCGCGAACGCTTGAGCTGGAACCCTGAACGGGCTCTGAAATCATCTCAATGTGTGTGGCATTCGCAACATGCCGGTACAGGATGCGCCGTTGGCTCTCGTTCTCCCGGCACTTTGACCTTCCCATCGCATTGCGCCGGCATTTTCTGGTGAGGTGAGCCGGCCCGGAGCCGATGCTGCCATGCCCTGGAAGCCCCGTTCCAAACTCCCGGAAACAAAGGCGCTTGCAGTAGAGTCCATATAGGTACTGGCACTGCCAGCAGGAGCCTTCTTTTGAGCCTCAAACATTTCCCTGTTTTCGCCGCCTTCCTCGCCGTCTCCACTCTTCCCTCGTTGTGCGCCCCGGCCCCCGCGGCTGAAGCCAACGTTCTGCGCGCTACGCTCGGCAACGGCATGCGTGTGGTGATCATTCGCAACGCGCTGGCGCCCGTGGTCACCGTGGAAACGAACTTCATCGTCGGCGGCAATGAGACGCCGGAGGGCTTCCCCGGCATGGCCCACGCCGAAGAGCACATGGCGTTCCGCGGCTGCACCGGCATGACCGCCGACCAGACCTCCGCGATCTATGCCCAGCTCGGCGGAGAAAATAACGCGGACACCCAGCAGAACATTACCCAGTACTATGCGACCGTTCCCTCGGCGGATCTCGATGTCGCGCTGCAGGCGCAGGCTGCCTGCCTGCGCGGAGTGGACAACTCACAAGCAGAGTGGGAACACGAACGCGGCGCGATCGAACAGGAAGTCTCGCGCGATCTTTCCAATCCCACCTACAAGTTCATCACCCGTTTGAATGAAGACATGTTCCAGGGCACGCCCTATGCACACGATCCGCTGGGCACCCGGCCATCCTTTGAGCTCACCACTGGGGCTATGCTCAGGGACTTCCACACCAAGTGGTACACACCTTCGAACGCGATCCTCGTCGTCGTAGGCGATGTGGACACCACGGCCACGCTGGCCAAAATCAAGCAGCTCTTTGATCCGATTCCCAGCCATCCGCTTCCCCAGCATCCGGTTGTCGAGCTCAAGCCCGTCAAACCGGACACCTTCACGCTGGACAGCAATCTTCCCTATGTCCTGGGCTTCATCGCCTACCGGCTTCCCGGCACGGATTCACCCGACTATGCCGCTTCGCAGATTCTTGCCGATGTCCTGGCAAGCCAGCGCGCCGATCTCTACGCCATGGTGCCAGCGGGTAAAGCGCTGGCTGCCGAATTCGGCATGGCGGAGAGCTATCCCAAAGCCAGCGTCGGCTTTGGCCTGATCGCCCAGCCGGCAGGCGTCGATACTGCACCGGCTCTAGCCGAGATGCGGAAGATCCTGACCGCCTATGCGCAGAACGGCGTGCCCCAGGAACTGGTCGAGGCATCCAAGCGCAGCGAGATCGCGCAGGCGGAGTTCCAGCGCAACTCGATCCCCGGCCTCGCCAACGTCTGGTCCAACGCTCTCGCCGCCGAAGGCCGCATGTCACCCGAAGAAGACGTCGAAGCGATTCGCAAGGTGACGCTGGCGGATGTGAACCGTGTCGCCAAACAATACCTGCTCAACGCCGCCACGATTACCGCGACGCTAAAGCCCGTGCCTACCGGCGAAGCTGTCGCTTCGAAAGGCTTTGGCGGCGGCGAACAACTGACCGCCGCGCCAACCAAGCCGGTCGAGTTGCCGGAGTGGGCCAAAGCTTCTCTCGAACAACTGAAGGTTCCCGAGAGCGGCCTGAATGTCAGCGACACCAAGCTGCCCAACGGCATTCGCCTGATCGTTCGCACCGACACCACCAGTCCCACGATCACCGTGCTCGGCGGCGTGAAGCATAATGCCGATCTGGAAACGCCGGCAGGACAGGAGGGCGTCTCGGATATGCTGGACGGCCTCTACTCCTATGGCACCACGTCGCTGGACAGGCTTGCCTTCCAGAAAGCGCTCGACGATATCGCCGCGAATGAAAGTGCCGGCTACCGCTTCTCACTCACCGTGCTGAAGGAGCACTTCTCGCGCGGTGTGGAACTGCTGGCCGACAACGAACTGCACCCTGCCCTGCCCGCCGACGCGTTCAAGGTGGTCCAGCAGCAGGTTGCCCAGTTCATCGCCGGCAACCTGCAAAGCCCGGGCTATCGCACCCAGCGTGCCCTGGAACTTGCCATGCTTCCCGCGGGCGATCCTTCGCTGCGTGAAGATACTCCCGCCAGCGTGGCCAAACTCACCCTGGACCAGGTGAAGCAATACCACGCGGCGACGATCCGTCCCGATCTCACCACCATCGTCGTCATCGGCGACATCACACCGGCCGAGGCCCGCACCACCATCGAGAAATGGTTTGGTGGATGGAAAGCTACAGGTCCGGCACCCAACACCACCCTTCCTGCGGTGCCGGTCAACAAGCCTTCCGCGGCCAACGTGGCCGATGCCGAGCAGGTCCAGGACTCCGTCACGCTGGCGCAGGAACTGCAGCTCAATCGCTTCGATCCCGACTACTATCCGCTGCAGCTTGGCACGCATGTGCTCGGCGGCGGCTTTTATGCCACGCGTCTCTACCACGACCTCCGCCAGATCGCAGGCTATGTCTACACCGTAGATGTCAGCCTGAGTGCTTCCAAAACGCGCGCAACCTACGCCGTCACCTATGGCTGCGATCCGGAAAACGTCTCCAAAGCGCGCAAGCTGGTGGAGCGCGATCTGAACCTCATGCGGACCGAAGCGGTGACGCCCGGTGAACTCCACCAAGCCAAGTCGCTGCTGCTGCGCCAGATTCCGTTGAGCGAATCCAGCGAAGAAGCCGTCGCCGGAGGCATGTTGGCGCGAGCCCAGCTCGATCTTCCGCTGGACGAGTCGGTTCGTGCCGCCCGCAAGTACGTGGCGCTAACCGCGGACGATGTGAAAGCGGCGTTCGCCCGCGCGATTCGCACCGATGCCCTGGTCCAGGTGGTACGCGGCCCAGAACCCAAATAACGGGAGTTCCTTATACCTTCGTGCCGTTGACTATTGATTGCGGGCACAGATACGAGCGCTGAAGGCGCGACCCTATACCAGCCTGGGGCGGAGCCCCAGGTTTCGGTGCCAGTTACGCTTGAGGGCTGAAAGCCCGACCTATCGTGCCGCCACGATAGATCGGGCCTTCAGCCCTCCGTTTCTCCTGCTATACCTCACCGTTGACCATTGGTTGCGGGCACAGATACGAGCGCCAACGGCGCGACGCTATACCAGCCTAGGGCGAAGCCCTAGGTGTGCGTCCGCCCAATGCACTGAGGGCTGAAGGCCCGACCTATTAGGCTGCACATAGGTCGTGCCTTCAGCCCTCGATTTCTTCTCCCACCTCACCTGGGGCCTGGTATGGCGTCGCGCCTTCAGCGCTTGGATCTTTAGTCGGCAAACGAGACTCCCGCCTTCCCAACTTCGCTTAACCGTGGTTAACTTGCAGGGATGACTACGGAGATCACCGTTTCGAAGGAAGATTACCTCAAAGCAATCATTGAGGCTGAAAGCGAAGGTCACACGGTGATCCCCGCGCTGCTTGCGCAGTGGATCGGAGTTTCCGCTCCTGCCGTCACCAAGGCCGTCAAACGTTTGAAGCAGGATGGCTACCTGGATGCCAACCGCGAAGGCGCGCTGAAGCTCACGGCCAAAGGACGCGAAACGGCGCATCACACCGCGCTACGGCACCACCTGGTAGAACGCATGCTGTCCGAGATGTTCGGCATGGAGTGGCACCACATTCACGCCGAAGCCGAACGCCTGGAACATGCCATTTCACCGGCATTTGAAGCCAAGCTGATCGAAAGGCTCGGCGAAGGCGACTGCCCGCACGGCAACAAGGTATTGCCCGAAACCCCCGCGCAGATCAAGCGCCGCGGCCTGGTCGAACTTTCCGAAGCCGCCCCCGGCGCGGACTACATCGTAGCCAGCCTGTATGAGCGCGACTCCAAACTTCTGCAATTCCTGCACAAGATGGGCATCGGCCCCAATGTGGCCATTCGCATACTCGAACGCAACTACGACGACACCGTCCAGGTGCAGACCGCCGGCGGTACCGTGACCCTGGGCCAATCGGCCGCCAGCCGCGTCTGGGTGCGCCCCAAAACGGTGAGTGAACCAAAGAAACGAAAATAGAAGTAACCATGGTTAACCACCTGTGGCATACTGCATCTAAGGGAAAAGATGCAGCCAACGCTCATGCAGCTCACCTCCCAGCCGGAATCGACAGCCCCTGAACCCATGACGGCTGCAACGATAGCGCCTGGATTCATTGAAAGACCGTCCCTGCCGGGCATTCACGCCTCGGTGCGGCTGTCGAATTCGCGCGGTTTCTGGCGGCGAATCCTGGGATTCATCGGGCCCGGCTTTCTGATTGCCGTCGGCTATATGGATCCGGGCAACTGGGCCACGGACCTGGCTGGAGGCTCACGCTACGGCTATACGCTGCTCTTCGTCATCATGCTTTCCAACCTGATGGCGATCCTGCTGCAAAGCCTCGCGCTGAAGCTTGGCATCGCTACAGATCGCGATCTGGCCCAGGCTTGCCGCGAAACCTACAGCCGTCCCACGACCATCGTCCTTTGGCTGTTTGCCGAAATCGCCATTGCCGCTTGCGACCTGGCGGAAGTGGTCGGCTCTGCCATCGCGCTGCAGTTGTTGTTTGGAATTCCGCTGATCCTTGGCGTCATCATCACCGGTGCGGATGTCTTGCTGATTCTGTTGCTGCAGAACCGCGGGTTCCGCTATCTCGAGGCACTGGTCATTGTGCTGATCGGCACCATCGCGGTGCTGTTTGGCTTCGAGATTCTGCTCTCGCATCCCGACTGGCTGGCGATCACCCGCAATCTGGTTGTTCCCTCCAAGGCCATCATCGCCAACCCGGAGATGCTCTATATCGCCATCGGAATCCTGGGCGCGACGGTGATGCCGCACAACCTGTATCTCCACTCCTCCATCGTGCAGACACGTGATTACGCGCGCACACCGGACGGTAAGCGCGAAGCCATACGCTTTGCCAACATCGATTCCGCAACGGCGCTGATGCTCGCGCTATTCGTCAACGCCGCCATCCTGGTGCTGGCGGCCGCTGTCTTCCATCGCGGCGGTCACACCGAGGTTGCCGAGATTGGCGATGCCTACAAACTGCTGACACCGATGCTTGGCTTTGCGGGCGCCAGCACCATGTTCGCGCTGGCGCTGCTTGCGTCCGGTCAGAACTCCACCATCACCGGAACGCTTGCCGGACAGATCGTGATGGAAGGCTTCGTTCACTTCCGCATGAAGCCCTGGCTGCGCCGCCTTGTGACCCGTTCACTCGCCATCATTCCCACCGTCATTGTCACCGCGATCTACGGTGCTCGCGGTACGGCGAATCTGCTGATACTCAGCCAGGTCATCCTCAGCATGCAGTTGAGCTTCGCCGTGTTTCCACTGGTTGTCTTCACCAGCGACCCCAAACGCATGGGCGAGTTCGTCAACCGCCGCTGGCTGAAGTATCTGGCGTACCTGGTCGCCGTAGTGATCGCCGCGCTGAATGCGTGGCTGCTGGTTCAGACCTTTCGCGGACGTTAAAGCATTTCCCATGAAGGTGTACCCCAGGGGCAAAGATGTTGAAGTCGTTTTCCCCAAAGAAAACGACCTTTTCAGCCGCTTCGGGAGGGCACAGCATCATGGGAAATGCTCTAGCCGCCATCCTGACCGCACCGTTCCGACCCTTGTTTCGTTTTTGGGCTTTGGCTGTTGCTGTTGCTGTTCTTTCTGTCATCCCCGCAGGGGATCTGCTGTCCCGGCCTTTCCACCACAACCTTGTCATCTCGACCGAAGCGTCACAGCTTCACCGTGACGCGAAGCGGAGAGACCTGCTTCTCTGCTTCTGCCCATGTAACGGGTCGACCACAACACGGTAGGGCAGGCCTTCAGGCCCGGGCCTTTCAAGGTGTCTGCCTCATCGTGAAAAACGCTACGTGAGAACGTCGCACGAGGTATTTGTTTTGCTTAAGGACACGGGTTCACCCGTGTCGTATGTTGCGGCGAGATCGCGGCTTGAGCCGCTGAGGTACCCGTATCAAGCGTGAGAAGGTGATGGAGGCGCGGTGAGTTGCTGTGGCGGCCCTGGAACGGCTTCCTCCGGGGCTGAAGCCCGCGTCGTTTTGAGTTGGAACGTCACGGGTGAACCCGTGACCTTAAGCAAAACGATCTGGTGCCGCAGACACTTTCAAACTTCCATCGGCTGAATTTCAGGACCTTGAAAGAGCGGGCCTTCAGGCCTGACACAAATCACCACAAAAGCATCTGGCTTTAGCCGCTGAGGGCAGGCTCCCGCCCATGCTCGGGCAGGAGCAGAAGCATATCTCTCCGCTACGCTGGCGGCTTCCCTCATACTCCGCCTTCTCGAAATTGGTGAGGGCCGTTTTCGTTGGAGGAAAACGGCTTGAGCACTCTTTCTTACCTTGCACCCTGAGTGAAACCGCTTCGCTCCGGTCGAGATGACAGAGTTTGGAGGATGCGGAAAAACGACATCCTCAAACGCGCACCGGCCCCTACTACCCTGCCGTCGCAGCCTCGCTCGCCAACACCCGTGCATACGCCGGCACCGTCAGAAAATCGGTAAACGTCTCCGACTCAATCAGCTCTCGCATCAAGGAAGCCGCTTGCGTGTACGCTTCCATACGCTTCGCATCAACCTTTGATTCGGTCCGCTTGAGCTCTTCCTCGATATAACTCTCACACAACGCCGCACTCACAAGCCTACCATCTTCCAGACGCGCTCCGTGGTGAACCCACTGCCAGAGCTGAGCCCGGCTGATCTCAGCAGTCGCCGCGTCCTCCATCAGGTTGAACAACGGCACACAGCCGATCCCCCGCAGCCAGGCTTCCACATAACCCAGGCCGACCGCGATGTTCTGCTTCAAGCCCGCCTCCGTAATGCTTCCCTGCGGAACCTGGAGAAGATCATCCGCCGTCGGATGAAAGTCCGGCAATTGCTTATCGATCTGGTTCGGCGCAGGCATCACGCGGTCGAACACTTCCATCGCCACGGGTACAAGCGCGGGGTGCGCGACCCATGTGCCGTCGTGTCCGTCGGTAGCTTCACGCTCTTTGTCGGCGCGCACGCCTGCGAGAGCACGCTCGTTGGCTTCGGGATCGTTCTTGATGGGGATCAGCGCGCTCATGCCTCCCATCGCGCTTACCCGGCGCCGATGGCATGTCTTGATCGCAAGCTTGGAATAACTGCGCATGAAGTGCGAAGCCATCGTGACCTGGCCGCGGTCGGGCAGCAGGATGCTCTTGTCGGCAGCCAGCTTCTTGATGAAGGAAAAGATGTAGTCCCAACGGCCACAGTTCAAGCCGGCGGAGTGATCGCGGAGCTCGTACAAGATCTCATCCATCTCGAACGAAGCAAGAATGGTCTCGATCAGCACCGTCGCCTTGATCGAGCCATGCGGTATGTCCAGCATCTGCTCAGCGCGTGTGAGGATGTCATTCCACAGCCTGGCTTCAAGATGGCTTTCCATCTTGGGCAGATAGAAGTAAGCGCCCGAACCACGAGCCAGCAACTCCTTGGCATTGTGAAAGACATACAGCGCAAAGTCGAAGATCGACCCGCTCATCACTTCGCCATCGACCGTGACATGCCGCTCTTCCAAGTGCCAGCCGCGCGGCCTTACAAACAGTACTGCCGGCTTCGCGCCAAGTTCGTAATGCTTGCCGCTCGCAGGGTCATCGAACGTGATGGTGCGGCGTACCGCATCGCGCAGATTGACCTGGCCATCCAGCAGGTTGGTCCATGTCGGCGTGGTGGAATCCTCAAAGTCCGCCATGAACACACGTGCGCCGGAGTTGAGCGCGTTAATCACCATCTTGCGGTCGACAGGTCCGGTGATCTCCACACGGCGATCGAGCAGATCGGCTGGCAGCGGCGCCACCGTCCATTCGGCGTCACGAATATCTTTGGTTTCGGGAAGAAAATCCGGGCGCTCGCCGGCATCAAGCCTTGCCTGACGCTGCTTACGCTGAGCGAGAAGTTCCAGGCGGCGCGTATTGAACTCGCGCTGCAGACTGACAGCGAAATCAAGCGCCTCGCGGCTTAGAGCCTCCGCTTGCTGCCCCACCACCGGAGCCTGAACGACAACGCCTTCACCCCATGCACTCATGAACATCCCTCACTGCGAAAAACCGCAGTATCCATGATACGTGTGGCGAAGGTAGGCGCCTCGAGTCATGCGAACCTCAAACCGGCGCTGTCATCCGCGCCAACACCGTGGGTGCCCCACTCATCACGCAAGCTTTTGGCGTGAATACGGGGTCCCCGGGCGACTTGTCGACTGGGGTGTAGATGGGTGGGCGGCACCAGTGTTCAAGTCGCCACAGTACCGCGCCATATCAATCCGGCAGGACTTTGCTCGAGGTCACCTTGAACTCGGTCGATACACCCGAGCCACCCACATGAGGCTGGCCGCCACCAATCCATACCTTGACATTGCCCGGTATCAGCACGCGCTTGCCATCCTCATCCACCGCGCCGAGATCGCGCTCATGCAGCGTGAAGTTCACAGAACGCGTTTCCCCACGCTGCAGATGGATACGCTGAAAGCCCTTGAGTTCACGCAGCGGAGCCTCGCGAACGCCTTCGTGCTGCAGGTACAGCTCCACCACTTCGTCCGATGCGGTGGTTCCTGAATTCGTCACATCGGCCGTCAACGTGATCTCGCCTTCCGTCTCCTTACGGTCCGCATGGGGATTCCCATAGGTGAAGGCCGTATAGCTCAAGCCATAACCGAACGGATAGAGCGGCTCACCCTGGAAGTAGCGATACGTGCGGCCGGCCATCTTGTAATCCTCGAACGGAGGCAGATCGGAAACGGATTTGTAGAACGTCACCGGGAGTCTGCCCGCAGGGCTGAAATCGCCGGCTAAGGCCTCGGCTACCGCTGTACCGCCACTCTCCCCTGGATACCAGGCTTCCAGGATCGCCGGCACATGCGCATTGGCCCAGTTCACAGAAAGGGCGCTGCCATTCGACAACACGAGAACCACCGGCTTGCCGGTAGCAGCCACACTCTCCAACAACTCCTCCTGCGGCTTAGGCAGATCGAGGCTGGTACGGTCGCCGCCCGCAAAGCCATCCGCCTTCACGCGCATCTCTTCGCCTTCGACACGCGCGGAAAGCCCCAACACCATCACAACCAGATCGGCCGCCCGCGCAAGTTCCACGGCATGTTTTTCTTCATGTCCCGGCACTCCCCACACCAGCCGTGCTTCCGCGGCCCGCACGGTCTGAAAGTATTCCATGCGCAGCTTGTAGGCGTGTCCACGCTCCAGATGGATCGGCTTGGTCAAAGTTGTGGAAGGACGATGCGGCGTCCAGTCTTCCACCAGCAAGGCATCATCCACCCACACACGATAGCCATCCTGCCCGGTAAACCCGAGCAGATAGTCCGCGCTCGCGGTTGGAACCAGCGTGCCCGTCCAGCGCACCGAATAGTTCTGCTTCAGGCGCGGAGACACACCATTGAATCCCCACACAAAGTTCACACTGGCATCTGTGCGCCGGACAACAGGCTCGCCATGCAGATCGATGTTGTCGAAGTACTCGGCCTTCAAACCGTGCTGGGCCTTCGTGGCGCTCGTATAAAGTTCCAATGCCGGCACCGGCCGCAGCACCGTGCCAATCAACCCCGTGCCTTGCACATAGTCCACATGCGACTGCGGAAACCGTTTGCGGATGCCCGCAAGAATCGTGACCGGAGCCGAAGGCGTGCCGTTGTAATTGCCTTCCAGAGCATCCAGGCTGTCGGCATTGGGGCCGATCACCGCAATGCGTGCGTACGGTTTGCGCAGAGGAAGAAGATGCCCTTCGTTTTTCAGCAACACCAGCGACTCTCTTGCAGTTTGCAGCGCGAGCTGGCGATGTGCGGTGGTGTCGTTGTCCGCGGCACCCAGCTTCGACCACGGCACCATCGCCGGAGGATCGAACATACCCAGCCGAAACCGCGCCGTAAGCGTCCGAGTAACCGCACGATCGATGTCGGACTCAGCCAGGACGCCCTGCTGCACGGCATTGCGGGCGGCGACGCGCTCTTTCTGTACACGACCCTGCGGCGGCTCGCCACAGATCAGGTCGGTGCCTGTCTTCAAGGCAGCGGCGACACCTTCTTCCATGGTCGGCCTGAAGTGATGATGCTCGCTGACATCTTCAACCGCCGCGCAATCGGAAACAACATACCCTTTGAACCCCCACGCCCCGCGCAGGTAATCCTGCAGCAGCACATGATTGGCGCAGGCCGGTTCGCCATTGATGCGGTTGTAGGCGCACATCACCGAATCCGCCTTGCCATCAACCAGGGTCGCGCGAAACGCAGGGAGATAGGTGTCTACAAGGTCATGCTTCGACACCGGAACATCCACCTGATGCCGGGTCAGCTCCGGTCCGCTGTGAACCGCGAAATGTTTCGGCGTGGCGACAACCTTCAGGTATCGCACATCCTCGCCTTGCAGCCCGCGCACGAAGGCCATACCCATGCGCGCGGTGAGGTACGGATCCTCGCCATAGGTCTCCTGGCCACGTCCCCAGCGCGGATCGCGAAAGATATTGATGTTCGGAGACCATGCTGTCAGCCCCTTGTACCAGACGCTGGTGCCGTCCGCGGAACGGCCCACGTTGTACTTCGCACGGAACTCGGTGCTGATCACATCCGCATCGCGATGGATCAGGCTATCGTCGAATGTGGCCGCCAGGCCGATCGCCTGCGGAAAGACGGTAGCCACGCCCGCCCTCGCCACTCCATGCAAGCCCTCATTCCACCAGTTGTATTCCGGAATACCGAATCGGGGAACTGCATCAGACGTATGCCCAAGCTGCGAGATCTTTTCCTCCAGCGTCATGCGCTGAACGAGATCACGTGCGCGTTCGTCGAAAGAGAGCTTGGTGTTTTGATACGGGAGTGCAGGCGCTGTGGCCTGTGCACGTACGCCAATAGGGGCGACCATCCAAACAATCAGGGCAAGCCATTTCCCTGCCGATCGAAGACTCGATAATCCCATGCACGCCTCGCATCATGAAATCCTCTACCGTACAAGGGACATGCTTGCGCACACCCAACCGGCGGCGCTTCGAGTGCGCGCACGAGGTATTTTCTTTCGAAGCCAAAATAATACATGAGGAGATCGTGCAGCTCATGACCGCGCCGTGTCCATTGCGGTTGCTGCTGCCTTGCTTTTGCCTTTGCCTTTCTTGTTGTCATCCCCGAAGGGAATCTGCTGTTGCCTTTGCTTTGCCTTGCCTTTGCTGTCGAGAAGTAGCCGTGAGCTTCGCTCACGTACTGTGTCGTAGCGCATGACAATCATTTCGTGCCTGCGTGAGAATTCTTCTCGCTGGAAGCAGATGCAGCGAGGGGGTTGTCATGGAGATGTCGTTTCGCCTCACCCGCGGGTGCCTGAGATGAATCGAGCGCCAACGGCGCGACGCTATACCAGCCCAGGGCGAAGCCCTGGGCATCGATGCAAACGAAGCTGCAGAGGGCTGTAGGCCCGACCTATCGTGGCGCCACATGGGTCGGGCTTTCAGCCCTCAAACTCACACCGGTTCGATACCCAGGGCTCCGCCCTGGGCTGGTATAGAACGCGCCTTCAGCGCTACTTTTTCCGCGTTTTCTAGAGCATTTCCGGTAATGGTGTAGACCAAGCGGAAAGCGCCCGAGCCGTTTTCTCCCAATGAAAACGGCCTTCCAGAATCTATTCGGGACCACAGTATTACCGGAAATGCTCTAATACACCATCTCATCCAGAATCTTAAGCAGGTATTGCCCATACGAGCTCTTGGCAATCTTCTGCGCGAGTGCGGACAGTTGCGCATGGTCGATATACCCGAGACGATAGGCGATCTCTTCCGGACATGCCACCTTCAAACCCTGGCGGCGCTCGATGGTAGAGATGAAATGTGACGCTTCGAGAAGCGAATCGTGCGTGCCTGTATCGAGCCATGCCATGCCCCGGCCCATGATCTCGCAACGCAACTGCCCGCGCTCCAGGTACCACTTGTTCACGTCGGTGATCTCAAGTTCGCCGCGCGGCGAAGGCTTGAGATTCTCCGCAACCGGCACCACCTGGTTGTCGTAGAAATAGATTCCCGTAACAGCGTAGCGAGACTTCGGCGCTACAGGCTTTTCTTCCAGCGAAATCGCCTTCTTCTTCGCATCGAATTCGACCACGCCATAGCGCTCAGGATCCTGAACCGCGTAGGCGAAAACCGTGGCGCCTTCGGTTTGCGCCGCGGCCGACTGCACAAGATTCGCGAAGTCGCCGCCGTAGAAAATATTGTCGCCAAGCACAAGGCAACATCCCTCACCGGCGAGAAATTCCCGCCCAATCAGGAACGCCTGTGCCAGGCCGTCCGGCGATGGCTGGACCGCGTACTGAATGTGGATTCCCCACTGCTCGCCGGTACCCAGCAGGCTTTCAAAGCGTGGGGTGTCCTGCGGCGTCGAGATCAACAGGATGTCGCGAATTCCCGCCAGCAGTAACGCCGAAAGCGGATAGTAGATCATCGGCTTGTCGTAGATGGGCAGCAGCTGCTTCGACACTGCCTGTGTTGTGGGATACAGCCGCGTCCCCGATCCGCCCGCAAGAATGATCCCCTTCATTGCGCACTCACCTCGTTCGCCGTTTCGCGAGCCCCGTAATTCTTATCGATCCACTGCAGATAGGCGCCGGATGTGACTTCTTCCATCCACGCCTGGTTGTCGAGATACCACTGCACAGTCTTTCGAAGTCCAGTCGCGAACGTCTCTTCCGCATGCCAGCCCAGTTCGCTCTCCAGTTTGCGAGCGTCAATCGCGTAGCGGCGATCGTGACCCGGCCGGTCCTGCACAAAACGAATCAACTGCTTGTGCGGCCTATGGGGTGATGAAGGCGCCAGTTCATCCAGAAGGTCACACACCATGTTCACAACATCCAGGTTGGTCTGCTGGTTGCCGCCACCCACGTTATAGGTCTCGCCGATGCGGCCGCTTTGTATCACCGTCTCGATGGCCTTGCAGTGATCCAGGACGTACAGCCAGTCGCGCACCTGCTGCCCGTCACCATAAACCGGCAGCGGCTTGCCTGCGAGTGCATTGCGAATGATCAACGGAAGCAGCTTCTCTGGAAACTGCAAAGGGCCATAGTTGTTGGAGCAGTTCGTGATGATCGCCGGCAAACCATAGGTGTGAACCCACGCCCGCACCAGGTGGTCGCTCGAAGCCTTGGAAGCCGCGTACGGCGAATTCGGCGCAAAGGGCGTGTCTTCGTGGAAGGCCGGGTCCTCCGGCAGCAGAGTACCGTAGACCTCATCGGTCGAAACATGCAGGAAGCGAAACCGCTCGCGCTCCTCGCCTTCGAGGCCGTCATAGAATGCGCGCGCCGCGCTCAACATCACAAACGTGCCTTCAATATTCGTTTTCAGGAACGCTTCCGGCCCCAGGATGGATCGGTCGACATGGCTTTCCGCCGCAAAGTGCACGATCGCATGCGGCCGGTGTTCCGCTAGCAGCGCATCGACCAACTGCCGGTCGCAGATATCTCCGCGCACCAGAACATGACCTGGATCATTTTCGAGTGCGCGAAGATTTCCAGGATTGCCGGCGTAGGTCAGCAGGTCAAGATTGACGACTTTGCCCCGGCCACTGCCGATCCAATGAAGGACAAAGTTCGACCCAATGAAGCCCGCGCCGCCGGTGACTAGAATGCATGGCTCTGAAAGCTGGATAAGACCTCTCCACGGGGCGTCTCATCGCCCACGACTTCTCTCCAGCTATTTTATCGAACGACGATTGCCTTCAACCTTGCGGTCCGCCTTGATAGGGTTCCGGCAGCTCAGCCTCACCCAGCAGGCTTCCGATTGCATCCTTACCCGACACGCTCGGCTCTCCAATCCCGTCCAGCGGCCACTGGATATTGAGTGTGGGATCGTTCCAGCGGACGCAGCGCTCGCCCTCAGGGAAATAAAAACGAGTGGTCTTGTAGAGGACCTCGGCGGTTTCCGACAACACCACGAATCCGTGTCCAAAACCCTCAGGAATCCATAGGAATTCGAGTTCATCTCCGGTCAGGTCGAAGCCTTCCCATTGGCCGAACTGGGGCGAACCGGGTCGCAGGTCAACCGCGACATCCCAGATCTGGCCCGACAAAACCCGGACCAGTTTCCCCTGCGGTTCACCCACCTGATAATGAAGCCCGCGCAAAACGCCGCGCCGTGAAAACGACTGATTGTCCTGCACAAAATGTTCCGGCAGGCCGGCTTCCGCGAACTTGCGCGCGCTGAATACCTCGGCAAACCAGCCGCGGTCGTCGCCATATTTCTTCGGACGTATCAGCTTGACGTCCGAAAGCGCTGTGTCAATGATCTGCATGAGTTCTCCGGATCGTAGTAGAGGCGATGGCATGTCTGGCAGTCGAACGCTTCAGCATCAGCCGCTGGCCTCTTCCGCTTCCAGCATCAGGCGCACTACGTCGTGCATCTTGTTCTTCGCCGACCACTGCAGAAGCCGTTGCGCTTTCCCTGGGTTCGCCGCACTGTGCATGATTTCTGAAGGCCGCAGCATGTGGTTGTCATACTCGACAAACTCGGCGCTGTCCCGGCCGATGCAGGAAAAGGCCGTCTTCACGAACTCTTCCAATGAATGGCTTTCACCCGTGGCAATCACAAAGTCTTCCGCCGATTCGTGCTGCAGGATGCGCCACATGGCATGCACATATTCCGGCGCCCAGCCCCAGTCACGAATGATGGTCGTGTTGCCCAGACGAAGTTTCTCGTTCGAACCCCGCGCAATGGCGGCCACCGCCGCGATCACTTTGCGCGTCACAAAACGTTTTGGACGCAAAGGCGATTCATGGTTGAACAAGATGCCGTTGCAGGCAAAGATGCCGTAGGACTCGCGATAATTCACAACCAGCCAATGCGCAGCGGCCTTCGCAACACCGTAAGGACTGCGCGGACGAAACGCCGTCTGCTCGTCGGCAGCCGTTCCCTTGAGTTCCCCGAAGCATTCTCCCGAACCGGCGTTGTACAACTTCGTCCGCGCACTGCGGTATCGAATGCATTCCAGCAGATGGAGCGTGCCGGACGACATGCTGTTCATCGTCTCCATCGGCTCTTCAAAAGACAGCGACACCGAACTCTGCCCGGCGAGGTTATAGATTTCGTCCGGAGCCACGGTATCCAGCGAGGACAGCACGCTGCGAAAATCCGTGAGGATTGTAGAGATAATCCTGACTCGATCGGTGATGCCCAGAGCGTCGAGCTTTTCGCGGTCAAGCCGGTGAGCATCACGCGTCGCTCCCCACACCTCATATCCGCGCTCGAGCAGAAGCTGCGCGAGATACGCTCCATCCTGTCCCGAGATGCCGAAAATCAGTGCGCGCATGGCTTGTTGAAGCTCCGTGTCCGTTTGGCAGGCAAAATTCGATCGATCAAAATACGACCGATAATTCCGGCGATCCCTGCCGCGAATTCTCCGCTCATGTTCAGTTGCCGCAGTTCCGTTCGAAATCCGTGTAGGTGGCGCGGATGCCATCTTCCAGTTCGATCTTGTGACGCCATCCAAGGGCGTGGATGCGGGATACGTCCAGTACCTTGCGTGGCGTGCCGTCAGGCTTCGATGTATCGAACTCCAGGGTGCCGCCGAACCCCGCCACCCTGGCCACCGTTTCTGCAAGCTCTCGAATGGTCAGGTCTTCTCCGGTACCCACGTTGATCAGCGGGGGATGGTCTTCGCTGAAAACCGGAGCTAACGCCTCCTCCGGGCTTTGCATCAGGAAAATGCACGCATCGGCGAGGTCATCGGAATGCATCAACTCCCGCCGCGGTGCTCCCGTCCCCCACACCGTGAAGCTCGGATCTCCGTTACGCTTTGCAAGCATTGCCTTGCGCATCAGTGCCGGAAGCACATGGGAACTACTCAGGTCGTAGTTGTCGCCGGGTCCATAGAGGTTCGTAGGCATCACCGCGATATACCTGGTGCCGTACTGCCGGTTGTAGGACCAGCACATCTCCACGCCCGCGATCTTGGCCAGGGCATACGGACGATTCGTCGACTCCAGCGGCCCGGTCAACAGATACTCCTCTTTGATCGGCTGTGGACAGTCGCGTGGATAAATACAGCTCGAACCCAGGAACAGCACTCGCTTCACATCGTGCCTGTGACTGGCTTCGATGACGTTGAGTTGGATCTCCAGGTTGTCGCGCAGGAAGTCGGCAGGAAACGTCTTGTTCGCCAGAATGCCGCCCACCTTGGCCGCGGCAAGCAGGACGTATTCCGGTTTCTCTTCAGCAAAAAAACGCTCGACAGCTGCGGCATCCTGCAGGTCAAGCTCCGCGTGCGTGCGCGTGATGAGATTGCTGAAGCCACGTTTCTCAAGTCCGCGCGTCAGGGCCGAACCCGCCAGGCCACTGTGGCCAGCTACATAAATCCGATTCCCCGGCTGCATCATCGTCTACGACTCACGCACGTTGTAGGCGGCATAGCCGTGACGGCGCACAAGAGCATCCCGTTCGGCTGCGATCAGATCCGCCTCCACCATTTCACGCACCAGTTCGTCGAAGCTGATGCGCGGTTTCCAGCCAAGCTTTTCGTGCGCTTTGGTGGCGTCGCCCAGCAGCGTTTCCACTTCGGTCGGACGATAGTACGTTGGATCGACGGCAACGATCGTCCTGCCCTGCTTATCCAGGGCTTTCTCATCGGGGCCGCTTCCCGTCCACTCCAGATCCATACCCAGCAGAACGGCGCAACGCTGGACGAACTCACGCACACTGTATTGCTGGCCGGTCGCGATGACGTAGTCCTCGGGCGTGTCCTGCTGCAGCATCAGCCACATCATTTCGACGTAGTCGCGCGCATGCCCCCAGTCGCGCTTGGCGTTGAGGTTGCCGAGAAACAGGCTTTCCTGCAGTCCCACCTTGATGCGCGCAAGGCCACGCGTGATCTTGCGAGTCACAAACGTTTCGCCGCGCAATGGCGATTCATGATTGAACAGGATCCCGTTGCACGCATAGATGTTGTAGGCTTCGCGATAGTTGACGGTGATCCAGTAACCGTACAGCTTGGCAACCGCGTAGGGCGAGCGGGGATAGAACGGCGTCTTCTCCGTCTGCGGAATCTCGCGCACCAGGCCATACAACTCGGACGTCGACGCCTGGTAGAAGCGGGTCTGCGTCAGGCCCAGCGTACGGATGGCTTCCAGCAAACGCAAAACACCCAGGGCGTCGGAGTTCGCCGTATATTCCGGCTCCTCGAACGACACCTTTACATGGCTCTGAGCGGCAAGGTTGTAGATCTCATCCGGCTGCACTTTCTGCATGATGTGCAGCAGGCTGGAAGAGTCCGTCATGTCGCCGTAATGCAGGATGAAGTTACGCGCCGTCGATGCGTGCGGGTCTTCATAGAGATGGTCAACCCGAGCCGTATTGAAGAGCGATGTGCGGCGTTTGATCCCGTGGACCTGATAGCCCTTTTTCAGTAAAAACTCCGCTAAATAAGCTCCATCCTGACCGGTCACACCGGTGATCAGCGCCTTCTTCACTCCTACTCCCAACTCGCTTTTTATGAAAAGCTTCGACATTACGCAGGGTAGCATAGGCAGCCCGCTTCCGCGCCCCGGCACACCTCTTCGGCAGGACCCTCAACCGATCCAGCAAGATGATGGTTTAAGGCAGTTAGGTTGCCCCGAATCAACGACTTGGAATGTCAAACCAATAGCCTGCTCTGCTCCGCCACTGTAGTATGGAGAAGCGCATAGACGCTCGCGTTTCCAGTCCCTGCCGGGATGCCCAGGCTGTGGCCTGCGTACGGCTGGAAGTGGTTCCTGCGAGAAGGATTTAGCTGTCTTGTCAGAGATTCTAGGGTTCAATCCGATAACGGTGAGCGCGTCGCTCCCACCCTCGCCCGCCCTGGTTGGCGCCGCGCGGTGGTTCGCCTTGTATACCGCTCCACGTCACGAGAAGCGTGTCGCGGAGCATCTTGACGCCAAGGGTGTCGAACATTTTCTGCCGCTGTATTCCGCCAGCCGGCGCTGGAAAAACGGGCAGAAGGTAGAACTCGACCTGCCGCTTTTCCCCGGTTATCTGTTCGTTCGAATCAGCAAGTCGGAGCGCACACCCGTACTCGAGGTTCCGGGAGCCTTGTCGTTCGTTACCGGAACCGATCGCAAACCCGCGCCCCTGGACGACGCGGAGATCGAAATGCTGCGTACCGGCCTTTCGCTGCGCCGTGCCGAACCCTATCGCTTCCTTCGCGTCGGCGAACGTGCGCGCATTCGTTCGGGAGCGCTCGCCGGCATGGAAGGTGTTGTGGTCCGGGTGAAAGGCAGCCTGCGCATCGTGCTGACGATGAACCTCATCATGCGCAGCGTCTCGGTCGAGGTCGATCGGGACGAACTGGAATCGCTCAACTCCGGTCCGCTTTTTCTTCCGCCCGATACCTCACTCTGATATTCAACCAGAAGCACGGAATGTTTAACCAGATTTCAGGCATAGGAGAAACGGGACTTTAGAGCAAGAAGCCGTCGAAGCCGGCGGCAGTTCCTGGTCAACACACATTGCGTATTCTTCACGTCATAGGAAGTCTTTCACCCGCGGATGGCGGCCCACCGGAATCGGTGCGCCAGATCGCCAACGCTTCGATGGGCGCCGGCCACACCGTGGAGGTGCTTTGCCAGGATCGGCCCGACGCACCCTATCTCGAGGATTTCCCGCTCAAAATCCACACTACCGGGCGAGGACATCTCGGGCGCTTCGGGCTTTCTCTGACCCTGTGGCGATGGATTCGCGATCACGCGGGTCGTTACGACTGCATCATCATGAACGGCATCTGGACCTTCCCGAACCTTGCGACGCGCATTGCCGCGCGCAAAGCGGGAACGCCCTACGCGGTGTTCACCCACGGAGGTCTCGATCCCTGGTTTCGCGACCGCTATCCTCTCAAGCATCTCAAGAAGATGCTTTACTGGCCGTTTCAGTATCGGGTGTTGCGTGACGCACAGGCGGTATTCTTCACCACCAAAACGGAAAGCGATCTCGCCGAGGAAAGCTTCCGCCCCAACACCTGGAAAGGTGTTGTGATTCCGTATGGCATCGGCACGCCGCAACAAGGGACTGTCGACCAGAAGGAAGTGTTCCTGGAACATGTCCCCGCTCTCCGCGGCCGTAGCTTTTTCCTGTTTCTGGGCCGCATCCATGAAAAAAAGGGCTGCGATCTGCTTATGGAAGCCTATGCACGCGTTGCGCACGAAACGGACCTTGACCTCGTCGTCGCCGGTCCCGACCAGATGGAATTGCAGGGAACCCTACAGGCTGCCGCCACGCGGGCAGGCATCGCAGACCGTGTTCACTGGCCAGGGGTTCTTACCGGAGATGTGAAGTGGGGAGCCCTGCGATCCTGTGCGGCTTTTGTTCTTCCGTCGCACCAGGAGAACTTCGGGATCGCCGTCGTCGAATCGCTCGCCGCGGGGAGGCCGGTGCTTATCAGCAACCAGGTCAATATATGGCCTGAGATTCAGGCGGACGCGGTCGGTCTCGTCGACGATGACACGCTGGACGGCACAGAACGTCTTCTACGTGGCTGGATTGCCATGCAACCCGAGGAGCAGGATGCCATGGCCGCGCGAACGGAAGCCACGTTCCACCACCGCTACTCCATAGCAGGAGCGGCCTCTGCGATCATGAGCGCATTTTTTGCCGACAAAGAAGAGAACGCCGAAGCAGCTGCCGGTCCAAAAGCATCCGGCGAAAGCAAATTTCCCGAAGGTGTATAGGAAGACGAAACCGCTCAAGGGAGTTTTCTCCCAAGTCGTCCACCAGTGTTGCCGACCCTGATGGATGAAACGGGCGACCGTTTCATTTGCCGTCGGAGAGGTCACGGACGAACATAGCAGCACGTCATCAAGCGCCAACGGCGCGCTCTATACCAGCATGGGGCGGAGCCCCATGAATTGAGCACTATAGAATCCGAGGGCTGAAGGCCCGACCTATAGACGACCACTGAAGCCAGCCTATTGGCCGCTAACTTGATCATTCGGAGAAGTCGAGTAAGACCTTTTCCTGTCCTGCCTCACCGTCGGCCAGGCGTACTGCCTCCTGGAAGTCCTTCAGTGAATACCGCACAGTCGTTGGCGGTGTAAGGGCTCCCTGCGCCAACATGGTGAGAAGATCGCTGGTCGCTGCCCGCACTTCAGCAAGCGGCTGGGAAGGCACCCAACGCGGAAGCCACCACCCGCGAACCGTTGCTGTCGAATAGATCAGACGTGGAGCGAAGAGCGGCATCATGAATTTCGCGGGGTCGGTCTGCCGATGGCTGGAGAGGGCTCCATACACCAACAGGGTGCCGGCGGGAGCGAGGTTTCGGGCAACCTCAGCGCCAAGTTCCCCGGCAACGCAGTCAATCGCTCGTTCAACGCCTTTGCCCGCGGTCAATTCCTGCAGGCGTGTCCTGAGATCCTCGTCGGCTGTGCAGATGACCTCATCGCCTCCAAGGTTGCGAATGATCGCTTCCTGCTCGCGCCGCCGGATGACGTTGATTGTCTTGAATCGATACTGCTGCGCCAATTGAAGCACCAACTTCCCGACGCTGGATGCAGCCGCGGTCTGCAGGAGCCAATCGCCGTCCTTGAGATTGTGACTGGATCTCGTCAATGCCCATGCAGTCAAAGGATTCGTGTAGGAAGTGGCGGCGGCCGGATCGTCCAGGCCGTGTGGAACGGGCACGAGT
>DASYEV010000006.1:0-1981 GCA_036498835.1 Acidobacteriaceae bacterium | reverse complement strand
GGATTCGAAATGCTCCTTGGCTTTTTCCTTGTCGCCATCAAAACGTTCCGGCGACGCTGTCAATTCGTGCAACTTTGGTACCACCTGGCCTATGCACAGGATCCGAGCGGCTGTGAGGTCTTGGTCAGAGCCAAACCGTTTGGAGGCCCTGAGAATCCTGCGTTAGAACAGGTAGAGAAGCGAAGTTGGCGCTTCGCAAACTCATTCTCAGGAGCCACCCAAAAGGTGAATAACAATCGAGAGGATAGCGAGAAAAGGCGCGTCACACAAGCGGTTGGCGCGGTTAATCCGGAGCCCTTTAGAATCGGGGCTTCCACACCGTATGACTTCACCAGCAGGAATCTGACCGCGTATGGAGGACTGCTGCCCATCGCGACCATGCTGGAGAGACTCGGGTTCCAATCGCTAGTCGAAGAAACGCTCACGATCCATCGACGGACACGGACCATGCCGGTGTACGAGTTCGTGCTGGCGATGGTGCTGGCGCTGTACGTGGGGTTTGCGCGGCTGAACCATCTGCGCTTTTTGGAGCGCGAACCCATGCTGACGGGCATACTGAAGGTAATACGCTTGCCGCCGCAATCCACCTTCTGGCGGTTTCTGGCTTCCTTGCATCTGAGCGTGGCCGGGCAGATGCTAAAAATCCAGCGCGTCCTGCGTTTGCGCGTATGGGAAGCGGCTCACATTCAACTGAAAGTGGTCACGATCGATACCGACACGACGGTGCACACCGTGTTTGGCAACCAGATGGGTGGGCGCAAGAGCTACAACCCGAAAAACCGGGGGAAGAAGAGCTTCCAGCCGATCCTGACGTTTCTGGCCGAGACGCGGGAGTATGTCTCCGGCGAGTTGCGCAATGGCGATCGGCCCACCGGCGCCCAGATCGCACGGCATCTGGAAGGCGTGTTTGCCGGCCTGCCGCCGAGCGTAGAGACCATTTACGCCCGTGCCGATTCCGGCTTCTACTGCGCCGAGGCGGTGGAGGCGTACGAGAAGGCGGGTGTGCGGTTCATCATTTCGGCGCGCAAAACGTCGCGCCTGGTGGATGAGTTGAAAGCGGCGGACTGGAAACGCGCCCCACAAGCCGACGCTGACGGGCAGTGCGAGTTCCGCTATCAGCCGGACGGCTGGGGCAAAGCGCACCGGTTCATCGCCTTGCGCTACCAGAAAAAGGCGAAGCCGCGTACGGCTGCCGAACCGGAGCAATATCAGTTGTTCGACACGCCGGAATACAGCTATCGCGTGTTCGTCACCAATATCCAGGACGCGATTGCGTTGCTGGCATGGTTCTACAATCAGCGCGCCGGAGCGGAGAATCTGATCAAGGAAGCCAATAACGACGCAGGACTGGCCGCGCATCCCTCGGGGCGATGGGCGATGAACTGCATTCATTTTCAACTGGCCATGCTGGCTTACAACCTCAACTGCTGGCTGATGCTGTTCAACCGGGAAGAGGAAGCCAAAGCCACCACTCTCGGCCACACCACGCTGGCCACAACCCGACTGAAGTTCCTGTTTCTGGCGGCCAAGATCTGGCGGCATGCGGGCCGAGTGGGAGTCAGCTACAGCGACCACTACCCGGAACAAGGTCTCTTTGAGCGCCTGATGAACCGGCTCCGGACCGTCGCTGCGACAGAGAAAGGCTTCGCACCCGTGATTGCTACTGCCCTGCGCTGCTGAGGCCGTGCATAAGATTCTATGCATGGCCGATTGAGCCAAACCAATAATTTATGGAGCAAGGGAACAGCGGGGGACTATGACTCAGAGAAGACCGGCCTGAACCGACGTTCGGGACACGCTAAACCGATCTCCATTTCAGGCGCACCGCGCGTGATCTGAAGGCCAAGCTTGTGCATAGTTCAGGTGATATATGCACGCGTTTCCAGCAGGGAACAGGAGCGGGAAGGGTTCTCGATCGCCGCGCAATTGAAACTTCTCCGGGAGTACGCCCACGCGCGCGACTTCGAAGTGATGCAAGAAT
>DASYEV010000005.1:0-34163 GCA_036498835.1 Acidobacteriaceae bacterium | reverse complement strand
TCTCCACAAACCTGCCTGATACTCTGGCAAAAGCCGTGCCAAGTTCCACCCTGCCCCCCGTATCACCGGCCCTGCTGGCCATCATCGCTGAGGAATACCGCGAGCTGCGGCCCCGCGCTCCCATGCCTCCGCTGGACGTCCGTTTCCGCCGTTTCACCAGCCTGAACACCACGATCCGCCTGCGTGACGGACAGCTCATCCTGCGGCTTTCCGATCTCCTGCAGGACGCGCCGGAATCCATCCATCGGGCTATCTCTCACATTCTTTTGGCCAAGCTCTATCGCAAGCCGATTGCACCTTTCCATGCCGACCGCTACCGCCGTTATACCCAGTCGGAACCCGTTGCGCGGCAGGCGGAACGCATTCGCCAGATGCGCGGCAGGAAGCGGATCAGCTCCGCACAAGGTCACCAGTACGATCTGGAAGAAGTCTTTGAAAGCATCAACCGCCGTTTCTTCCACGGCCTATTGGGGCGGCCAACGCTCACCTGGAGCGCGCACACGGCCAAGCGGATGCTGGGGCATTACGACGCTGCACACAATACCATCGTCGTCAGCCGCGTCTTTGATCGCCCAGGCACGCCACGGTACGCGATCGAATATCTGCTCTACCACGAGATGCTTCACCTGAAGCACCCGGTGAGAGTTCGCGCAGGACGCCGCTGTGTCCATTCCAAAGAGTTTCAGGCGGAAGAGCGTTTGTTCCCCGAACTCGATCTGGCACGGGAATACTTGAAGCGGCTGTAGGAACGATGGACTGTTAGCGGCGCGTTGATTTCGCCTTGGTGCTGGCCTATTTTGCCAACAATCTATCGAGAAACCCATGGGAGGGAGCAGTGGCCTTCAGGCCACTGAATTCGATCTCTCCTCGAAGGTGGCTTTAGCCTTGGGCTCTTTTGCGTATGCGGCGCACGATGCATATCGAGCTCTCACAACGCCGGTGACTTGTCCGCTTTTTCCTCTGTCATGGTGAGTCGATGTGGTGAACCATTGTCTCTCGTGGCTGGCTCCAAGGCCCACGGCTGAAGCCGGATTCTATCCCATCCAGAAATCATTGGCCTGAAGGCCAATGCTCCCTCCCAGTGGCTCATGACGCATTGTTTGTAGGATTTCCGAAGAACCGGTTTTGCCTGCGGTGATGGGAAGTGCTTCTATCGGAAGCCCTTCTCGGGGAGTATCGAATCACCCTCGCCTACTGGTGCGGGTCGTGGGCGTGTTCGGGGTCGCGGCGGTCTTTTTCTGCCTTAGCGGCGTCGGGGTGGGCCTTGAAATAGGCTTCCTGCTCGGGGATCATCGCCTCGGCTTCTTCACGCAGATCGCGGAGGCTGTCGAGCGCTACCTTGCGGACGATGTTGTACGCCTCGTCGTCAGGCGGCGCTTTGATCGCTGCCACCCACTTGTCCACCTCCTGCACCAGCTTGGGCAGGACCTTGCGAACGTCGCGGTTCTTCCGGCGATAGTCGTCGAGATTGTCGTTCAGCTCATCCGTGATTTTGCCAAAGTCGTCGATCAGATCGTGGAGGTCAATCTCACGGCCCACGTGTCGTCGTCCGACCATCAACGAGTCGAGACGTTTCTGGCGCGAATCGAGAATCTTTTCGTACGCGGCCAGGCGGTCCGTTGGGATGTAGTTGGAATCGCGCAGGGATTCGATCTCGGCTTCGCTCATGACGCCGTCGGGCGCCTGCGCTCGCACAGGGCTTGACAGGCACACTATGGCTGCGAGCATCGTCAGGACAGTCAAGGCGCGGAGGCCGGAAAGAACCACCTTCACTTGGCAAACACCTGCGAGAGGAGTTGCGAGTGGACTGCGCTGACTCGCTGCAACGTTCCCTGCAGCGCCGTTCGCTCATCCCCATTGGTGACATGGAGCATGTCGCTCAAGCGCCGCGTCGTATGTTCCATCAGCATCTCCGCGTTCTTGAGCCGCTTGGCGTCCTTGGCGAGCGCATGCTGGATCTTCGCGGTGATGGTGTCGATGTGGTGGAAGGTCACAGCGGCTTCTTCATCCTGCCCGTCGGCAAGCTGCTTTCCCGCGATCTCGGTAAGGCTGTGCAGAACTTCCGTGTAGAGGAAGCACTGATCCTTCACCTGGGCCGTGGAGGCCTGCTGTTCAAGCTGGGTAATAGCGGCGGCGTCGAGAATCGCCTCTTCGCTGGCGAAGGCCGGGCGGCTTCCAAGAGCAGCAACACCCATGGATACCAGGCCCAAGATCACTGCTTGCCTGCACGTTCTGATACTGACTGACGGGATGACCATAGCGCACCTCGAAAGTGCCGCTGAGCCCTACTTCGTGTGTTCGAGAGCTACGAGGCGGTGGCGCGCCTCGAACTCTTCATCGGGAAACTTACCATCTGCCACCGTAAGGAAAGCACGATACGCCTTAATCGCGTCCTTTGTCTCGTGGAGGGAATCATGTGCGGTTGCTTCCAGAAACAAAGAGGCTGCCGAGTTCGGCAAAACTGTAGCACGCGCTGTGAGCGCTTGCAATGTCACCTTGGGCTCTTTGTTTCGGGAAGCGGCGAAGGCCAGATGTCCGGCGGCTTCACCCCAGTCCTGCGGATTGGCAAATCCTGAACGCATGCCCACGGCCTTGATCAGAACCTTCTCGGCTTCCGCAAAGCGTTGCAACTTGACCAGGACTCCACCATATTCATCCAGGAGGGCCGGATCGTCAGGCTTTTGGGAGACGAGACCTTCATATAGATGCAGAGCATCGTCATTTTTGTCGCCCATGCTTTCCAGTCTTGCCAGCATGCGTGTCACGGAGTCGTTGGCGGCAACCTTTGGATCGCTCGCCCGCAGCTGGGTGAGCAGATCGATGCCTTGCTGCGCTTTGCCTTCCCCGCCGTAGACGGCTGCAAGCTGGGTGACCAGCCGGGGATCGTTGGCGTGGGCCGCCAGAGCCTTCTGAAGAACGGCTTCCGCTTCCGCCGTCTTGCCTGCGTGCTGCAGCATGGGTGCGAGCGATGCGGCGGCATCGGCGTCGGTGGGATCCTGCGCGAGGGCGCGGCGGTAGGCGTTTTCGGCGTCCGGGCTGTCGCCGGCCCGCGAGGCCAATTGGGCGGAAAGCGTGATGTCGGGCTCGGTTTCGCCCGTCAGCTTAACGGCAGCCAGAAGCTCGTCGCGAGCGGCGTCAGGATTGGAAGCGGCGTCCATCGTGGCCAGCGCCCGCAAGGCATGGGCGCGAAGCTCGGCAGGCGCGTCCTTGAGGGCGGCCGCTTCGGTCAATTCGGTATGGGCTTTTTCGGTATGACCAGCACGAGCGTCCAGCAGGCCGAGAGCAACCCGGGCCTCGGCCAGCGTCCCGTCCGCGATGATCGCCGCTTCGTAGGCTTTGCCGGCGTCTTCGTCCGCTCCGGTGCGCTCTTCGGCGAAACCAAGGTCGTAGAGTACCTGTGCGTCCTTGGGACGCTCCGCGGCGAGTTCCTTCAGGATGGTGACCGCGCCGGGGAAGTCGCCCTTGTCGAGCGCGGCTTCCGCCGCTCTGATTCGCTTGTTGACCGCCTCATCGGGCTGCTGACGCTCGTCCACCGAGTGGGAACCGGGAGGAGGTTGCTGTGCGGAGACGGCGAGAACCGGAAATAGAGCGAGGGCGAGAAGCGTGCGTGCGAGCATGAATGGTCCTTGGTGCAGAGCTTAAGGCTTGGTTCTTATCGCAGAAATGTCTGGCGGAGTATTCGCCGGCTTCCGTGCGCGAGGTGTCGCAGACCGGAAGGCCGAAACAGGCATGGACTCAAGCGCTGAAGGCGCGCCCTATACCAGCCTAGGGCGAAGCCCTAGGTATCCGTTCAATCCCACGGAAGGAGGGCTGAAGGCCCGATCTATCGTGGTGCCACATAGGTCGGGCCTTCAGCCCTCAATCTCTCATGGCCTCGGGACCCAGGGCTTCGCCCTGGGCTGGTATAGAACGCGCCGTTGGCGCTCACTTGTCCCATCTTCCGCTGGTGAGCACCAGCAACATCGTCAGAAGAACGCTTGCACCGATAGACTCGTGTACTCCAGGAAGCTCTCACGCTGGCACTAGCCTCCTTCGTTTGTTCAACCCCTTCAAAAGTCACGAACGGCTTACCCCTGCAGCACCGGGGCGAGCCAGTGGCCGGTGTGCGAGCCGGGAGCTTTGGCGATTTCTTCCGGCGTGCCGGTAGCGACGATCTGGCCGCCGCCCGAGCCACCTTCCGGTCCCATGTCGATTACCCAGTCCGCGCTCTTGATGACGTCGAGATTGTGTTCGATGACCAGCATGGAACCGCCGCCATCTATCAGCTTGCGGAACGCAGTCAGCAGTTTGGCCACATCTTCAAAGTGCAGGCCGGTGGTGGGTTCGTCGAGGATGTACAGCGTGCGGCTGCGGACGCGCTGGGCTTCGGTACGCGGCGCGTTGCCGGCGGCACTGCTCGACCGAGTCGACGCCAGGTGCTGGGCGAGCTTGACACGCTGTGCTTCACCGCCGCTGAGCGTGGTGGCGCTCTGGCCCAGGCGTACGTAGCTCAACCCGACCTCGTCCAAAACGGCGAGCTTGTCGACGATCTTGGGGTGGCCCGCGAAATACACCAGCGCTTCCTTCACCGTCATACCCAGGACATCGTGGATGTTCTTGCCCTTGTATTTGACTTCGAGGATGCCTGCTTTGTAACGCGTGCCGTTGCATTCTTCGCAAGGCAGTTCGACGTCGGCGAGAAACTGCATCTCGACCGTCACAGTGCCGTCGCCTTCGCAGACATCGCAGCGGCCTCCGGGAACGTTGAAGCTGAAGGAGCCTGCGGTGTAGCCCTTGCGCTTCGAGTCCGGCTGAGATGCGAACAGCTCCCGGATGGGGTCGAACGCCTTGATATAGGTGACCGGGTTCGATCGCGGGGTGCGTCCGATGGGGGACTGGTCGACCAGGATCACGTCATTCAAATACTGCGAGCCCGAAAGCTCACGGTAGAGATGTGCCGGATCGGAGCCTTCGCTCTGGCCCAGCGCCTGCATCAGCGCACGGTAGAGCACCTGGTGCACCAGCGTGGATTTGCCGGAACCCGAAACACCAGTCACGCAGCACAGCATGCCTAGCGGGATTTCGACGTCCACACCTCGCAGGTTATGAATACGCGCGCCCTTGAGCACCAGCTTTTCGCGGCCAGGCTCGCGGCGGTGTTTGGGCACCGCAATCTTCGCGCGTCCGCTGAGATATTTGCCGGTCAGCGAGTTCGGGTTGTCGCGAACTTCGGCCACGGTACCGGCAGCCAACAGCATGCCACCCAGTTCGCCCGCTCCGGGGCCGAGATCCAACAGGCGATCGGCGGAGCGAATGACATCAGGATCGTGCTCGACAACCAGGATCGTGTTGCCCAGGTCGCGCAGCTCTTCCATGATGCCGATCAGTTTGGCGGTATCACGAGTGTGCAGGCCGATGGAGGGTTCGTCGAGCACGTACAGCGCACCTACCAAACGAGAACCCAGGGAGGTCGCAAGCTGGATGCGCTGCGACTCGCCACCGCTGAGAGTCGCGCTGAGGCGATCGAGTGTGAGGTACTCCAGCCCGACCTGTTCCAGGAAGTGAACGCGCTGACTGACTTCTTCAAACACCTTGCCGGCAATCTCCATCTGCGAGGGCGAAAGGGTTAAAGTTGCGAAGAACTCCTTGGCCTCGGTAATGGTGAGCGCGCAGACTTCGCAGATGTTCTTGTCCTGCAACAGCACGGCGCGAGCTTCCGCGCGCAGACGCTGGCCACGGCAGTCCGGGCAGGTGGCGTAGCCGCGGTATTTGGACAGGAAGACACGTACATGGAGCTTGTACTTCTTGCGCTCCAGCTCAGCGAAGAAGCCGCGGATGCCGTACCAGGATCCCTGGCCTTCCTGAATGAACCGCTGCTGCGCTTCGGTGAGGTCATACCACGGCACGTCCGTAGGAATGCCGGCAGCCTTGGCGGCGCGCTTCATCTCCCCGTGATGGGCGCGGTACTTGGTCTTGGTCCACGGATCGACAGCGCCCTGGTCCAACGTCTTCGATTTGTCGGGGATGATGAGCCCTGGGTCGAAGTCGATCGTGTTGCCGAAGCCCTGGCAACGCGGGCACGCGCCATAAGGATTGTTGAAGCTGAACAGGCGCGGCTCGGGATCGCGGTAGGCGCGATGGCACGACGAGCACTCAAAGGCTGCCGAGAAGCGCAACATGCGTGATGCTTTGTTGTCTTCACGAGGCACGGTGCGGAAGACGATCTCACCGGCCTCGCGGTAACCGGTTTCGATGGCATCCACCAGGCGGGCACGAATGTCCGAAGCCAACGCCAGGCGGTCGGCGAGCACATAGATGGGACGCGTCGCGTTATCGCCCTGGGCCGCTGCGAAGTCGAGCTCAAGCAGTGACTCAGGGGTCGAGAACTCGACGATATTACCGGCACCCTGGCCATCGGCAGCAGCCTGCCACAGACGGTTGTAGCCGCGGCGGCGAAGCTCGGTCAGCCGCTCCTTGAGCGCATCGGTGATGTCCACCGCGACCGGCGCTGCCGCTGCTTTCTTCGACTTCGTTGTTTTGGCAGCCTTCTTTACCGGGGCGGGTTCGGTGGTTTCGGCAGGCGCCGCCGGTCCCTGCATCGGCTCAAGCTTCACCTCGCGGCGCACGATAGGGAACAGCGCGTAAACGCGCGTACCTTCGGGCCCGGTAAGCAGCCGTCCTGCAATTTCATCGACTGTGTCGTGACGCACAATGCCACCGCAATGCAGGCAGGTCACCGTGCCGCAGCGCGCGTAGAGCAGGCGCAGGTAGTCGTAGATTTCCGTAGCTGTCGCGACGGTGGAGCGCGGATTGCGCGTCTGGTTCTTTTGCTTGATGGCGATGGCCGGAGCCAGGCCGTCCATGAAGTCCACATCGGGCTTCTCGATGCGTTCGAGGAACTGGCGCGCGTATGCCGAAAGCGACTCGACATAGCGGCGCTGGCCTTCGGCGTAAACCGTATCGAACGCGAGCGAGCTTTTGCCCGATCCCGAAACTCCGCTCACCACCGTGAGCGAGTTATGCGGAATATCGACGTCGATACCCTTGAGATTGTGGGTGCGTGCGCCGCGGATGATGATGTTGTCGTTGGCGGAGCCGGGTGTTGCTCTACCCGAGCCAGATGGTGCGGTACTCATGTTCAGTCAGCCCTTTGCGGCCGCAGCAATTCCAGCAGCAGCAAGCAGGCCCCTACGACAATGCACGAATCCGCGACATTGAAGTCGGGCCAGTGATAGTGCACGATGTGCACTTCAAGAAAATCGACCACGTACTTAAACCAGAGGCGGTCGTAAAGATTGCCGAGCGCGCCGCCAAGAATCAGCGCGAGTGAAACCGACATCAGCGAAACCGCGCGTCCCGTGCGCCACAGCGCAATCAGTACCGCAACGATCGCGATGACGGAGAAAGCAATCAACGCGTAGCGCACGATCTCCGGGTTCTTCGCGGTTTCAAACATGCTGAATGCCGCGCCGGTGTTGAGCACATGCGTGATGCGGAAGACGTTGGGGATCACCGTGATCGCCTGGCCCAGGGAGAGATGTTTCCCGACCCAGATTTTGGTCAAGCGGTCGACCAGGATGACCAGCAGTGAAATCGCGAAGAGAATCGGGCGAGCATCGCGCCCTGAAGAGCCAGACATCGAGCCACGCGACATTTAGGCTGCCTCTTCGTTCTGCGGCGGGAACCCGATCGCTTCCAGCGCATCCGCACAGCGCGCGCAGACTGTAGGCCAGCGGGCGTCAGAGCCCACTTCAGGCAGCACGCGCCAGCAGCGTCCACACTTGGAACCCTCGGCAACCGAGGCCGTGAGTATGAGCGCCGCCGCGTCCTTGCTTGCGCCCACAACCTGCACACTGGCTTGGGACACGTTGAAGAATTCGGCGAGCGAGGCTTCGTAGCGTGTCAGCAGCGTTGCATCCGGCGTGCCTTCGGTGGCGATGATCTGCACACCCGCGTCAAGCGATTTGCCAATGGCTTTCGACAGCCGCAAGGCTTCGAGTTCGACCAGCACATCCGCGCGAATGGCGAGCAAGCGCTCCCAATCGGCTTCGAGACCGGCGACCGAGCCGGGTACGATCTCTTCCATGGAAGGGAAGAGCGCGAGGTGCACGCTATCTTCGCGCGTGTCGACCGTCGGCAGGTACTGCCATACTTCATCCGCGGTGAACGAAAGGATAGGAGCGATAAGACGCGTCAGTGTTTCCGCGATGCGCCATAAGGCGGTCTGCGCACTGCGGCGTCCGGTGCTATCCGGCGCGAGCGTGTACAGGCGGTCCTTCACCACATCGAGATACAGCGCGCTGAGGTCGGTGTTGATGAACTCGTTGAGCGCCTGGTAGGCGCGGTGGAATTCAAAGGTGTCATACGCCTTGCGGATCTTGGCGTCGAGCTCGGCGGTGCGCGCCAGGATGTACTGATCTAGAGGTGCCATCGAGGCCCACTCAACCGCGTTCACCGCAGGGTCGAAATCGAACATGTTGCTGAGGAGGAAGCGCAGCGTGTTGCGCAGCTTGCGGTAGTTGTCGCTGACGCGGACCATCAGGTTTTCGCTGGCGGCCACGTCTTCACGGAAGTCCACGCTGGCTACCCACAGGCGGATCACCTCGCCGCCCAGACGGTTCGCCACATCGACAGGGTCAACACCATTCCCCAAGGACTTTGAAAACGCCCGGCCCTGTTCGTCCAGCGTCCAGCCCGAGGTTGCGACCGTGCGGTAGGGCGCGGCATCACGCAAACCGACCGAGCACAGCAGGGAAGAGTGGAACCAGCCGCGATGCTGATCACCGCCCTCGGTATAAAGATCGGCCGGCCAGCTCAGTTCAGGCTCCACATCCAGCACCGCATGCCAGCTTGCGCCGCTTTCAAACCAGACATCGAGGATGTCCATTTCCTTGCGGAACTCGGAGCCTCCGCAGGCCGGACACGTTGTCCCTGCAGGCAGCAGACTCGCGACATCGCGGCTGTACCAGGCGTCCGCACCGTCCTTCGCAAACAGCTTCACGATGCTCTTGTTGATGGCTTCGTCATTTAGCGGCTCATGGCAGCTTTCGCAGAGGAACACCGCGATGGGCACGCCCCAGATACGCTGACGCGAAATGCACCAGTCGGGGCGGGTGGCGATCATGTTGGAGATGCGCTCTTCTCCCCATGCGGGATCCCAGGTGACGCGTTTGATTTCGTCCAGCGCGCGCTCACGGAACGTGGTGTCCGGCCCATTCTCCTTGGGCGAAAGCACCGGCGTTTCCATGCGGATGAACCACTGTTCTGTTGCACGGAAGATCAGCGGGTGATGGCAGCGCCAGCAGTGCGGGTACTGGTGATCTAGATTGTGGCGGCCCATCAGCGCGCCGCGTGTCTCCAGCAGGTCGATGATGGGGCCGTTGGCCTTGTGCACATGCAGGCCGTCGTACTCGGGCAGGCCGTTGCGCAGCTTGCCCTGGGCGTCCACATCGCAGGTCAGGCGGAGGTCATAGCGGAGGCCGGTCGCGAAGTCGTCCGGTCCATGCGAAGGCGCGGTGTGAACGGCGCCGGTGCCTTGCTCGGTGGTGACGTAGTCGGCGTTGACGCCGAGAATCTCGCGGTCGAGGAAAGGATGCGCGAACGTGACGCGGTCCAGCCTGGAGCCGGGGAAGCTGGCGATCTCCACAGCATTCTTGAGGTCGCCGAGGAGGGTGCAGGCTTCGCGAACGTTTTCCGCCAGCGCGCGAGCCACGATGTAGACCGTGTCGCCATCTTCGAGCGCAATATATTCGACTTCGGGGTTGAAGGCGACCGCCATCGATGCCGGCAGCGTCCAGGGCGTGGTGGTCCAGATGATGGTGTAAACCTCGCGTCCGCGAAGTTTGGGGTCGATGTGCTCCGGCGGCGAGGTCAGCTTGTAGCGCACATACACGCTGGGCGATGTGTGCTGCGCATACTCCACCTCGGCTTCAGCAAGCGCGGTGCGGTCATGCCAGCACCAGTAGACCGGCTTGAGGCCTTTGTAGACGAAGCCCTTCTCGTAGAAGCCGTAGAAGGTTTCCACAATGCGCGCTTCGTAAGGGAAGTCCATGGTGGCGTACGGCTTGTCCCAACGGCCGAAGACGCCCAGGCGCTTGAACTGGCTACGTTGCAGATCGATGAATTTTCCTGCGTACTCACGGCAGGCCCTGCGGACCGCGACGGGGTCCATCTGGAGCTTTTTTCCGCCCAGCTTTTCGTCGACTTTGATCTCGATCGGGAGGCCATGGCAGTCCCAGCCCGGGACGTACGGCGAATCGAAGCCGGCCATCGTCTTTGTTTTGACCACGAAGTCCTTGATGCACTTGTTCAGCGCGTGGCCAAGATGAATGGCGCCGTTGGCATACGGGGGACCGTCATGGAGGATGTATTTTGGCGCTCCGGCGCGCGCGGCGCGAATCCGGTCGTACAGGCCCTCCGCTTCCCAACGCTGGAGGCGGGCCGGCTCATTCTGCGGCAGGTTGGCCTTCATGGCGAACTCCGTCCGGGGCAGATTGAGCGTGTCTTTCAGAGATTTCAGGGACTTCATAGACTTCGAGGAACTTTCCGCCATTGCACTCCGTAAGTGCCGCATACGGTGCGGCCCGCGCGCAGTTCGCGCAAACTCTTATTGTAACTGGGTACACCGGACGGTCACATGGCGAGACCTCTTGCCATCAATCCGCGTCTAAGAGGGTAGCGGGGTGGTGTGAGACTCCGTACAATTGAGTCCCGAGCCTCGGGCGAAACGTTTCTGCAAAGGTGGTTTGCCCCCGAGTCTCAACGAAGGATTTTTGTTTCCTCCCCTATGGCCAATCCTCCCGACATTTTTCCGCACGAGTTCGACCCCAATCGACCCGCTCCGGTGCTCCGTCCCGACGCGGAAACGCCTCATCTGGGCGGCGAGCTCCAGGAGGAAGGTGTATTCGCCTCCTTGGTGTCGAGCTTCCGTGATGTTTTTTTCCCGGTCAAACTTCCTCCGCTGGTGCTGGAATCTCAGCCCGTAGCCGTCGTGGACAAGATGGCGGTCAAACGCAGCCCCACATCCACGGCAGCCGCCGTCGTGCTGCACGGGGTGGTCTTCGCGTTCATCATCTGGCTGGTGGCCAAGAAGGTGCAGGTCTTCGCGCCGGCCAAACCGATCGTGTCTCTGGTCGACCTGAACGTGCCCGTCCCTCCTCCGCCGATGCCCAAAGCATCGACAATGGGTGGGGGCGGCGGGCAGCATGACCTTGCGCCGGTGACGCAGGGCCATCTTCCCAAGTTCGCCAAGGATCAGATCGTTCCGCCCAAGGCGCCGCCGACGATTCCTCCCAAACTTGCGGTGGAACCGACGGTCGTGGTGCAGCCCGACCTTAAACTCGCCGACAACACCATGCCCAACCTCGGCCTGCCCAACTCCAGCCTCCACGGCGTCAGCCTGGGTAACGGCTCGGGTACCGGGATTGGTTCCGGCAACGGAGCAGGTATCGGTCCTGGTTCGGGCGGTAACACCGGCGGCGGTGTGATGCACGTCGGCGGCGGCATCAAGGCGCCGATCGTGATCTATCAGGTTGAGCCGGAGTTCAGCGAAGAAGCTCGCAAGGCCAAGTTCTCCGGCAACGTCGAGGTCTACCTCTGGGTCGACGAGCAGGGCAACCCCTCGCACATCCGCGTGGCTCGCGGCGTAGGTATGGGCCTGGACGAAAAGGCCGTCGAAGCGGTGCGGCAGTACAAGTTCAAGCCGGCCATGCAGAACGGCAAACCGGTGAAGGTGGACCTGTACATCGACGTCAATTTCCAGATCTTCTAAACGAACGCCGGCCCTCAGGCCAGGCGCGCAACCATCAGGAACCCGCCATCATGGCGGGTTCTTTGTTTTCGGCGATGGCCTCATCGAACGTGAGGTTCTCGGCAGGGCTTCCGGTGGCTTCTTTCCATGCGGAAAACAGCGTGCCATAGCTTGCGGTGGAACAGGACTCCGGCTTTACGCCCAACTGCAAAAGCATGCTGTCGATCCAGCCGGTCGGTCCTTCAAGCTCTGCCCACACGCCGATGGGAGTTTCATCGAGCACGAGATGCGCGCCTTCCTGGGAGGACCACTCTGTGCGGTACTTCTCATAACGGAAGACCGGCCCATAGCCCATGCGCGAAAAAATTTCCGCAACGGCGACGCAATCCTGAACCTCGGTCTCGGTTTCGACGCGGGTCTTGTAGCGATCGTCGCCACCGTAGTTGTCGGGAGGACGCTTATGGGTCAGCACACAACGCAGGCCGTAGTTGCGCAGACGCAGTACTTCCGTGCGTGCGCGCAATGTGCGTTCCGGTGTGTCATACAGAGTGTTGGCTTCGAAGGTGCGCTCGGTGTCGAGATGGAGCCCGAGGTTATGAACGGCGGTGAGGAAGGCTGGAACATTGTCGACAACGAACTTCAGCTCGATCTCGGGGGCCTGCATGCGGCAAGTATAGGCGCAGATTAACGCCAAATACACCTACCATGGAGAGAGATGAAGGAAACTTTATGGCTTCGGGCTGCCGAGCCTGTTGATATCACGCATGCCGCGACTATCCTTCGCCAAGGAGGCACCGTCGCCTTTCCCACCGAAACGGTCTACGGGTTGGGTGCGAATGCGCTCGACCCTGCCGCGGTCGCGAATATCTTTGCCGCCAAACAGCGGCCTGCATGGGATCCCCTGATCGTCCACATCGCTGACAGGGCGCAGCTTGCGGAAATTACCGCGCTGAGCGAAGACCTGGGCGAGCGCGTGGATGCGCTGGCCGTGGCGTTCTGGCCCGGTCCGCTGACGCTGCTGCTGCCACGCTCCGCTATGGTCCCTGACGCGGTGACTGCAGGCCGCGCGCTGGTAGGCGTACGCATTCCTTCGCATCCCGTTGCCCAGGCGCTACTGCGCGGGGCAGAAGTGCCTGTGGCGGCTCCCAGCGCCAACAGGTTTGGCCACACCAGCCCTACGACCGCAGCCCATGTGTTGGCGGACCTGAACGGACGCATCGATGCGGTGCTCGATGGCGGAGCTACCGAGGTTGGCGTGGAGTCCACGGTGCTCGACCCTACGCAGACACCGATGGTGTTGTACCGGCCAGGCGCGGTCACTGCAGACGCGATCACCCGCGCTACGGGCGTGGCCGTGGATATCTACCGCTCGCTGGAGCGACAGGAAATCGAACCTGAGGCGCTGCCCTCGCCGGGCGTGGGGATTCGCCACTACGCTCCGCGCGCGCGCGTTGTTTTGGTCGAAGGCAATGAAGCTGCGATTGCGAGCGTCCTGGACTCGGCAGGGCTGGAAGAGCGGGTTGGCGTCCTGCTGCCGGAGGGTTGGAGTGTGGATGCGAGGGCTGTGGCCGAACCGTGGGGGCGGTGGGGTGACTCGCACACCATGGCGGCGCGTTTGTTTGCCGGCCTGCGTGCCTTGGATGATCGCGGTGCGACCGTGATTGTTTGTCCCGTGCCTGAATCTGGAGGATTGAACGACGCGATTCGCGATCGCCTGGGGAAGGCAGCACGGACGGCGTAGAAGGTTGCGGGTGCAGAAACGGCTCTTGCTTTTCTCTGGTTGAGCCGCGGAACAGGGTGCCCCATTCATCGCAGTTTTATCGCGATGAGTGGGCCTGCGATGATGCAGGCCTGCCCCAAGCGCTTCAATGCATGCCGCAAATCCGTAAGCTAAAGCTTACGGCTACGCCTCAAGGGCAACGACAAGGGCGACGACAACAGCAGATCCCCTGCGGGGATGACAGCAAGAAAAGCAAAAGACCGCAGACATCTCTATCGTCAGTGCCTACTTCATCACGCTGGAAACGGGGTTCGCTTCGCTGCTCTTGAACAGGTACTTGATCCCGGCCTTGTAGACCAGCACGCGGCGGCGGCCGCTGCGAAGCTTGATGACGCACTTGTCGTACCACTCGATCACGCCGCGCAACTCTTCGCCGTCGTCCAGCACGATCGACATCTCGGTGTGCTGCTGAATCTGTTTCTGAAAATAAAACGCTTCAGCATGCGAGCTTTCGCGCGAAGCATGGCTGTCGGCGGTCATCGCATGCGTCAACGGATCTTCCGTGTACACAGGATCGCGCCGGCGTTCGCCTGCGGGAAGGTGCGGGCGGATCAGTTTGCGTGTTCCATTGAATGCGTTGTCGGCAAGGCGACCCGTGTGAGTTGCGTCGTTCAAAAGTGTTTTCTCCACCGCGGATATGGTTGACATGCGGGGGCCCGTGGCGCGCACCGAGGCAGCACCCAATCTCGTCCAACGCCAGAAATGCCGTAACGTGAACTTAGGGATTGGATGCAGAGACGGGCCGATGTGGCTGTTTGTTTCCACAATAGAACAAGGCTTTGACGAAACGGTTACAAATAAACAGCTTCCAGAGTGGTTTTACGGATACTCCACCTTTTGGATGATCAAAAACTCCGTCTTCCGTAAGGAAAAACGGCTCTGGCGCTTCTCTCTCACGTGCAATCAGCGAGCATGTTCCAGCTCGGCCGCGAACGCATCCAGGCTCACATTGCGCAGCAGATTGCGGCGCAGGCCGCTCTGCACCGCATCCAGCCCGCGAACCGCGTTTTCAATCCACGCAAAATCAAAGCTTTCCGCAAAACGCTGCAGCTCCGCCCGGATATCGACATTGCGTACGGAGTCGGGCGCACCGTTCTGCAGCAGAAGAATGTCTTCCAGAAGACTGGAAATTGCACGCAGCAAATTGGTGGTTTTCGCCTGGCCTTCGGCGCCGGCGCGATAGGTTTCGGTCATACGAAACAGTGTGGAGTGGTCTCCGGTCTGCGCGGCGTTGCGAAGCACGATCAACGCATCGGTGCGGGCAGCGGTGTATTCCGCGAGATCGAAGCCGAGCGCGCGGCCGGCCGCTCCTTCACTCAGGCGTGCGAGCAGCGCCCGTTCAGTCTTCGACGCTTCGGGCCGCGCCGCAGCGAGTAGAGCTTCAATCTCTTCGGCGGGCAACGCTCCCAGGCGGGCCATGCCACAGCGTGAACGAATCGTCGGCAAAAGCTCTCCTGGGTTTTCCGCCAGCAGAAGGATGTGCACGTGGGCGGGCGGTTCTTCCAGGACTTTGAGCAGCGAGTTCGCCGCTTCTTTCATGAATGCCGACGACGTGACGATGAACACTTTGGCGGGCGCTTCCGTGGGCACATAGTGCGACCTCGCGATCACGGTGCGGATCTGGCCTAGCTTGATCAGCAACTGCGGTGGGTCGGGTGGAATCACCAGGACATCGGGGTGGGTCTGCACCAGTACGCGCGTGTCCTTCTTGTCGGTGTCGCGCATCTCCTCGCGAGCGGCGACGGCCTCCTCGACCCGCCCCTGCAGATCGCCACTTTCGGCGATGCGGGTGCAGTTGCGGCACTCGCCGCAGAAGCCGGCCAACTCGCGGCCGTCGGCGGCACGTTCGCGGGGCTGACGTTCACATTCCAGCGCCATGGTCAGCATCAGCGCCAGTGTGTATTTGCCCGCGCCGCGCGGTCCGGTCAGGATGAGCGAATGCGGAAGACGGCCGGCGGCAACGGAGGCTCGAAGGTTTTCGACGGTGGAGGCGTTGCCGAGAAATTCCGCGAAGCTGGAGGGAAGAGCCATGCCGTTTCAGTATCGCAGGTAGGGAGATTCCATTTGTGGATGGAGAGTACGCAAGAGCTGAGATTGCGCGCGCAAAACGCCACGAATTCGGGTGGCCCATCCTTTCACGTTTTTTGTGAAAGGGTGGGGTATCGCGCGGTCGCTCCTGCCCGAGCATGGGCAGGAGCACCCCACCCTTCGACGATGAAACTGTCGAAGGATGGGCCACCCGATTCCATGGCGACGCTTGGGTAACCGAATTTGTGGCGCCGCGGTACTAGCGTGCTTCCGGACGCATGATCATGGGGAACTGTGGCCGCAGTGTGATCTTGGCCTGGGCCACGACCGGATAGCGATCCACGAAGTGCAGGCGCCAGCGCTGCGCAATGGTCGCGAGCGACAGCACGCCTTCCATCCAGGCAAAGCCTTCGCCGATGCATTGCCGGCGGCCGCCGCCGAAAGGGAAGTAGGCGAAGCGCGGCCGCTCGGCTTTGCGTTCCGGCTCATGACGTTCCGGACGAAATTCTTCCGGAGCCTCCCAATACTCGGCGGAGCGGTGCAGCACGTACTGGCTGAAGAAGAAATGAGCGCCTGGCGGCAAGCGGTACTCGCCAAGCTCGATGGGCTGCGTTGAAAGCCTGCCCATCGCCCACGCCGGTGGATACAAGCGCATGGACTCCGCAAACACCATCTCGGTGTAGCGCAGGTTGGGGTAGTCCTCGAGCGTGGCCGCGCGGCTTCCGAGCACGCGGTCGACTTCTTGCTCCATGCGCTCGGCGGCTTCGGGGTTTTGGCTTAGCAGATACCAGGTCCAGGTCAGCGCGTTGGCCACGGTCTCGTAGCCGGCGAGGAAGATGGTCAGGGTTTCGTCGCGAAGCTGCTCGTCATTCATTCCAGAACCGGCGGCGCTCATGCCCGAACCGGCTGGGACCATTCCTGAGCTGCTGCCGGTGTCTTCCTCATCGCGAGCGGCTACCAGCATGGACAGAAGGTCACCGCGGCTTTCCAGTTCTTCGCGGGAGAGTTTGTGGCGGTCCGCAATCATCCGTGCAACGATGGCATCCAATCGCGCGCGTGAGCGCCGGAACTTGATGACTCCAGGAATGGGCCAGTGCAGAAAGCGTTCCAGACGAGGGAAGGCGACGAGGAAGTTGTACAGGCCCATGATGGTGTTCACTTCATCGGCGACGGAGAGAACTTCGGGCGTCACCTCGGTGTCGAACAGAGTACGGGCGATGATGTGCAGACTGAGTTTCATCATCGAGGAAGCGACATCAAACTCTTCTCCGTCGCGCCAGGCGTCGCGTGCAGCAGCCGCGCTGGCAACGATCTCGCCTGCATGATTGGCAATGCGCTGGCGGTGGAAGGCAGGCGCGGCGATCCGGCGCTGGCGCATGTGGATGGGGTCATCCGAAGTGATGAGACCTTCGCCCAGAAGGATCTTCATACGCTGCAGCGTGCGTTCCTTGCGGAAACTCCCGGCCTGGTTGATCAGGATTTCCTGCACGAAGTCAGGGTGATTGACGAAGACGATCAGATGACCCAGAAACGTGTAGTGCGCAATCGGGCCGAAGGTCTTGTGCAGATGTTCGAACAGAGGAATGGGATTGCCGAAGTTGACCCAGCGCGCTCGCAGGTAACGATGCAGAGGACGCCGCAAGCCGGGCGGCAAACGCCACTCTCCCTGCTGCCGCGCTGGAACGTACTCACCGGAAAAATCTGGCATCGCGAAGGTCTCAGGGGCTAGGGTTTAGGGCTAGGGTTTAGAAACCCTAATCTCTGTTCTCTGATCTCTGTTCTCTCAACTCCATCCGTTCCCGAACGACCTCGAGGATCCGCGCGGCTATCTCTTCGATTCCGCCTGGGCCTTCGAAGGCCACCACACGGTCTGCATCGCGCCGGGCGATCTCGCGGTACTGTTCGTACACGCGGCCGTAGAAGGTGTCGGGCTCGCGTTCGAAACGGTTCTCATCGGTGCCCTGGTTGCGGACGTGGCGTTCGTTGCGGCGGCGAGCCCGGGCCAGCGAGCCTTCGAGCGGCGGCAAGAGAAGCAGCGTGAGATCGGGCTGGAAGCCGTCGCAGACGGCCGTATGCATGGTGCGGATACGCTCGCTGCCCAGACCACGCCCCGCGCCCTGATAGGCCTCGGATGAATCCGTGTAGCGGTCGCAGAGGACCACCGCGCCTTCAGCCATCGCGGGATGGATGATCTGCCGCAGCGACTGGGCGCGGTCGGCGAACATCAGGGCCATCTCGGAGAGCGGTGCGATGCCACCCAATTCGGCTTCGGCGCGCGAGTCCAGCAGGACACTGCGGATGCGGTCGCCCAGGGCGGTCCCGCCCGGCTGCCGCAGGGTAACGACGCGATGCCCCTCAGATTCCAGCAAGGCAGCTAAACGCCGCAGTTGCGTGGTTTTGCCGGAACCGTCGAGGCCTTCAAAGGTGATAAAAAAACCGTGCTTCACAAGCCGAGTCTACTGCACGGGCGGACCAGGCATCTTACCTGGAGAAGCAGGGTCGAAGTTGCTCGCACGATGAGCGATTCCCTGCGGGAGGGCTCCCATGATCGTTCTTGGATTACTCTTCTTTTTCGGTGTGCTTGGCGCCGGGTTGGGCGTGGTCGCTTACACCTCGAACAACCGCAGGCGCGCAGGCATGAATCCGATTGGCAATGTCACGAACGAGCCGCGCCAGGGCAGGTCCGTTTAGAACCAGCGCCGCAACACCTATCTGCGGCGATGTACCTGCGCGTCCCAGGTGGCTGTCGCGCCGGATAGCGTCACGGTGAGGTGGCCTTCTTCGCCTTCGTGCAACTCCGGGCCCGGCACGGTGTGATCGTGATGAGCACTATCGGTCCATAAGACTTTGGTCGCGCCGCTACCCAGGATCTTGAAGCGATAGTGGAAGGTTGCGCCGTCCGGCAGCAGTTCCTTGCCGAAGCTGGCGCTGGGATAGTCCACTTCGACAAGCGACACCTGGCCTCCGCTGGCGTTGTGCACATCGGCTTCCACATAGGAGGAGTGGCAGCCCGCGGATAGACCTGTTGCACAGGCCACGATGAACACCAGAGCAAAGCGCGCGATGCGCGGCATCGACGGCATGGATACGGTCATGGCTACCCTCACGGCTCGCGCCTCAGCTTCTTCAGAATGTCCGGCAGGCGGTTCATGGCGGCGATTGAGCGCAGCCATGACTTGTTGTCCATCGCTGGGGAGCCGCTCATGACAGCTCCGGGCGGCACATCCGCATGCAGACCGCTTTGCGCGGTAATGATCGCTCCGTCGCCCACGAACAGATGTCCAGCCAGACCGACCTGACCTGCCAGGATCACATTTTTGCCGGTTGCCGAGGATCCTGCCAGGCCGACTTGCGCGCAGAGCAGGGTATTGTCGCCAATCGAAGAACCGTGCCCGACCTGAACCAGGTTGTCGACCTTGACGCCGTTCGCGATGCGGGTCTCGCCAATCGAGGCGCGATCGATGCAGGAGTTGGCCTGCACTTCCACATCGTTCTCCAGAATGGTGGGTCCGGACTGCAGGATTTTGATCCAGCGGCCGCTGGCGTCCTTGGCGAAACCGAATCCGTCCGCGCCGATGACGACCCCGTTCTGAAGGACCACATCGTTGCCGATCCGGCAATCTTCACGGACCACCGCATGGGCGTGGGCGAAGAAGCGGTCGCCTACCGTGACATTGGGATAAAGCACCACATGGGGAAGGATGACCGCATCGTCGCCGATGGTGCAGCCTGCCGACACAACCACATACGCCCCAAGATGGGCACGAGCCCCGACTTTGGCGCTGGGGTCGACCACGGCGGTCGGATGGATCCCCGGAGGATACGCGGGAGGCTGGTAGAAAAGCTCAATGGCCCGTGCGAACGCCAGGTAGGGGTTTTCGATGCGCAGGGTCGGTACCGGCACCGGACCGAACTTCGGCTCAATCAGGATGGCTGCAGCCTGGGTCTTGCGGATCAGGGGAATGTATTTCTTGTTGGCGACGAAAGTGATCTCGCCCGGACCGGCAGTTTCGATGCCCGCCACCCCGGTAATCTCGCCATCCGGCACGGAGGTTAGGCCTTCCGCAGGGGTCAGTTCGGCGCCGAGCCGGGCGGCAATTTCCTGAAGAGTCATTCCCCGCGATTGTAGCGCTACGCGCAGAGAACAGAGATTAGAGAACAGAGATCAGGGGCAAAGCGAGGGAGTAGGAATCAGGGACCAGGGATCAGGAAAAGCAGGGATATTTCGCACTTGATCTCTAATCTCTGTTCTCTGATCTCGCTATCCCTCCATGGGAAACAGATCGCCGCTCTGCTCCCGGTCGGCCTTGGGCTTGGGTTTGGCTTGCGGGCCGATCCAGCCCATGACGTGGAGAGCGGTCAGGGCGCCTCGTGGGACCAGAAGGCGGGTGGTGTTCGACTTGGGGTCGGGCAGGGACAGGCTGAGGCACTGGTCGTCCCCCAAGGCATCCAGGAACGGCAGGTCGACCTGGGTCAGGCCCTCGAGGGTGTCGCGGTCCCGGAATTCCAGCTTGAGCCACAGGCCTTCGGAACGGGGACGGGAGAGAAAGCCGCGGCGTCCGATACGTTCCGGATCGACTGCGTCGTCCAGATTGAAATCCTTCACATAAGCAATCGACTTGATTTTGCTCAAATCAATCAGGATAATGCGTGCCGATGGGTCAAAAACCTCGACGGACGAACCCCGGACGAACCGGCTTGGCGGGAGATATCCCCAGACCAAGGTGCCATCGAATTGCCGAACGACGACTTTCTTTGTCGATGACGCCAAGGTTTCCTCAACAGATTGCCGTGCGATTGTCGCATGTGTCCCTGAAAACGCAACAAACATAGTGCAAAAGGTTAGCCAAAGGGGCACCCCTGGTGTACAATCTGGAGTTGCGTCGAGCCGCAAGATCTTTGCAAACTCTTGATTTATCTATGCTTAGGGTGCGGCTCTTAGATTGGCGGAGAAAGTCTCCGGAGTAAAGCCCGAGTCCATGGCCGATTACATCTACCTGCTGCAAACCCGACTGACCGGCGCTCAGCAAGCCGCTCTTGAAAAAGTCCGCGACATCGCTAAGTCGCACAATATGACTGTCTTCCTCGCCGGTGGGGCGGTTCGCGACCTCACCAGCGGCGCTCCCATCCGGGATCTGGATGTTGCGGTTCAGGGAAGCGCTCTAACCCTCAGAAAAGACTTGGAATCCGCAGGTGGTATCGTCATCGGCGAATCCAGGCAGATGGAAGCGCTCTTCCTGAATTTTCCCGGCGGCGTTCGCATGGAAGTCGGGTCGACGCTGTCGGTGACCTTCCCGAAGCCAGGCAAGCCGGTGGTGGAACATGCCAACATCCTGGACGACCTTCGCCGCCGCGACTTCACCGCCAACGCGATGGCTCTGTCGTTGAACGAGGGATCGTTTGGCCTCCTGATGGATCCGCTGAACGGCGTAGCGGACATCGAGAACATGGAGCTCCGCCTGGTTTCGAACTATGGGTTCATCGAGGATCCGGTCCGGATGATCCGTGCGGCGCGCCTCAGCGCCCGTCTGGGCTGGCACCTGGAAGAGCGCACCCAGCAGCGCTACGAGAATGGCAAGGCGGAGGGTTACATCGCCGCGATGAGCCCCTGGCAGCAGGGGTACGAGACTGAGGAGATCTTCCACGAGGAAGACCCCTTGCGGGTGCTGCGCCGTCTTGAAGCTGAAGGTTGGAGCCAGAATCTGTTTCCAGCCTGGACTTCCGCCAAGGTCAACGAGAACGAGCTCAACAAGCTTCGCGACCTGGTCGGCCAGCTGGACATTGCCGGCATTCACCCGGATCCTTCGCCCGCATATTTCCCAATCCTGACGGCCAAGCTGGCGCCGAAGGATCTTGAGGCATTGACCCACAGCTTCGTGCGGCCCGGCTTCGTGAAGCAGGTGGAAGCCCTGGAAGGGCAGACCAAGGCCTTCGCTACCCAGTTCACCAGCAAGGCTGCGGCGGCGCCTTCCGATGCGTGGAAGCTGCTGCACTCGGCTCCCCCGGAACAGGTACTGTCGCTGGCTTACACCTCGAAGAGCGCGCCCGTACAGGCCCGCTTCAAAGCGTTCTTCACCGAGTGGCCGCAGGCCCGCAATCGGATTCCGTACCAGCTCATGCAGGAAATGCGCATTACGCCGGATCTGCCGGGCTACGCGCAACTGGTCGAAGACCTGTTCTTTGCCTTGATGGACGGCAAACTGGATACGCCGGAAGCTGCGCGTGCGTATCTTGAGCCGTTCTCGCCGCCGGCGCCACCGCCACCCGTTAACCTTCGCCGCCGCGCAGTGAAGCGCGAAGGCAAGGCCACCAAGTCGCGAAAAAAGGATGCCGCGCCGAAGCCGGTTGAAGGGGATGAGGCGGCGGACGGAGCGGAAGAAGCAGCACCGGCAGAAGCTCCAGTGAAGGCACCCAAAGCCCCGAAAGAACCGAAAGCAAAGCCTGAAGCCAAGCCGGCTCCCGCAGCGGTGAAAGCCCCTCCGGCGGCCAAAAAGGTTGTGGCGCCCGCAAAAGCCGAGGCCAAGAAGCCGGCCCTGACAGCCAAGGTCGCTGCAAAGAAACCAGCCGCCAAGCCCGTCGCCAAGAAAGCTGCCAAGCAGGTGAAGGCCGCGAAGAAGGCCGTTGCGAAACCAGCCGCCAAGAAAGCGGTCAAGGCGCCTGCGAAGAAGGCAGCTGTGAAACCTGTGGCGAAGAAAGCTGCGAGCAAGAAGCCTGCCCCCAAGAAGGCGGTCAAGGCAGCCAAGAAGGTTGTGGCGAAGGGCAAAGCGAAGCGGTAGGTTTCAGCCGTCTGTTAGTTCAGCGGCCGCGCCTAGCGCGGCCGCTTTTCTTTGTGAAGCATCCGCCGCAGATGTCGCGGGAACGAGAAGCCGCGGCCTTATCGCAATGAGTGGGCCGGTCGCGCGAACGCGTGGCTGCTCCTACCCATCTTGATCTGAGAGCGCGTTCGTTGGACGATTATCCAGCGGGTTTGTTCCAGCACGAACCCGGCACACCCGATGGCCGTGGTTCCCACTCATCGCGATAATACTGCGATGAATGGGGCACCCGGTTGTGTTGGTTGTTCAGAGAAAGCGAGAAGCAGATCCCCTGCGGGGATGACAGAAAGAAAAACGAGAACGACTATTCCCGTGTGCGCTTTCTTACTTCCACGTTCAGGCGCTTGATCTTCTGGTTCAGCGTGGACAGAGGAATCCTGAAGTACTCGGCTGCTTCGGTCTGGTTCCAGTTGCAGCGTTCCAGACGGTCGGCGATGATGCGCCGCTCAATGTCTTCCATGACATCGAAGAGTGAGCTGTCGGGTTTCTGCTCCAGCAGGCTGGTCGAATAGGTATTGCCACGCAACTGGGCGGGTAGCAGCTCCGGTGCAATCTGCGAACCGATGGACAACACCACGCAGCGCTCCATGGCGTTTTCCAGCTCACGGACGTTGCCGGGCCACTCGTACTCCATCATGATGCGCAGGGCTTCGGGGGAAAGCGTGCGCGTGGAAAAGCCGTTTTCGTCCGCATAGATCTTCAGGAAGTGGGTGGCCAGCAGGGGAATATCGACCTTGCGGTTGCGCAGTGGCGTCAACTCCAGGCAGATCACGTTGAGGCGATAGAAGAGATCCTCGCGGAAGCGGCCTTCTTTCACTGCCTGCTGCAGGTTGACATTGGTGGCCGCGACGATACGCACGTCCACCTGGATTTCCTGGGTGCCGCCAAGGTGCATAAAGCGGCGGTCCTGGAGAACACGCAGCAGCTTGGCCTGCATGTCCATGCTCATGGTGCCGATCTCGTCCAGGAACAATGTGCCGCCATCGGCCGCTTCAAACAGGCCGCGCTTCGCCGCTACCGCGGAGGTAAAGGCGCCGCGTTCGTGACCGAACAGCGTGGACTCCAACAGATCGGAGGGAACGGAACCGGTGTTGACGGGAATGAACGCCTTATCCCGGCGAGGTGAGTTGGCATGGATGGCCTTCGCCACCAGTTCTTTGCCAGTACCGCTTTCGCCCTGGATCAGCACGGTGGAACGGCTGGGAGCCACCTGCGCCACAAGATCGAAGAGCTGCAGCATCGGCTCGCTTTTGCCGACGATGTTCTGGAACGAATAGCGCTGCTTGAGCGTGCGCTTGAGCTGGACGACTTCCTGCTCGGCCTGGTTCTTGCCGATTGCGGCGCGCATATCGGCCAGCAGCTTTTCGTTGTCCCAGGGTTTTTGAACGAAGTTCGAAGCGCCCGCGCGGATCGCGTCCACCACATTGCCCACGGTGCCGTAGGCCGTGATCATGATGACCGGAAGTTCAGGCACCATCGACTTGATGCGGGGCAGGAGGTCAATCCCGCTTTCGCCGGGAAGGGCGAGATCCAGCAGCAGGAGATCGTAGGGATTGCGTGTGAGCAGATCGAGCCCGGAGGTTCCGTCCACGGCCATTTCAACCGTGAAGCCTTCCAGGGTAAGCAAAGTTTCCAGTGAGTCGCGTATGCCGGCCTCATCGTCGATGATGAGGATTCTTTCGCTGCGTGCGGGGCCTGCAGGAGCTGCGAAACCTTGGTCTGGCGTTTCAATCACTCCAGCTTTAGACATGAACCATAGATCCTTCCTTGCCTTGCCGTGGGGCGCGCGCGCGTCCGTCGGCAGTGGACTCCATTGCGGCGAAAAGCAAGCGGAAGACGGTGCCTTCGCCTACTGTACTGGCCGCTTCGATGGAGCCTCCATGTTCCTGAACGATGCCGTAGGTGACGGCCAGACCCAACCCTGTGCCTTTTCGCTGGCCTTCCTTGGGGTTGGACTTGGTCGTGAAGAAAGGGTCATAGATCTTGCGCAACACCTCGGGCGCCATGCCTGGGCCGTCATCCTCAATGCGAATCTCCACACTGCCGGTGGGAAGGTAGGCGGTTGAAATCTTGATGCTGCCGGCCACGGCGTGTTCCAGCAGGGCATCCTTGGCGTTCAGGATAAGGTTCACCGCGACCTGCTGCAACTTGCCGCGATTGCCGTGGATCGGGGGCAGGCCGGCGGCAAAATTGGTTTCCACCTTGACCCGGCTGGAACGCAGCTGGTGCTCAAGGAGAAGGACGGTATCGCTCAGCATCGCGTTGACATCGACGCGCGCAAAATCGACGCTGCCGGTCCGCGAAAAGTTCAGAAGGCCGTTGACGATCTCGGAAGCACGGAAGGTCTGCTGCGTAATCTTCTCCAACACCGGCTGGAGACGCGCCTGGTTGGCCTCATCGCCGCGTAGTTGCTTGCCCAGCATCTGCGCGTAGCTTGAGATCACCGCCAGCGGTGTGTTCACTTCATGTGCGACACCCGCGGCGAGCAGGCCGATGGAGGAAAGCTTCTCCGCCTGCGTAAGCTGCGTTTCCATGTTGATGCGGTCGGTGATGTCATCGACGATGATGATGCGGCCGACGGCGTGGAAGTCGCGATTGAGCAGCGGCGCCACGGTAATGTTGGCGGTGCGTGCTTCGCCGGTAGGCGTCGGCAGGCGAAACTTGTAGAGCGTGGCCACGCCTTGTTCGCCGCGCAGACGTTCGAACTCCTGCTGGAATTCGGGCGGGAAGACGTCGCTGAGATGCTTGCGCAAAGCTTCGGCGCGCGGTGTGGCGTACATCACTTCCATCTGCGCGTTCCAGCTTTCGATGCGGTCGTTGAGATCGACGGCGAAGACACCGATGTTGATGGACTCCACGATGTTTTCGTTGAAGTCGCGCAGACGTTCGAAGTCGGAAATTTTCTGGGCCAGGCGGCGGTAGAGCTGCGCGTTCTGAATGGCGATGCCGATGTAGCCGGCCAGCGATTCGAGCAGCTCGACGTCTTCACTGGAAAGGAAATCGCCTTCGCCGGTGCGGCCCAGGCCAAGCACGGCAACGGTGCCAAGGCCCGCGCCTTCATGCCGGGCGGCGCGGCAGGGCACGTAATAGTTCAGGTCCAGGATCGCGGTGCTGGTCTGCTGCGAGCGGGGCAGGCGGAGAACAGCGCGCGGATTCTCGAAGAAGATGTGGTTGTTCGCGTCGGGCTGGTCGAAGTCGAGGAAGCCCAGATCGAAGCGCTGGCTCTCTTCCAGAACAGCGGCCGCAAGGCCATGTGACGCGGCCAGGTGGAAGTGCTGTCCGCCCGGCGAAGCGTCGTCGGCGAGAAAGACGGCGACGCGGGTCAGCAGCAGGGTTTGCGGCAGGCGTTCGACGATGGAGCCGATCAGCGCGGCGAGATCGGTCTGGGCATTGAGCTCGCGCCCGAACTTGATCAGGGTTTCACGGTAGTCGAGGCGCTTCTGGTCGAAGACGCGATCCACGCGGCCCTGAATCGCGCGCTTGAGCGGATCGAAGAGCAGGCCGGTGACGATCACGGCGGCGGTCAGGCCCCATCCGCGCAGGTTGGGCAGGCGCGTATGTACAAGCTCCGCCGTGATGGCGATGATGGCGAAGTACAGGCCGACCAGCGCCGCCGTGGCCAGCGAGTAGGCAACGCCGCGTTTGAAGATGAGGTCGACGTCCATCAGGCGGTAGCGCACGATGGACCAGCTGAACGTCAGGGGCAGCAGGATCAGCGACAGCACCGCGATCTTGGTCAAAGTGCTGGGAACGCTGACGTCCGCCAGGAAGGGAACGACGTACAGCAGGGTAAACGGCAGCACGGTGACCAGCGTGCCGCGCGAGAGCCATTTGAGCTGCTGGCGTTCCAGGGGCTGATCCTCGCGGCGATAGCGCACCCAGAAGATGACGGCGGCCAGCACGTAGTACACGGCCAGATAGGTGTAGTCGACCTGATTCAGGCGGTGCTGAAGCTGTTCGGTGGGTGCCCAGTACCAGAGAGACATGCAGCGCAGCACCAGCAGCACCGCTCCCGGCAGGTAGAGCAGTGGATAGAACAGGCGCCGAGTGCGTCTTTCCGGCTCGGCGAAAGACAGCGCGAAATGGAGAAAGAGCGCGGGCTGCAGCGCGAAGGCGATGAAGTTGCCGTACAGGATGGCTTTGTCCAGACCATCCAGAACGCCGGTGTAGTCGAACGCGTAAAGCGTGAAGGACACCAGGCAGAAGACAAAGAAGTGGGTGGACTGCGGAGCGGTCCAACGCCGGAACAGGACATACAGGCCGAGCGCCAGGTATACCAGCGCGATCAGGCGTTTGACGGCAAAGTCGGTGCGGTCACTGGGGGTCAGGATGACTGTCACTTCGAGCGCAGTCATCTTTGCGGTGTGGGGGGCGCCATTCGAAGTCTTGCGCAGCAGGGAATAGTGGGCCTGCGACCAGGCGCCGTTGCGCTGCATTTCGCGCTGTGCGGTCGCTGCGTTGGGGGTAGGTTCCTCGTTGACGGCGGTCAGGATATCGCCGGTGCGGACACCGGCGCGGGCCGCTGCGGTATCGCCGGGAACGGAAGCGGCACGGACGCCGCCTTCGGCTTCCGTCCAGCGCACTCCGTCCGTGGGAATGACGTAGTTGTTCTCCTGCATGAAATTGGCAATAGCCAGCCCGATGGCTGCCAGCGTAAAGACCGCCAGCAACACTGCGACGAGCCGGGTTTGGGCGCCACTCTTCATCAGGACGTTCGCAAGATACACTCTGCCGAAGTAATCACATGCAAGTTACTGGCCAAAACGCGGCCCCCAGCCGCAAAGGCCATTCTTTGCACTGTGAATCCACAGGTTTCTGGAATACGTAGGTCCATACGGTTTTCCGAAGCACTGGTTCCATTTTGCCGCATCTTGCGGGATTCCGTTGGATACGGCTAACTTGACCGTCCGATACCCGCTCCTTTCAACTGAAAAGACCATGTCCGCATTCCGGCAGAACGCCGAAGCCCAGGAGATACTCGCGCTCGATTCCAGCCGGATGTTGCCGGTGTACAACCGCTTTCCGGTGGTGATGGATCGCGGCGAAGGGGTGTACCTGTTCGACACGTCAGGCAACCGGTACCTCGATCTGACCGCCGGGTTGGGTGTCAACGCCCTGGGTCACGCCCATCCCCGGATGGCGGCCGCGATGGCCGATCAGGCCGGGCGCGTGGTTCACCTGTCACCTCAATATGTCAGTCGTTATTCTGGCGCGCTCGCCGAGCGCCTTTGCCAGCTTTCCGGGATGAAGGGTGTGTTTTATTCCACCGGCGGCGCGGAAGCGGTGGAGGGGGCGTTGAAGCTGGTGTTTGCCCATACCCGCGCGAACTATTCGCACCCCAAGCAGGGAATCGTGGCCCTGCGCTCTTCCTATCATGGCCGTTCGTACGCTTCGGTGTCCGTAACTGGACAGGAGAAGTACCGGACAGAGTTCAGCACCGGCCTGCCGGACGTCACATTTGTCGATCGCAACGACCTCGCGCAGCTTCGGGCTGCCGTGTCCGAGGCGACCGCGGCAATCCTCCTGGAACCCGTGCTGGGTGAGGGCGGTGTGCATGAGATTGAGACCGGATACATGGCGGAAACGCGCAGGCTGGCGGACCAGTTCGGCGCCTTGTTGATCTTTGACGAAATCCAGTGCGGTTTGGGGCGCACCGGAACATGGTTTGCCCATACACCCAGCGGCGTAAAGCCTGACATGCTGATTCTCGGCAAACCCCTGGGCGGCGGTCTTCCGTTCAGCGCTCTGCTGGTCACCGAAGCTCTGTTCGACGGGTTCGGCATGGGAAGACACGGCAGCACGCTGGGCGGCACACCGCTGGCCTGCCGGCTCGGTCTGGAGTTCCTGCAGGTTGTTGAGGACGAGGACCTGCTCGTACGCGTCGTCGATACGGGCGCGTATATGAAGCAATGCCTGCGTGAGATTGCCGCTGAGAACCCCGTGGTCACGGATGTGCGTGGGCGCGGCCTGATTCTGGGTATGGAGTTGACGGTGCCCGCTCGCCCCATCGCCGATGCGGCATTAGAGGAAGGCTTCCTGACGAACGCGATTCAGGGAACGGTGCTTCGTTTTCTGCCACCCTACCTCCTCGAACGTCAGCATGTGGACGTGGCTGCTGAGCTGCTCCATCGCCTGTTGAAGACCGAAAGCCAGCGTGCTGCGGCGATGCGGGAAGACAGGGTAGCGGTTTCAGCATAGGGATGCGTGATTTTGCCTTGGGAATGAAAGCACAACCGCAGCGCCGGGATATTCAAGTCAGTGGGGTCAGGTTGTCGTATCTGGAGTGGGGCGCGCCGATAGCCGGCAGGCCTTCCATGTTGATGCTGCATGGCCTGGTGGCTGCCGCCGAAACCTTTGACCGGCTGGTCGAACATCTGGCCGAGCGCCATGTCGTCGCGCTGGATCTTCCGGGCAATGGCTTGTCGGAGCGCCGCGCAGACATTGATGCCAGCTTTGAAGCGTTGTCGGAACTAGTCAAACAGTTTGCCGCCGCCATTAAGCTGGAGCGGCCGATTCTTCTCGGCCACTCGCACGGCGGTGCTCTGGCGTTGGAAATTGCTGTCGCCGATCCGGATTGGCCACATGCGCTGGTCCTGCTTTGCCCGGCGCATCCCTTCTCACGACGCGAAGACCGGCTGGTGAGCTTCTATCTGAGTGCGCCGGGCAGGCTGTTCGCTTACATGCTTCCACGGCTGCCCAACTGGGCGCACCTGATCGCGTTTCGCCGGATGCCGGGAAACCGCGCACACCTGGTCAGCGAAGACATTGAACCCTATATTCGGACGATGCGAACACCGGGAAGCGTCGCCCATATCCTGCGCCTGCTCGGAACCTGGAATCATGACATGGCTGCTTTGAAGGGCAGGCTGGAGCAGGCTCCGCTGATGACCCCGGCGGTATTGCTATGGGGAGATCGCGACATGATCGTGCCATTGGAGTCCGCAGCGCGCTTGCTTCCACACCTTGGCGCCGCAGAGTTGATTTCGATGAAGGGCGTCGGTCACCTCCCCAATGAAGAAACTCCGGAAGAATGCGCGAAGCTGATCGATACCTGGCTGGAGTGGCGTGATTCACACCCCAAGTACCTGCATCCGCGTGAGTGGATCGCGGCGGATCGGCATGTTCTCTCGAAAACGTAGAGAAAAGGCCCTCACGGGTTTGCATGTGCCTCCATCACCGCGCTTTTTGCCGTCCCCCTGGAGCCCCTGTTTTCTGTTCTCGCATATCCGCCATCTCGGATAAGCGGTCAAGCCGCGGCGTGGAGAGATGACATTCTTTTTTTGATGGGAGACATGGAAGCCGTGCCAGCGTTGATCCTGCTGCCGAGTCGAAGGGTCGAAACTTCCTGTTGCTTTCCAATAGGAAGCGTGGCATGATTCCTGTTGGAAACCTAAAGGTGACTCGCCATGAAGGAAAAACCTGACGTCCCGCAAGGAACGCTGGCTCTGATGGTCCTCAAGACACTTGATGTTCTGGGGCCAAAGCACGGGTGGGGAATCGCCCGGCGCATCGAGCAGATCAGTGGAGAACTTCTGGCTGTCAATCAGGGCACGCTGTATCCGCTGCTGCTCAAGTTGGAGCACGAAGGCTCCATTGCCTCCGAGTGGGGCGCATCGGAAAACAACCGCCGCGCACGCTTCTATCGGCTTACCGCGGCGGGACGTAAGCAACTGCAGGCCGAGACCCGTGGGTGGGAGCAAACCGCGGCCATCGTTGCGCGCTTTCTCAACATCAAGGCGGAGGATGTAGCGTGAAATCTCTGCGACGCTTCTTCGTACGCTTGTCGAATCTAGCCATGGGGCGGAGCGCCGGCCAACGCCTGCAGGATGAGATCGCCGAACACCTCGCGTTCCAGACAGAAGAGAACGTGCGCGCTGGGATGGCGCCGGCCGAGGCGCGGCGGCAAGCCGCACTCAAGCTTGGCCCCGCGGAGGCGATCCGCGAACGCCATCACGCCGAGTACAGCATCCCCTTGATCGAGAACCTGCTCCACGACTTGAAGTACGCGGTTCGCGTGCTTCTGAGATCCCCGGGATTCGCTTTGATTGCGATCGCCACCATGGCGCTGGGCGTCGGAGCCACCACAGCCATCTACAGCGTGATCGATGCCACGCTGCTACACCCTCTGCCGTATCCAAACCCCACCGAGCTGGTGCGGATTCAAGACGACCTTCCCGGCGTTGGCGCGCAGGGCGTCGGCATCTCCGTCCCTGAGTGGAGAGACCTTCAGAGCTCCGGGATATTCCAGTCCGCCGCTATTTCCGGCACCGGCGCGAACGTGAACCTCACCGGCAGCACACAGCCTCTGCGTCTCAGCTTCAAGCAGGTCACGCCGAATTACTTTGCGGTCCTCGGCGTCGATGCGCAGTTGGGGCGCACCTTCGATCCGCACGACAACACTCCCGGCTACAACCTGGAGGTGGTGATCAGCGATGGGCTCTGGAGGAGGGAATTCGGAGCTGACCCGCGAATCATCGGCAAAGCTTTGCGTCTGGACAACGACGTGTATTACGTCGTGGGTGTCATGCCGCGGGGTTTTCGCGATCAGGGTGCGACGAGCGATGAGCAGAATGTGGAACTGTGGTTGGGCGCCGGCTTCTCCGGCGTACCGTTTGATCCTCCGCAGCGGAATCACCGCCAGCGGAGTCGGGTGGTCCTCGCACGTCTGAAGCCTGGCCTCGCGGTTGCGACCGCGCAAGGGCGCCTCGATGCGTTGGTGGCGTCGCTGACAAAGCAATATCCAGGGGACTATCCCGCACAGACCGCATGGACCGTGCGCCTGATTCCGCTCAGCGAAACCGTGGTCGGAAGCATTCGCCAATCTCTCATCCTGCTGTTCGGCGCGGTAGCACTTGTCCTGCTGATCAGTTGCGTCAATGTCGCCAATCTCCTGCTTGCCAGGGCCAGTGGACGCGGTCGTGAGATTGCGATTCGTCAGGCTTTGGGAGCGCAGCGAACGCGGCTCATCCGGCAGTTTCTCGCCGAGAGTCTGCTGCTTTTCCTGCTTGGCGGGATAGCCGGCTTTGGAATTCTCTTCTTCACCAGGAACCTCCTGCTGCAGTTGATTCCGGCGAGTCTCCCGCACCTGAACGACATATCGATTAACTGGGGCGTGTTGGCGTTCGCTCTCGCCATCTCCGTCATCGCCGGAACGGTCTTTGGACTTGCTCCGGCTTTTCTGATGAGCCGTTTCGATTTGGTCGGTACGCTTCGACAGGAAGGACGCGGCTCCAGCGGCTCCCAGGAACGTTCGCGCGCCCGCCAGATACTGGTGGTCAGTGAATTGGCGCTGTCGCTTGTTCTCATGGTTGTCGCCAGCCTTCTGTTGCGCAGTTTCTGGGACCTGTTCCAGGTGTCTCCCGGTTTCAACCCTGACCGTGTCATGGCTGTTCAGACCTGGCTACCCGGGCCTAACGATCCCACCGCGGATAAATACCTGACCGCCACGCAAGAGTCAGTCTTGTTGCGCGAGATTCTGCGCCGCGGCCGAACCCTGCCGGGCGTAGAAGAAGTGGCTCTCGGCGACCAGGACGCTCTTCCTCTGGGCCACAGCCGGCCGGGCCGGCTGCCATTGCTTCGCGAAGGCATCGAGACGGTGGACAATCAGGCTCCTGTGATCGACAGTCCCATCGTTTCGCCCGAATACTTCCACCTCTTGGGCATGGCGGTATTGCGCGGGCGCGTTTTCAGCGATCACGATCTTGAGGACACGCCGCAGGTTGCGGTCATCAATGAGGCCGCGGCTCGCACCTACTGGCCCAATCAGGACCCGCTGGGAAAACGCGTTCGCTTGCGCCTGGATACACGCGGGCTGGTGAGCTCGGCCCCGCCGGTCTGGACCACGGTCGTCGGCGTGATTGCGGATGCCCGCACGGAGTCGCTGGCGGACGCCGCTATTCCACAGATCTATCGCAGCTTGTACCAGCGCCCTTCCAAAGGTCTCGCGATCTTCCTGCGTGGACAACTCGATCCCAGCGCCATCTCCTCGCAGGTACGTGCACAGATCCAGTCCATCGATCCGGAGCTTCCAGTCTTCCAGGCGGAGACCCTGGGCGACGTGGTCTCCACCTCGCTTTCCGTGAGGCGATTCTCGATGGAAATGGTGGCCTTTTTTGCGGGCACCGCCTTGTTGTTGGCCGGGCTTGGAATCTACGGGACGATTTCCTTTCTGGTCAACGAACAACGACGCGAAATCGCCATTCGCCTCGCGTTGGGCGCGCAAAGGGGAACAATCCTCAAGATGGTCCTGCAGCGGGGACTCGGTCTTGCTGCCGCTGGCGCCGGATTGGGTGTGGCCGGTGCGCTCGTCGTCTCCCACCTGATGGCTGGATTGCTTTACGGAGTGTCGCCTACGGATCTACCTACCTTCGCAAGCGTCACCCTTGTCCTTGCCGCTGTCGCGCTCGCCGCCAGTTGTATCCCGGCGCTGCGCGCGATGCGAGTCGATCCAATCACGACGCTGCATGCCGAATGACTTGTGGCGGTGCAGGCAGGTTATTCCAGCGGAGAAAGCCCGAACTCATCCGCGATCCACGAACGCAGAGCGGCGCTCATGATGGGAAGCTTGGAATCTGTTGATCCCGGGATGCCGGCGAAGAAGTGGTCCGCACCCTCAACCCAGACGATGCGGCGAGGCTCCTGGGCTGCCACGAGAAATGCTTCCAGCGTTCCCTGGGGGCTGAACTCGTCGTGGTCGCCTGAGATGAAGAGCTTCGGCACCGCACCACATCCCGGCAGAAAATCATAGCGATAGTCGCGGCCGGCGGCGCGGACGGGGAGTCCCATGCCCACCAGGCCGCGTATACGCGCATCGCCACAGCAGGCTCGCAGGCCGACATTGGAGCCAAAGGAAAAGCCGGCAAACAGAATGGGCAGACCGAAGCGTGCATGAAGCCAATCGAGCGCGGCGCGAACGTCATCCACTTCACCGCGGCCTTCATCATGCGCGCCTTCACTCAGTCCGGTGCCGCGGAAGTTGAAACGCAGGACAGGCAAACCAAAGGCCGAGAATGCTTTGGCCGTGTGGTACACGACCTTGTTGTGCATGGTGCCGCCGCCGAGCGGATGGGGATGCGCTACCAGCGTGGCATACAGAGCGTCAGGATGGCCGGTGTTGAGAAGGGCTTCGAGGCGTCCAACGGGGCCGCGAAGGTCCTCCACGGTGATAACTTGCGATACGGCCATGCTGAGTCGTGTTCTCCCTGCAGTTCTATTCGATTGTAGCGAGCAGTATCGGGCCCGTAAGAATACATGGAGGAACGTCATGCTTTTCGGGTAGTGTCCTAGTTGTCGGCCTCCCAAGCTCTGCAAAAAACCATGCGAAGTCTTTCATCGTTCCCTTACGGAAGGTCGTAGGAAGGTGAGCGGCGGTGAAGGCTGGCGGCGTGAGCGTTTCAGGGTGGATTTGGAGCACTTGACTGAAAGCGGTGACTGAATGAGCAAACGTAAAGAAGGTGTGTCGGCGGCCGTCATTGTGATGTTGTTCGGTCTGCTCCCGTTGTTCAAGAGCCTGAGCAACCCCCGCCTCGCAGCCGCCCACGGCTCAGACTACGTACAACTGATTGCTGTGGGACTATGCTTCGGAGTTGGGATAGGCATATTGGCCGGCATGCTCAAGTTTTCAGGGGATTGAGGGTGAAATTCAAGCGAGGACACGACCTCTTTTCACGCGGTTGATGTGACCGCGAAGCAGGGACGGTATGCTGGGGAGGAATGCCCATCGATCCCATCGCCCTGACCAAAGAACTGGTCGACATCGAATCCACCACCTACCACGAAGCGCCGGCGGGAGAGTTCCTCGCGGCGTACCTTG
>DASYEV010000004.1:0-6834 GCA_036498835.1 Acidobacteriaceae bacterium | reverse complement strand
TTCCCGCCCGCTTCTACCCGTCAACTTAATTCAGAACCTGATCTCATCAGGCAGACGCACTGCCAAAGCAAGGAGCGCCATGTCGAGCGAATTTCGCAATTTTTTGGAATTGTCGTATGAGGAACTTGAAGAGCTGAACCTTAGGGCCAAAGATCAACGTAAGAAGCGTGTGGCGATCGATAAGCTTCAGGAAGAGCGGTTGAAGTTCCTGACCGACAACAAGGGCGTCAAGGCTGTGACGGTGGTGTTTTCCGACCTGGAAGGCCGCCTGCACATGCTCGACTACGACAAGAAGTTCCTGGTCAACAGCTATGACAACCTGACATTCGACGGTTCGTCCATCCGCGGCTTTACCGCGCAGCGTGAAAGCGATCTGCGCCTGGGTCTGGACTGGAGCGCCTTCTATTACACCCCCGCCGACATCTTTGGACCGGGCAAGGTGCTGGTATTCGGTGAGGTCATCGACAAGAACGGTACGGCCTATTCCGGTGACGTGCGCGGCCTGCTGAAGACCTTTGCGAATGAGCAGTTTACGACCAACGGCTACACGCTGAACGCCGCCAATGAGATTGAAGGCTTTCTGTTCGAAGGTATCGACGCGGAGCGCGAGTTCCACAAGACGGGCAAGTTCGAGTACACCAACCAGGGCGGCTACTATCACTCGCTGCCGGGTGACCCGCTACGCGAGTTCATCGACATGACCGCGGAAGTGCAGCGTGCGATGGGCTTCGAGAATGAAAAGGACCACCCCGAAGTCGCGCCCAGTCAGTTTGAAATCAACTACAGCTACGGGGATGCCGTGGCCGCTGCTGACCAGATCCAGCTCTACAAGCTAATCTGCCGCCAGGTGGCCACGCAGATGGGCATGACCTCCAGCTTCTTGCCCAAGCCCGTCACGGGTGTGAACGGCTCGGGCATGCACACCAACGTCTCCGTCACCAAGGACGGCAAGAACCTGTTCTGGGATCCCAACGGCCTGGAGAAGGTGTCGGGCTTTGCATGGGAGTTTGTGGACCGCATTCTCACGCACGGCAATGACATCTGCCTGCTGTTGAACGCCAGCGTGAACGCCTACCGCCGTCTGGATCCGCACTTTGAAGCGCCCAACCAGATCAAGGCCTCGGCTACGGACCGTGGCTCGATGGTGCGTATCCCGATCGGCAATGAGAAGTCGGCGCGCGTGGAAGTGCGTTCGGTGGGTCCGGACGCGAATCCCTACATGGTGCTGCACACGGTGTTCAAGACCGGCCTCGCAGGGCAGACCTCGAAGCTCGAGAACCTGCGCCAGGCGGAGCGGTACCTGCCGGACAACATCTACACGGCGCTCGAAGATTTCCGCGGTGCGGAGTGGACGACCGAGTTGCTCGGCGCGGATGTGAAGGCTCGTTACGCGGACCTGAAGCAGGCGTCAGCCGACCGCTGCCCGCGTCTGCTGGGCACCATCGTCAAGCCATGTGAGGTTCAGTTCCACCACGATGTCTACAACCAGCTTCTATGGGGCCAGTTCTAAAGGCAGTTTTGAAACAGAACGCAAAAGGCCGGCGAGCGATCGCCGGCCTTTCCGTATCTATCTTTTAACGATATTTGCGTTATGCTGCTGGGCATGATCCCTGTGCAGCGCTTGTTGAGCTTCTTCCTGCTGGCGAATGTTTGTGTTCTGGCTTTGAGCGGTTGTGGCGGTTCACCTGTCAACCCGGTTGCGCCCGCCCCGACGCCTAACTCCAGTCATTTGGCTGGGAATTGGCTACTTGTGGGATCGGTGCAGCCGCCCATCGCGAGCTTCAACAACACTGTGGGAACTTCGAGTTTCGTGGCCGAGTTCGATGTGGTGGGAACAAGCATCACTGCTTCGGCTACGATTCATGCGGCATGCACCTCGAGCAGCGCTGGGGGAGCAACCTTTGGCGCCGACCTTACCGGTACCGTTGCGCCGGACGGAAGCTTCAGCGTGAGCACACCTTCACAGTCTGGTTTGCCGGACTTTGGCACGTTGACGATTCAAGGCGCCGCTCCCTCCATCGCGGGTGGACCCTGGATGGGTTCCTACACGTTCAACTTCTCGAACTCTTTGCCGGGAGCCTGCAATTTCAATCTGAGCGGCCCGTTTACCGCCAGTTCGATGGCGGATATTACGGGCACTTTCACAGGATCTGGAACGGTTTCCATGGAACCCAGCGGTGTGGCGACACCTGTCACGGTGGCGCTCACGCTGCAGCAAGGCGGATTGTTGTATCCCCTGCATGGTGGAACACCTGTGACCAGTAAGCTTGCCTTGAATGGCTCCGTCCAGGTGCAGGGGATTTCCTGTTTCACCAAGGGCGCCACAGCCGTAGACCGGCCGAGCGAGATTGATGGCTCCACTCTGAATGCAAGCTTCACGATGGATGACGGTTCCACCCTGCAAATTGGCGCTGGCCTTGTCGATGCGAATATGACTCAGCTTTCCATGAACCTGATGTCTGTGTCGGGAGGTCAATGTCAGGGGAACTATCTTGCCTTCCCTAGAGTGCAGCTCCAACGCTGATCGTTCGTTGTGCCAGTGTGATCAAGAGAGCGACAAAGCCATCGCCAAGGGGCGAGCACTTAAGGAATCTCGACCTCGATATAGCTGCCACGAATCGCGTTGTTTACTGCCTCAACGACAAGAGAAATATGCTGCTTCAGTTCGGGCCACTGTTGTTTCGTGAGCAGAATCACTGCAATCTTCCGGCCGGTGAGGGTCTGCTGATAGCGCATATTTTTATCGGTCGTCACAAAGACGTCGAAAGCTTCTTCCGCAGCAGCAAGCAGTTCCCCATTTCGTAGTGTTTCCCAGCCCTGCTGTGCGGCCGTTCGGACTTCGTGTCCGGTCAAATAGCCACGCAGTGGCACAGGCGTTGCTTGATCGAAAAGGACGCGCATTACAGTGCCATTGCGGGGGCGTTTTCCGAACTGTGCGCAGCAAAGGCGACTACTGCTTTCACCTGGTCGCGATCAAGTCCGTCAAACCATTCCATGATGTCGTCGATATTGGCTCCGGCTTCGATATTTTCGAAGATCGCGGACACCGGCATCCTGGTCCCTTTGAGAACCCAGGCCCCACTCAGTTTGCCCGGAACACTTTCTACGGCAGAGCATTGTGACCAATCGAGGCCAGCCATGGTTGTATCCCTCCTGCTCATGGTATCCAACTCGCCCGATTAGCGCACGAACTGTCCAGCGGCGGCGTATCATTTAATCGAGAGCTTCCTGGCCGCTGTGCCGGAGCTTATGCGGCATCTGCCGCTCCCTTCTGGAGAATTCATCAAACATGCGTAAAAAGGTAACGATTGTAGGCGCGGGTAATGTTGGCGCTACGGCTGCTCATTGGATTGCTGCAAAGGAACTCGCGGACGTTGTGCTCATCGACGTTGTGGAAGGCGTTCCGCAGGGCAAGGCATTGGATCTGCTGGAAGCCATGCCGATTGAAAAGCGTGATTGCCGCATCACCGGAACCAACGATTATGCGGATACCGCGAACTCAGACATCGTCGTGATCACCGCGGGCATTGCGCGTAAGCCGGGTATGAGCCGCGACGATTTGTTGAATACCAACTTCGGCATCATGTCGCAGGTGGTGGAAAAGGCAGTGGCCGCTTCGCCCAACGCGATCTTGGTGATCGTGTCGAATCCGTTGGATGCCATGGCGCAGACGGCGTTCAAAAAAGCCGGTCTGCCGCGTGAGCGCGTGATCGGCATGGCAGGTGTTCTGGACTCCGCCCGCTTCCGCACCTTCATCGCCGAAGAGCTTGAGGTATCGGTGGAGAACGTGACGGCGTTCGTTCTGGGTGGTCATGGCGACACGATGGTGCCGCTGTCGCGTTATTCGACCGTTGCAGGCATTCCCATCACCGAACTGATCGAACCCACGCGTCTGAAGGAGCTGGAAGCGCGCACAGCCAACGGCGGTGCGGAGATCGTGAAGTTCCTCAAGACCGGTTCGGCGTATTACGCGCCTTCTGCTGCTGCCGTAGAAATGGTGGAAGCCATTCTGAAGGACAAGAAGAAGATCCTCCCGTGCGCTGCGTATCTCCAGGGCGAATACGGCATCACCGGCCTGTATGTCGGCGTGCCGTGCAAGCTCGGCTCCAAGGGCCTGGAGAAGATCATCGAAATCAAGCTGACTGAAGACGAGCAGGCTGCACTGAACAAAAGTGCAGAGGCTGTGCGTGAGCTCTGCACGGTGATCGGCGTCGCGTAAAGGGTTCCGCGTCGCAGAAGAAAAAGCAGATCCCCTGCGGGGATGACAACAAGAAAAGCAAGAACGAGAAAGGCCGGGCATTTTGCCCGGCCTTTTCCTTCTCTGATTTCTGTTCTCTGATCTCTGATCCCTGTTCTCTGATCCCTGCCTTTACGAGCGGGTGATGACGACGCTTTCCAGCACCACTGGCTTCTTCGGGCGGTCCTGCGAGCCGGTGGGTACGTGGCTGATCTTCTCCACGATGTCGTAGCCCTCGGTGACTTCACCGAAGATGGTGTGTTTGCCGGTCAGCCAGCTGGTGTCCGTCACGGTGATGAAGAACTGCGAGCCGTTGGTGTTGGGGCCGGCATTGGCCATGGCCAGCTTGCCCGGCTCCTTGAAGTTGTGGGGCGAGCCCTTCGTCTCGTCGGCGAAGCGGTAGCCAGGGCCGCCCATTCCGGTGCCTTCGGGATCGCCGCCCTGGATCATGAACTCGGGGATCACGCGATGGAAGATGGTGCCGTCGTATAGCTTGTCACCCTTCTTGGAAGGCGAGTTCCATTCCTTGGTGCCTTCGGCCAGGGCGATGAAGTTGGCGACGGTTTCGGGTGCTTCCTGATCGAAAAGCTTGCAGACGATGGTGCCTTCCGAAGTGTTGAAGGTGGCGGTAGTTGGCATGAGTCTCTCCTTGGAACAAGTTAAGGAATTCAGATGCGATTCCATTTCAGTAGATAGCGCTTACGTCGCGCTTATGGCTGTCCCTGTGTTTGCGGCGCGGCCGGCCCGGCTGCCGCTGCGGGAGCGGAGGGAGCCACGGGTGCGGTCCCAGGTGTCGCAGGCAGCGGCGGTACAGGTGAACCTTCGGGCACGATCGTCACTTTGTTGACGACGACCGGAGTCGTGGGCTTGTCTTCGGAGTTGCGTTCGACACGCGCGATGGTGGCGACCAGCAGTACGCTGTGCTCATCGCATTGTCCGAAGATGGTGTGCTTGCCGTTGAGATGAGGGACTGGAACTTCGGTGATGAAGAACTGCGAACCGTTGGTGTTGGGGCCGGAGTTGGCCATGGCGAGACGCCCCGGAACATCGAAGCGCAGTGAGGGCACAATCTCATCCTCGAAGAAGTAGCCGGCATCGCCCGTGCCGTTCCCCATCTTGTCGCCGCCCTGGATCATGAACTCGGGAATGACGCGATGAAAAACGGTGCCATCGTAGAACGGCTTGCCGGTAACTTTCTGGGCAGTTGTTGGATCGATGTAGGGTTTCGTTCCAGTGGCGAGACCGATGAAGTTGGCGACGGTGACCGGAGCTTCCTTGTTGAAGAATTTGCAGGTGAGGCGGCCCATGGAGGTGTCAAAAATCACGGTTGGGCCGGAGGGTACGGCCGGCGCCTGGACCTGCGCTGTGGCACTGGGAGCATCGGGCAGTGGCGTTGAAGAACCGGTCTGCGCCAGAACGGCTGTGGAAGCCGCGCCAAGAACAAAGGTGCAGAGAAGCCTGGGGAGGAGGGTCGGACGAATCATTCCATGTACAAGGCTACTCCGAAAGCGATTGCGCGGGCAAAGTCCGGATAGAAGGATGTCGATTTTTACAGCTCCGAAGGGCCGGACGTCAGAGCATGCGCCGAACCAGATTGCGGCTGAGCTCGAGTGTCGCGCCATAGACCGCGTGGGCGGCGCCGTGTTCGAACTGGTTCCCCGCCGAGTCCTGCGTAGGCGGCGGGCCCAGCTTGAATGCCGGCACAGCGACTTCATCGGCAGCTAGAAACAGCAGGATTCCAAACGCTGTGCCCCCACCGGTCGTGACCTCCGGCAACCATTCGGCAGCCGCGGAATACACCAGACCCATCAGGGTGCCGAAGGTATAGTGCACAGCCTGCCCGGCGGTTTTACGTTGGTTTCGAGGCAGATTGTTTCCGGTGGCTTGCGCCAGGCGCCGCGCCAGTTTTTCGGTGGAGTTTTCGGACTTTGCCGCCTGCTCCTGCTCCAGGATCTGTTCGTGGGCAATCTCCCAGGAGGACTCGCCTTCACCCAGCTTCCTTTGCTTTTCATACACTTCCTCGGTTTTGGATACGAGGTTAAGGAACTGATCCATCACCAGCGTAGCGGCGATTCCGGCAGCAAGACCGGCGAGCAATCCTTTGGCGAGCGAGGGGCGGCGACGCGTCATCGTGCAATCTCCTGTTCATAACGTGTGATGCGCACTCTGGCATCATGGTCTCGCTGCATTTAACGAAAGAGAGAGGTGATGTATGGAGACGAAGGCAATCTGGGTGATGTTGAAGGCGAAACCGGGCAAGGAAGCAGAAGTTGAGGCGTTTCTAAGCCAGGGGGCCGCCATGGCGACAGCCGACGAGCCGCAGACCGTGAAGTGGTTTGGCGTGAAAATCGCCCCAGGCGTGTACGGCGTCTTCGATACCTTTGCCGATGAGGCAGGCCGCGATGCGCACATGAATGGCGAGATCGCCAAGGCGCTGATGGCCAATGCTCCCGACCTCTTTTCGAACGAGATTCAGATCGAGAAGATGGACATTCTTGCGGCGAAGTAGATAAAGACAGGGAACAGGGAACAGGGAATAGGGAATAGGGATCAGGGATCAGGGAATAGGGATCAGGAAATGAATGGATCGGGTGGCG
>DASYEV010000003.1:0-21269 GCA_036498835.1 Acidobacteriaceae bacterium | reverse complement strand
CCACAACACCACGAAGCGGTTGAGCGCCAGCCTCCATCCCTGGATGTGTTTCCATTTTGCCGACAGGTTACGAAGCGCCAGATACATCACCTTCAGGGCGGCATCTTCGCTGGGGAATGAGCCCTTGGTCTTGATCGCCTTGCGCAGGCTCATGTTCAGGCTTTCGATCGCGTTGGTGGTGTAGATGATCTTGCGCACCTCTTCGGGAAACTGGAAGAAGGGAGCGATCCCCACCCAGTTGCGCCTCCACAGCGCCGCGATCATCGGGTATTTGCGGTCCCACTTCTTGGCAAATTCGTCCAGATGCCGGACGGCTTGGTCCTCGGTGGCGGCTCGGTACACAGCCTTCAGATCGCCGGCTACCACCCACCGCTCCTTCCAGTTCACGAAGTTCAGACTGGCCCGTACCATATGCACGATGCACAACTGCACCGTCGTCTTCGGGAACACCGTCTCGATCGCCTGAGGAAAGCCCTTCAGCCCATCCACGCAGGCGATGAAGATGTCCTGAACCCCGCGGTTGTGCAGCTCCGTCAGAACCTGCAGCCAGAACTTCGCCCCCTCGTTGGCCGACGTCCAGAGCCCCAGGACCTCCTTGCAGCCTTCCAGGTTCACTCCGATCGCCACATAGACCGCACGGTTCTCTACCCGCCCGTCGACACGCATCTTCACCACCAGAGCGTCCAAATAGACGATCGCGTAGACCTCGTCCAGCGGACGCGACTGCCAGGCTCGAACTTCCTCCAGCACCGCCTCGGTGACGTTGGAAATCAGCGTAGGAGACACCTCCACCTGGTAGATATCCTCCAGGTGGCCCTGGATCTCGCGCGTCGTCATGCCACGCGCATACAGCGATAGGATCTTGTGGTCGAACCCATGCCAGCGCGTCTGACCCTTGGGCAAAAGCTGAGGCTCGAAGCTTGATGCACGGTCCCGGGGAACCTCAATCTCAACCGTGCCAAACTCGCCCTTCAACTGCTTCCGGCTTGTACCGTTGCGGCTGTTGCCACTGTTCCGGCCTGACGCCTCATGCTTCTCGTAGCCCAGATGTGTCGTCAACTCAGCCGATAAATCCCGCTCCAGAATCGCCTTCGTCAACTGCTTCAATAGACCGTTTCCCCCCGCTATCGCCTCCACGGAATGGCCATCCTTCAGCAACTCATCGATCAACTTCGGATCAAATACCATACGATCTCCTCCTAAAAACTAGATGGAAAGATCGCTTACACAAAATGATTTACACGCTCGCTCCGCCTGAGGCAGAATTCCTCGTATCGATAACGTTGCAAAAAGAGCTCGGTGGGAGGCAAAAGCTCGCATACCAGTGCAAATGTCAGTCACGTCATAACCCATTCGGACCGTTGTCACGATCAGCTCAAGCACGATCCGATCAAGACGCAACCATCGCTCTTATTTCCCCGACATTCCCTGCTGAGTCTCCTTATCTATCTCCGTCAACCCAACAGCATGCTTCGCCAAAGAGACAATCATCCCTGTCCCCTGCTTCATTGTTCGATACAAAACAGGCACACCGTCACCACCGGATGGTGCCTCAGAACCCCATTGTTCATGCGATCCACAAGCAACCCGTCGCACCGTCGATGCTTCAGTTCTGCTTAAGCCGACTCTTTCTAAAGTAGAGCGACACTGCGGTCCTCGCATATCGTGCGAATGGAAACGACAAACCGCGGAGAAAATGGGGCCAACAGCAATGGGAAGCTTGAATCGCACTGGAATCGAGAATCTACACCGCATTCTCACAACCTTCGCCATTTTTTGCGCCGTATTTACGGCCCACAGTTTTGGACAGACCTACGTCGACCTCCAACCTTCGACAATCATCGCGACTGCCTCCACTCCCTCCATTCTTCCGGACGCGCCCATACCGAACATAGGCAGCGACGCCAAATCATCCAACGAGGCGTACGAACCAGGGACACGGCCTGCAAATAGCGAACTCACGCTAAAAAGACTCCCGCTGCGATTCCTCGGCGACGAGTTGCATATCGTAAAGTCGCCGACTTCGATCCATAAGAATGACCTTCGGTGGTTGCTGCCACTTGCTGGCGCATCAGCTGCCGCATTGGCCACCGATACGAAGGTGATGCGTGACGTGGTGAGTCGCAATCCATCCTTCAATCAGGCCAACAGCACAAGTTCGGATGTCCTTCGCGATGCGGCGGTCGGCGTCCCCGTATTGCTCTTCGGCGTAGGTTCGCTCAACCACAATGAGCGCTCACGCGAGGCGGGCCTGCTCGGCGGTGAGGCCATGATCGACGCGTACGTCTTCGACGAAGCCATCAAATATGTCACACTCCGCGAGCGTCCCAACATCAACAATGCGCGGGGACGATTCTTAACGGGCGACGCGGCTTCGGATCCGTCGTTCATCTCGGGCCACAGTATCGTAACGTGGTCCTCCGCAGCGGTGCTGGCGGGTGAATATTCGAAACCCTGGCAGCAGGCAGCAATCTATACACTCGCCTCCGGCGTCAGCCTCACACGGGTGCTCGGTCAACAGCACTTCCCTTCCGACACCCTGCTGGGTTCAGCAGCGGGCTGGCTCATCGGACACTATGTGTACCGCGCACATCACCGGCGTCACCATCACTAATCCGGACGCATGACTGCAATCAGTGCTGCCGAAGGACTCGTTCACGCTTGCTCCTGCGGCAACGGATCCACTCCAACACCGGTTCCACTTCGGCACGATCATCCCCCCTCTGCCTCGTTTACTCCTCGAGTAATCCAACACATCTTTTACCTCAATTCCCGAAAGTGCAGGAAAGAGACTTCATCCAGCGAGGCTGCGAAATACCACGGTAGTCATGCGAAAATTACTCGCCCTGTAACTCCATAATAAAAATCCGGAATGGTCCTTCGAGATATTCTGAACCCTCCATCTAGCATCGATATCACCCGACCATGTCTGATTGCAGGCATTCGTCCCGTACAAATGTCCGAGAACCTATCTACGCTACTGCGGATTGAGCCTAGCTCATGTAGACTTTCGCCATGAATATTTCCAAGATTCTTGCAACCATTGACACTGAAATCGCGAAGCTCCAGGAGGTGCGCAAGCTCCTGGTTGGCGGTGAAACGAAACCGGGGCGCGGCCGCCCGAAAAAAGCGGCAGCAGTTCCCGTCAAAAAAGCCAAACACAAGCTTTCCGCGGAAGGCCGCGCGAGAATTGCCGCCGCGCAAAAAGCTCGCTGGGCGAAAGCGAAGAAATCGACCAAGTAAGCAAGCAACGTCGGATGTTGCCATCATTTTAAGGCAGGCTCACGGACGTAACATCTGCCTGCCTCTGCAGCACTTGGCAAGCTCGGCTACCATCACCCTCCTGGATGATGCGCAGCATTGTCAGCACTCCACGCCGAAAGAGATCTTCTCGCCAGGCGTTGTGCAGTACTGAGATCGGATTGAGGCAACGTCTCCTCGATAGCCCGCAGAAGCTGCATTCACAAGCCATGGCAGTCAGACTCTATGGTCACCCCGCAATCGGAGTCGAACGATCTTTTATTTTCTATGCGACAAAGGCTGGCGACGAGTAGCAAATTATCAAGAGACGGTGCTGATCAAACTTCATTACTAAGATTTCGCCGGCTGAAACAGCAGGGGAGCAAAGTGGATCAGGTTATCCCGCCAAACAAGCCAGGTATGCATTCCCGGTGTTTCCACCTGGGTTACCGGCATGTCCTTTTCCTTGAGAAACGCGACCATCTTCCGGTTTGGGCCGATCAGCCCATCTTCCGTGCCGCACGCAATCCACAGTAGCCTCAGGTCAGCAGCCTTTGGATCAAGCCCCGCAAACTGTTTTGCGAAATCGAGACGCTGTACAGCCGCACTCAAACCAATTACCGAAGCGAAGTGATCAGTGTGGGCCAGGCCGATGGTCACCGCCTCCAAGCCTCCCATCGAAAGCCCGGCGATCGCATGATCGTTGCGATCTTTCGAGATGTTGTACGCGGACTCCACCCTGGGCATCACCTCAGAAAGAAATGCCCGCGTGTAGAGCACGGTATTGTGGTCGATGCTGGGCGTATCCTTCCACACGTCGATCCGGCTATGGATGAACGCGAGGTCGCCATACCCCATCGGCATCACCACAATCATGGGACGAACCTTGCCCTGTGCGATCAGATTGTCGAGAATGAAGTTGGCACGGCCGTTATGGAGCCACCCATACGAAGAATCCGTCCAGCCATGCAGGAGATACAACACCGGATAGCGTTTTGCACGCGGATCATAGCCGGGCGGCGTGTAGACGTAGTAGTCGTTTTGGTTGCCGGGCAAACCTAAGACCACCGAGGTCGTATAGGTGTGGTGATGTACATCACCATGCGGCACCTCCGTCGCATCCCAAAGCTGAGGGCCGTCGCCTGGAACCGTCACCATGTTGGCGGGCCGCATCAATGAGTTCGAGATCACTGGATTGGCAGGATCCAGCAGCGAGATACCATTGATCTCAAAGTGATAGCGGTAGATGCCCGCTGGCAAACGCGTAGACCTCACCGTCCAGATACCTTCAGCGTCTTTGTGCATGGGCAGAGGCTTCGCCACATTCTCAATGGAACAAAGAACCTCTCGGGCGCCTGGATCACGATAGCGGAAGGTAATGCTGTGATCGGTGTTGATCGCAATTGACGGAAAGTTGGGCAGCACCTGCGCCGGGAGTTGACTGGCGAAGCTCATCACAAGCCCCAACGACACCGCAAAATGCGGGGTCACGCGCTGCAGCAAGCGTCGAAACACAAAGGCTTCCATACGCGCCAGTGTAGTTGACTCTCGCAGCTGCTCCGATTCCTATTTGATCTTTATGTCATCCCCGCGGCAGATCTGCTTCTCGTACATGTTGCCCAGAGCCTCGCGAAGCAGGAGCCCATACCCCGGAACTGAAGCCTGATTCAGGACTACCGGTTTACGGCACTGTGGAAAGTAAGCCCTTCCCGATCGACCCGCGATAGCGACTGTTCGCTGTTAACTATTCGCGGTTAACTGCCCTTTTGCCCACTGACTTTCCCGCCAATGCGCGGGCGGAATCCCTTCCCAAAGCCTGAACGCCCGCACAAACGAGTTCGCGTCTTCATACCCCAACAGGTACGCCGCCTCATTCAACTCCAGTCCGGGATTCGCCAGGTAATGCCGAGCCATCTGGTGACTGGCTTCCGCGAGCACCTGCTGAAAGCTCAATCCATCCTCCTGCAACCGCCGCTGCAGCGTGCGCGAACTGATATGCAACTCGCGAGCTATCTCCTGCATCTTCGGCCGCCGTCCTGTCAGCCGTTTCTGGATCGCCGCCCGCACGTGCTCCGGAAACGTCTCCTCACCTTTGTTTCGTTCGAGTTCCTGTTCGAGTTGCGGAGCCAGCATCGCTAACAGTTCCGCGTTGTTGGTCACAAACGGCCGGTCCGCATCCGTCGCGCGAAACACAATCGCATCACGCGAACCCCCAAAAACAACCGGGCATCCAAAGTGGCGCTCCAGACTCTTGCGATATTGTCTCGGCCGGGCGAACTCCACCCGCACCGGCGACATGTTCGTAGCCGTGCCGTGCCGCGCGATAGTCAGTACCCAGGCGAAACAAAGGTCGGTGAGCATCTCCGGTTCAATGTCATCCGCCAGCAGCCATCGAAACTGGATACTCCACTCACCATCCTTGGTGTGATGAAGAATTTCTTCCGGACAAGCGAGTTGCTTATACCGCGCGGTCTGACGCATCGCTTCGCCAAAGCTCGAAGAGGATAGTGCCGTTAGCGCAATCGGATCGAAATGTTCTACACGCGTTTCCGTCCCCAGCAACAGTCCGAGTGCAGGGTCTGTGCTGATTTCCGTCACAGCCCGCCAAAAGGAGAACAATTCTTCCGTTGTGAGCAGTACGCGCGGCTCACCAAACAGAGCAGCCGGGAGCCCTGCTCTCCGCAGAATCGCGGGCACAGAGACTCCCAACTCCTCCAACTTCACTGGCAGTCGTGCTGCCACACGAAAGTGCTTGCTCATCGTTATGTTGTCTCCATTACTCGTTCTTCAGAGACGTCATATCGATCGAGAAGCGGTACTTCACATCCTGCTTCAGCAACCGCTCATAAGCTTCATTCACCTTTTGGATGGGAATCACTTCCACATCGGCGGTGATGTTGTGTTCACCGCAGAAGTCCAGCATTTCCTGGGTCTCGGCAATGCCGCCGATTGGCGAACCGGAAAGACTACGGCGGCCAAAAAGCAGGTTGAATGCCGCCACTTGCAGCGGCTTCTCCGGCGCGCCCACCAGGCACATGTTGCCATCGCGGCGCAGCAGGCCAATCAGACCGTTGATGTCGTGATCGGCGGAAACCGCATCAAGGATGAAGTCAAAGCTTCCCGCATGCTTAGCCATCTCGTCGCTGTTGCGCGAGATCACCACCTCGTCCGCGCCGAGACGCAGCGCGTCGTCCTTCTTATTCGGCGAAGTCGTAAACAGCACCACATGCGCTCCCAGCGCATGCGCGAACTTCACTCCCATATGGCCCAGACCGCCCAGACCGACGATGCCCACCTTCTTGCCCTTGGTGACACCCCAGTGGTGCAGCGGCGAGAAGGTGGTAATACCCGCGCAGAGCAGTGGCGCCGCACCTGCGAGGTCCAGGTTGGAAGGCACACGCAGAACGAAGTGCTCATCCACGACGATGCTGTCGGAGTAGCCGCCGTACGTCACACCGCCGGTGTGCTTATCAGGAAAGTTATAGGTCAGTGTCAGATTGGCGCAGAATTGCTCGAGGCCCGCCTTGCACTCCGAGCAGGTCCTGTCCGAATCAACCATGCAGCCCACGGCGGCAATATCGCCAACTTTGAACTTCGTAACCGCGGGGCCCACAGAAGTCACACGCCCAACAATTTCATGACCCGGAACACACGGATAAACCGTCGGCATCACACCGCTCCACTCATTACGCACCTGGTGGAGATCGGAGTGGCAGATGCCGCAGAACAGAATTTCGATCTGAACATCGGTATCGGTTGGATCGCGCCGCACGATCGTGGAAGACACAAGCGGCGATGTCGCGCTGGCAGCGGAGAAGGCTTTCGCGTTGTACATGGCCTTACTCTAAGACGCCCAGGCGCCCTCGCGATATGCAAAACGTGCCAACCTCCATGCAAAACACGCCACGAAGATCTCCACACGATGAAATTTAGCACGCAAGGGCTCCACGCTTTCCAAACGCGCAATCCTTTCACATCGTCGCGCGGAATTTACCTAGCCACCACTCCAACTGCTCCCTCAACAACGAAAAGCTGATCGGCTTGGAGATACAGGCATTGCAGCCTGCCTGGATCACGCGTTCTCTGTCCGTCACCATGGCATGGGCGGTGACCGCAATGATGGGAATGTGCTTCAGCCCGGGCTCCTTCCGAACCCATTCCGCGAGGTCCAGGCCGTTGGCGTTGCCCAACTGCACATCCAGCAGTACAGCCTCCGGCGGATCGCCCTTGAACGAAGCGAAGCCTTCCTCGAGCGTTGTGGCGCACAGGACGTCATAACCTTCGGCATCCAGCCAATCGCTCAGCAGTTCCATATTTGGCTGGTTATCTTCCACGATCAGGATGCGGTGTTTCATATCTACGTTCAGCTCGCCTTACTCAAGGGTACGACTTGTTGCATTTTACGAATCAACGCGCCCTGCCAGTGCTCCTGCTTGGAAAACAGAGCTCCGACATTCGCCCGCAGATACTCGCGTTCTTCCTGGGAAAGATCCTTGCTGGTCAGGATCAGTATAGGAAGGTCGGCGGTTCGCTCCTCGCCGCGCCACTCGGCAAGCAGTTGAAATCCGTCGATTCTGGGAAGGATCAGGTCCAGCACCACAAGCTCCGGCAAAGTGTTTTCCACGTACGTCCGTGCCTGCAGGCCATCGGACGCTGTATCGACACGATACCCGCAGCGTGACAACGCTTCCACAATGAACTCGCGCGTCGCCGTATCGTCCTCCACCACCAGGATCGGCCGTGTGGCTTGCTTTGCGCCCTGATGCTGCAGGCAGCGTTCCACGGTTTCCAGCAGGACAGTTCGATCAACGGGCTTGGCAACATAACCATCCGCGCCCAGCACCGCCCCCGCTTCCTTCTGGTCGAGCACCGTCACCACGATAACCGGAATATTTTCCGTTCGCGGATCGCTCTTCAAGCTCGAAAGAATCTCCCAGCCTGTCACCGGCTTCATCACCAGGTCCAATGTGACAGCCGCCGGTTGTATCTCGGCCACCATTTCCACCGCGCGCTCCGGTTCGCCACAGCAGGAGACTTCATACCCCACGGAAGACAGTTGCGACTCCAGCAGCTGCGCGGCTGCCGGATCGTCCTCAATCACCACCACACGCATGCCCTCGGAGTTCCATGCGATGTCGGACCTGCGCAACAGATCCTTTTGCGGTTCGGCGGCCAGCGGCAGGGTGAAATAGAAGCAACTTCCGTGTCCCGGTTCACTCTCCAGGCCCAGAGTTCCTCCATGCAGGTCCACCAGCCTGCGTGTGATCGCGAGCCCCAGACCCGTGCCTTCCGCAGCCGTATCCGAATGGCGAAAACGATGGAAAGCTTCAAAAATCCGTGCCTGCTCGTCGGCGGGAATTCCCGGCCCCGAATCACGCACCTCAATGCGTACAGAGGATCCCATCCGCTTCGCTCCCAATTCAAGCATTCCATTGGCGGGTGTGAACTTGATGGCGTTACCCAGCAGGTTCATCAGGATCTGGCGAAAGCGGACCGGATCGGCCAGCACGTTCAGCTCCGCCGACTCGTGCACAATCAGCGTCTGCGACTTCTTGTCCACCAGCGATTGCAACGCAGCGACCACTTCCGAAAACGAGCTCTTGACGGGCACATTTTCGATGTCCAGTTGCAGCCTGCCTGCCTCAATCTTCGAAATATCCAGAATGTCGTTGATCAGGCGCAGGAGATGCTCGCCGCCCTTGTAGATATGGTTGACATAACGCTGCTGCCGCTCATTCAGCGGGCCGTAGCGTTCGGCGAGCAGCATTTCCGAAAAGCCCAGCACGGCGTTCAAGGGGGTGCGCAGCTCATGGCTCATCGTCGAAAGGAACTGGTCTTTGAACTGACTGGCCCGCTCCAACTCTTCCTTCGCCGCCAGGATCGACTTGGAATACTCTTCAAGCTCCGCTTTCGCCGCGGAAAGTTCGGCCGTACGCCTTTCTACCCGCGCTTCCAACTGGTCGTTTGCGAGGCGTAGCGCATCTTCGCTCTGCTTGATCTCCTTCAGCATGTCGGCGAACGCTTCCGTCAGCGTGGTCAACTCGCCCTGATCCTTGACCGGTGGGACCTGAACTCCATAGTTCTTATCGCGGGTAACAATCCGCGCAACTTCCGCGAGATGAACAATGGGATTGGCAATCGATCGCCGGAAGAACGACGCAACCAGCAGCGCCGCGGATAGCGACACCAGCAACACAACCGCCGCGATGCCCGCATACAGAAAGATGTGCCGCCATTGTCCTGGAACACGCGCCCGAATATAGATATATCCGCCCGGCACGCCATCGATCATCACCGGCTGCAGCAACCGGATCTCGTCGCCCGCCGCCCAGTGTTGCTCCACCGCAGAAAACGCGGGCGGCGCATCCTCGCCTTTCCAGTGGGGGCCTACATAGCTTGCAAACGGCTTCTGGTTGGCCAGATAGATCGCGGCGTACTTGACATCCGAATCGCCATGCAGGGCTTCCAGTGTGTGTTCGGCTGATTGGGGATCGTTGAACAGCAGCGCTGAAACGCTGCCGGAGCCGAGTATCTCCGCCTGTGTCGACAGGCTGCGTATCGCGGCGCTGCGGAAGGTGATCAGATCGTAGCCGGTGAATGTCAGGCACGCCAGCAGCAAGGCAAGCCCGGTCACCAGCGCATTCATCCAGCTGAGTCTCGTCGAAATGGAGCGTCCCTGAGATGGAAGCATCGTTAGTTCCCCGGTCCGGTACGAGGTCTTCCCTTCACGCCGGACGCAACCTTCAACAACTCCGAACTCATCGTCAGTCCGGCACTTTCAGCATTCGTGAGATTTACTTCAAAACGAACCCTGCTATCTTCCAGGACGAACTGGATCATGCCGCCCCGTTGCGAAAAGTCCGGCATATCGCTCACCGTCAGGACCGGCAAATGACTCAGCGCGGGAAGAATTTCCTTCAGGCTTCCAGCCTTCTCGGAATCGATAAAGAGGATACGGCAACCGGACGCTTCTTCCGGGTGCGCAATGCGTTTCACCGCTACCGGTTTGCCGCCCAGTGGATGGCCCGCGACGGCGGCATCCAGCGTGGCTCCAAACGGATCGCGTCCAAGCACACAGATCGTGAAGCTGCCATCCTGCGCTGCAGGAATCGCCGGCCAGGTGACGAATCTTCCAAAGTTGTAGAGGTAGGCTGCCTTCACCTGGTACTCACTGGGCGTCGAGGCCTGCGCGGAGGATGTCGCGGCATCCCCTAGCACGGCAATCACCGCGACCGCTGCGAGCAGCAGCATCCGGCAAGCAAGGTCGCGTGTTGGAAGAAAGCGCGTCATGCGATTCAAGCAGCTCCGCGAACCCTGTGCCCTTTCAAAATTGAAGTACGCGATTTGTTCCTGAGGCCAGCTTCTTGAGGATTGCTGCCTGGCCCCTCATCTGGTCCAGACGACGGAACCATACACACTTCGCTTGATGCCCACGATCGTGTTGACATCCGTTCCGAATTCCGCGTGATGTGGCTGCAGCAGGTTGCTGCCAACCACGGACAACTGAAGGTCGTGCGTTGCATGCCAGCCGAAGCGGGTATCGAGCGTATGGTACGCCTTGATCTTCTGAGCTGGCAGCGCGCTCACGTAGCGGTAGGTCGTATCCAATTCGGTATGCCCCGGCAGATTGAACATCGGCTGCACGACAACCTGGTGATGCGGGCTGGAACCGTTGTCGCTAGCCGTGTTCTGGGTGTCGGTAAAGCCGCGCCGGTCGTGGACGTAAAGGTGCAGATACGCGTACGAACCCTTCAACGTCAGCCAGTTCACCGGTCTCCAGTCGGGAGTGATTTCACCTCCCGCCGTATTTCCTTTCAAGGCGTTGGCCAGCGGCTCCTGCAGAACCAGGTGCGCGGGAGCGGGAGAGACTTCTAGAAACCCTGTGCCCTGTCCATATCCATAGAGGTAGTTGTAGTAATTGCGGAAGATTGCCACGTCCAGGTAAAGCTTGCGCGCAAGCAATGTGCGATATCCCGCTTCGGTGCCCACCAGTTGTTCGGAGCGGAAGTTCTTCGTTCCCACCACCCGCAGAAAAATAGCGGGCGATGCCGAAAGGAAGTCGGTCAGCTGCAGGTCCTGGTCAAGGCGCGAGGGGGTACGCACAGCCCGTGTTGAGCCCACCCAGAACGTTTGATGTTCAGAAGGCGTCCACAACAGCCGAACGTTGGGTTGCACCTCAAAACCGGAACGGTTGTTGTGCTCGAACTTGGAACCCAGAACCAGCGACAATTTCGACGGCAGGAGCTTGATATCGTCCTTCAGGAACCAGCTATAGATGCTGTCTGTTTCATTATGTGGCGTGAAATCCAGCGTTGCGTACTTCGGCGTAATCGCGTCCGGACTCCAGCGTCCGCCCACGCCGAACAGGAAATCCTGTCGGCCCTTCGCACGCACGTGATACAGAAGGTCCAGATCGAATGTGTTCCGTACTTCATCCAACTGCGGGCTGAAACGCGTGGTGCGGTCGAAATATCCACGCAATTCAATATCCGAGTTCTCACTGAACTGGCGGCGCCAATTGCCGGTAACGTTCTGCCCCGACGTGCTGTGAGGCGCATCGATCACCTTCATGGAAGGCGGGTTATAGAACGACGCGGCAACACGTTCCCCGTCGCGCCCAATATAAAAATCGCCCTGCAATGTTGCGCTGTCCCGTCGATTCGGCTGCCAGTCTCCGCGAAAGCCGATTTGGCCGGCGCGCCATTCATCAAAGTTCTTGCCGTCAGGGTGAAGCTCCGGCCCGCGCAGAAAGCCCTTGGCATAGACGCGATAGTCGAGGTCCTTGCCCAGGGTGCCTCCGAATCGCGAGCTTCCATTGCCCTGGTCTACACTGCCGCCGCCCAGGGAAACCAGCGAGCCGTGCGTATCCTTTGCCTTCTTGGTGATGATGTTGATGATCCCGTTGACGGCGTTCGCTCCCCAGATGGTTCCACCGGGTCCGCGAATCACTTCAATGCGGTCGATGTCCTCCATCAGTGTGTCCTGCACCTGCCAGTACACACCGGCAAACAGCGGGGAATACACGCTGCGGCCGTCGATCATCACCAGCAGCGACTTCGAAAACTCGCCACCAAACCCACGCACACCCACGGCCCAGTGATCGGAATCGATGCGCGCCACCTCCACGCCGGGAGCAAGACGCAAGGCTTCGGGAATTGTGGTGGCTCCGTAGCGCCGCAGGTCTTCCTGGGTAATTACATAGATCGCGGCAGGCGTTTGCCATATCTGCTCGGGCTCTTTCGAAGTTGTGGTCACTTCGACATTGCCAAGCTGTTCCAGGCTGAGAGTGTTGAGGTCTGCGGGATGCGAGTTCTGGCCGTGAAGCGGGATGATTCCGGCAAAAAGAACACAACACAGAACGGCTGCAGCGGCGTGGCCGCGAGCACGCATGGAAAACTGTCGAGACCGAGGTGGGGGATCGAAGCCTCTAGTGACCAACGGCTAACTCCTGGCTCCCGGGAATCAGCTCCTCTACCAGCAGCGACTCAAACTCGTCGACCAGAAATTTCTCCCACCATCCGCGATTCACTTCCTCTCGAATCGTAGCAATCGCTTTCTCCGGCGCAAGGGCCTTGCGGTACGGCCGGTCCGTCGCCAGTGCGTCATAGACATCCACAATCTGCAGGACGCGCGCAGTCAAGGGAATTTCATCGCCGCGGAGACCGTCGGGATAACCGGTGCCGTCCAGCTTTTCGTGGTGGTGGCGAATGATAGGAAGCACCGGCCGAAAAGACTTGAGCGGAGCGCAAATACGCTCGCCCGTGGCAGGGTGCTGTTTCATGACGGCCCACTCATCGGAAGTCAGCGGACCGCTTTTCAGCAGGATATGTTCCGGCACCGCGATCTTGCCGATATCGTGGACAGTGCCGGCGCGCCGCAGCGCCATGCAGTCTTCATAGCAAAGTCCCAACCGTTTCCCCAGGGCGATGGAGTACTCGGACAACCGGTCGCAGTGACCGCGGGTATAGGGGTCTTTGGCTTCGATGCTCAGCGCGAGGCTGAACAGCACGGTTTCCGCATTCTCCAACTCATCCGTAAATTCCTTGAGCTGCAAAAGGGAGTGCACACGCGCCATCAGTTCGAGACTGTTCACCGGCTTGCTGAGAAAGTCGTTGGCGCCGGCCTTGATGCCTTGGATACGCTCATCGATGCTGGAAAGCCCCGTGACCAATATCACTGGAATCAGCCTGGTTTCCGGTTGCGACTTGATCGCTTCGCAGACCTCGTATCCGCTCTTTCCCGGCATCATGACATCCAGCAGGGCCACGTCTACGGGTTCGCAATGGATTGCCTTGAGAGCTTCATCGCCATCCTCGGCGCACACTACCCGGTAGCCCTGATCGTCGAGCATGTCACACAGCAGTTCCCGGTTGGCTTCGTTGTCATCCGCGACCAGAATTGTCGCGCGATTCGAGCGTGATCCTCTCTGCATACACACGTCCTCTACGTGACCTTGGTCACCGATTCCGACGTATCGTAGCGCGAACCGCGTTTGCGATGCAATCAAAAATGATGTCGCAATTGGTACTTTGCAACAAAGGTTGTAGACGGATTTGGGCAGTGAATTTGCGGCTTTTGCCGATTAAGCACCGATTAAGAGACCGATATCATCTGCGATATCTAACCTTCAACTTTAATTCTTCATACGCCGCTTTTCGATCGGAAAAAGGTGCATCATTGTCCCGACAGTATGTGGTTACTTCGGGGGTAATTGTCTATGCGGCAGGTTTCCGACCCGTCACCTGTTAGTCATCGCCACAGACGTGGCGGAGTGATCTCGATGCCCATTATCGTGATCATCCTTTGCGCGATAGCAGGCTTGCCTCCTATCGCTTCACGCCTGCTGTCGATCGACAGCACCGTTCACACTCACAACGACACCATCGTCTCCTGGTTGCTGGTCGGGTTGCCGTTCCTTTGTGTGTTCTTAGCGATCTGTGGCTTGATTCTTCTCTTCAAAAAGCCGAAGCAGCGAATCTACGACGACGAGTACGTCGATCCGCTGGGTCCGCTCCCTTCCGCCCCTCCGCCAAGACGCACCACTCCGGCGCCCGGCAGCGAGAGCATTCGCTCCTAGGCTCGCAAACGCCCGGCCAACCATCTCTAGTGCCCCATTCATCGCAGCTTTACCGCCATGAATGGGCATCGCGCAAGGCGTGGCCGCTCCCGCCCATGCCTGTAGCCGGCGCTGATGACTTGCGCGAACTCGCAACCATGCGACGTCCTATCCCTGCTCCCGCACGTAGCATGGGTACTCAGCCTGCGCACGCGCCACCACAGTTGGGTCAAGCTCAAACACGCCGACCGGATCTTCCGCTGACGTGACACCGAGCACCCGCCCCGGCGGAGCATACGCAAACCCGCCGCCGCCAAACACCGGCCCAGTTGCGCCGCTGCCCACACGATTCGAACTCACCACATACGCACCTGACACCAGCGAAGCCATCGCCCCGGCAATCTGCCACGACGCAACATCGGCACCCGCTGCCCGCGGCACCAGGATCAACGAAGCGCCTTGCCGCCCATAAATTCGCGCGTGCTCGTTGAACATCACCTCCGTACAGATCAGCACGCCGAGCTTGATGCCCAGCACTTCCGCAACCTGGAAGCCCGAACTATCGCCCGCATACCACTCGCGTTCCCACCATCCAGGCTCCTTCGGAAAATACTGCTTGCGATGCAGCGGCCGGCGCACGCCCTCCGCAAGCACAAAAGCCTCATTGACCAGGCGTTCTCCATACAGCACTGGCCTGGTTGAAACAATCGCCGGTACGCCTAGAGCCTCCAACGCCTCCAGCCCGTGCTCATGCGCGGTCACACTTCGCCGAGCTTCCTCGTCCGAGTAGACAGCCCCTGCTGCGACCCACGGACCGAAGGGCAGTTCATTGGTCAACAAAAGATCAGGCTCCACGGCAGCGATGCGCTCCTGCAACGCCGGCCATCGAGGATCCTCTACTAACAAACCCTCCGGCCATTCCACATACGCAACACGCATCGTCATCACCGCTTTCGTTTTCTTCTATCACCCCCTAAGCGAAGTCGCACGGGGAATTTGCTCCCACACCCCACCCACCAAACCCTCTCATCACCACTGCTATGCTTTCTTGTTTGTCATCGCCTCACGCGTTCAGGCAACGACCGCCTGACAGGGACCACGACCCGAAGGGCATCTGTTGCCCGGCATTTCCACCTCAGCTCTGTCATCTCGACCGAAGCGTGTGGCGGTTCCTCTCAAGGTGTTAGGAGAAATAAGGGTGATCAAGCCGTTTTCCTCCAACGAAAACGGTCTCCACTGATCTTGAAAAGGCGAAGTATGAGAGGAACCGCCAGCGCAGCGGAGAGACCTGCTGTCCCGGCCTTCCCACCACAAACCCTGTCACCTACGGAGCGCTGAAGGCGCGCCAAAGACAGTTCGAGATCTGAAGGCCCGGCCTATTCGCCTGCACATAGATCGGTCCTTCAGAGCTCCCGTTGCTTTAGAACCGAACCCGGGGCTTCGGCCCCAGGTTGGGTATGGTACGCGCCGTTGGCGCTTGAAACCATAAAGCCCGGCTAAGAATTCTGCAGCGTATACGAAACTGCGTGAAGCTCCTGGGAAGCCACCTGCAGACGCTCACGGGTACTGGAAAGACGCTCGTTGTCGAGGTCATACCTCGCGCGCGAATCGGCAATCGCCCGCTCTAAAACCGCCGCCGCGGGCCCGCCGGGAATCGAACGGATCCTGACGAAGTTCTCCGCATCCAGAGCGCGCAGCAACACGTCGGGCTCGGGTGGTGAGACGCCTTCATCCTTCAGCGCTCGCACCACGAACTCGACCACCTTGTCGCGATCGAACTGGCCTGCCAGAGCACGGACGGCCGCGCTGACCACGGTATGCGCCTTGTGGAACGAAATCCCCGTGGAGCGGACCAGCGTATCGGCAAGCTCCGTCACCGTAAGGAAGCCGCCTTGTGCCCGCACCTTCATCTTGTCCGTATGAAACTCCGCCTCGGAAAGAACGCCTTCCATCAGCATCAGCGCCCTCACGCAATCCGTAAAAGCCATATCCACGAGTGGCTGCAGAGGGTCTTCGCTGTCGTTCATATCGGCGAACGGTGTGTTGTGCAGAGACGCAAGAACCGCCTGCGATTCGGACAACGCGCGCGACGACAGAATACGAACGTGCTCCAGCGGAACAGGATTACGCTTCTGCGGCATGATGCTCGAAATCTGCACGTAGCCGTCGGAAAGCCGCAGGTAGCCGAACTCCGCCGTGCTCCATAGCAGCATGTCCTGGGCAAACCGTCCCAGGCTAAGCATCATCACGGCCAACGCCGAACAGCTTTCCGCAACATAGTCGACTGCCGCAATCGCACCGTAGGAATTGGATTGCAGGCCATCGAACCCCAGCAGATGGGAGGTTCTGTTGCGGTCGATCGCAAAGCCGGTGGTTGTGATCGCGCAAGCGCCCAGCGGGCAGCGGTTCACCCGGCCATAAGCACCCTGCAGCCGCTTGGCGTCCCGCTCCAGAATTTCGACCAGCGCCATCAGGTAGTGCCCCAGCGTGGTGGGCTGCGCTGGCTGGTTGTGCGTATACGCCGGCATCAGCGCGGCGCGGTGCTCAAACGCCAGGTCGATCAGCCGATGACGCAAGGCAAGCGTGGCTTCCTGCACCTGCAGCAGACGTTCGCGCCAGACCATGCGGTACATGGTCATGTCGATGTCGTTCCGCGAGCGCGCGGTGTGGATGCGGCCGGCATTCTCTTCGCCGCACAGCTCGATCAGCTTGCGCTCTACCAGGAAGAACAGGTCTTCAAACGTTCCATCAAACTTGGTCGTCAGGATTTCATTGGTGTCGAGTGTGTCGAGTGCACGCAGACACTCCCTGGCTACATTGCGCTCCACAATTCCCTGCTCTGTGAGCATGGCGAGGTGCGCATAATCGATCTCGAGCAGTGAGTTAAAAAGGAGCCTCTTCGCATCGGCGAATATCTGCTCAAGCACCGTTTCGCGGTAAACGGCTGCGGGGAATTTCGAAGCGGCGTTCATAGGCTCGTGGCGTACATGGAAAAGTGCAAAGGGCGACGAAGCACGTTCCGCTTCATCGCCCTTCGCATCGTTGGTTTTAGAACTGCACCTTGGCGCCGAACTGCAGAATGCGCGCTTCCAGCACGCTGGCGGTCGGAGCCAGGGAGGGTGTTCCCGTAATAACGCCCGCCGCTGTGACGGTGGCGGTTGTGTTGATCGTCGTGAAGTTGCTGCGATTCAGCAGGTTGTTCGCCTCAATAAAGACCTGCGGCTTCACATGCTCCCACAGTGTCGCGAAGGTGCGCGTGTACCGCATGTCCACCTGGGAAATGAGCGGTGTCCGAAGAGTATTGCGGCCAATGAACAGTGGCCGGCTGGTTGCGGTGGAATCGCCATTCAGCTTGGTTGTCGTGGTGATGCTCTGCTCGTCGCCTGATGAGAAGTTGCCGAGCACGGCGAAAAGATTGTTGGTGAAGATTCCGTTGACATACTTATTGTCAAAGTGCGTCTTCGGTTCGTAGACGGTAGAAAGCGTGAACGCATTCGGACGGTTGATGGAACTGTTGGCGTGATCCCGGCCCGGATTGCTGGGATCTTCCACCGGCGTGCTGAACTCGTAGGTGTTAGCTTCCGGCGTATCGGAGATGGAGTGCGACCATGAGTAGTTCGCCGCCACCGTCAGACCGGCGGACATGCGGTGCTCATAGGAAACAATCAGAGCGTTATAGCTGGAGTTTGAGCCCGTATCGATCAGCGTGATGTTATTGAACTGCGGATACAGACGGCTGGCTGGTCCGCCGGTGCCAGGCGTAGCGTTCACCGGGCAGCCGGTAGCCGGTGTTCCTGTGGTCGTGGCCAGGCAAACGGCGGACGCATAGACCGGGCGTCCATCGGCCAGGGTGTTAATGGGATTGATGAGGTTCAGGTTGCGCAGGAATTGCAGGTTGCGCCCCTGCGTGATCACATAGCCAATGGTGACCTGGTCGTTATGTCCCAACGCCTGGGCAACCTGGAGATTTCCATTCCAGGTGTACTCGTTCTTGAAGTTGGGCGACAGCGCATAGATGCTCTGCACAGCAATGGGGCATCCAGCGATGACACCAGCAGGCGAGTTCGGGAAACCAGGCTGGCAAGTGGTCACACCAGGAGCCGGCTCCGTGCTCAGACCGCTGCTGCTGTAAATGAACGAGCCGGTTCCATACGCGCCGTTGTTATACAGCGGGTTGTACCAGGTGTTCGTCGGTGTCGACTCGTAGTAGATGCCGCCGCTGGCGCGAATGACGGTATGGGCAAAGGGCGTGTAGGCGACACCAAGGCGCGGAGCGAAGTTGCCCTTCGGGCTGTGGAAGCTCTGCGTATAGGCAAACGGTGCATTGGCCTGCCCGGCAGGCGCACGGTATTGGTCATAGCGCACACCGTAGTTGAGAGTCAGATTATGTGCGACCTGCCAGGTGTCCTGAGCGAAGAAGCCTACGAACACGGACTGATAGCCGGCGCCGGGACGGCCGATGGAAGCGGCCACTGAGGAATAGACGTGAGGCGTAGCCCCCTGCTTCGCGGAGAGGTACTGCTGCGGAGAAGCAAATGTGTACTGCGTGTACACGTCCGCAAGCTGCGTATCGTTATTCTTCTGGAACGCCACACCAAACTTCAACTGATGCGTTTTGACGATCCAGGTGACGTTGTCGTTGAAGGAAGGAATCTTCTCCTGGAAGCGATCGCCGACACCGTTCGAACCGCCGAAGTTGACGCCGCTATAGCTTCCCGCGGGAATCACAGTTGTTCCAACCGTAACCGGCGCTGCCAGAGTCGCGGCGCCAATGGTGACCATAGGCCCCGCACCCGTCGTGGAGCTGTTGATGTGAGCTTCGTTGCGATACGGCCATGATCCACGGAACTCATTCAGCAGCGACGGCTTGAACGTAGTGATGAGCTGGGCGCCGATGATGTGAGCGCGATCGCGGAAGTCCGATGCCGCGTCCAGCGCATACAGGCCACCGGCGTTGGTGTTGTAGGGGTAGGTGTTACGGAAATAGTTGTAACGGACAAACATCGAATTCTTCTGGTTGATGTTGATGTCACCGCGGATATCCACCCACTGCGCACGCTGCACCTGGGGCGCCGCGGCGAAGATAGTCGGGCTGATGCCGCTCGCAACCAGGAAACTCTGCGTTGCCGCATTGATGGTGGAGGCGACAGGGTTCGCGCGCTTCAGCTTTTCGTAAGCGCCGAAGAGGAACATGCGATTGCGAATCACCGGGCCGCCGAGTTGGGCAACATAGTCGTCCACATGCAGGTCAGGCTTGTGAACAGTGGCGCAGTTCTGAAGGATTGGGCAGGATGCCGCAGCCTTAGGGCGCCAGATGTACTGGGCCATGCCGTGCAGATGATTGGTGCCGCCCGGCGTGATGACGTTGTAGATCACACCGGCCGTGTTCCCGAACTCGGCGTTGTACGCATTCGAGTTCGCCTGCACTTCCTTCACGTAGGAATCGGAAATGGCGAACAGGCGCAGACCGTAGCGGTCGGTTTCCGTATCCACCATGCCATCAAGCTGGTAGTTCACGCGGTCAACCAGGCCGTTGGTGTTCACCGTGCGCGGAATACCGTTTTCCGGGTTGGGGTGGCCGGAAACACCGGGCTGGAACAGGATGAAGTTGTAGGGATTGCGCGAGGTCAGCGGCTGGTTCTGCACTTCAACTTCCGAAATCGTGCGGCTCAGATCGACGCGCGTGCCTTCCACAATCGGCGCATCGCTGGAAACCTCAACTTCGGTCGCAACGGTACCGACCTTGAGAGCCTCGTTGACCGTCAGGTCGCTGCCTGCATCGACGTGAATGCCGCGCTGGGTGTAGGGCGCAAAAGCGCCCGAGGTCGTCGCGACCGAATACGTGCCGAGAGGCAGGTTAGGCGCAAGATAGTTCCCGTCCGTGTCCGTTGTGATCGTGCGGGTGTATCCGGTGTCGGCGCTCTTCACCACAACCGTGGCGTTGGGGACCGGCGCTCCCGTCCCGTCTGTAATCTGGCCGCGAATGGTGCCGTTGATCGACTGCGATTGAGAGTAGCCCTGGGCCACGAAGACCAGGCCCAGAATCGACGCGGCAGCGAAGGATAAGTATTTCGACCGATATGACTTCATAAAGCCTCCTGAAGGTGGAACCAATGCTGCCGGCTTGCGTTCAAGCCGGGCTGTCCTGCGTTTTGCTCCGCTCCTCGAATCCGAAAAGCCCGACGGCGATAACGTCGGTCATGCCGGACGGTCCAGCCAACGGACCGCCGGCCGTCAACAAAGCAACTTGCCTTCAATGCCCGTAAGAGAAAGTGCAATGGTCCCGTACAGCTGTGCTTGAGTTCCCAGTAAACTTGTGCGAATCGCCGGGTGCGGAAAGTCGCTGTCAGCCAGCAGACGTTCCGTTTCGCGGCGCAGATATTCATGCGATCCCACACCCCCGCCCAGAATCACCAGCGACGGATTGAACAGCAGCGTGATCGTCGCAATGGCATCGGCAAGTACGCCGGCGGTGTAATTCAGAACAGCAATCGCATCGGCATCGCCCTGTGCCGCCAGGTCGAAAATCTCCGCGCCCCGCAAACTGGTCAAGACCTCATCGTGGGTACGATTGGAGCGGACCAGATGCGTGTGCCACAGTTCTTCAATACCGGCGCCGCCGATGGTCCGCTCGAGCTGACCCGTCTTTTCAATCTGGGGATTTTCACGCGGCATGCCCGGTACGCCCAGATAGCCGATCTCGCCCGCACTCCACGCCGCGCCATGATGCAGTTGGCCGCGCAGAAAAATGCCCGAACCCACGCCGGTTCCCATCGCGATGAAAACAAAATCGTCCACACCTTTGGCGGCGCCCATCCAGTGTTCGCCGACGGCGGCCAGGTTGGTGTCATTCTCAGCCAGTGCCGAAATCCCGGTCTCTGCCTCGATCAGGTCCCGCAGTGGGACCTTGATCCAGTCGGTCAGGTTAGGAGCGGAAAGCACCACGCCACGTTCTACATCCGTAATGCCGGGA
>DASYEV010000002.1:0-77224 GCA_036498835.1 Acidobacteriaceae bacterium | reverse complement strand
CTGCGCAGCATTGCCGAGAACCGCATCACCTATGCGGGTGGCTTGCCGGTGATGGTGAATGCGCTGGTCAACTATCCGGATGCCGGAACATACGATCTCAGTTCGCTCCGGATGTTTATCGGAGGCGGGGACTGCGTCCCGCTGGAACTGCAGAACCGCTTCCACGAGTTGTTCGGCGTCGTAGTGGACGAACTCTGCGGGATGACTGAGGTCATGTACTGCAACCAGCCGTTCGATCAGGGCCAGCGCCGCCCGGGGTCGATTGGCAAGCCCTTTGGCGATGTGCGCATTCGCCTGGAGGACCCCGACGGCAACGAAGTGCCGCCTGGCGAAGCGGGCGAAATCGTGGTCCACAGTGGAGCGGTGACACTGGGATATTGGAACGATCCCGAAAATACGAAGCTGGCATTGCGAGGCGGCGGCATGCATACCGGTGACCTTGCGTGGCGGGACGACGACGGCTTCCTCTGGTTTGCCGGCCGCAGCAAGGACATCATCATCCGTGGCGGCTCGAATATCTCTCCCGGCGAAGTGGAGGATGTGCTCTACGCCCATCCCGCCGTCTATGAGGCCGGAGTGGTGGGCGTGCCATGCGCGGACATGGGCCAACGGGTGCGCGCGTATGTGACGCTGAAGTCAAACGCACATGTGACAGATAGAGAGCTAATGGATTGGGCAGCCCGGAAGATCGCCGCCTACAAGGTTCCCGAGAGCATCGTCTTCCTGGCCACTCTGCCCAAGGGGTCCACAGGCAAGGTTCTCAGAAGAGATCTCCGGGACCTGGCTTCCAGCGAACAACAGCAGAGGATGAACAGTTCTGCTTGAGGGGATTTGGGGACATGATTACCGCATTCCTGCGGATCAGGGCTCATGGCGGCCCTTGCAGTAGCAATCGGCCAAAACATAGACAGCCGTGACCTAAGGCATTTTCGGTAATGGTGTAGACCAAGCGGACGACGCCCAAGCCGTTTTCTCCCAATGAAAACGGCCTTCTGGAATCTTTCTGGGACCACGGTATTACCGAAAATGCTCTAAGGCATTTCCCATGATGCTATGCCCTCCCGAAACGCCTGAAATGGTCGTTTTCTTTGGGGGAAAACGACTTCAACATCTCTGCCCGGGGTACACCTTCATGGGAAATGCCGTAGCGATTACAGATTGATTTTTGAAATGGTCGGGGCGATTGGATTCGAACCAACGACCCCCTGCTCCCGAAGCAGGTGCGCTACCAGACTGCGCTACGCCCCGAACCTGTGGCGGTGAGAATCGGCTGTATACGGGGTGAGCGGCAAACCGGAGGTCTGAAGCACTCAAAAAGCCGATGGCCCTAGTCTACCAGAATCGAAAGGCGGAGAGGCAGGGATCAGTTAACAGCGAACAGTTAACAGCAAGAGCGGATCCCCTGCGGTCGGATCCCCGTCAGGCGGTCTTCGACCTGAATGGGGTGAGGCGATGACAGCCAGAAAGGCAACAGCAACGACAGAAGCAGGTCTCTCCGCTTCGGTCGAGATGACGGAGAGGAGCAGCGGTCAGTCAACAGCGAACAGTTAACAGCAGAAGCGGATCCCCTGCGGGGATGACAACCAGAAGGACAAGAGCAACGGCAAAGCAGAAAGGCAAAGACAGAAAGGCGAGGCGGGCGAACCCGCCTTGCTCACCCCCTACTGCTGGACGATGCTCAGCCGGACTGGCGCGATGCCGTCGCGGAGCATGCCGATCTTCTCTGCCGCGGCGGAGGAGAGGTCGATCACCCGCTCGGGGTTCAGGACTCCCCGGTCGGTGATGCGGACGACCACCGTCTGGTGGTTGCGCATGTTTTCCACCTTCACGATGGTGCCGAAGGGCAGCGTGCGGTGGCAGGCGGTGAGGGCGGTTTCGTCGAAGATCTCGCCGCTGGCCGTGGTGTGACCATGGAGTGCACGGCCGTACCATGACGCGATGCCCGAAAGCCTCGACGCCACCTGGCCCGAAAGCCTGGCTGCAACCTGCTTGATGTTGCGCGGCTTGGCGGCAACCAACTGGACCTTGATCGGAGCGAGCTGGAAGCCGGAGCTCTGGGAGTTCGAGGTCTTGAACGCGGCCAGCTGATTATCCGGGTTCGGAGCGAACTGGGTCCTGCCCGGAACAGGGGTTGAAGTGTGGTCGGGAGTGGCTGCAGTTTTCGTGGGAGGACCGGCAACAGGGCCGGCCAGAAGCGGGAGGGTCAGGCTCTGCAAAGCTACCGCAGCCGCCATGGTTCGACGCACAAACCGCTTGGAAGTTAAAAGCTTACTCATCGCTCTTAAGCCTATCAATTTCAGAGATTTACATCAAACTGAAAACCCAAAAATGACCCAGCTTTGAACCCGTTTGTCAAGGGGACCCAAGACAGTAAATGGCGATGCTTAACAGAGTTGGATGCAAACTTTCGATGCTGCGTCATACTTCACTCCAGAGCACCCGGTCTTCCCCCTGGTTCGTGCCTGGGAAGATACCGGTTCCCTATGCTGCTAAGTACCCCCCCGTTTGCCGCCTTCTTCGTCGCCGTTTGCCTTCTGTTCTGGTCGCTCCGTGGGAGCCGGCGGGCACAGCAGACCCTCCTGCTTGCCGCTAACTGCTTCTTTTTATTGAAGTTTGGGCCGGTCTACCTGGCCCTGGCGCTTTTCGCCACCTGCGACTTTCTGCTGGCACGCGGCATGCCAAAGGCCTCAGCCGGCGGACGGCGCGGGCTGCTGATTCTTTCGCTGTTGCTGAACCTGGGCGTTCTCGCCTCCTTAAAGGTGTTGCCCCTGGTGGGTGGCGACCACTTCGACTGGCTGCTGCGCCTCAGCTTAAGTTTTTACGTTTTTCAGTCGCTCAGCTACACCATCGACATCTACCGGGGCGACGGCAAGCCAACCGACGACCTTTTGGCCTACCTGGCCTCCGCGCTTTTCTTCCCGTCGATCGTCGCCGGGCCCATCCCGAGACAGCGCAAACTCCTCAAGGAAATGACCGCGCCTTTCCGGCTGGACACCGACCTGGCGGCCCGGGCGTTCCTGCTGATCGGCATTGGGCTGGTCAAAAAGCTGCTCATCGCCGACTACCTCGCCGACAACCTGGTCAACCGCATCTTCGATACGCCCACGCTCTACAGCGGGCTGGAGAACCTGGTCGGCGTCTACGGCTACGCGCTGCAGCTCTTCTTCGACTTCTCCGGCTACACCGACCTCGCCATCGGCATCGCTCTGCTGATGGGTCTGCGCCTGCCGGAAAACTTCCGCCAGCCCTACCTTTCAGTCAACCTGCAGGACTTCTGGAAGCGCTGGCACATCAGCTTCTCCGCCTGGCTGACCGACTACCTGTTCGAGTCGCTGCCCAAAAGCCGCAAGTGGCTGCGCCTGAGCTATTGCACCGCATTCCTCATCACCTTTCTGCTGGGCGGGCTGTGGCATGGGCTGGCGTGGACTTTCGTCATCTGGGGCCTGCTGCATGGAATCGGCCTGTCGGTGGTTTTCATCTGGGTCCGCTGGCGCAAAGCGCGAGCTGCGGCAGGCGCTCCCGTGAAAGCGCCCGGCGGCGGATCGGTTCTGGGCAAGGTGCTTGGCGGTCTGCTGACCTTCCACTTCGTCTGCTTCAGCTGGGTCTTCTTCCGTGCGGAAAGCGTTCCGCAGGCGCTGGAGGTTCTGCGCCAGATCGGCTCCCACACCCTGGGCGCGGAGAACCTGTCGCTACGCGTGTTGCTGGTGCTGGGAGCGGCGGTTTTGGTCCACTGCCTGCCGCCTTCGCTCTTTGACCGTTCCGAAAAGCTCACCACTCGCCTGCCCTTCTGGGCCTGGGGAGGCGCGCTCGCCGGCCTGATCCTCATCATTCAAAACCTCGCCGGCAAAGGTTCGGCGCCGTTCGTCTATGGCAAGTTCTAGCGGAGCGAACCGGCCCTCGCCCACGGGAAACGGATTCCCGTGGAAGCCCGCGCTCGCGACCGTAACAACGCTTGCCCTGCTGTTCCTGTGGCACCGCTTCAAGGATCCGGCAACCGGCCTCTATTCCAGCATCTTCGCCGACGCCTTCAAGGTCAACCTGCACCGGGCCTCGCACCCGGCGCACAAGCCGGTGGTAACCAAGCCAAAGACCCACCCGGTTGCAGCAGGCGGACGTCCGGCGATTTCTCCTTACCTGATCGACGACAGCGGAGCCCTGGACCCGTTCTTTGCCGCGCTGCACGATCTCGAAACCGGCAAGCCCGAAGTGGTGACGGTGCTGCACTACGGCGACAGCCCCACCACCGCCGACCTCATCACCGGCGACACGCGCGCGCTGCTGCAACAACGGTTCGGCGACGCGGGCCACGGCTTCAACCTGATCGCCAAACCCTGGGCCTGGTACGGCCATCGCGACGTCACCATTTCGGACCACGGCTGGAAGTCGCTGACTGCCGTCGGCTCCATGCGCCAGGCAGTCTATGGGCTGGGCGGGGCTCGCTTTGAGGGTGGCAAGGATGCGCACAGCACCTTCAGGCTCGCCGACGCCGCGCAAACCGACGTCGAAGTCGACTACTTCACCGAGCCCGACGCCGGCTCCTTCACGGTGACCGCGGACGGCACTCCCGTCGAAACCGTGGAGACGACCGGCGACGCCAACGTTCCCACCTCGCGCAGCCTGCATCTGCCGGCCGGGACCAAAGAGGTAGGCGTGACTCCCAACGGGGCTGTCACTCTTACCGGCCTCGACTTCCGCCGCGGCGATCGCGGAGTGATCTACGACAGCCTCGGCCTCAACGGAGCTTCCACCACCGTGCTGTCGCGTGCGTTCGACCCGGGCCTCTGGGCGACGGAGATGCAGCACGCCGCGCCCGCTCTGGTGGTCATCAACTACGGCACGAATGAGAGCAGCTTCGGAGCGTTCGTCGACAAGCAGTACGAACACGAGCTGCGGCTCGCGGTGGACCGGGTGCGCAAGGCGCTGCCCAGCGTGCCCATCATGATCATGAGCCCCATGGACCGCGGCGAGCGCGCCGGCCTGAACGAGATCCGCACCATGGATACCATCCCGCGCATCGTCGCCATCCAGCAGCGCGTGGCTGCCGATCTCCACTGCGCGTTCTTCGACACCTTTGACGCCATGGGCGGCGACGGCACCATGTCCGACTGGTACAACGGCAAGCCGCGCCTGGTCTCTGCCGACCTGATCCACCCGACACCGCAGGGAGCGCTGATCGTCGCGCAGGAGCTGATCGACAACCTCAACCTCGGCTATACGCGCTGGGAAAAACTGAACGACATTCTGCCCACCGGGACCGCGCCGGCGTCGCAGGCCTGCCGCCCTGTGACTCCGCCGAAAAATCCCGGGCTAACGCCTCCCGGCACGGTGGCGGCTCCCACGGAGCCGGTGCCCGGAACGGGACCTACGCCTGCCCCGGTGCCGACCGCCGGAGCGCAGGCGCATCCGCTGCCTCCGTGTCCGGTTGTTGTGAAGCCTGCCAAAACTCCTGCGAAAGCAGTAGCGCCTGCGACGCCCGAAAATCACACCAACCCACCATCCACCGCTCAGCCGGCATCCGCCGTGCCGGCAACGCCCGCCGCTCACCCTACATCTACCGCTGCGCCAAGATCCACCGCGCTACCAACATCCACCGCTCAGCCCGGCGTTTCGGGCGATACTGGGAAGAATGATCGCTCAACGACCGGCAAGCCGTCGCCGGACTCCCCGCAGCATCCCTGACTGCGCGCTGTTTCTTTTCCTGCTGCTCCTGAGCGGCAGCCTTTGCATGCGGGCTGCGACCCAGCGTTCGCGCACCAGCCACGCTCCGGCAACTCATCATCACGGCACATCGTCGCAGTCCTCGACGCGCCGCAGCACCAGCGGACGGAGCACGCACTCCTCACCGCGCGGTGGCGGGCATGACATCGGTTCAGGTCATAGCCGCTCCACCATTCACAGCTATGCTGCGGCCCCGGCTCGGCGCGGCAAAACGAAATCGCATGGGCGCGCCGTGGTGCATGAGGCGATCAATCCGACGGCCCGCCTGGACACCATCAGCAACCTGTCCTACTCGCTCGCGCACGGCAGCAGCGCCCTGAACCATACGTCCGCGCTGGAAAGCTTCTTCGACGCGCTGGCCGCCCACCAGGCCGAACCCAGCGGACCGACCCTGCGGGTGCTGCAATTCGGCGACTCGCATACCGCGGCCGACATGTTCACGGGCGAAGCCCGCCGGGTGTTCCAGGGACAGTTCGGCAATGGCGGCATCGGGTTCAGTTATCCCGGCCATCCGTTTGCCGGCTACCGCATCTTCGGTTCGCAGCGTGGGCAGTCCAGCGGATGGACGACCCTGGGTACGCACTTCGTCGACCTCGGCGACGCGGAGCTGGGGATGGGCGGCATTGCCATCAACACGTTTTCGCCCGGGCAATCCATCTCGCTCGATACACCGTGCGCCAGCTTTGAGCTCGAGTTCCTGAAGCAGCCCGGCGGCGGAGCCCTGCAGGTCACCGACAACGGCGCCAGCGTTGGCGAAGTGGAGACTGCCGGTGAAGTTCCTGAAGGCGGCGCTTTCACCTATGACTGTCCTGCGTCCACCGGCTATGAGGACCACCACTTCGTCGTGACCACGGAAAACCACGCGCCGGTTCGACTGCTGGGCACCACCACGCTGCAACCCGGCGTGACCTGGGAAGCCCTCGGCATCAACGGGGCGCAGGCGCCGCTGGTGCTGGAGTGGAACCAGCCCATCTTTTCCAGCTATCTGAGCAAGACCGGCGCGACGATGGTGGTGCTGGCCTACGGCACCAATGAAGCGGCCGCGGCTCACTGGACGACCGAGTCCTACAGCGAGACCTTCACGCAGATCGTTGAGAAGATCCATACCGCACTGCCCAACGCTGCCATTCTGGTTCTTGGCCCCGCGGACCGTTCGGTAGCGGCAAGGCGGCGAGGCTTCGCTCCGTTCACGGGAACAGAACGCATTATCGAAGCTCAGCGCGAAGTCTGCCGTACACACGGCTGCGCCTTCTGGGACACGCAGAAGCGTATGGGAGGTTTCGGCAGCATGCAGCGCTGGGTGTATGCGGGCTGGGCGCAGCATGATCACACCCATATGAATGCAGAAGGTTACCGGGTGCTCGCAGATGCACTGATGGCGGATTTGCTTTCGGGCTACGATAGCTACCGGGCCGCGCATGGTCTGGCTGTTTCTCCGTCGTTGCGCGGCACAACCGCAAGGCCCGCTCCGGCTACAAACGAGCCTGCTACCGGCACGCCTGCCACCAACATGCCTGCCGCCAACATGCCTGCCGCCAACGCGCCGGCGCTTCCGCCCACGCCTCCAACCACCTTGCCCCAGAATCAGATTCAGCCTCATTAAGGAGCACCTCCGATGGACTACCGCCCCGGCATCCTCAAAGTCCTGCACGCAGTCGCAGGTGAAGAGATCAATCCCGAACCCGATGAGAGCCTGTTCAGCTCAGGTCTGCTCGATTCCTTTTCGCTGCCCGACTTCGTGAGCGGCCTGGAACAGGAGTTCAACGTCAAGGTGCCCGACTCCGATCTTTCCGCGCGCAAGTTCGACACCATCGAAAAGACCGAAGACTATCTGGTCGACAAGCTCGGTTAGGACGATTGAGATCATGGCCTTTCTTCGCGGCTTCGGCAGCTATCTTCCCTCACGCGTCGTGACCAACGATGAGCTCGCGGCTGCGTGCGAAGTCGAACCGGACTGGATCCTTTCCGTCTCGGGCATTCGCGAGCGGCGCTATGCCGCCGAGGACGAAACCGTCGCTACGCTGGGAACCAGGGCCGCGCAAGATTGCTTCGCTCGTTGCGGCATAACCGCCGCCGACCTGGGCATGATCGTGGTCTCCTCCGGATCACCCGACCGCTACTGCCCGGGCCCGGCAGCAGAAATTGCGAAGGCGCTGGGTTTGACCACCACGCCCGCGCTCGATGTTCCGGTCGCCAGTGCCGGCTCGCTGATTGCGCTGGCGATGGCCGCGCAGTTCGCCGAAGCGGTGGGTCCGGTGCTGGTCATCGGCTCCGAGATCATGTCCCGCCGCGTGGAACGTACTCCCGAAGGCAAGAACACAGCGATTCTTTTCGGCGATGGCGCCGGCGCGGCGTTGGTCGATCCCGCACAGGGTTTCGCGAGAATCCTTGGACATGCGCTGCACACGGATGGCTCCGCGGCGGAGATTCTCAAGATGGAAGACCGTCATCTGCACATGGATGGCGGCAGCGTGATCCTGCAGGCTTCACGCAAAATTCCGAATGCGGTGAAAGCTCTGCTGGAACGTTTCAGCGTGACACCGGAACAGGTTGGTACGGCCGTGATGCATCAGGCCAACCTCAACCTGATTCAGCGTGTGGCGAAGGTCGCAGGCATTCCGATGGAACGCTTCCCGGTCAATATCGACAAGTACGGGAATACGTCGTCCGCATCGATGCTGATTGCGGCGGCGGAGTGGCATGCATCTCGAGGGGCCTCGCCGTTGAGCGGGCATCTGCTGTTCATCACGTTCGGTGCAGGGCTGAACTGGGGCGCGCTGCTGGCGGAACCTGTCTAGACGTTTCTCGCCCTTTTCGCGCGCGGGTCCGTGGATAAGCCAAGAAGCCGGGTGGCCCATCCTTCGCGCTTTTGCGAAGGGTGGGGTATCGCGCGAAAGCGCGACCGCTCCCGCCCATATTTCCAGCATGGCATGCCCCTAGCGCCTGAAGACGGATTCGTGGCGACGTTGGATGTCTGGACTGAAGCCCAGACCTACCATGTGGTGGTTGACCGGTGACATCGGCAGGAGCACCCCACCCTTTGCATGAAGCCGCAAAGGATGGGCCACCCCGATGTGGTTGTCCCGATGCATGGGGCTTGAACCCAAGCAGGTCTCTCCGCTACGCGACTACGTCGCTTCGGTCGAGATGACAGAGTTGTGGTGATGCGGACAAACAGCAGATCCCCTACGGGGATGACAAACAAGAAAAGCAAGAGCGAGACCTCGTCTCCTCACTACTCCTGCCGCCACTCCCCTGATCCCTGTTCCCTACTCCCTACTTCCTACTTCCTACTTCACCGTTAACGTTCGTGTAATTTCAATGTGCGAGGCTGTTTCGCACATGAACCGTACCGGCAAGCGTATCGCCTTCTCTTTGGCTATTCTGTCTCTCTTCCCTTCTATGCTCGCCGCGCAACAGAGCTCCGATGCCACCAATCCCTACGCGGAGCTGATGCACCGCGCTGCGGCTCATGCCGCTGCGCATAAGGCGCTCAAGCCTGCGCTGTCGCCGGTGGACTCCACCGTCCTCAGCGGCCTGGTCCCGGTTGCGGCTCTGCAGGCGCAGGGCATTCGCGTGGTTCCCTGGACGACGAACGATCCGGAGAAGATGCGCGCGGTGATCCGCACCGGTGTGGATGGTCTGATATCCGATCGTCCCGACCTGCTGCAGAAAGTGGTCGCCGAAGAACGCTCGTCGTCGCCAGAAGCTGCGGCGCGACTTAAGAACTTCAACGTCTCCGGACATCGCGGAGGCCGCGGACTTCGCCCTGAGAACACACTGCCGGCGTTTGAATCCGGACTCGACAACCTGATCGATACGATCGAGACCGATACCGGCGTCACGACGGACCATGTCTCCCTGATCTGGCATGACCAGTTCCTCAACCCGCAGTCGTGCCGCAAGGCCGATGGCTCGCCTTACACGATGGACAATCGCGTGTACATCCGCGACATCTCCATGCCGGACGCGCAGGCACAGTTCATCTGCGACAAGCTCCACTTCGGCCCCGACCAGAAGAACGATCTCGCGCTCTCTCCGGTTGCAGTGGCGTTTGCGGCCAAAGAGCATCTCATCAGCCCGTACGTTCCGACCTATGTCGAGCAGGTCTTCCGCTTTACGAAGTTCTATACCGGCTACTACCGCAGCGGCCCGGGCAAGTCCGACCCGCATGCGAAGGAACGAGCGCTCGCCGGAGAGCGAGTTCACTTCAATCTGGAAACCAAGATCCTCCCCGACCATCTGCCGCAGGCCACCGGCCAGCAGAACCCAAACGTTCCCGCGGAACTCTACCAGAACCACACCGTCGATCCGCAGACCTTCGTGACCACGCTATGCGGAGCGGTGAAGCGCAATCACATGGAGTCGCGCTCTGACATTCAGAGCTTCGACTTCCGCACGCTCATCCTGGTCGAGGAACAGTACCCCAACATCCCCACCTACTACCTCACGGAAAATCCGCGCACGCTCTCCACCGAGTTCATCCCTGTTCCGTTGCGTCTCGCACCAACGGGGCAGTAGGAGATGGTCAAGCTCCCATCTGCGTCTAAAGACGTGTTGCTGTGCCCTTGTCGACAGCGGGACGAACATGTCTGCACGATAGCCGGTGCAGCCTGTGCAGCCGGTGCAGCCGGTGCAGCCGGTGCAGCCGGTGCAGCCGGTGCAGCCGGTGCAGCCGGTGCAGCCGACAAAGCCAAAACGAGGCGTGGTTCCAAGCGCTGAAGGCGCGCCCTATACCAGCCCAGGGCGAAGCCCTGGGTTAGAGCCCCACAGAAAATAGAGGGCTGAAGGCCCGACCTATAATTTTCGGCATGCCGCAATCGCTAGCGCTGCTTCTTGTCCACGTGATTTTCAGCACGAAGGATCGCGTACCCTTTCTTGATGACACTGTTCGATCCAACCTGTTCCCCTATCTCGCGACCGTCGCCCGCAATGCAGAGTGTGAATGCTTCCGTGTGGGCGGTGTCGCTGATCACGTCCATCTCGCCATTCGCTTGCCCCGTACGAAGAGCATTTCGAAGGTAATCGAAGAATTGAAAGTCTCATCGTCGATATGGGTGAAAAACCAATCACCCCGCCTCACCAAATTTAGTTGGCAGAGCGGGTACGGGGCGTTTTCGATTGGTCCCGCCGATTTTGAACGCCGTCATTGCGTACATCGAAGCTCAGGAAGCGCATCATGCCAAGCACACATTCCAGGATGAATTCCGGGCGTTCCTTACGAAGTATGGCGTCGAATTCGACGAACGCTATTTGTGGGACTGAGACAGGAATAGGTCGGGCCTTCAGCCCTCTATTTTCTGCCGGGCTCTAACCCAGGGCTTCGCCCTGGGCTGGTATAGAACGCGCCTTCAGCGCTGCTGTCTTCCACATTCGATGATGAAGCACCTTCTCCAGGAAGCACCGTCTCCACGAAGCACCTTCTCCAGGAAGCACCGTCTCCATGATCACCCCTCTCCTTTACTCGTGGTCGGCAGAAACTCTCATGCAGACTTCGAAGTCCCGCATCCAAGGCGAGAGATCGGTCCGGTCTTCCGCAGAGCGATTCTCCTGATATCCGGTTTTAACGAGCCGCATCGGAGGCCGTTTTCCTTGGGAGAAAACGGCCCAGGCATTTCCGGCCTCTTGAGCACCATCAGGAGAATCGCCAAGCGATCTGAATTTCCTCACAAAACGGTCGATTGCAACGCGGCATTCATCGCAGATTCAAAATAGGGCAATACGTTCCCGCTAACTTGCGGGGATATGCGAACAATCTTTCGTCTCCTGGCAGCCGTGCTGTGCCTTCTGCCCGCTACACTCGCAGTCGCTCAGTTTGAGAATGGCAGCATCGTGGGAACTGTCCATGATGGCAGCGGCGCTGTTGTCTCCGGCGCAACCGTTCGAGTCACCAACACCGCCACAGGTGTTGTCAGCACCCGCACCACCACAGACTCCGGCACCTATGAAGTTCCCGATCTTCGTGTTGGCGAATACAACATCGTCATTTCGCACGTGGGGTTCTCGGACGCCAAGGCCACCAACATCAGCGTTTCAGTGGGCGGCCGTCAGCGCATCGATCTTTCGCTGCCGGTGGGTGAAGCGGTCAGCACCGTCGAAGTGAACGGCATTGCCCTGCAGGCCGAAACCGACACCAGCCAGCGCGATCAGACCATTACGCAATACCAGTCGGAAGCCCTCCCGCTGGTCAGCCGCAACTACTCCGACCTGCTGGGCCTCGTCACCGGTGTGCGCCAGGCTCCGACGGCCGCCACGACCAGCTCCATCAACAGCCTGGTACGCGCGGGCGCTTACAACGTCAACGGCCAGCGCAGCATGTTCAACAACTTTCTGCTGGACGGTATGGACAACAATGCGTACGGCGAAAGCAACCAGGGGTTCGACAACCAGATCATCGCGGTGCCGCCCGACTCCGTTGCCCAGTTCTCCGTGGTGACCAACAACGAGAGCGCGGAATACGGCCGCTCCTCAGGCGCAACCATCAACGTGGCCTCGCAGGGCGGCACCAACCGCTACCACGGCACCGTGTATGAGTTCATTCGCAACACCGACCTCAACGCGGCAGGCTTCTTCAAGCCGACGACCGCCGGCACATCCGGCCCCGTACCGTTCAAAAAGCCGACCTTCAATCGCAACCAGTTCGGCATGAACTTCGGCGGCCCCATCATCAAGGACCACCTGTTCTTCTTCCTCGACTACGAGGGTTTCCGCCAGACGCTCAAGCCTCTCAGCGTTCTCACCGTCCCCACCCAGAACGAACTCAACGGCATTCTCGCCGTGGACGTGCAGAACCCCATCACCGGCAAGCACTACAAGGCCGGCACCGCGATCCCCGCGGGCGACATCAATCCCATCTCGCAGCAGATCGTGAACGTGTTCAAGACCATCCCCGGGCTTCCGGTTAACGGTGTGGCTACCACCGGCATCAACACGGCGGATTACGCGGTCCAGGTCCCCTTTACGGACAACGCCGATAAAGGCGATCTTCGTCTCGACTACCAGCAGAACCCCAACACTTCGTGGTTTCTGCGTGTCAGCGACCGCAAAGAGAACGGCGTCAATTTCACACCGCTTCCGATCCCGCTCGACGGCCAGAGCAATGGACGCATCCGCGTGCTCGATCAGCAGATCGCGCTGGGCTACACACGCCTCCTAGGCTCTAACAAGATCTTCGACGCGCGTCTGGGCCTCTCCCGCACCAAGGCAGGCAAGTATTCCCTGTCGATCGGCAACAACTCCATCACCGTGCCCGGCCTGCCGAGCAATCCTGTTGTCTCCGGCGGTCTGCCTTCGACCAGCATCAATGGCGGCTTCACCTCGTTCGGCCGTCAGAGCACCAATCCACAGTGGCAGAACCCCGCCTTGCTCGACCCCAAGGTCAACTTCACCTGGGTCAAAGGCATGCACTCCCTCAAATTCGGCTACGAATACGAACACGTCTGGATGGCGGTCAACGACAACAACCCGCTGTACGGCTCCTTCAGCTACGCCGCAGGCTACAGCCTTTGCCCGAGCACCACGGTCGCCGGAGTCAAGACGCCTGTTGATCCCACCAACTGCGCCAGCATCGCCTCCACCGTTGCGGACAACTACTTCGCCGACTTCCTCTTCGGCAACCCCAACAACTATTCACTGGCGAACTACTTCGTCGCGCACCTGCGCCAGACGCTGGATAGCGTGTATGCCCAGGACGACTGGCGCGTCAATCCGCGCCTGACGCTGAACCTTGGCCTGCGCTGGGAGTACGGTTCGCCTTACTCCGAGCAGAACAACTTCGTTTCGAACTTCGATCCGATTTCGCAGACCGTGCTGACCATCACGCCTGGAGCAACCGGCACGGGCATAACCCCCACCACCGGTTCGGGCGCCTATGGCTCGACCCTTGTGGACCCCGACCTCACCGATTTCGGGCCTCGTATCGGCTTCGCCTTCGCGATGGATCCGAAGACGGCGATCCGCGGCGGCTTTGGCATGAGCTATGTGCACTACACCCGCGCGGGTTCCGGCGACATCCTCGCCATCAACGCTCCGCAGGCACAGTTTGCGGGTGTTACGCAGATCGCTCCGACCGCCACCAACCATTGCAATCCGCTTCCCGCAAACATCATCGCGGTCAACGGCACCACGCCGAGTTGCTTTGCCACGGTCGACCAGGGCTTCCCTTCCGCGCTGGTAACGACCTTCAACCCCGCAACCGACAACATCACGTATATCCCCAGGAACACGAAAGACAGCTACGTCGAAAGCTATTACCTCAGCCTGCAGCGTCAGCTTGCCAAGAACACGCTGATCGATGTGGCGTACGTCGGCAACCACGGCGTCAAACTGCAGGGCTTCCTGAACGCCAACCAGAAGAACCCGTCCCTGGGCTTCGCGCGTCCTTACACCAAGTGGCCTTCCGATATCACCGCGGCGGTCAACGAGTTCTACTCCCACTACGACGCGCTGCAGGTACGTTATGAACAGCGCTCGGTGGCCGGGCTCACACTGCTGAACTCCTTCACCTGGGAGCACTCGCTGGACAACGCCAGCGCTTCGCTCGAAGGCAATACCCCGGCGCCGCAGGACGGCAACAACATCAGTGCGGACTATAGCCAGTCCGATTACAACCTCCCGCTCATCAACGTGACCAGCCTGGTGTACGAACTCCCGTTCGGCCATGGCCGCAAATTCATGTCCGGGGCAAACGGCGTGGTCGACAGCTTCCTGGGCGGGTGGCAGGTCAGCCTGATCAACACCATGCAGGCCGGCACGCCGTTCAATATCACCTACAGCCCCAGCTCAACCAACGCCGTGTCGCCGCTTATCGGGGCCAACTATCGTGGCGCCAACGCCTACCGCCCCAACCGCGCAGCCGGTGTTCCGCTGTTGCAAAACAAGCAGCTTGCTTCGGGTTTCATTCAATACGTCAACCCCGCGGCCTTCCTGCTTCCGCCAACAACCGGAACCGGCGGCGCGGTGTTGAGCCCATTCGGCAATGCGACTCGCAATCCGGGCCGCTCCACCCCCTTCTACCAGACTGACCTCGCTCTCAACAAAAGGTTCTCCACCCCGGTGGAGAGCCTGAAGGTCGAGTTTCGCACGGAGTTCTACAACATCCTCAACCACACCAACCTGTTCCTGCCTTCCACGGTTGGCGGTACGCTGGGTCAGCCTGCAAGCACCGGCGGCCTGGTCACCAGCACCTTCGAACCGCGCATCATCCAGTTCGGCGTAAAGATTCTGTACTAAATCGCCGCCGGCTTCGCACTTGACGGCCAGCCGCTTGCACAGGGCTGGCCGTCCTTCTTTGCTCTCCGGACATGGACCGGAGGGGCTAGTCGCACGGCACAAATGATTGGTTACATACCACTTCCGTGCAGTAATGTTTCCATCCCGGTTCCCCTATAACGACACATAGCGTTTCAGAAAGCGGCAGTTCTCCAGGGCCCAGCAGAAGCTTTCAGGCACGCGTGCGGCCTAGCAGGACCGTTGAAATATGGCCATTCGTGCGATTCTCATCCTCGGTGCGGTAATGCTCGGGTGTGGCAGCCTAGGTCTGCTGCTGGTACGCCTGACAAGTCCGCTACTGCGAGGATTGGGCTATCTCGGAGCGTCATTTGCCGCGGGCAGCGCGGGCGCGGGGCTGTTGCTGTTTTCCGATAAATTGACAGCTTTCGGCGCCGTGGTGCTCGCCGATCTGTGCGTACTTGGCTCCTTTGTCCTGCTGCACATAACCTTCCAGGAGTTGCAGGAGAAGGACTGGCGGATTCCCAGGTTCGGCATATGCCTGATGATCCTGCAGACGCTTTGTGACTTTACCCTGATTGCCCTTCACGGCACAGGCCGCGGACGGGTCATCTTCTCCGGTGTGCTGATCGGCGCCCAGGTCTGCCAGACCGTGATCACGCTTCTGCCCTCCGCGAAACAGCGCATGCGGCTTCCGGTGGCGTACTGCAGCACCCTGCTTGGCACGGTGGCTGTCGTCAACATCGGCCGCAGCCTTGCAATCTGCCTGGGATTCTTTCGCGATGCGGAAAGCTACTATGCCGTCGCGGTGGGCGCCTTCGCCGTCTTTGTTGCAATTGCACTTGGATTAGGCTTCGGCGGTTTCTGGATGGCAACGACGACCCTGACCGAAGGCCTGGAACAAATGGCCAGCACAGATCCGCTTACCCGCACCTACAACCGGCGCGTCTTTCTGCGCTGGTGCGAACGCGAGCGCGAACGCAACCTGCGGGCGCATACCCCCTTTTCCATCCTGATGATCGACTTCGATCACTTTAAATCGATCAACGACACCTATGGGCACAGCGTAGGCGACGAGGTGCTCTGCACCGCCGTCGAGCATATGCAGAACGCCATCCGCGGCATCGATGTGCTTGGGCGCTGGGGCGGCGAAGAATTTACCGCTCTGCTGCCGGGCGCGAACTGCGAAGCCGCCATGCTGGTTGCAGAGCGCCTCCGCACCAATGTCGCACGGATGCGGCTCCCCGATCCCGCGACCTCGAGCCAGTCGGTCGAACGCGCGATACGCATCACCGTGAGCGTGGGTGTGGCAACTTACTCGGAATGCGGCGACAACATGAATGACATGCTGCAACGGGCCGATACCGCGCTGTACGAAGCCAAAGCGCTGGGCCGCAACCGGGTCGTGATGAGTGAAATGCCCGGACAGGCACCCTGGGCGCCACCCCCCGTGGTGCTTCTTGACTCAACGCAAACCCTTGCAAACTAAGCATTTAGGGCACCTCCGACGCCTGCCAAAACCTTGGTAATGACACGAAAGTGCCATTGAATGGTGTGAACGATCCGTCGAGACTCCCTGATATCAAAAAAGGGCGGGGCTCCGTAACGCAGGGCTTCGAAAGGTCTCGACCATGGATCAGGAACAAAAGCGGAAGCAGAGTTTTCTTCTCCGCTTGCCGGTTTCTGTGCGGCAGCAGGCCACAGAGATTGCACGCGAGGAAGGTACGTCCCTCAACCACTTCATCAGCCTGGCGGTAGCGGAAAAAATCAGCAGGATGACAACCGCACCTCACACGATGAAATCTCCGGCTCCGGGCATGGAGGATCGAAGTCATTCCCATCCCTCCGATTTCCGCAGCCTCCGGTTTCCCCGGCTTGCTTGAACAAACGTAGTACGTACCAGTCGATGGGCCTATCGTGACGCGACGCGCCGGTCTCTACTATGCTTCAAGAAGAGCGTTGTTCGTTGAACTGAACTCCACTCTTGAGCGGAAGCATTGCCAGCGATCGACACCAGCATCGTTTTAGCTACATGCAGCCGTGCGCCCCTGCTTCGTGGCGCGCTCCAAAGTCTCCTCGCTGAGGCTATCGGTTGGTCTGCGCCGGTGGAGTTCGTCATTGTGGATGACGGCTCGACGGACGAGACCCCCGAGCTGCTGGCTACGTTTCAACAAAGTGCGGGTGTCCCCGTAACCATACTTGCAGGTCCGCGCAGGGGCGTCGCAGCGGCACGTAACCTCGCCTCAGAACATGCGGCTGGGAGATGGCTGGCGAGTTTCGACGACGACCAATTGGCCGAACACGGGTGGCTGGCGGCTCTGCGTACCCTGGCGGAAGAAACCGGAGCAGCCTGTGTCAGCGGCGCTCTTGCCTTGCAATTGCCTCCTGATCGCTCCCTCGCCGAACTGGGTCCGCGTGTGCGCGGCATTCTGGGCGAGCATCTCGATGGCGATGTACCGAAATTCGGTGGCATCGACCCCGCCAGTAACAACGTGCTGATCCGCCGCGATGTCTTTCTTGCCATGCACGGCTACGACACCAGCTTCACCGAAGGTGCGGAAGACGCGGACCTTTTCGACCGCATAGGCAATGCTGGGTACTCGATCTGGTTTCAGCCCGAGGCACGGGCCTTGCACATCACTCCGGCAACACGGTTGTCGCGCAGCAATCTCCGTTGGACCTCGCTGCGTCTGGGCGCCAGCGATGCCCGCCGCTTCGCGCGGCGGGGCACATTGCATTTACTGGGCCTGGCCTGTCTGCGTCTCGGCACTACCCTGCTGCGAGACCTGCCGCTGCTGACGTTTGCGGTACTCACACGTAACCTTCGCCTGAAGACGGACGTCCAGTGCAGCCTCTGGTACACGACCGGGCTTCTGCGGGCATTGCCGGCATTCATGGTCGGCAAGCCGGGTGATTCGGCCTTCCTGCGCTCTCTGGATTTCCGGGCACGGAATGGAGAGCGTAAAGAAACCGCTTTGCGGTCTACAAACGAACAGTAGACAGTAGATCAGCCATAAATCTGAGCGCCGAAGGCGCGACGCTATACCAGCCCAGGCCGAAGGCCTGGGTAGTTGATCATGATGAGAACAGAGGGCTGAAAGCCCGACCTATATCCAACCACAAATGCATAGGGCGGGCCTTCAGCCCTTAGTGCCTCGGGTAGAAGCCTACCTGGGGCTTCGCCCCAGGCTGGTATAGCGTCGCGCCTTTGGCGCTCAGATCTGTGTCCGGTCAGCAAGAATGGCTCACCCACGTTGGGGGCTGGGCACTAAGGCATTTCCCATGAAGGTGTACCCAGGGCCGGAGATTTTAAGGTGTCTTTTCCCAAAGGAAACGGCCTTTCCCATCGCGTATCGATACCACCGCATCAGGGAATTTGCTCTAATGCGCGCGTAGCAGCGCCAGGGTTTCTGCGCGGCTGCGCGCGCCTGCATAGAGAGGACGCTGTACTTCGGCGCGGTAAAAGCCCAGCACTGTGGGGTCCTGTTCAATGCGTCCATCGCCCCAGTCCGCCCACTGAGGATAGATGCTCCAGTCCCAGTCGATATAGCAGAACGCCTTGATGCCCGGTGATGTGTGAATCAGCCCGAAGTATGGCTTGTACCAGGCATCCAGGATGCGGGAGCCTTCCTGCACGGAGTGACCCTTGGGTGTCGATTCCCCAATGATCACCGGCATGCGATGCCTTTCCGCATCCGCGAGAAATGCCTTCGTTGCGGGAGTCCAGGTATCCGTTGCGCTGAAGATGTTGAGCCCCCACCAATCCACCCACGCATCGCCTGGGTAAAACGCCATGTAGCGTTTCGCAGCATCGGCCGCGTTAGCGCCTCCCGATTCGGCATCGAGCTCGGCGCCCACGGACCAGTCCCAGACGATGGCGACGTTGTCGAGCCCGCAAGCGCGAATGGTTTCCGTTATGTGGCGAAAGGCGGCCACATAGCTCGAAGCCACATAGCCATTCCACGGCCCGTTGAACTCATATCCCACGCGCAGGAACACAGGCCGGTCGAGCGAACGCAGACCATCGCACAGCAGCTTCAATCGAGCATCGTCGACGCCGCGCGCAATGTCCGCTTCGTAGTGTTTCTTTGCATCGTCCGAGTTCAAGGAAAGGCCGATCTGCGGAATCAGCAGATCCGGATATCGCGCCAGCTCAACCCGCAGCCGTCCGAAGTACGAGGGCACATCTTCGCGCAGGTCGATATAGCTCATCGTCAGCATCGGCTTCGCCGGAGCAACGGCCTTGCTATAAGCCGCGAAACTCGACTCATCGCTTTGCCCGGCGCCATGCAGAACCACCGGCTCCTTCGGCTCCAGTCGCCTTCCATAAAACGCACGCGGCGCAGGAGCAGCCGCTGCGGCGCGCCGCAATGTATCCGCGGCCGCTGACGATACGGGAGTGTCTCCCTGCTGAGACTTCCACCATCCGGCGCCGGCAACCGCCAGCGCGACAAACGGCAACGCAATCACCCACGCACGCGCCATCATGCGGCTCCCGCAGTTCCGGAAGCGGAATGCGCTTCCCGTCCGGTCCCGTCTGTAACACCCGGCTTCGATCCACCCGCCGAGAGCGACCGCTTCCAGGCGGCATGCAAAACGAATCCCGGCAACAAGAAGATGCCGGCCAGGAACATGAGGTCCAACATACCCGGTTTGTTCTTTCCCACCAGGCCCGCAATTTCGCGCAGCCCTTTCCAATCGCCAGCGCGCTTCGCCTTAAGCGCGACCTTGGTTGCCAGGAAGGAGGTGTAGGCGCGATGGCTTAGCCACGGCCGATACTGTTCCGCCCAGGCCAGCGAGTCACGCCAATTCATCCGGCGGCTTCGCGAAATGCTGTCCGTCACGATGTTGTAGACCACCAACGGCTCCCAAACGAATTCAATGCGCGCTCCAATGCGGTGCCAGACATCCAGAAGCCATGCCCAGTCTTCGTGATCGCTGTGGGTGGTGAACGGGACCTGTTCGATCACGCTGCGATGGATCAGCAGCGACTGTATGGGTAAGACACCGGGGCGGCCCAGGAGAGAAGGCCGTAGAAGAATGTAGTCGCCCACATCCTCCCCGGAAGCGAGCGGCCGTCGCGGCCACACGTCGTCCTGACCGTCGTGGCGATAGATGGTGCGGCAGGAAATCATTTTCTTGGGCGCATTCCGGTCGGTGAGCCTGAGCTGGTGTTCCACCTTCTCCGGAAGCATCGTGTCATCGTCATCGAGAAACGTCAGCCACTCACCGCGGCTTGCACGCACGCCTTCATTGCGCGCCTCTGCCGGACCACTGTTTACCGCGAGCTCAACGTAGCGCAACAGCGGATGAGTGCCTTCGAGCGCCGCACGCACTTCCGCGTCCGGCCCATCCGAGACCACAATGACTTCGATGTTCCTGTAGGTCTGGGTGAGCGCGCTCGCGACCGCGAGGCGCAGATCAGGCAGCCGCCGGTAGGTTGGGATCACGATGCTGACGAGAGCGCTTTCGTTCATGGCAGGCTGTCCGATTGGCATCGCTTCACTCACTGTTGTAGCCTACCGCCCAAAAGCGGTGGACCGGGCCGGAAGACGGCGAGGTTCTTCGGGCTTCATGGGCTTCACCGGCTTGTCGGGTTGAGGCGGCGCGATCGCCGCGGCCACAGGAACCCGCGGCAAACCGTGGATCAACTCATCGCCATAGAGATTGTCCGCTTCGCCTTCCGAGCCTTCGATCATGCACATCTTCACAATGCACGTGTAAGCCAGAAGGGTTGGAAGATAAGGGTCCAGCGGGACGGATTCCGCGACGCCGGTCAACGCAAGCCAGGTCAGCAGGATCGCGGGATAGAGCGATGTCTCCGACGGATTTCTGCGATGACGCCGCCATGCCGTGATCGCCCCACCCAAAAGCATGCCCACGTAGAGCAGCATGCCCACGACGCCGAGCGACAGGGTCTGGTCGAGATAGGTGTCATGCGCGTGCGGCACCATCCATCCCTGGTCGGCGGAGATGCGTTCCACGCGCGCGGGCGTCCAGAAAGCCTCATACCCATAGCCGATGATGGGCCGGTCACGCACGCTATCCATCAACTCGGCCCAGAGAGGCGCGCGGTTGGAAAGGTTGGAGGTGTTCTCCGTATCCGTACGCCCCATCATGAAGGCGCTTTGGGCAGCCTGCTCGCCATTGCGTCCAACCGCGTAGATCAGCCCAGGTACCACGATGGTCAGGCTCGCCACCACCAGCATGGCGCGTGCGTGCGGCTGAAGCTGCTTTTTCGCAATGCGCAACCCGATGATCGTGAGCATGATGAGGCCCAGAACCGCACCAAGGCGCGAGCGGGTGAGATAGACGAGTCCCAGCCCCAGGGCAATGGTGGGCGCGATCCACTTGATCCAGTGCGGGCGTCTTTGCAGCAGGGTGAGAGCACAGACCATGCAGACCACCAGGTTCATCGCCTGGTAATTCGCGGTCATCACACCGTTGAAACGGTAGTCGGGATCGAATGGCGCGAAATTGTGTTCGTGAAACAGGTCGACGTAGAGCGACATCAGCCCCACAATGCCCGTCTGCGCAAAGCCGAACAGGGACATCTCCACCACGGTAAAAATTCGCGCGACCGTGTAAGCAAAAAAACAGTTGATCGAAAACACAACCAGCCGCTTGATCGTGATGGATGGATCGGTGCTCCAGGAAGCGCTCAATAGTGCCCAGCCGACATACATGATTGCGATCGGCATCAGTCTGCTGCCGAAGCGTCCACGTTTGGGCAAACGCCACAACAGATAGGCGGCAGCTAATGCGATGACCGGCATCGCGAGTTGCCGGCTGAAGTTTCCTTCGTAGGCCTCGGCTTCATTCGCCGCGGCCTTCTTGGGGTCGGGATCCATCTTCAGCGGCAGATAGTACGGCACGGAAAACCAGAAACAAACACCGAGCAACACCGCGGAGACAATCTTGATCAGCCGCACGCGGAACGATTGGCTTTCAAACTCGTTGCTTGCCCGATTTCGTTCCGCAACCGCAAGACGTTCTGCAAGAACAGCGCTCATGCCGGGGCCACCTCGCGGTTGTAATACACGTGACGCACCACCATCACCACCAGACTGCCCAGCAGCATCGCTGCCGCGGCGCCCGGTACATGGAGCGTTTTCACCAGCCAGAGGGCGGTCACCGCCTGCACGGAAAAACCAGCAAGATTCGCATAGAAGGTTGGACCGGCTTTCTTCACGGCGGATAGCCCATAACTTTCAGGAAGCGTCGCCGCCAGGGCAACGAAGTTCAGCGCGAGCACAGCGAGAATGAGCCGCGCATTTCCTGGAATGTCCTTGAAGATGATTCTCGCCACGTTCGGCCCTATCAGTATGATACCGAGTGCGCAAACCGCCGCCCCCAGGAACAGGATGCGGTTGAACTTTTTCACCAGCGCGTGCAGCGCCGGCTTTCCACCGTCGGCATACTTCTGCGCCATCATCGGGGACAGCATATTTTGCAGGCTGACCAGCGCGACACGGGGAATGTTCACCACCTGCTCGCAGACGGAGTAGGAACCGACGGCAGCGCCGCCCATCAAGGCACTCAACGTCCAGGGATTCCATTGTGAGCTGGCGAGAAACACCATGTTGCTGCCGACAAACCATCCGCCGAGATTCAGATTGCGCACGAAGTCTTCGCGAATCTCACGAACGCGGATCACAAATGTATTCCACTCGCGTACAAGCCACCACAAGGACACGAAAATGGCCGCACCCGACAAGACCAGCAGCGTGTTCGGGACCGTGAGGCGGTGCGTATAGAACAGCCACTCCACCCCGGCAATCTGCAGGCCGACCGTGGCAACCTCCGTCCAGAACGCTTCCTTCATGCGCAGGTCGGCGAAATACATCCGCCGTGTGAATTCGCGAAACACGATCCCTGCCGAGGTCAGGATGAGCGGCTGAAAGACGCCGTAATACAGCCCGCGTGAAGGCGTGCTGCACCACTTGGTGATGCCCCACAACAACAGGAACATGAGCGCGGAGCAAACCATCTGCACCGCAAAAATGCTGCCGAGATAAAGCCGCTGACGCTGTTTGGCAAGGCCCGGACGATTGAACATGTACGGGCCCCACATGACGTTGTTGCACATCTGGATCAACACATCCAACGCGCGCTGGGTCAGGATGTAGATTCCGAATTCCCACTCCGAGGTGTGGCGGCGCAACAGCGCGGCCACCACCATGTTGCCGAAACTGTAAGTGACCTGGTCGGCAAGCGCATAGCTGAGGCGTCCGCTGGCGAACTTGCGTGCACGCAGCCACACGCCCGGCCGGGGCGCCGGGGATTCTTCTTCGACGGCGACCGAGGCCTCGGGCAGCAGCGTCACGCGCTTACGGTCTCCTTCTTCTCCACCTGGGTTCCAGGCTCCCGTTCACCGGCAAGCCTGCGATACGCCGCGTTGATCCAGTCGCCATTGGCGCTCCACAGAAAACGGCGGGCCTGCTCGGTCGTCCCTTCACTCAATGCGAGCAGACGCGCGGGATCCTCGGACAGTGTACGAAGGGTATGCGCCCAATCCGCAATGGCACGCTTGGGTGACGTTACCGGCAGCTTCACGCCGCTGGTATCGATCACCATGTCGCCGGCGCCCTGGTGATCGAAGCACACAACAGGCACCCCCGCGGCCAAAGCCTCCAGCACCACATTGCCGCTGGTATCGCGCAGACTGGTGAAACAGAAGAGGTCAGCGGAGTTCATCTCCGCGACCGCCGCCTGAAACGGCAGCTTGCCGAGAAACTCCACCGTGTTGTGGCTCACGCTATCCGCTTCGCGATCGTGACCCAGCACGACGCGTAGTCCAAGGCTCCTGGCTTCCTGGATCCAGACATCATGCATTGCGCCATCACCCAGGACACGTAGTGTGAATCGCACCTTGCCCTGCAACTGTGCCAGCGCGTGTAACAGGATGGGCAGAGCCTTCCGGGTATCGAACTGGCCGCTCCACAAGAGGCGCAGCGGCGGCAACTCTTCACCGCGCTGAAGCTTTTCGACCCGCTCGATCCAGCGTGAGCGATCAGGCTCGTCGACCCTGTGTAAACCGGTTTCGAGAAGCAGGTCGATCTTCCTTCCAAAGACGTGTTCGTAATCACGCTGATTGGTGGAGTTTGCCGCGACAATCCGCGCCGCGCTCCTGGCCGCCTGGCGCACACGCTTCTTGAAGCGCAGGGAAAGCCAGTTGCTTACGCTCCTGGCAGCTTCCTTGAACGCTTCCTTCGCTGGAAGCATAGTCAGGAAGCTTGCAGGGAAATCCTGACTGCCGCCAACCGGACCCCACAGATACGGGATGCCGAGCTGCCACGTGTAACCAGGCTCGCGGAAGGTACAGACGTTCACCTGGTGGACCAGGTCGAAGTGCTCGCGGCTATGCAGTTCCCTTGCCAGCTTCAGGGCAAGCTTTTGCCAGTGATGATAGGCGGTGTAGTTGTAGGCAAACATGCCCGGCCGGTCTTCCGTCTTACGCCGTCGGGCATCCTGAGGCGGTGTGTAGATGTGGACGCCTTCCGGCAACAGCCCTTCTTCACGCGCACGCTTCAGGGCTGCAAAATTCGACTCGCTGGTGATGACATGAGCTTCCGCTGCACGGGAGGCCTGGAGCAGGCGTCCCCAGCCCACGGCCCACTCGGATCCGCGATAGGGGCTGCATTCGTACGCCATCAGCAGCACTTTCATCAGGCCCCCTTCGAGAGCGGCTTCCGCTGGAGCAAATTCCCTGATGCTGGGGAGTCGATAGGCGGTGGTGGAGGCCGTTTCCCTTGAGAGAAAACGGCTTGTGCGATTTCGCTTTCCTGTACACCTTCAGGGGATTTGCCGTGACGGAACCCGCACACCCGCTCCGCCGGATACAGGATGAGGCCAATCGCTTTAGAAATTGATCCTGCTGAGCGGATCGAAGTAGACCCCGATGTTGGCCACCTTGACGTAGCGCTCGATCTTCGAAAGGTTGTCGTGCTGGACCAGGATCATGTCGTCCGGCTGCAGGATCATGTCATTCTTGGCGCGGTCTTTAGCGCGGAACTTGCCAAGCTGCAACACGTGGACTTCGGCGGTCTCCGAGTTGAGCTTGCGGAATACCAGCACACGGCCCATCGCACTATCTTCTTTGGGGCCGCCGGCCATCAGGATCGCCTGGAGCGCGGTCGTCGCCTTGCGCAACTCAAAGCGTCCCGGTGTCTGCACGTCGCCACCCACGATGACGTGGGGACGCTCAAAGTCTTTCAGTGAAATCGAGACTTCAGGATTCACCAGCTTCGTGGACGACATGCGAACGACTTCGCGCTGTGCCTCTGCCAGCGAAAGTCCCGCCAGGCGAACTTCACCCGCGGACTTCAGCATTACACGGCCGTCCGGGCCAATCACAACTTCGTCATTGAACTCCGGCGTAAAGCGGAAGTTGATGGTGACGGTGTCCCCCGGTTGCAGGCGGTAATAGTCGCTGGTGGATCTCAGCAGGGTGCGTTCCTGGGTGGCCGCCTCGGTCGCCTGAGTGATCTGGATGGGTGCTGGAGCTTCCGTTTGCGTTTGCGCAAGCACGCCCTGCGCCAGGAACCCAAGGGCAGCCACTGCGACGATCAGCTTCAGTCTCATCATCTCCATGCTCCCACTTCCCTGCCGCTCACACAAGCCCGCGCCGCTCTACCAGAGCAGGCGATGCATCCATTCCGGCACCGGGTACTGGCGGCGGTTCAGCACATAGCCAAGCAGCGGCGCGCGCGATTCCTTGAGCACTGCAGACATCTGCTCCAGGTTGCCCTTCCGAGCCTTGCCCGCGCTCACCACAGCGACAAATCCATCGACGCAGATGTCCAACTCGCTGGCCAGAGTCGACTCCGCAAAGCTGGGGCAGTCTAGGAACAGGAAATCGAACTCCTTGCGGGCATCCGCAAGCAGCGGCGTCATGCGCGCTGAAAACGCGCCCTGGGAAGCTCCATAACGGAACGGGTTGGCCGCGGCGGGATTTTCTTTACCAAAGGTCAGCACCCAGTACTGTTTGTCCGGCAGGTACTTCAGCACGAAGGTGAGATCTTCTTCCGCCTCAAACTGACGAAGCAGACCGCCCATATCGAGCACAGCCACGCGGCTGCTGGCCTGTTTGGAAGCTTCCTGCGCCAGGTTGTTCACCAGGTAGGTCACACCCTCGCCCTGTGTCGCGGCCGTAAATGCTACGCAATGGCCGACGGGAATATCCGAGGGCTCGGCAGGTGCAGGGTCAAAGATCGTCCGTCCAGGAGCGCTGCTGAGGGTCTCGTCTTCTTCCGCGCCTTCCCCATGAGTGACCAGGGCGTTTCGCAACGCAAACAAAATTCTCCTGTACTCCAGCCGGTTGTTCTCCGCGTTGGCGATGGGATCCGCCTCGTCGGCAAAGGTCGCGATCGTGCGCGTTCCGGTCAATGTATCGAGCTGGGTAGGGGTGTAGACCTGTTCCGCGGAAGTGTCGGAATAGAGCGCAAGCGCGGTGCCCAGCAGGATGGCAAACGCCAGACCGGCCGCCAGATACAGCACCGGTTTGGGACGAACCGCCTGTGCCGAAGCTACAGGAGCCTGGACCAGCGAGACGTTGAACATCTTGGCTTTATCCAGCTCTTCGCCGATACGCGCTTCGTCACGGCGCTGCGTGTAGGCGGTGTAATCCGCCTGAGACTGCGCCACCTTGCGCTTCAAAAAGTCGAAATCCGCAGTCGATTGCTCGAGTTCCGTCAGACGCTTTTTGGCTTCACCCAATTGCGCGTGCAACTCGTCGCGCTGTGCCGCGGTGCCGCGAACCTCCGTCCCGGACGTGACCAGCGCGGAACTCAACTGCGCCCACACCGGATTGACGTCCGTTGCCTGTTCGCCGGCGGGCTGGGTGGAAGCCGTCTGCATCGCCTTCTGCATGGTGGCGATCTTTTCGTTGATCTCCACAATCTGGCGGTCCGTGGGGACATAGCGCTTCAACAGCTCGGTACGCCGGTTTTCGAGGTCCACCAGCCCGGTCAGGAAGTGTTCCTGCGAATACTGGTTCGTAATCGTGCGTTCGGTGGTCCGGGTGCGCTGCGGCGTCATCGCCAGCTGCCGCTGCTGCGCATCCCGCAGGCTCATCTGGCGAGCCAGGCCCGCATCGGCGGTGGTCACCTGGTCCTGCAGGGTCGCAATGCGCTGGACCTGCAGCCGCTTCTGATCGTCCAGGTCGGCAATCCCGTGGGTTACTTCAAAGTCAGTCAACGCTTTCTGATCGGCATCCAGTTGATTGCTCTGGGCCTGGGCCTGCTTATCGAAAAAGGAAGCTGCGCCAGTCGACCGCGCCGTGCCTGCTCGCACTTCAAAGTAGGCATCCAGCACCTTACGCAGCTCGGCCTCGGCATCGACGGGAGAGTTCGCGATGAAGGTGACATCGATCAGGTTGGTCTGGTGAACGGCATCCACCCCCAGACGGCGCGTCAGGTTGGCAATCTTCGCATCCTTGTCGGCTGTGGGCAGACCGGTCAGCTCATCCTGCAGGGTCCGCTGCGCTACGGCACGGCTTTGCAGCAGGTTGACTTCGCTGTTGACGTCTTCCGGGCTGACTTCGTTCTGCGAGATGGTCTGGCTGTTGGTGTTGGCGCTCAACGGCGTCAGCGTGCGGACATTCTGCACCTGCAGCTTGGCTTCCGCACGGTACTTCTTGTGCATCAACAGTGTGAGAATCGCAACAAGACCTACGACCGCTACGATCGTCAGCACAAAGATGCGCTTGCGCCGAAATACAGCTTCAGTAACGATTTGTCGCAGTTTCGGCGGAGCGTAACTCTTCATGACGGGCGGCTACTGGAAAGACGTAAAGCGCGGGGTGCTTGTTGCAGTGTATCAACCTTGGCCTGGAAAGCGTTCAAGGGAGTAACCATCCCGACATGAAAAGAATGTACCATTCAGTCAGTTGGACCTATTCACACGGCAGCGATTCGTCCCTGCATCCCCATGCGGCTGGCTTTGACTCCATTTGCCGAGCCGGGTGACCCATCGGTGGAATGCCCGACTTGTTGATGCTGTGCGACGTTTAAACAGTCTGCTCACGCCACTCTCTATAATGAGTGGATCGAAGGATACCAAGGCTTCCATGGAACCGAGACCTTCCGATGTCTGAACAGCTCTTACAGGCCGCCGGTGACGAGGGCTCGGGGATACGTATCAGGGCTCAACGGGAATCGTCCGCCAGAATTCAGGCCATTACCGAGCCGGCCAACCAGAACCAGGTTCCGGCCCTGGCGCGGAGCATGTGCTCCCCGCTGGTCCGGGTCGCCGATCAGGTCGCGCTGGTCCTCGCCGTCGTCTTCTCCCTGTTCAGCGCCTCCATCCAGCGGGGCGAAACCTTTGAGCATTACCTCGGTCTCCGCATTTCCATGCGGAACCTGCTTCTGCAGATTGCCCTTCTGATCGTTTGGCGGTTCCTGTTCTGGGTGGTTGGCACCTACCAGCCGCGCCTGAACCCGCGCATGACCACCCTGCTTTGGCGCATCCCGCTGACCGCGGCCCTGTGCACCGGCATCCTGTGCCCCCTGCTTCTCTGGGCACGCCCGGCCGACGCACTCAGTTCCTGCCTTCTGTTCTGGTTCATTTCCACGTCGCTGATGCTGCTGACCCGCTCCGGCGTGATGGTCTACGAAAGCCAGGTTCGGCCGGCCTTCCGCCGCCGCCGCACCATCGTGATCTGCGGCACAGGCGTGCGCGCCCGCTCGGTAGTGCTGGGACTGGCTTCCAACCGCGATTACAAATACCAGCTTGCCGGCTTTGTCGACAACCACATGCAGCCGGCCTGCAGCCGCCTTGGCCCCATGCTGGGCAAAATCGACGAGCTGGAAAACATCCTGATGCGCCAGCCCATCGACGAAGTGATCGTCGTGCTGCCCATCAAGAGCTACTTTTCCGAGATTGAACATGTTGTGGACGTCTGCGGCCGGGCCGGCATCCAGACGCAATACCCGCTGTTGAACTTCCACAGCGACGTCGCCAAGAACAACGCCGTGGAAGAAGAAGACGGCACACGTGTGGTCCTGCAGATGGTGCACAACGACCATCGCCTGCTGCTGAAGAACGCGCTGGACCGTGTAGCCGCCGCCATCGGGCTGGTCCTGCTCTCGCCGGTGTTCCTGATCATCGCTCTCGGCATCAAGCTCGGCAGCAAAGGCCCCGTGTTTTTCGTGCAGCAGCGCTTCGGCCTGGGCAAGCGCATGTTCGGCATGATCAAGTTCCGCTCCATGGTCGTCGACGCCGAGGCGCGCCAGAACGCCATCGAGCACATGAACGAGAACGATGGCCCCATCTTCAAGATCCGTCACGATCCGCGCATTACCCGTTTCGGTTCCATCCTGCGCCGTACCTCACTGGACGAACTGCCGCAGTTGATGAACGTGCTGATGGGCGATATGTCGCTGGTAGGCCCACGTCCGCTTCCGCTGCGTGACGTTCAGCTCTTCTCCGAGCCCTGGCTGATGCGCCGCTTCTCCGTGAAGCCCGGCATCACCGGCCTGTGGCAGGTTTCAGGCCGCTCCAACACGGACTTCTCCCAAGCCATCAAGCTTGACCTGCGCTATATCGATCACTGGTCGCTGCTGATGGACATGGAGATTCTGCTGCGGACGTTCAGCGCAGTGTTCCGCGGCGACGGCGCGTACTAGAGCAGTTCCGGTAATACTGTGGTCTTCCCGAACGGTGGAGAATGCCGTTTTCATTGGGAGAAAACGGCTTCAGCACCCTCTTTTCGGTCTACACCATTACCGGAACTGCTCTAACCTTCCGCTTCGTATCACCCATCGCTTGTCATCTCGACCGGAGGCGCTTTTGCGCCGTAGCGGAGAGACCCGCTTCTGCCCCTGCCCATGTGTCGGGAACGCCACTTCGTGTACGGAACTGTGGGAGCCGTTGCTTTTCTGGTTGTCATCCCCGAAGGGGATCTGCTGTTAAGGCTGTTCGTGCCGTCCAGCTGGAGTTGTGAAGCCACAGACGAAAAGCAGGTTTCTCCGCTACGCTTCGCTCCGGTCGAGATGACAGAGTATGGATAGCAAGGAAAAACAGCAGATCCCCTGCGGGGATGACAACCAGAAAGACAACGACAACACCAATACCTCGCCGTCAAGAAGGCGGCGGAGGCATCAACCGCGCCAGCGGGGATCCTCCGTAATCACAGCGGGCAGCGGATTCAGCGCACGCTTCATCAGTTCCGGCGACTCCCAGGGCACGTCATGGTATGCCGCTTGGATCAGTTCACTGTTCGCATCGCGCACCAACTCCTGGGGGAACAGCGCGATCAGCTCTCCGTCACTGACGGCTGAACGATCCGGCGTATCCGTCTTGCCTAGAACGGCGCGCACATACGCAGCAACGAGATCGTGCCCGGCACCCAGCGCCAGGTGAGCCGTCTGCGTGGGCCGTGGGTTCATTTCGATTAAAAGCGACTGACCGCTGTCCTGCGGCACCATGAAGTCGAAGCCGCAAAACCCTGACAGGTTAAGCCGCCTGGCAACACGCCGCATGGCGTTCTCCATGGCCTCATCCTTCACCACGCGGAGCACGCTCGAAGGCCCACGCACCTGCCATGTCTTCGCGACCTCCAGGCAGGCTGACGCAATCACTTCACCGCGATAGCAGACGGCCATGCTGGTCCGCTCTCCGCCCTGCACAAAACGCTGCGCCGTCATCCCCAGCCGTTCGCGCCTGGCCCAGGAGCGCAGGTGGGCCCAGTTTTTAAAGAGGATTCCCCGCCGCAATACCCGCGCCAGGTTGGGCGGATGATGCAGCTTGCGCCAGCTCCGCTGAGCTTCACCAGAGTCAGCGGCAATCGCCACGCCGTCACCGCCGGAGGTCATGTCCGCTTTCAATACCAGCGGTAAACCAAGCTCACGGATCGCGCCATCAAGATCGGCTTCGCTTTCGACCCGCACCGTATCCGGGATCGCGACACCTTCTTCGCGAGCGATGTCCAACACAAACATCCGGGAGCGAACGGCAAACAGAGCCTCACGTGAGCCGAAGGAGCGGTCCAGCAATTCGAGGATCCACGCACGGTCCTGATCCGTGCCGGCTTCCGTGCGTATCCACAGTTCCTGCAGGTGAATCACGGTGCGCTCGTCCGCGGGGATGAGTGCATCGGGACGAAACTCCCGCATCGCCTTCATCAACGCTGGGAATGGGCGTAGTGGCTGGTGTTTGTGGAAAGCGGTGATGGCGCCAGTCAACAGCGCCGGATGACTCGGCGGCGCCAGCAGCATCACCTCGCAACCCAGGGAGCGGAGCGCCATGGACTGCCGCGCAGTGGAAAGCCACAACTCGGTGGAAACAATCAATACCCGCGGCGCATCGGGACAATCTCTCTGGCTCGCAGGTCTGCTCACCACGCAAGTTTACCGTTCTCTCAGGCGACAACGATGTGACCCACTTGGTGCATATCCGCGAAATCCTTCAACGCTCTACACTGAGGGAGGGCTTTGCCCGGAAAGTGTGCATGGCGAATCGCAGCGACACAAACCGTATCCATGCCGTCATCGTTGGAGCAGGTCCCTACGGGCTTTCGCTGGCGGCGCACTTTCGAGAAGCAGGAATTCCCTTCCGCATCTTCGGTCATCCCATGCGCACCTGGAAGACGCAGATGCCGGTCGGCATGAAGCTGAAGTCCGATGGCTTTGCCTCCAGCCTTTCCGCCGGCTCACAGAGTTTCACGCTCAAAGAGTTCAGCGACCTCAATGGTCTCGCCTATCACGACACGCTGATCCCGGTTCCCATTGAAGACTTCATCGCCTACGGCGAAGAGTTCGCGCGCCGCTTCGTACCCAACCTGGAAGAACGCAATATCACAGGCCTGGAACGCGAAGACGATGGGTTCCGCATCGAGATTGAAACCGGGGAAACCTTCCACGCCGAGCATGTGATTCTCGCGATGGGCATCGGCCACTTCAACCACATCCCGGATTTTCTAGCCCGCCTGCCGGAGGGCCTTGTTACCCACACCTCCGATCACCGCACCTTCGATGAGTTTGCCGGCCAGGATGTTACCGTTCTGGGGCGTGGAGCCAGTTCGCTGAACGCTGCGGTGATCCTGAAAGAACTCGGCTCAGATGTGACACTGATCGCGCGCAGCCGCAAAATTCACATCCACGAACCCACGTCGGATGACCGGTCGCTGTACCAGAAGCTTCGTCATCCTCTCTCTCCGCTGGGCGTGGGTCTGCGCTCATGGCTGGCCAGCACGATACCTGACCTGTACCGCATTCTTCCCGCAGCCGTCCGCCGCATCATCGTCTTCAAACATCTCGGACCTGCGGGAGGAACGGCATTGCAGGGCCGCGTGGAAGGCAAATTCCCCCAGCTCATGGGCTGGTCGATTCAATCCGCCGAAGCGATCACAGGAAGCAACCGGTCACCCGCCGTCAAGCTCACGCTGAGCGGACCGAAGGGCGAATCACGCGAACACATCACCTCGCACATCATCGCGGGGACGGGCTATCGCGTCGACCTCAAACGCCTGGGCTTTCTTTCAAGCGATATCCGCCGGTTGCTGCGCCGCGAAAAGAACGGCGCCGCCAGCCTCAATCGCTATTTCGAATCCAGCGTGCGCGGCCTGTATTTCGTAGGCCCCGCGAGCGCTTCCAACTTCGGTCCGCTGCAACGCTTCGCCGCAGGCGCCGGATATGCGGCGACACGAGTCACGGCGCATGTGCGCCGCGAACTCGCCCGCAATCCCGATACCAGCCACCGTGCTGTCGCGGTATCTTCGGTCACCCAGGGGCAGTAAGGCACGCTTACTTGCATACAAGAGAAGAAGCCCGGCTTTATGTGTGTGCGTGAGAGCTGCTTGGAGTACTCAAGGCTAGAGCAAATGTTAGTCCGGCGATGTTGCCGCATCTCATCGTCAGGAGACAGATAGAACAAAACAGCGCTGAAGGCGCGTTCTATACCAACCTGGGGCGAAGCCCCATGTCGACCGCGCCTTGTGAACGTGGAGGGCTGAAAGCCCGATCTATAGTGACGCCACTATAGATCGGGCCTTCAGCCCTCCGTTCAGTTCTGGACCATTACCTGGGGCTTCGCCCCAGGCTGGTATAGGGCGCGCCGTTGGCGCTCGAAACCATCCCCGTCTCGGCTTGCTCGGGTCTGCAACAGCTCTCACGCACACCCTTGTGCCAAGCTTTTCCTTTGAGGTTACGAACGGTCAACTCACTAGAGAGCCTCTGAACAGGATGCGAGCATTCCGTCAGCGGCTAACCCGCACTGATTCTGCGGATTTACGGCGGGACTGAAGTCCCGCCGCTTCAAGGCGCGACATTTGTTCAAAGGTCCGTCAGAAGGTTAACCGTCCTCCAAGTTGGATCAGCCTGGGGAAGCCCAGTGTGCCGGTGATCTGGCCGGCGCCTGAGTTATAGGCGGTGGCGTTGGTTGTGGAACTGGCGCTGTAGCTGCCAATGGAGAGGCCGGGAGTCGCAAACTGCGGCGTGTTGAAGGCGTTCAACGCTTCCGCGCGGAACTCCATGTGAACGCGCTCGCTTACCCGGAAATCCTTGTTGAGAGAAAGGTCAGAGTTGATGTAGCCCGGTCCATAGCAACTGCTGGCTCGAGGCTGGTTGCCATACGGTAGCGCACCACCCGCGGCCGGAGGAGGCGTTGCCGCAAACGCCAGTGGGTTGAAGTATTGCGCAATGCGATCCTCAGGCCGGCCCGACTTGCATGGGTTGACTCCGGGAATGATGGTCGGACGCTGCGTGCTGTTGCCGTACGACGTGATGTTGCTGGTCTGTGTGATGGCCAGCGGACCGCCATTCTGGACCGCGGAGATATCGTGGAACTTCCATCCACCCACGGCGAGATCCAACCAGCGGTTACCGCCGTTGAGGAAATGCTTGCCGCGGCCGAACGGCAGCTCATACGTGCCAGCCACCGTGAAGCGGTTGGGAATATCGTTGGATGCGCGGGCATACTCCGGAGCCAGGTTGTAGATGTCCTGCGGTCCGTTGTTGCCGCTGTTGAGCGTGTTCGACGAGCCGTAGGCGCCCCAGATGTTGTCCCAGTTGGAGGACCACGTGTACGCCGCCAGAATCGTCATGCCCTTGCTGAAGCGCTTCTGCACCTTGAGATTGAGTGCGTTGTAGTCGGAACGCCCAAGGCTCGTGGCAAGTGTGACGCTCTGATACTGAGGGAATGGAAATACCGTCTGATACAGCGGCTGGGTTCCAGCCTTCCACTGCCCCAGACCCGAGAAAGCGAAAGGAGTAGCGGCGCCGAGCGCCGTCGTGCCCAGCGGATAGTAGTTGTCCCCAAGCTGGTTGACGTTCAAGCTGTCGGGCAGGTTGCGGCCATGTCCGCCCACGTAGCCGAGCTTGAACGCGATACCCGCGGGAAACTGACGCTCAACCTCAAAGGAGTAGGAATCAAACAAAGGCGACCGCCGGTACTGGTCAATCAGTGAAAGCGTCGTGCCGATGTTCGTACCAGGACCGGCGCTGTTCCCGGTCGGCTGGGTCTTCAGCGTTGGATACGGATTGCTCAGCGTAGTGCTCGCATTTCCGATCGACTGCGTGGGGATGGAATTCGTAAGGATGTAACCGGGAGCGTAGCCATTGTTGTTGGAGTAGTACAGGGGCGCATAGAACACGCCATAGCCGCCCTTCACGACAGTGTTCTTATCCACTGCAAAGGCAAAGCCCGCGCGCGGATTGTATTTGCCGGCCATGTTCCCGGTATTGGCGCCATAGCCGCCTTGGCCGGCGAACTCTACACCACCTTTCGCGGTGATACCGGAGTTGAGAGCGTTGTAGGAAAGAGTGCGGTCAAAGCCAACCGCGATATGGTTGTTGCGCTCGTGAATCCCGGGTTCGAACTCATAGCGGAAACCCAGGTTCAGTGTCAGCCGCGAAGTTGCACGCCAGTCATCCTGCACATAGACGGCTTGATACCCGGTGGTGTAGGCAAGCTGCGAAGGAATAATCAGCGCGCCGCTGGTAGGGATGCCTTGCAGCATATCCGCGGCAGCCGCGCCTGAAAGCGAGTTGAAGTTGAATGTGCCTGACGTGTCGCTCAAGCTTGTGAAGGTCTCGCTGATCGCACGATAGTTATAGCCGACCTTCAGGCTATGCCGGCCGATGTTCCTGGCGAGCCCCACAACAAAATTGCGGGAGAAGAAGACCACGGGACCGGAGTTCGATGTGCCTTCATTGGTCAACGTGCTGTCAAACGTCAAGCGCGGAAAGGCCTTCTTGGATTGAGCGGCGACATATGTACCTGGAAAACCGAGAGTCGTCTGATCGAAGCCTTTGCTGATGTCCTGGGTATCGTTGGGGAAACGGTTGAAGCCGAAGCCGACGGTCAACACCGTTGTCGGTGTGACCGTAATGGTGTTCTGAATACCGATGGCATCGACCTTGCGATAAAGAAGATAGGAACCTGAAGAACCAGCTACGTTCGTCAGCGGATTGCCGCCAGGTTCCTTCGAGCCATAGTGCAAGTAGTAAAAGTCCGCGAGCCAGCGATTGAAGAATTCATGGGTCAGCTTGCCATTGAATTCATCGGCACGATCGCCAAGCGTGTCATAGCCGTTGAAGTTGGCTTTGCCAAGCGCTGTAACCGCGGTGTTCGCATGCGGAAAGGAATTCACCAGCGCCTGTCCGATCGGGTTGATCCCCGTAACGATATTGCCGGGGTAGTACACGGGCACGCTGGTCGTGCTGGCCGCGATGTTCTTGATGCAGTTTCCCGTGACGCATATGCCTGCCGAGGTCACTGTCCCAATCTCAGAAAAGTTTCCCGCGCGCTGCAGATCTGTCGGCACAACGAATTGCGTGCTGTTCACATACGGCGAGCGCTGCCGGTACCCCTCTTCCGTAATCGCGAAGAAAGTCTTATTCTTGCCACCCAGAAAACCAGGCAAAGGCAACGGACCCGACAAACTTCCGACGTAGGAATAAAACTCCGCTGCGCCGCGAGGAAGCTGGCTGTAGACCACACCGTTGATGGTGCCCGAGCTGCGATTGTTGAAGAACGTATTTGCGCCCCAGTTTGTCTGACGGGTTTCACCCTGCAGGACGCCATGCAATGTGCTTGAGCCTGATCGCAGTGTGGTGTTGAAATTACCGCCACTGGTACGGCCGATTTCGGCGTCATAGGTGTTGGCCTGAACCTTGACCTCTTCGACCGCTTCCAGGCTGGGAATGATCACTGCCCGGTTGCTTGAATCCGTGATGGGCACCCCATCGACGAGATAGTTGTTCGAGCTCATGGGCGCGCCGGCAATGGAAATCGTCGACGAGCCGCTCTGATCCTGAAAGCGGACGAAACGGGGATCGCCGGTGGGTGTCACGCTGTTGTCGAGCTTGGAAAAGAGAAATGGATTGCGGCCTGGATTGGGAAGATTCAGCAGCTTCTGCGAATCGATGAGCTGGCCGCTAAACGAAGTGCCGTTGTCGACGATGGGTTCGATCGCCGTGACTTCAATGCTCTCCGAAGTAGCACCTACCGCGAGTTTGAGATCGGTGACATTGGTATTGCCTGAATCGATGATGACGTTGGTTCGCTCCAACGCCTTGAAACCACTGCGCGTGACGATAAGCGTATAAGTACCTGGATCGACGGCGTTGAAGACATACTCACCCGCGTTGTTGGAATGGGTGTCGCGAGCAATTTTCGTCGCGCCCGACTTGAGAGTCACAGAAGCGTCGCCGAGTGCAGCGCCCTGAGGATCAGTCACGATCCCTCGAATAGCTCCGTAGTTGGACTGCGCGGTTGCAGCACATAGTGCGAACACAAACATCGCGACCGCGGCCAGAGATCGGGTGATGCGTCGTTGCATTGTCTTCATGGTGTGTCCTCCTCGAAAAACTGCAAATAGATACAGGTATGCGGCCCCATCGCTCGCACAGTCCGCGTCGTCGCGCGAGACAGTAGCGATGGCCGGCACATCGAGAAACGGCAGAGGCGTGTTCGCCGGATGGGCAAACTACAGCGGCACCGGTACGCCGGCTGCTGTTTTCTCACTCAGTTGCGAAACAAAGAAAGCTGGACAAAGGCACTACGAGTGCGTGCTGCCTGGCGATTGCATGCTTTGCACTCGAAGAGCGCAAGCTCGCCTTGATGAGCTAGACATTTCTCGTGAAGGCTTACCGAGGCTGAAGATGTTGAAGTCGTTTTCCGCCAAAGAAAACAACGTTCTCGATTGCTTAGCGAGGGCACTGCATCATGAGAGATGCTCTTACGGATTTACAGTTCTGCTCTGCTGCGGGTGCTGCAAGGGCAAGATCGCTTTGTACACGGAGTCGCGTTCGTTTGAAATGACTCAACGTACAGGCCGATTGGACTGTGTGATTCGTGGAGCCGCACTGTTATATGCGGAGTTCGCGAACCCCGAAAAGGCTACTTTTGGTAATAGAGCCGAGAGTATGACGCATGCGAACTTCGTGTCAACAGAAAAATAAAATAATGCATTGCGCTGAGCGAGTTTTGATTTACATTCACTCCAACAAGCAGCGCCAAGTTTCCATTCCCGCGTTTCGCTGGTCCCTGACAGGCATCACTGACATAGTTGCTTTTGCGTTCCCCATTCACGAACGACGAAGGAGAATCTCATGTACCCGCTCGAAGCATCCGGCAACGCTAAATCTCGCCGCACATTTCTCCGCTATGCCGCGCTGGCCGCAGCAGCGCCCATCCTGACTGAAGCCCACTTCGCCTATGCCGCACAACAAGGCAAGATTCCCGGCGCCACCATGGACCCCGGTGCGCAGGCCGCAACACCACGCCGTACACGTCAGGCGATGCCCGCCGACGCCGTGCTGATCAACGCCAATGAAAACCCGCTGGGGCCTTGTAAGGCCGCGTGCGAAGTCATCGCTTCGATCGCACCCATGGGAGGCCGCTACGATATTTACGGCGAAACCGGCAAGCTCACCAAAACTTTCGCAGAGCAGCACAACCTCAAAGAGTCCTACATCGCGGTGTATGCAGGCTCATCGGAGCCTCTGCACTACAGCGTGCTGGCATTCACTTCGCCGACACGCGGCTTTGTGACAGCGGACCCTTCGTATGAAGCAGGCATGCGCGCCGCGACTGTCGCCAAAGCGAAAATCTCCAAGGTTCCTCTCACCTCAAACCATGCCCATGATGTGAAGGCCATGGTGGCTGCCGACCCCAATGCCGGCGTGCTGTACATCTGCAACCCCAACAACCCCACGGGCACACTCACCACCAAGGAGGACATCGCCTGGGCACTGGAGAACAAACCCAAGGGTTCGATCCTGTTGGTCGATGAAGCCTACATTCACCTCTCCGACTCGCCGGATGTGCTGGACTTTGTGGCAGCCGACAAGGACCTCATCGTCCTGCGCACGTTCTCCAAGATCTACGGCATGGCCGGCATTCGCTGCGGCTTCGCAGTAGCCCGCCCCGACCTCCTCGCGAAGCTGCAGCCGTTCGGACAGAATGCCATGCCGATCACCGGTTCCGCGGCAGCGCGCGTTTCGCTGGAAGATGCCGACCTGATTCCAACCCGCAAGAAGATCATCGGCGACACACGCCGCGACACGCTGGCATGGCTGAAGACGAATAACTACAAGGTGATCGGCGAGTCGCAATCGAACTGCTTCATGATCGACACCGGACGCGATGGCAAGTCCGTGATCAAAGCGATGCAGGCGCAGAAGGTCTATATCGGCCGCACATGGCCCATATGGCCCCAGGCTGTGCGTGTTTCCGTGGGCACACCCACGGAAATGGCGAAGTTCAAAGCGGCGTTCAAGACCGTGATGGACACGCCCGCAGTCGCGATGAATAGTGCTGATCCGATGCATGATCTTGCGGATCCCCTTACCTACGCGCACTTCGCGTAACCAGGACACAAACAAGAAAGGCTCCGGCAAACGCCGGAGCCTTTTTGTCAACGCGTTTGGATCCTATGTTCAACATCGCACAACGACGCCCCGAACAGAACGGTTGTGTCTCATATGGCTTGCTGTCGAACCAGATAGCGCTGAAGGCGCGTTCTATACCAGCCCAGGCCGAAGGCCTGGGTTAGGTTGGCCTAAGAGATAGAGGGCTGAAGGCCCGACCTATAGTGGCGTCACTATAGATCGGGCCTTCAGCCCTCAAATTCACAATGATTCGGTACCCAGGGCTTCGCCCTGGGCTGGTATAGCGGCGCGCCTTTGGCGCTTAGGTTTGTGGTCGCAATTACGATCTATACGAACCTTACATCCCTATTACGATCTCAGAGCCGCCATCGTCTTACTTGCCCTTCACCGCGATCACTTCAATTTCAAGCAATGCCCATGGAGCTGCCAAGGCTGCAACCTGGAAAGCCGAGCGTGCAGGTTTGTTGGGCTGCTCCTTGGTGCCGAAATATTTGACGTACTCAGATTGCATGCCGGCGAAGTCGAGCTTGCCGGTCTTGGGATCGGGCCCGAGGAACACGGTCATCTTCACCACGTCCTTCATGTCCAGCCCCTGCTCCTGCAGGGCCTTCTGAATTTTCGCAAACACACTGGCAGCCTGCGTCTTGGTATCTCCGTAGTCGGCTGGAGTTCCCTTGGCCGCGTCTGCCGGGGTGACCGGGCTGGCAAGCTGTCCGCTCAGGTAGTAGGTGTCACCCGCCCACACGCCCGTGGCGATCGCACCCTTCTCGGTCTGGATATGCTTCACTACGGTTTGCGCCTGCGCTGCACACGCAGCGCCCAACACCGCGCCCGCCAGAACTACTGCTCGAAAAATCTTCATCGCATTCTCCTTGTTCGTTCCTGCTGCTTGTTGGTTACGAGTTTGCTGGTTATGCTGAAACGCTATCACTGGTAGTGGCCAGACGTGCAGCCTTGACCTGTTCGCTGAGTAGCTTGACGCCGCGCAGCGCGCTGACCGCCGCGCCTTCCTGCCACGCCACGATGTGGCTCACGTGATCGCCGATAAAGATAACGCGCCCATCCGGTTGCGTGAGCGTGTCATAGCCCGGGTTCGATTGTGTACGAGCCGCGGCCGGCTGTTGTGCGCCACCTGTGCTGCGTGCCTGCGTCATGCCCGGAGCCTGCCCACCGCCCGCGCCCGGTTGGGTGGTCACGGAGTTACCACCGCGTCGCGGTTGATTGGGGGAATAGCTGCGAATCCAGGAGCCCTCGTTGTACGGCACCTTGCCCCAGCCCACATACATCGGCTTCTCGAGTTCCTTCCCGTGACCGGGATGCAGGCGCTCAATCGACTTACGGCTTTCCTCAAACTTCTCCGGTATCGAGAGTTTGCCGAAGGGGCTGTTGGTTTCATCGGTATAACCGCTCACCACGACGCCGCGGTCGGCGAACAGGCTTGCCGACGGGAACCAGATGGGGCTGCAACCGACGCTGCAGAACTCCAGGCCGCCGTAGATGTTGTAGTCCTGCTCCCAGAACCTGCGGCTCTCCCAGGCCACCTTGTAGGCGCTGGCATAGGTGCATTCAGCGATGACCTTTTGATAGGGCTCACTGAAGTCGTTGGGAATCGTCTTGAGGATCGTCAGCGGCATGGCGCACATGCAGTAATCCGCTTCGATCATCTTGGCCGCGCCCTTTTCCTTGTAGGAAACCTTCACGCCCTTCGCGGTTTTGCGAATCTCGGTCACGGGCGCGTCGAACTTCACGATGGAGCCCAGTGACTTCGCGAACGCATAGGGGATGCGGTCCATACCGCCGACCGGCTGGAACATGGTCGCCTGCATATCGAACTGCTGGTCGAACATCATGCCCTGCCAGAAATTTTCATCCAGCAGCGTGTGCATGTCGATCGGCTGATTCAACACGCCGGTTTCATCGCCTGCCCCCGCCGTCTTCACGTAGCCCGCCCGGTCGCTGCCAACGTATTTGCCTGCGCTGTCCAGGGGACCATACATACGCAGGAACGCCAGCATCTTGTCCCGGTCCTGGCCGCTGAAGTCGGCATCCAGCGCGCCGGTATTCATGCACTTCATCAACAATTCGCTGACATGACCGCGAGCATCGTTCACCACGCGCCGCATCACTTCCGGCTTGCCGTCGTTGGCGTTATCGTTCTGCAGGTGTGCGGAGTTGGTCATGTTCACTTCAACTTGGAGCTCCACACCCAGCTTGCGGCAGTAGCCCAGGATGTTGGGATGGATAGATGGCAGGCGAGCCGGACCGAAGTTCTGGTAGTGGCCCTCCTGCCACGTACATTGCTGCGTTGTGCCGTCCGTGAACGTCACCTTGTCGCCGCCGCGCACCGTCCAGTTACGCCCGCCGGGGCGCGAACGTGCCTCAAGCACCGTCACTTCGTAGCCCAGCGCGCGCAGCTCATAGGCCGCCACCAGGCCCGCAATCCCGCCACCCAGCACCACAACCTTCGTGCCCTTCCCCGATCCTGGGGCGGCCTCGATCACCGGCTGCGCAGCGGCCTTGCTTTCCACCAGCCCAAGGCCCTGCATTGCGAGAAACGCCGCGCTGTATCCGCCCGCGTTTCCGACCTTCATCAGGAAATCCCGTCGTGTAAAACCCATGCTCGCTTAACCCTCCATGGTTAGAGCGGATTCGGTAATACTGTGGCCTTACGAAGAGCGGAGAAGGTCATTTCCTTGCAAGAAAAGGACTTCAGCACTCTTTGTTCCGGCTACTCCCTTACCGAAACCGCTGGGAACATCGTGAAGCGCTGCTTCTCTGTGAGAGACAACGCCGCGAAACACCGGCGAGCGCCGGTGAGAGAAAGCTTTTGACTCGCGAAACAGATAGACGAAGACGCTTATCGCGCGAGGTGATGTAAGGAAAAGCCCGCAGATTGCAAGGTGATGTAGCTACTGTACAGCACGCGAGCCCGCATGTTCACAGGGCTGTGACGAAAATTTCTTCTCACGATGCAAGAGAGGGGGCTTAGAGCGGTTCCGGTAATACTGTGGTCTTCCCGAACGGTGGAGAATGCCGTTTTCATTGGGAGAAAACGGCTTCAGCACCATCTCTTCGGTCTACACCATTACCGGAACTGCTCTAGCCACAGCCCTTTCAAGGTCACGAACTTTATCCGATGGAAGCTTGGAGGTGTTTGCGGTACCAGATCGTTTTGCTTAAGGTCACGGGTTCACCCGTGACGTTCAAACTTAAAACGACGCGGGCTTCAGCCCCGGAGGAAACCGTTCCAAGGCGGCCACAGCACCTCACTGCGACTCCAGCGTCTTCTCAAGCTTGATACGGGTACCTCAGCGGCTCAAGCCGCGATCTTCCCGCAACCTACGACACGGGTGAACCCGTGTCCTTAAGCAAAACAAAGACCTCGCGCGGCGCTCTCACGTGGCGTTTTCACTATGAGGCAGACACCTTGAAAGGCCTGGGGCTTAACCATGCTGCGCCAGGCGCGCTTCCCACTCCGCAATGTCCTTCTCCGCAGAAGCGGGAAAGGTGAGATGTCCAACCTTGCGTCCGGGTCGCGGGTCTTTGCCGTAGTCGTGGCGCAGCAGCGAAGGGCACCCTTCCGTCTCCGCCAAAGGCGGCATCCAGCCAATGCAGTTGAGCATGACCATGGGCAGGCTTTCCGTGCTTCCCAACGGAAGTCCGGCAATGGCGCGAAGATGGTTTTCGAACTGCGAAGAGACCGATCCCTCAATGGTCCAGTGGCCGGAGTTGTGCACACGCGGCGCCATCTCATTGGCAATCAACCGCTCACCCTGCACAAAGAACTCGACCGTCAAGACGCCGACGTACTCCAACTGTTCCAGCAGAACACGCAGGTAGGCTTCCGCCTGCTCCTGCAATTCGGATGCGCGAGCGTAGGGCGCGATGGACTTTCGCAGGATGCCATCACGATGGAAGTTTTCAACCAGTGGATAGAACGCCGTGTCGCCCGTGCGGCCGCGAACCGCGATCATCGACACTTCCGTATCGAACCGCACCATCCCTTCCAGAATGGAAGGCACCTGATCGACTGCATCCCAGGCACCCGCAGCTTCTTCAAGGTGTTGAAGCCGAACCTGGCCTTTGCCGTCATAACCCATGCGGCGCGTCTTGAGGATTGCGGGCAAACCAATCTGGGCGAGTGCCTGCTTCAGATCATCGAGCGAATCGACTGCGGCAAACGGAGCTACCTGGATGCCGCATTGCCCAAAAAAGCGCTTTTCCAGCAGACGGTCCTGGGCAATGCCGATGGCGTGGGCATTCGGATAAAGCTCCAGGCCATGCAGTACGGAGGCATCGATGTTTTCGCTTTCGACCGTAACCAAATCGGCGCGTTTCGCAAACGCCGCAACTTCCGCCGCGCGATTCAACTCAACCTGCAGTACCGGCGCAGCCTGTTCCGCACAGTCGCCGTCCTGGCCTGCGCACAGCACTTCAAGATCGAGCCGTTCGGACGCCTGCGCCAGCATGAGCGCGAGTTGGCCCGCGCCCAATATCCCCACACGCTGCGGCGACTCGTCCTTCATGCGCGTGGATCGGAGCTCGCAAGTACAGTTTCGGTTTGAGTATCGCGAAATGCCTGGAGCTTCTTCGCCAACGTCTCATCCTGCAGCGCCAGAATGCCCGCGGCAAACAGCCCTGCATTCTTCGCTCCCGCTACACCGATGGCAAAGGTCGCGACGGGCACTCCACCCGGCATCTGCACAATGGACAGCAGGCTGTCGAGCCCGTTCAGCGCCTCGCTCTTCACCGGAACACCCAGTACAGGAAGGCGGGTCTTGGCGGCAATCATTCCGGGCAGATGCGCTGCCCCGCCTGCGCCGGCAATGATGACCTTCAGGCCGCGGGACTCGGCGGCTTCCGCATACTGCATCATCTTGTCGGGGGTGCGATGCGCCGAGACAACTTCGGCCTCATAACGGACGCCTAGTTCATCCAGCATCGTCGCGGCCGCCTGCATCGTCGCCCAATCCGAGCGCGATCCCATGACGATGCCTACTACAACAGCTTCCTGGGTCACTCCGCCCTCCAAGTACGCAAGACTTCCACAAACGCTTCCTGCTCCAGCGCCTGCACGCGGTCTTTCAACGTATCCACCGTATCACCGGGAAGCACCGCACAGCGCTTCTGCAATACGATCTCACCGCCATCGACTTCTTCCGTCACCTGATGGATGGTGCATCCGGTTTCGGTAACGCCACTGGCCAGCACCGCCTCATGCACCTTCTTGTTCATGAGGCCGCCGAACGCCGGTAGCAGCGACGGATGAACATTCAGCATGCGTCCGCGCCACGCCTCGACGAAGCTGTCCGAAACGATGCGCATATAGCCGACCAGCAGCACAAGTTCGACACCCGCGACACGCAACGCCTTGGTGACTTCCGCGTCATACTCCTCGCGCGTCAACCCCGCCGGATCGATGTACCGTGCCTGCAGCCCATGTTTCGCCGCGCGCTGCAGGATCGGAGCGGTCGCTTTGTCGGAAACGATCAGAACAATCTCAACGTCCAGGTCACCGACTTCGATTGCATCGATCACGCCCGCAAGCGCAGTGCCACGTGTTGAACCCAGCACACCTACCTTGAGATTCATGCCTGCCTCAATGTGCGCATGTGCGCTACGCGATTTGCAATGGCAGCTTCCGTCCCGATGTCGGTGCGATGGAAGAATCTTCCCGGTACCTGTGCGGCGAAGCGCTCGCACAATGCTTCCGCTTCCGCAATGGTTGCAGCGCGACCTACAAAACCAACCGCGCGCGTCCCGGCCACGACCAGACCGCCGTTCTTCTCGATCACACCACCGAAATACGTTGTCACGTTGTCGGGAATCCCTTGCGGCATCACCACTGCGTCTCCCTGGCGAGTATCTACCGGATAGCCTTCCGGCACCACGTATTTGCAGACGCTGGCCTGCGGCGCGAACGTAACCGGCACTTCGCCGAGTGTTCCATCCACAATGGCACGGCAGACCGCGACAAAATCCGTTTCGAGAAGCGTAAGGAGATTCAAAGCTTCGGGGTCGCCAAAGCGTGCGTTGTATTCAATCAGGCGAACGCCATCGCGTGTGGCCATAAATCCGCCATACAGAAAGCCCTGATACGGAGCGCCGCACTCCTCCGCCAGCGCTTTCACCACACGCTCGTTGATGCTCTGAGCCGCTTCAATATCCGCTTGCGTCAGGAACGGAAGCTTGCCATCGGCATCGGTATATGTCCCCATGCCACCGGTGTTCGGCCCCTTGTCGCCTTCATAGGCGCGCTTGTGGTCCTGGACGGCAGGCATGTGACGCAACGTAGTGCCATCACAGAAGCTCAGCAGCGAGAACTCTTCGCCTTCGAGTTTCTCTTCGATAACAAAAGGGCGTCCGGCTTCAGCGAGTTCCTGGCAATACGCAACCGAGTCTTCGTGGGTGAGCAGATGATCGCCCCAGACCTTCACGCCCTTGCCACCGGCGAGGCCGTCATCCTTCACTACGTGTTGTGCGGCATAGCGCGTCAGCACATCCTCCACGCTATGCATGGACTCAAACCGCTGGAAGAAGGGGTTGCCGGGAATCCCGTACTTCACCAGCAGCTCGCGTGTGAAGCTCTTGCTGGCTTCAATCTGGGCGAGCTTCTCACGTGGCCCCACAACCGGTACATTCGCGGCCCACAACGCGTCGGCAACACCCGCAGCCAGCGGAGCTTCCGGCCCGATGACCGCCAGCGTTGCGTTGTGCAACCCGGCGAAGGTCACAATCGCTTTGGCATCGGTCACGCTGCCCGTCGCATACGCGCGGCAAAGCGGTTCGATCCCGGGATTGCGCGTGGCGCCGAAACAAAGCAGGTCGGGCTTCTGCGGAGACCGCGCCAGCGACGCAGCGATGGCATGCTCACGCGCTCCCGAGCCGACAATGAGAATCGCTTCTTTCATTCCGAAGCGTCCGCCTGCAGAGCCGCCAGCACGGTCGCATCCAGGGGCCGGAGATCGGGTTCAAACGCCTGTCCGGTGATGGTCTCAAACAGCAGTATGTAACGTGATGCCAGTTCCGCGATCAGATCATCCGGCGGTGTAGGCAGCACCGGGTCCTTATACGGGTCGCAGCGCTCACGGAACCACAACCGGAAGAACTCCTTGTCGATCATGTCCGGCTCTTTGCCTTCCGCCAGCCGCATGGCATAGGTTCCAGCCAGCCAGTAGCGGCTTGAATCGGGCGTATGGATCTCATCGATGAGCAGAATGTTGCCGTCCGAATCCACGCCAAACTCGTACTTGGTGTCGACGAGGATCAAACCGCGTTCTGCCGCCAGCCGCTGTCCAAAAGTAAACAGCTCCAGCGCCTTCGTCGAAGCAAACTCCCACTCATCCTTCGTCAGCCAACCTTCGGCAACAATCTCTTCCGCGGTGATGGGCCGGTCATGCAGCTTTTCCTTCGTGGTCGGCGTAACCAGGTTGTGCGGAAGCGGCTGATTCTTGCTCATGCCTTCCGGCAGTACGTGGCCGCAATACTGCCGCGCGCCCTTGGCGTACTGCGTCCAGATCGAGGTATCCGTCGACCCGGTCATATACCCGCGGACCACAAATTCAATCGGCAGCACACGGCACTTGCGCGCCAGCAATGCATTCGCATGCGGGCTTCCGATGACATGGTTGGCGATGATGTTCTTCGTTTGCTCAAACCAGTACAACGACGTGCGGTTCAGCACCTGGCCCTTGTACGGAATCGCGCCCAGCATGCGGTCGAATCCGCTCTGCCGGTCGGTTGTTACCAGCAGCAGGCGACCCTGAGGTTTGCCCGGATCGAGATCATAAGTGTCGCGCACCTTGCCCGCATACTTCGCAGGCAGTGGCAGATTGCTTTCCGTCAGGCAGTGAGCAATGGCCTCGAGTAGAACCTCACGATCGATCACTCTACCTCCTTCAAAAGCACGCCTTCGAGACCGGCTTCCACTCGTCCTAGCTCCCACACGCGGAACGGCGTCATCGCTGCCTGAAGTCCATCCAGCAGACCCGGTTCACCGATGACAACCAGGCCCACACCCATATTGAAGACGCGGTGCATCTCTTCAACGCCGATATTGCCGAGCCGCTGCATCATGCCAAACACCGGCTGCGGTGTCCATGTCTTGCGCTCGACCACCGCGCCCAGACCTTCAGGCAGAACGCGCGGTACGTTCTCGACCAGACCACCACCGGTGATATGCGCCATGCCCTTGATCGCAGTCCCGGCATCAAGCGCGCGGCGAATCGCCATCACATAATTCGCATGAGGTTCCAGCAGGACATCCGCAAGCGTCGCGCCGCCAAGCTCTTCCGGAGCGTCATCGATCTTGTATCCGCCAATCTCGAAGAAGAGCTTGCGAGCCAGCGACCAGCCGTTGGTATGCAGGCCGCTGGAACTCACGCCATACAGCACATCGCCCGAAGCGATCGCAGCGCCTGTGATCAGCTTCTCGCGCTCCACCACACCGGTGACAAAGCCAACCACGTCGAGCTCGCCCTCCGAGTACACGGCGGGCATCTCCGCGGTCTCGCCACCAACCAGGGCAATGCCCGCTTCCGCGCAGGCTTCGCTCATGCCCTTCACCAGCTGCTCCACGATGGCCGGATCGGTTTTGTGCAGGCCAAGGTAGTCGAGGAAGGTCAGCGGCTTCGCACCCATCACCGCGATGTCGCCGGCAACCGCGGCGACCAGGTCGCGGCCCAGCGCTTCATAACGCCCAGCCATCACCGTCACCTTGGTCTTGGTGCCGACGCCGTCCGTGCTCTGCACCATGACCGGATCGTTCAATCCTGCGAGCGCATCTTTCAGCGAGAACAGCGTGCCAAAGGAACCGAGCCCTGAGATCACGGCGGAGCCGTGGATCTGGTGAGTTTTGGCCACATGCTGCTTCATGCGCCGGACGGCTTCATTCCCTGCTTCAATGTCCACTCCCGCGGACTTGTAGTCGATCGTTTCACTCATGTCTTATCCCACCCATTTGCGCGCGTTGTCGAACATGCGCTGCCAGGGGCTTTCCCGCAAGGCGCGCGTCCACGTGTGCTGCACACCGAGATGAACGCGTTCAGGATGCGGCATCACAATCAGAGCGCGCCCATCCTCGCTCGTCAATCCCGCAATTCCCTTCGGCGATCCGTTCGGGTTCAACGGATAGTGCTGCGTTACCCGTCCGTACCCATCGATGAAACGCATCGCGATCATCGCCTCCGGAGCTTCCGCGCTTGCATGCCCTTCGCCGTGGGCGACCACAATCGGAACCCGCGAACCTGCCATGCCCTCAAAGAACAGCGACGCCGTGTGCGGTAGCTCGACCATGCACAGCCGTGCCTCATAGCGGGAGGACGTGTTGCGTTTGAAGCTGGGCCAAGCGGAAGCACCGGGGACAATGTCGCGCAGTTGCGCCATCATCTGGCATCCATTGCATACGCCCAACGAAAATGTGTTGTCGCGTTGGAAGAACTCGGTGAACTGGTCTTTCAACTGAGCGTTGAACAGGATGGTCTTGGCCCATCCGCTGCCGGCGCCGAGCACATCGCCATAGGAAAATCCGCCGCATGCCGCCAGTCCGCTGAAATCGCGGAGATGCACGCGCCCAGCCAGCAGGTCGCTCATGTGGACGTCGACCGCGGTAAATCCAGCGCGATCGAATGCCGCAGCCATTTCAACCTGGCCGTTCACGCCTTGCTCGCGCAGCACGGCAACTCTGGGCCGCTGCGTATGCATGAAGGGCGCGCTCACACGTTCCTCAAGATCGAAAGGAACGGTCACCGACAGCCCGGGCCGGTCAACCTGCTCCAGCAGGGCAAACTCCTGCCGAGCGCTCTCCGGGTTATCGCGCAGGGACTGAATATGGAAGCTGGTCTCCGCCCAGATTTTCTGCAGACCTGAGCGTGTGCTCCGGTACAAAACATCACCACCCGCCGAGAAGACCGCGTCATTCCCAACCACGGCTCGGCCAACGGAAACGGCATGTAAGCCGGCGCTCTCCAGTTCAGCGCGGATCGCGTCCGCTTCGTCTGCTCGAACCTGGACCACCGCACCCAACTCTTCGCTGAACAACTGCGCGAGCACCCCGCCCTCGCCAGAAGCCGCAGCAAGATCAATCTCCAGACCGGTATGCCCGGCGAAGGCCATTTCCACCAACGTGACCAACAATCCGCCGTCGCTGCGGTCGTGATACGCGAGGAGCTTTCCTTCGCGATTGAGTTTCTGGACCGCCGCAAAGAAGCGCGACAAAACCGCGGGTTCGGGCGCGTCCGGACATTCGCCGCCGGCCTGCCCATACACCTGCGCGAGCGCCGAGCCTCCAAGACGATTGCGGCCTTCGCCCAGATCAATCAGCAACAGCGCGTTCTCATCCTGTGTGACCTGCGGCGTCAAGGTGCGGCGCACATCTTCAACCGGAGCAAAACCAGAAATGATCAGCGAGAGTGGCGCGATCACCGACCTGTCGTCTTCGCCATCGCGCCAGCGCGTCTTCATCGACATGGAATCTTTGCCGACGGGAATCGTCAGTCCAAGCGCGGGACAAAATTCCATGCCGACCGCATGAACCGCATCGAAGAGCTTCTGGTCTTCCCTGCCCTGCCCAGCCGCGGCCATCCAGTTGGCGGAAAGCTTGATCTCGGAAAGCTGGCCGATTGCCGCTCCCGCAAGGTTGGTCACAACCTCGCCCACGGCCATGCGTGCGGATGCCGCAGCGTCTGTCACTGCCAGGGGCGTGCGTTCGCCAACGGCCATCGCTTCGCCGGTGGTCACGTCATACGCGGACAGTGTTACAGCGCAGTCGGCAACCGGCACTTGCCATGGCCCCACCATCTGGTCCTGCACGACCATGCCACCGACACTGCGGTCGCCGATCGTGATGAGAAACGATTTCGACGCAACCGCCGGCAGCCGCAGCAAACGCTCCACTGCGTCTTCGACTGTTACTCCACTCCAGTCGAGCGCTGAGACAACAGCCGTCTCCCGTTGAAACGCCCGCTCCATCTTGGGTGGTTTGCCGAACAATACCTGCAGCGGGAGATCGATCGGCTTCTCCGCCCCATCAGTGAGCGTCAGGTGTGGTTCACTCTGTGCATGGCCGATCACCGCAAACGGACAGCGTTCACGTGCGCAAAGCTCTTCAAACAGCGGGAGATCGTCGGGCGCAATCGCCAGCACATAGCGCTCCTGCGCCTCGTTGCACCATGTTTCAAGCGGGCTCAAGCCTTCTTCACCACGTGGAATCGCACGCAGATCAAACGTGCCACCGCAGCCTCCATCTTTGACCAGCTCAGGAAACGCATTCGACAGACCACCTGCGCCTACGTCATGAATGAAGGCAATCGGATTCTTCTCGCCACGCTGCCAGCAGTGATCGATGACTTCCTGCGCTCGCCGCTCCATCTCCGCGTTGTCACGCTGCACGGAAGCGAAGTCGAGATCCGTGCTGCCGCTTCCGCCGCCTGCCTGGCTTGAGGCCGCACCGCCTCCGAGACCAATCAGCATCGCGGGACCGCCCAGAACCACCAGGGCATATCCGGGCTTCATGGTGCCCTTTTCAACGTGCTCCTTGCGAATGTTGCCCAGGCCGCCTGCCAGCATGATGGGCTTGTGATATCCGAAGACCTGGCCTTCGCTCGACTGCTCGTAGGTACGGAAGTAGCCGCAGAGATTGGGCCGTCCGAACTCGTTGTTGAACGCCGCCGCACCCAGCGGCCCTTCAATCATGATGTCGAGCGGCGATGCGATGTGCGCGGGCTTGCCGTAGTGCTTTTCCCACGGCTGCGGCGCCTGGGGCAGGTTCAAATTCGAAACCGTGAATCCACTCAACCCTGCCTTGGGCTTGCCGCCTCGGCCTGTTGCCCCTTCATCTCGAATCTCTCCACCTGAACCCGTGGCCGCGCCTGGCCAGGGCGAAATTGCCGTGGGGTGGTTGTGGGTTTCCACCTTCATCAGGATGGCGATGTCTTCCTGGTGATAGCGATACGTCCCATCACCAGGCTCGGGGAAGAACCGCCCGCCGCGCCAACCTTCCATCACCGCCGCGTTGTCGCGGTACGCGGAAAGCACGCCTTCGCTGTGCGTTTCATACGTATTGCGGATCATGCCGAACAGTGAGCGTTCCTGCTTCACGCCGTCTACGGTCCACTGCGCGTTGAAGATTTTGTGGCGGCAATGCTCGCTGTTGGCCTGCGCGAACATGTACAGCTCAACATCGGTTGGATTGCGCCCCAAACGCTGAAACTCCGCGACCAGATAGTTGATTTCATCCGCTGCCAGCGAAAGGCCCAGATCGCGATCAGCCTTCGCAATCGCATCCGCGCCTTCACCCAACACATCGATGTGAGCCAAAGGCTTTCCATGCCGTGGAGCAAACAGAGCACGCAGTTCGTCAGCGCCAGAGAAGAACACGCTTTCCGTCATGCGGTCATGCAAGGCGCCTGCCAGCACACGCACATCGCTTGCACCCTCAATCCGCACCACGCGCGCACGTTCGATGCGCATAACGCTCTCAAAGCCCGTGTTGTGCAGGATGTCGGTTGCCTTGCTGGACCACGGCGACTGCGTACCGGTACGCGGGGCTATCCAAACACTTGGACCCGCGGGAATGTCATCGCCCGTCTCCAGAAGCTCGGCGAGGCGTTGCTCGTCTACGGCATCCAGAGACGCCGCGCCTTCGGGGAGTGCAAGCAGGTAGAGATAGTGGGCGTCCACCGAGCGCACGCCGGGGTCCAGCGAACGCAGCTTGTCGGCGAGGCGTGCGGCTTCAAAGGAGGTCAGTGCTGCCTGACCAGGCAGCAGCCTCACCGTTACACCGTTTTCAGAGGTGCGCGGAGAGGTTTCTGGAGATATGGCTGGCGACATCTTCTGTGTGCTTAGCGGCATCGTTCCGTTGCTTTTCCAGCGTTGCAAGGTACTCTTCGGTCACATCACCCGTCACATAACGGCCATCGAAGACGGATGTGTCAAAGTCTTTCAGATCGGGGCACGCTGCGGTGACAGCATCTTTCAGGTCCTGCAAATCCTGGAAGATCAATTCGTCGGCGCCGATGAGATCCGCAAGCTGGCGAATATCCTTGCCGTTTGCAATCAGCTCCGAGCGTGCCGGCATATCGATGCCGTACACGTTGGGAAACAGCACCGGAGGAGCAGCAGAGCATACGTACACATGCTTCGCGCCCTGCTCACGGACCATGGCAATGATTTCCTTGATGGTGTTGCCGCGCACAATCGAGTCGTCGACCAGCAACACGTTCTTGCCCTGGAATGCATGGGGAATCGGGTTCAGCTTGCGGCGGATGGACTGCCTGCGCTGTGCCTGCCCCGGCATGATGAACGTGCGCCCCACGTAGCGGTTGCGTACAAGCGCATCGCGATAGGGCAGGTTCAGGACCGTCGCCATTTCCTGCGCAGCCACGCGGCTGGTCGATGGGATGGGCACCACCACATCGATTTTGAGATGCGCCCACTCGCGCTTGATCTTGGCCGCGAGCTTCGCGCCCATGTTGATGCGAGCCTCATAGACCGAGGCGCCATCAAGCACGGAATCAGGCCGCGCCAGATAGACGAACTCGAACATGCAGGGAGCCTTCTCATGCGCCAGCAGGCTCAAGTGAGAATGCAGCTCGCCTTCCATATCGATGAAGACCACTTCGCCCGGAGCAAGATCGTGATCGATATTGAAGCCTGCGACCTGTAAGGCCACGCTTTCGGACGCGATCATGTAATCGGTCTTGCCGTTTTCCACGCGCGTGCCGAATACCAGGGGGCGGATGCCATGCAGGTCGCGGAACGCCACCATACCCACACCGGCGATCATCACCACCACAGCGTATCCGCCCTTGCAGCGGCGATGCACTTCCTCGACAGCGGCAAAGATATCCAGCTCATTGGGCGTCACCATCGCGCGCCGCGTCATGGCATGGGCGAAGACGTTCAGCATGACCTCGGAATCTGAAGACGTGTTCAGATGCCGGAGGTCGGTCTTGAACAGGCTGTCGACGATTTCCGAAACATTGGTGAGGTTACCGTTGTGAGCAAATACGATGCCGTGCGGTGAATTCACATAAAACGGCTGGGCTTCCGCCACCGACGCGCAGCCTGCGGTCGGATAACGCACGTGGCCGATACCCATATTGCCGAGCAGCCGGGCCATGTTGCCGGCGTCGAAGACATCGGTCAAAAGACCATTGCCCTTATGAAGATAGAACCGCTCGCCGAAGCATGTAGCAATGCCGGCCGCATCCTGCCCACGGTGCTGGAGCATGGAGAGCGATTCATAAATCACATGGCTTACAGGGCTATGTCCAAAGACCCCGACAATGCCGCACATTCTGCCTCGCTGCCTGTTTGAGACGACCGTTGCCCGGAGCGAAAAAGCGGCCCCGGAACGTAAAACACCAACTCTATGGTCTCATGTCCGGTGAGGAAAAGTCAGGAAGGGGGGTCAGTTTGAAATCAAGTCTCGACAGTCGTAGGTCAAATACCCGGGCCTAGCCAAGAAGCGCGGAGGTTCCAGTTCCGACAGATGTGATGCGGTAGCATGTCGGCATGAACAAGAAAGTGATGTTCAGAATAGTGATTGAGCTGCTCATAGCCGCCTATTTGCTGGTTGTCGGTATTAGACAGTTCTTCCTCCCACAGTTCGGGTGGCCTACCTGGATGTTCTATGGCCCCGCCATTGTCGGCATCCTGATTGCACTGATGTTAGTGGCTGATGCGATCAGGAATGGGCGACGCTACCTGGGTCTGCAATCAAATTCAAACTGACCCACTAGCAAAAGTCGCGTTTTCGCTTCTGTCTGGATCCACCGTTCGCAGCCAACCAACATTCCGCATCACTGATTACCGCGTTGTCAGCCCCAGTGCCCCGAAAATTCTTTCATCCGGCACTGGCACCGGCCCGGTCCGCGCTACCATGCCGAAATTCCCTCGATAGTCCCACATTGCCCAGCCAATGTGAAGATGCTCCAGATCGCTGCGCACATCGTGGATGTACCTCACACGGGAGTCTGCGGGCGCCGTATCGCGGTACGCGCCGAATTCGTTGCAAATCAATGGAACATGGTGCTCGTCTGCCCAGTCACGGGCGAACTGCAGCCGCGCCAGCATGGTCTGCTGATTCCAGCCGGCGGCGCCGTACTGGAACAGGACGTTGCGCGCGGAATCGTCCTGCACACCCGACATGGCCGACTTCAGAGTTTCCGGGGTGGCCGGGTACGGGATGTCGTGGAAGTAGTTCCACTCTGAGCTGCCCCATGTCGCTCCCTGGTGGGTGAACGGGTACGGCTCGTAGAAATGGAAGTTATAGATCACGTTGGCGTCATTCACCGGCTGCAGCACCAGCAGATCGCCCAGACCTGAATAGTGCGCCGCCGTGGCGATGATGGTGTGAACCCCATCCACCTTGCGAATCGCATCCACCACGGTGGCCTGGATGCCCATCCAGCGATAGGGGTCGTTAACCTCGGGCTCGTTCATCAGCTCGAAGAACACGCGCTCCGGATCACGATGTGCAAAATGCCCGGCCAGAAAGCGCCACAGCATCACAAAGTCATCCACGCCCTTCTGATTGGCAAGCTGCTGCTTGTAGTCGTCGCGCGGGAATACGACGATCTGCACCGCCAGGCCCGCCTGCAGAATCTCGTCGATCGCGAGATCCAGTCTCGCCAAGGCCGCCGTGCTTTCAGCCGAGTTCAATCCGTGCTGCGTGAACAAAACTGGGTCGACACCCAGCCGGACATTCTGCATGCCCGCATCGTGGATGAGCTGCAGGTCGGCGGGTGTCGTGTAGGTATCGAAATGCTGTGGCGAAAGATCGCCGCTGCTGGCAAACCATCCTGATAGATTCACGCCGCGTTGCAGTACCGCCGCACGCCGTGCAGCGACGCTGTCATCCGTCGCGGCGGTTGCAGGCATAACTCCAACACCAAGAACGCAAAGTGCCAGCAACCAGGCACACGGATTGAATCGATGCATGAACCCCCACCTGCCTAAACTCTATCGCACCGCTTGGCAGACGCTGAACGCCTGCAACATCCGTCATGAGACACGAACCGGAAGGGCCTGGTTTCAACCAGGCCGTAAGAACGCCGAAGTGCGTACGTTCCTTGCTGCCGGCAGGCCTGAGTGAAGCCCGCAGGGCGTAACGACTGAATTGCCTTCCACGAGTGTGCGGACTGCCCATGCCGACAGAAGCCAGCGAAGAACCTCTTCGTACCGCACACCTCGCGAAGGCCTGGAGCAACGAGATACGCAGCCGCGACACAGAACGCATGGCACATCCATCAGCCGCGAACGGCAATTCAGTCGTTACGCCCTACGGGCTTTACTCCAGCCTGCGGCAGCGTGGAAGGAATTCGCAGGTCTCCGTTTTCGGCCTGGTTGAAACCAGGCCCTTCCGGTTCTTGCCCTCACGAATCGTGATGCATGCTCCCTGCCGCCTTACTGCGGAGGTAGCTGCGAGCGATCCCAACCTCCGCCGACTGCCTTCACCAACAGCACGGTCGAATCCATCCTGCGGCGCAGGATATCGATCTCGTTGCGCTCGTTGTTCAGCGCCGTCGTCTGCGCGGTAATCACCTGAAGATAGGTGTCTACGCCGCCGACATAACGGTTGTTGAAAATGCGCTGCGACTCCAGCGCCGCTGCGGTTGCCGCATGCTGTTGTTGGGCTTCAGTGGAAAGCACGCGCAGCCCAACCAGGTTGTCTTCCACCTGCTGGAAGGCGTTCAGTACAGTCTGCTTGTAGTCCGCGGAGTTGCGGTCGAACTGCGCGAGCGCTTCTTCCTTCACACCCTTGCGGCGTCCACCATCGAAAAACGTCTGCGCCAGCCCGGGGCCCAGCGAATACACCACGTTCGCTGGAGAAAACAACGACTGCACCGTGGCCGTGCTCTGGAAACCGAGCGAGCCTCCGAGCACAATCGCCGGATAGAAAGCAGCCTGGGCAATACCGATCGCCTCGTTGCCTTCCTGTGCGCGCCGCTCCGAAGCCGCGATGTCGGGCCTGCGCTCCAGCAACTGCGAGGGCAAGCCCACCGGCACCGGAGGCGGCTGCGAGTCCGTAGCCAAAGGCGAAAACGGAATGGTCAGGTCGGCCGGCGCTTTACCGATCAGGTTGGCGATCGCATGCTCAAACTGCGCGCGCTGCACCGCGATATCGGAAGCCTGGACCTCTGCCGCTTCAAGCTGCGTCTGGGCCTGGGTTACGTCGGCCTTGATCGCGATGCCACCGTTGTAGCGGTTGGTGGTGATGCGCAATGCGTCCTGGTACTGCGCGACGGTATCGTTCAACAGCTTCTGCTGCGAGTCCGCGGTGCGCAGCTCAAAGTAGTCCAGCGCCAGTTCGGTTTGCAGCGACAGCAGAATGTTGACGCGATCGGCAAACGTCGCCTGGGCTTCTTCTTTTCCAGCAGCGATGTTGCGCCGCACCTGTCCCCAGAGATCGACTTCGTAGGAAATCTCCACCGGCGACTGCAGGTTGGAGCTCACGCTATACGCGGGGGAAGGATTGAAATATGCCGCCCCCCGGTTGTAGCGGCTGCCGGTTGTCGTGGGCTGAACGCCTACGGTTGGAAACCGGTCGGCATTGCGCACACGTATTTCCGCACGGGCGGCGCGCAGGTTGGCGTCGGCCTGGCGAAGCGTCTGATTCGCGGTCTCGATCTGGGTTTCCAGCGCGTTGAGTTGCGGATCGTTGAAGATGGTCCACCACGCGCCGCGCGGAATCGCATCTTCCGGGTGCGCATGCTGCCACTCGGCGGTTTCCTTGAACGCGTCCGGGCCGAGTTCTTTATAAGCAGGAGGCGCCGGAGTTGCGGGCACCACATACTTCGGGCCCACACGGCATCCAGCCAGCAGCGCCGCGGTCAGCAGCGCCATGCCCGCAGCGGCGCGCTTCATCGAACCTCCACAGGTTTGCTGCTGATCTCTACGGACTGACCTTCCGCCAGCGAGTCCGAGGGATCCAGGATGATGGCGTCATTCGCTGTAAGACCCGTAGCGATCTGCAGCGTGGCCCCATTGTCCTTGGCGATAGTGACCGGTTGCAGGTGTACGCGCCCGTCACGCACCACGCCCACGCGCAGACCTTCGGCGCGAAACAGCAAGGTATTTGCAGGAACCGAAAGCTGGCGAACCTGCTGCGGCAGCTTGAAGTGCACAAACGCATAGGCGCCGGGGAGCAGCTTGCCGTCCGCATTGTTCACATCGACTTCAACATTCAGCGTGCGCGATGTCATATCGATGGCATTGGAGTTGCGTGCAATTGTGCCAACGAACTGCTGGCCCGGATATTCCTGCAACGTCAGCGTTGCGGTATCGCCATTGTGGATGGCGGGCGCGTAAGTTTCGGGCACCGCCACGAAGACGCGCAGCTTATCCGTCGAGGCAATGCGGAATAGATCGCGCGGTTGCGCGCTGCCTGAACCCGAATCGATCAGAGCGCCAATGTCCGTGTTGCGAGCCGTGACCACGCCGCTGAACGGCGCATAGATCTTTTCAAACGACTGCAATTGCTGCAGGCGGCGCACATTCGCTTCAGCCGCATCCAGTGCAGCCTGATGAGCCGCGGCTCCGCTGATGGCAACGTCGGTCTCCTGCTTCGATACCGAGTCCTGCTTCAACAGGTTCTGGTACCGCTCCGAGGTGGTGTTGGCGAGCGCCAGGTCCGCCTGCGCGCTCTTCAGGTTCGCCTGGGCGACCTGCAACTGCTCGTCTACTTCGGGCGTTTCGATGGTCGCCATCAGCTTGCCCTTGTTGATGCGCTGTCCGATATCGACGTAGAACGCTTTCAGGTAGCCGTTGGTCCGCGCGTAGATGGGCGTGTCGTTGAACGCCTGCGTATTGCCAGGCAGCGCGATTTCGCTCTGGGTTCCGTTGATCGTCGGATGCGTGATGTTTACGGTCAGCACCGCGGCGTCCTTGCTGGTCTCGACCAGCTTTTTCTCCGCGGTCGAACGCGACCAAAGCCCATACACAACCGCCGCGCCCAGCAGGACGAGAATCACCAGCAAACCAATCCAGATGCCCGGTGTGAGACCACGGGCCGGAGCAGGCTCGATCGCCCGGGGTGCATGAGCAGGCTCGGCGCCACCATATTCGGTCGACGGGGTCGTCATCTCGGTATTTATATCCACGGCCATCTCAAAATTCTCCAGTCAACATGCGCTTCGCATTCATGCGGTCGCGTGCGCGCTTTCGGGTGGAGCTTCCACCACGGATTTCTTGTGTTTCCCGCCGCCATGCAGCATGGCAAACACCGCGGGAACAAAAACCAGGGTGGCAACAGTCGCCAGGCACAGACCGCCGATCACGGCGCGTCCCAGTGGAGCATTCTGCTCGCCGCCCTCGCCTGCACCCAGCGCCATCGGAATCATGCCGATGATCATGGCCAGAGCCGTCATCATGACCGGACGAAAGCGCGTTGCGCCCGCTTCAATGGCTGCCTGCACCGCATCGCCAACTTCCAGCAGGCGGTCCTTGGCAAACGACACCACCAGGATCGAGTTCGCGGTGGCCACCCCCATACACATGATCGCGCCCATCAAAGCCGGAACCGACAAGGTTGTGCCGGTAAGGAACAGGAAGAGCACGATGCCGGCCAGCGCCGCGGGCAACGCAGTGATGATGATGAATGGATCCAGCCATGACTGGAAGTTCACCACGATCAGCAGGTACACCAGCACGATCGAGAACATGAGCCCGAACAGCAGACCGGTGTAGGAGCTGCGCATGGTGTCTACCTGCCCGCGCATACGGATAAAGTTGCCGGTGCTCAACGACGGGCGATTCTCGTCGATGATCTTCTCCACCTGCTTCGCCACAGAGCCAAGATCGCGGTCCTGCACATTCGCATAAACGTCCAGCACGCGGCGGATGTTGTAGTGCGAGATGATGGGAACTTCCGAGGAGCGGTCGATATCCGCAACATCCGCGAGGATTTCCGGACGCCGCGCATTGGGCGCAGTGAGCGGGATGTTCTGCAGGTCGCCCAGGGAGTTGATGTTGTATTGCGGGCTCTCCGCCACGATGTTGTAGAGCACGCCGTTGCGAGTGTTGAGAAAGAACATCGGCGAAAGCTGCGACGAGCCCGACAGGATATTGAGCACCGACGTGCCCACATCGCGCTCGGTATAGCCGCCCTGCTGCGCCTTGGTACGGTCCACGCTCAGGTTCAGCACGGGATAGTCGTTGGGCTGCTGCAGACGAATGTCGGTCAAACCGGGAACCTGGCGAAGTTCCTGCAGAATTTTGGTCGCCACTTTACGATTGCCCGCGTCATCCGTCCCTTCAACCTGCACGTCGATGGGCGCCGGCAGGCCGAAGTTCAGGATCTGGGTCACGATATCCGAAGGCAAAAAGTAAAACGTCGTTCCCGGATACTCGCGCGGCAGGCGCTGGCGCAGTGTGCGCACAAAGTCGGCCGTAGGCCCATGGTTCTCACGCAACGACACCATGATGTCCGCATCGGCGGCGCCGAACAGACCGCTGGTCGCGTGCTGCGTATTCAACGTGGAATACGGCAGCCCGATGTTGTCCAGGATGTTGTCCATCTGGTTGGCGGGAACGGTTGCGCGGATGGACTTCTCCACGTCGTCGCAAAGGCGCGCGGTTTCCTCAATGCGGGTACCGGTCTTGGCGCGCACATGCAGGATGAAGGAACCGTTGTCGGTCGCGGGGAAAAAGTTCTGGCCCAGCGTTGGCACCAGCAGCATCATGAGCACACAGCCGGCGAGAAACACAGGGAGAAACAGCACGCGCGCATTCACCAGCCGGGTCAGCAGGGCGGTATAGCCTGCACGCGTCCGCTCGAAGACACGCTCAAACGCCTTCTGAAAGCGCGCCAGCGGATTGCGCGATGGAGCCTTGTGGTGGTCATGCGCTTTCAGCAGGTACATGGCCAGTGTCGGCACCAGGGTTCGCGAAAGCACATAGGAGGCCAGCATCGCGAAGACCACCGCTTCCGCCAGCGGCACAAAGAGGTAACGCGATACGCCCGCCAGAAAGAACATCGGAAGAAACACGATGCAGATACACAGCGTGGAGACAAGCGCTGGGACTGAGATCTGCGCGGCGCCTTCCAGAATGGCATCATGCAGGCCGTGGCCTTCTTCCAGGTAGCGCTCGATGTTTTCAATAGTGACCGTCGCATCGTCGACCAGGATGCCGACCGCCAGTGCGAGCCCTCCCAGCGTCATGATGTTGATGGTCTCGCCCAACAGGCCCAGGATGATGATCGAGGTCAGGATCGAGAGCGGAATGGACACCGCAATGATCAAGGTCGAGCGCCAGGAGCCGAGGAACAGCAGAATCATCAGACCGGTCAGAGCCGCGGCAATCACCGCTTCGCGGATGACGCCGTTGACGGATCCACGCACGAAGACCGCCTGGTTTCCGATAGGCGTGATGGTGAGCGAAGGCACAATCTGCTTCACGCGCGGCAACAGCCCAAGCACGCCCTTAACGACATCCAACGTGGACGCATTGCCCGATTTCAGCAAGCTCAGCAGCACGCCGCGGCGGCCATCCTGACGCACAATGTTGGTTTGCGGAATGTTTCCATCCGCAACGTTGGCTACATCACGCACGTACACCATGGCGCCGTTGATCTGGCGGATGGGCAGGTTCGCCAGGCCTTCGATGGTGGAAGCCGAGCTGTTGAGCTTGACGTCATACTCGGCCGAGCCGATCTTCGCCGTGCCTCCCGGTTCCACAACGTTCTGCTGCGCCAATGCAGTCAGCACGTCGACCGGGGCAAGTCCCTTGGCCTGCAGCAGCTTCGGATCGAGAAAGATCATGATCGAACGCTGTTTGCCGCCGTACGCGTTCGGCATCACGGCGCCGCGGACCGTCACCAGCTGCGGACGCACCTGGTTGACGCCATAGTCGTTCAACTGCTGTTCCGAGAGCCCCTTCCCTGAAAGTCCAAGCTGCAAAATCGGCACGCTGGATGCGGAGAAATTGATGATCTGCGGAGGAAGAATGCCCGGAGGCAGTTGCCGCAGCATGAACTCAGACGCCGCCGAGACCTGCGCATTCGCAGTATCCAGCGATGCGCCCGGCTGCAGATAAACTTTGACGATCGCCTCACCGTTCAGCGTGGTCGATTCGATGTGCTCCACGTTGTCCACCAGCGTGGTGACGGCTTTTTCGTACGGCGTAGTGAGGCGGCCTTCCAGCTCATCCGGGCTTAGACCCGTGTATTGCCAGGCAATCGAAACCACCGGGATATTGATGTTGGGGAAGATGTCGGTCGGCGTGCGCATGATCACGACCGGCGCTGCAATCAGAATCAGGATCGCCAGAACGATAAACGTGTAGGGCCGGTTCAGGGCGATTCGAACAATCCACATGCTTTGCGGCGCTCCGTGACAGAAGTCTCTCTTAAAGACATCCCAGCCCATCTATCCGTTGCACAGTTATTTCCGGCCACAACTATCGGATAAACCGATAGAATGCCGGGTATGGAACTGCGACACCTGCGCTACTTTGAGGCCGTCGCTGAGTTTGGCAGCTTTACAGCCGCCGGTCAGCGGCTCCGTGTCTCTCAATCATCTATCAGCGAGCAGATTCTGGACCTGGAAAATGAAATTGGCGGTTCGCTCCTCGACCGCTCCGGCCGCCGGGTTCAGCTCACGCCGCAGGGACGTGTCTTTCTGGAGGAAGCACGCAAGACGCTGGAAGCAGCCAACCGGGCTGTGGAACGCACCCAACGTTCGCTTCGCGGAGAAATCGGTACGCTGTCGATCGGGTTCTTTCTCTGGGGAGCCGGCGGGTTTTTTCCCCGGATTATTCGCGAATACCGCAGCCGCCATCCAGGCATCCGCCTTTCGCTCATCGACATGCACACGCGCGAGCAGACCGAGGCATTGGAAAACGGCCGTATCGATGTCGGCCTGACGCGCCCGCTGGAACCGCCCTATGACCGCATCCTGCGCTCGGAGCTACTCTACCGCGATCCTATCGTCGTTGCGGTACCGAGCGACCACAAGCTTGCGGGCAAGGAGTTCCCACTCAGCGAGCTGCGTCATGAGCGCCTGGTACTCCATAACCGACGCACCAACGCCTTGCTCTACGACAGCATTGTGACCATGTGTACGGCAGCGGGTTTTTCGCCCAACATTGTGAATACCTCGGATACATGGTCCGGCATCCTCACACTTGTCGAGGCCGGGGAAGGCATCGCGCTGGTGCCTTCCGGGGCGCGCCACCTGCAGACACGCATCCTCGACTTCAGCACGCTTGTTCCCAATACGTTGTCGCTGGGTGTGTCGGTGGCGTGGAACCCGCGCAATGAAGGCCCAGCGTTGAACGAGTTTCTGGCGCTGTTGCGCGAGAACCACAAACGGATCAGCAGTACAGGGACGTAGGTTCGTCACCACAGGTCGGGTGGCCCATCCTTCGCGGCTTCTTGCGAAGGGTGGGGTGCTCCCGCCTTTGTCTCGGGCGGCCACGATGATGCGGGCCGGTGTTCACGACGAGCGGCAAATGCATGAGGCTTGGCCAAGAAGGTTTTCTCCACCCATGCATGGGCAGAAGCGGTCGCGTGCTCCGCACGCGATACCCCACCCTTTCACAAAAGCGTGAAAGGATGGGCCACCCGATTCCGTGGCTGGATCACGATCTCATTGACACCGTGGTTATCCGGAAAGCTTGTCTTATGCGGACTGCCGGGCGCGTTCGATCGCTCGTACCACGGCCTTCGATTTGTTCACGCACTCTTCGTGTTCTTTTTCCGGCACGGAGTCGGCGACCACACCTGCGCCTGCCTGGATGTAACCATTCTCGCCATCCATGAACAGAGTGCGGATGGCGATGCAGGAGTCCAGGTTGCCGTTGAAGTCGGCATAGAAGATCGCGCCACCATAGACGCCGCGCCGCGCCGGCTCGAGCTCTTCGATAATTTCCATGGCGCGAATCTTGGGCGCGCCAGATAGCGTTCCCGCGGGAAAACAGGCGCGGAACGCATCGATCGGCGCCAAGCCCTTGCGCAGCCTGCCTTCAATCGCGCTCACCAGATGCATGACGTGGGAATAACGCTCGATGAACATCAGATCCTTCACCTTAACGGTGCCGAACTCGCTGACACGTCCCACGTCATTGCGGCCGAGGTCCACCAGCATCACGTGCTCGGCGACCTCCTTCGCATCGGCACGAAGACTTTCTTCGAAGTCCCGATCCTGCGCCTCGCTCGAACCGCGGGGGCGCGTTCCGGCGATTGGCCGGTACTCCACCACGTCATCGTGGACACGCACCAACAATTCAGGCGACGACCCCACGATGTGAGCTTCGCGCTGCTTCTTCTTGCCCCCATCCAGCCCGAAACGCAGGAAATACATGTAGGGTGAGGGATTCACGATGCGCAGGGAACGATAGATCTCGAACGGATCGACACCCGGTTTGCAGTCGAAACGCTGGGACAGGACGCACTGAAAAATGTCGCCGGCGGCGATGTATTCCTTGGTCTTCGCCACCGAGCGCATGAACTGCGCTTTCGCCGTGCGCGCTTTCAGCTTCAGCGGCCCTTTGGCTCCGCGTTTCGCCTGCTTGGGAAGAGCCGCATTCAACATGCGTTCCAGACGGTCGAGCCGCTTGTTCGCGTCCTCATACCCACGCCTATCCGCTTTTTGGCGGGCGCCTGCAGTCACGATCAGGTGGATGGCCTTTTTCACATGGTCGAAGGCCAGCACCTCGTCGAAAAACATCAGGTGGGCATCGGGGACGTGAAGTTCATCCGCCGTCAGCTCCGGCAGCTTTTCAATACGGCGGACGACGTCGTAACTAAAAAAACCCACCGCGCCCGCTGTGAATGGCGGCAGTCCCGGCAGTTTAGCGGGACGGGCATCTTCAAGCACCGCCTTCAACTCCGAAAAGATATCGCCAGCATACTTACGCCGCTTGCGGCCTTCGGTGACTGTAATCTGGCCCTCGCTCGCCGTCATCTTGCGATAAGGTCGGATCCCGATAAAGGTGTATCGCCCCACATGCTCGCCGCCCTCGACCGACTCCAGCAGGAAAGCTTCGGGCTCCCGCGCGGCTACGCGCAGAAAGGCGGAAACCGGCGTTTCCAGGTCGGCGGCGACCGTCCGAGTCACCGGGACCAGCGAGTGGGCTCGCGCAAGCCTTTGGAACTCACGGAAAGCGGGTGTGGTTGGGGTACGCGAGAAAGGCATCCCCCACATGATACCGGGGCAACGCCGAAGAACGACGGTCGCCCAAGGTGCCCCATGGCTCTAAGCCTGTCTTACAGCATCCGATGCTTCGACCAGAGGTTTACGAACCCGCCAAAATCCGGCCTATTTCGATGCACGTGCCGGGGGATGTCCCTTGAACGAAAGCCGTATCTTAACGGCTTGCTTATGGTTTTTCTGCGAGCCTATACTCCTCGGGTTTGGCCACAGACCGGTCTGGCCAGAAGTACGAATTTTGTTCCTCCAATTGAGCGGCGGGCGCGTCAGAATACAAGATGAGCCGCACCCACGGAGGAACAGCGATGGCCGGAGAACGATTGATACCGGATGGCGCGGCGCTGGCCGCTCATCCAGTTCATGCATCACCAAAGGATGGCAGTATGGCAGCAACAACAGTTTCCGCTCCGCTTACCCTGGAGCAGGAAACCAATCCCTGGGTAGCGCAGGCAGCGCGCTTCGATCTGGCCGCGGAAAAACTCAAACTTGATCCAGGCATCTGGAAAGTCCTTCGTTACCCTTCCCGCGAAATCATTGTTCACATCCCGGTCAACATGGACGACGGCACCATCGAAGTCTTCACCGGCTATCGTGTGCAGCACTCGGTCGCACGCGGTCCCGGCAAGGGCGGCATCCGCTACTCGCCCGATGTGTCCCTCGACGAAGTACGCGCACTGGCAAGCTGGATGACCTGGAAGTGCGCCGTGGTCAACATCCCTTTCGGCGGAGCCAAGGGCGGCGTGATCTGCGACCCCAAGAACCTCAGCCAAGGCGAGCTCGAACGCATCACACGCCGTTACACAGCCAGCCTGATCGAATTCCTGGGGCCGGAAAAAGACGTTCCCGCTCCGGATATGAACACCAATGAGCAGACGATGGCCTGGATCATGGACACCTACTCCATGCACGTCGGCCAGACCTGCACGAGCGTGGTGACCGGGAAGCCGGTCAACATCGGCGGTTCGCGTGGACGCCGTGAAGCCACAGGCCGCGGCGTCAGCATCGTCACCAACGAGGCCCTGAAGCACATGAACATGTCGCCGCAAGGCGCGACGGTGATCGTGCAGGGTTTCGGCAATGTAGGCTCCTTCTCCGCGAAACTGCTTTGGGAAATGGGCTACAAGATCATTGGTATCGCGGAATACGATGGCGGCCTGTATAACGCCAGCGGGCTGGACATCAGTGAGTTGATGGAACACAAAGCCCGCACCGGCTCGATTCACGGGTTCAAGGGCGCGGAAACTGCCGACAAGGACGAACTCCTGACCCGTCACTGCGACGTGCTGATTCCAGCCGCCACGGAAAACGTCATTACCAGCCGCAACGCCGGTCTGCTCCAGTGCCGCGTACTCGTTGAAGGAGCCAACGGTCCCACCACCACGGTCGCCGATGACATCCTCGCGGACAAAGGCATCGTGGTTGTACCGGACATCCTCGCCAACGCGGGTGGCGTCACCACCAGCTACTTCGAATGGGTCCAGGACCGCATGGGCTACTTCTGGACGGAATCGGAAGTGAACCAGCGCCTGGAACGCATCATGGTCGACAGCTTCAACGATGTCGTCCAATACGCCGTCAATCACGACGTCAACAACCGCATCGCTGCCTACATGCTGGCCATCGACCGCGTAGCGTATACGACAAAGCAACGCGGAATCTACGCATGATGTAGAGATCAGAGAACAGAGATTAGAGAACAGCGGTATGAAAGAACAGCCGGGAGACACTCAAGTCTGCCGGCTGTTCTTTCGGCCGCGCATCTGGTCAAATCCAAACTGCTGCTTTGCCCTGATCTCTGTTCTCTAATCTCTGTTCTCTAACACCTAAATATGCGCATGCATCGTCACCACCTGCGTATGCGTCACCACGGGCGTTCCGGTGGATGAAGCCTGCACGGTGAAGGTGTAGTTGTCGGGTCTCGTGCCCAGATCGGTGCAGCGGCCACAGCCACTTAGCACGGTCAGCATCGCCAACGCAGCGGCAAGAGCAATGCCCTTCATCACGCGGCGGCGCCTGCGAAACAGCAGCAGGATCGCCGCTGCGAAGACCGGCACACCCGTCGCCGTTCCAGTTGCGGTGAAGTAAGGCACATCGGACCCGCAGTTGTGCGGAGCCGCAGGATGGATCACCATTCTGGTCGAACCGCCGCCCACAGGCACCGTCTCCTCATCGAACGAGCACGTTGTCCCGTACGGCGCGCCGAGGCAGCTTAACTGCACCGGTTGATCGAAGCCGTTCAGCGCAAGGATCGAAACGCTGATACTCACGGTGCTGCCTATACCCACCGAAAAGGTCGCGGGCGCTACGGTCAGCATGAAGCCTGTTCCCGCCGACTGCAGCGGCGTCACAACGACCTGTGTCAGGGGAGCTGAGGTGCTCGCGACGAAGTTCTGGGTAGACGGCTTGTAGGAGGCGACAATCGGATGCTGCCCGATGGCGAGCGTCGACGTCGTGAGTTTGGCAACTCCACTTGCATCGAGCGCCATGGACCCCAGCATGGTGGCTCCGTCGGTGAACGTGAGGGTGCCCGCCGGAATCTTGATGAAGGCGCCGGTCGTCGCGACTGAAGCGGTAAACGTGACATTTTGTCCGAAGGTCGACGGGTTCACACTCGACTGCAGCAGCGTCACCGTCGCGGAAGGAACAGGAGGCGCCACAATGACAACCTGCGTAACCGTGGAATCCGGCGGCGGATTGAAATTCTGGTTCCCCGCGTAGCTTGCCGTAATCGTGTGCGTGCCGACCGAAAGGGTGGACGTGGAAAGGTCGGCGGTACCCGTCGCATCCAGGGAGATGGTTCCCAGGAGCGCCCCCCCGTCCCGAAATGTGACCGGGCCTACCGGGATCGCATACGGCGCTCGGATCAGTGCGGAAAAGGTCACCGCCTGTCCGAAAAAACTGGGACTCCCCGAGGTCGTCAGGATATTGGACGTGTCATCCGGGAACACCGTAAAGGTGTCGGTCGCTGATTGCGAGAAGAAGTAATAGTCATTGCCGGAGTAGGTGGTGAACAGGGTGTGTGTACCCACGTTGTAGCCCATGCCGGCCGAAGCTGGACACTGTTGATTTCCACCGGCGAACACCAGGTCGCAGACGTCTACGTTATCGACCCAGAATGAAAGCGTTCCTCCATTGAGCGTGGCGTCTCTCGAAGACTCCACGGCAGCGAGGCTTGATTGTGCCTGCAGAATCTGCCCGTAAATGAACTGCGGGGATGTCAGGCTCTGGACGATAGCGCTCTTGAGCTTACGAATCTCATGATTGAACGACTGGGTATACGGCAGATACGTGCTATCGCCTGAATATGCCGCAGTCACCTTGTGAAAACCGATGGAGTAGGTCTGCATCTGCAGATCCACCGTCGCGACGCCGCCAGCTAACGACACCACCCCCACACTTCCCGTATCAATCGAAAACATCACCGTACCGGTAGGAATCGGCAAACCTGAACCGGGCGGAGGACTCAGTACCCAGGTCAGTTTGAAGTCCGCCTCATATGGGGAAGGTTCCTGGTCGGCGGAAAGCACTCCCGTGGGGCTTACCGCTTGCGCCCGCAGCAGGTTGGCTGCCCCTCCGAAGCAGAGGAGGAGGACAAACCAGCGGATTACCCGGAAACCGCGGCATATTGGCTGCATGTGTGCCCGAATGGTGAATCTGCACTCAGCCTACGCCGGGCCGGAGAAGCGTGTAAAGACAGGTACTTCGCGTACCACCTTTGCAGAATGCACAGACACCATGCCTGTTATGGCAGAATGACATTGTTCCCTGCGTGTGGCCGTGAACCTTCCGAACTCCATCACGCTCAGCCGAATCGCCTCGGTCCCCCTGCTCATCTGGGTGCTTTCGGCGCACTCACCCGTGAACCGGTTCCCGGGCGAACAGGAAGCCGTTGCGTCTTCACTCTTCATCCTGGCCTCCATCACCGACGGCCTGGACGGCTATCTGGCCCGGCGGCGCAAACAGATCACCACGCTCGGCATGCTGCTTGACCCCCTCGCCGACAAGCTGATGATCACAGCCGCCTACATCATCCTCGTGGCCTATAACCCTCGCATCGTGCCCCCGTGGATCGCCGTGCTCATCATCGGGCGCGAGTTCCTGGTCAGCGGGTTACGCTCCATCGCCGCGTCGGAAGGCTTCACGATCGACGCCAGCGAAATCGGCAAGCTCAAAACCGTGATCCAGATCGTCTCGGTGGTCGCAGCCATCCTGAATCATCGCTGGGATATGTGGAACCTGTGGGGTTTTCCGGTCGGCGTCCACCTCATCGCCATCATGGCGATCTACTGGATGACCATCGTCTCCATCATTTCGGCAGTCGACTATTTCGTCGGCTTCTGGAAGAAGATCGACCACGTCTCCGAGCGCCGGCGTAAACGCCGCGGCTCGGTCTTGAGCCGGAAGAAGCGCGAAGTTACGCCGACGGCCTGAGGTTCTAGGTTCTAGGTTCTAGGTTCTAGGTTCTAGGTTCTAGGTTGCGATGCGCGAAACCTTTCGCGGTTGCTCTTGCTGTTGCTTTTCTTTCTGTCATCCCCGTAGGGGATCTGCTGTTTCTTCGCACCACCCATACCCTGTCATCTCGACCGAAGCGTCACAGCCTCATCGTGACGCGCAGCGGAGAGACCTGCTTCACGCTCCGGCCCATGTCACCGGCCAACCGCCACACGGTAGGTCCGGTCTTCAGACCGGACATCCAAGGCCAAGCGCGCATTGCGCTTCAGCGCCTGAGGGCATGCTTTCACCAAGGCTGGACGGGACAGCCCCGTCTCCAGCTTTACTGGGAAGGAGCCGCCGACAAACGTGAGGCCCATAGGGCTGCGGGACGCGTCGTTTCTTTGCCGGTTTGCTCCAAGGTCGCTAGCTGAACGGAGAAATTGCCCAGGGTGGAGCACTCTACACCGGCTTTGATCACTTCCAGCCCTGTCACTTCGGCCGTCAGGCGGTTGAGCATTTCGTTCTGGCTGCCTCCGCCCATCATGTACAGTTTGCGCAGCGGCTTCCCGGTAATCTGCGCTACCTTGCTGAGAACTTCGGCATATCGCCCGGCAAGGCTATGAAACAGAAAGGCTGCCATGGCGACCGCTTCGTCCGGATGTTCGTTCAACGTGTCGAGGCCCCGCGAGCGAAGCTGTGCGTTGATGCGTTCCGGCATGTGGCCGGGGAGCAACAGATCAGGGTCGTCGACATCGAGCACATAGCCCAGCGAAGCCCGGCCCGCCGCTCCGCGAACGAGATCGGCGATGTCATGGGAGACACCCTGGGTTTCCCAGCACTCCATGCACTGCCGCAGAAGCCACATGCCGTTCACGTTTTTATGGAAGCAGATGCGGCCGTCTGCTCCGCCGAGGTTGGTGAAGTTCTCTTCCCGCGCCTCCGGAGTATTCAAGGGAGCGTCCAGCAGCGTCCCCACCAGCGACCACGTTCCCGAACTGATATAGGCCCAGTCATCGCCCTGGTCGGGAATCGCCGCGATCGCTGAAGCTGTGTCATGGCATGCCGGTGCGATCAGACGGGCTCCCGCGAATGCGGGGAGCTTTGCCGTCTCACCGCTCAACTCGCCGACGTCCGTGCCTGCCGGTACAAGCTCCGGCATGGTTTCGAGCGGCAGATCCGCCGCTCGAAGAATCTCTGCCGACCAACTGCCATCGAGGCCGACCATCTGCGTGTGGGTCGCGTTGGTGAACTCCGCCACCGGACGGCCGCCCAGTGCGTAAAGCACATACTCCGGCAACTGCAACCAACGGTCGTGGCGCAGCTCAGACGAATCCGCGAACATCTGGTACACGGAATTCAGGCGAAGGATCTGCAGCCCGGTCAGCTCACGCATGCGCTCTTCGCTGATGCGTTCGTGAAGCCCCTGCTGCGCGGCGATAGTACGCTCATCGCGGTAGCAGAAGGGATCCGCCACCGGCTTTCCCTGCTCATCCAGCCGGACGTAGTCAACACCCCATCCGTCCACACCTATGGAGCGAATGCCTTCGGTCGCCACCTCTGCGCACTTTGCCAGACCGGCTTGCAGCCCGGCAAGAATGCCCTGGAGGTCCCAGTGCAATCCGTCCAGGCGTTCCTGCGCATGGTTGGGGAAGCGGTGCACGAGCTCCATACGTGGACCGTCCTGGTGCCAACGCAGCAGCGACACACGGCAGCTTTCCGCACCCAGGTCGATGGCAACCAGAGCGCGGCCATCAGCCACCAAGCCAGCCTGGCTCATCGCAGATAGGCCTCGGTCAGACCGCCGTCCACCGGGATCAGGTGTCCGGTGGTTACCGGAGCCTTGGGTCCGCCGATGAACAGGATGGCTTCCGCGCAGTCCTTGGGATCGATGGGCACATGGGTCAGCGTGCGCTTGGCATAGAACCCGGCCAGCTTGTTGCGAAGCTGATCGTCATCCATGCTCTCTTCGAACGGGATGTCGTATTTTGCGAGAGAGGCTTTGACGCGATCGCGCGGGAACATCGTCGAGCCCTTCACCACCGTGGCGGGGCTGATGCCGTTGACACGCAGCAACGGCGCATAGGTCACCGCAAACTCGCGCACCAGATGGCTCAACGCTGCCTTGCTCACGTCATACGCTTCCGAACCCTTCTTGGGAACGACCGCATTCGCCGAGCTGGTCAGCACCACGCTGCCCGGCAGGCCCTGGGTCTTGAAGACCTTGGCCGCTTCGTCCGTCAGCAGATAGTTGGCCGTGACATTCACTTCCAGCGTCAGCGCCCACTGCGCATCGCTGATGACGCCATCCGGAGACGAGGGGAACATGGCCGCCGTGTTGATCAACAGGTCGACGCCTCCAAATGCGGCCACCGCTGCGTCAAGCGCCAGGTTGATGGCGTCGCGTTTGCGAATGTCGATGGCCGTCGCCACCGCGCATTCCTTGCCGCCGATAGCTTTGGCTTCTTCCGCAACCTTCTGCGCTGCGGCCTCGGAAAGATCCGCAACCACGATGTGCGCACCGCGCTCGGCAGCCAGCAGCACGACCTCGCGGCCAATGCCGCTTGCGCCGCCGACCACCAGGACAATACGGCGGCTCAGTTCTTTCTCCGGCGGCTGCCTGCGAATCTTCGCTTCTTCCAGCGCCCAGTACTCGATGCGGAACGCCTCGCTGGGCGGCAGCGCTACATAGTTTTCGTGCACGGCGAACGCGCTGGTCGGCGCAGCATCTCCGGCCTGCGGAAGCTCCGGAGGACACGTGCCTTCGTCCATGCCGCCCGCACCCTCCATTACGTGGATCGCGTTGATATAAAACTCGCCCGTAATACGCGACTCCGCCTTGTTCTTGCCAAAGCTGAACATACCCACACCCGGGACGAGGACCACGGTTGGGCTGGCGTCGCGCATCGCCGGCGACTCAGGAAGCGCATGCGCCTTGTAGTACTCGGCATACTCCGCGCGATAGCTTTCCAGCGCCTCGTCGAACTTGGCTTCCAGCGCCGATGCTTCGGTGGAAGGATCCCACTCCACAAATAGCGGCCGGATCTTGGTGCGGATGAAGTGATCAGGGCAGCTCGTGCCCAGGTGAGCAAGCTGTTTCGCGGAGTTCGAGTTTACAAAGTTCAGAACGTCAGGCGCATCGCTGAAGCTGCCAATCACGCGCTGCTTTGCGGAGACACGTCCGCGAATCTTCGGCATCAGTTTCCGTGCCAGGGTTGCGCGCTCCGCATGGGAGGTGTGCTTCGCTCCACCGAAACTAGCGCCCTTCTTCGTGGCGTGTTCCGAGACGAACTGGCCGAGTTGGTCAATGATGGTGATGGTGTTCAGGTAGCTTTCGCGCTGTGTCTGGCCCCAGGTGAAAAGTCCATGGCCGCCGAGCACGACGCCATCGCAGCCAGGGGTCTCCGCCACCGCGCGCTGCAGCATCATGGCCAGCTCAAAGCCCGGACGCTGCCACGGAAGCCAGACCATCTTGTGCCCAAAGCGCTTGTTGAACTCTTCCATCTTCTGCTTGCCGTTCGCAGACGCAGCCAGCGCGATCCCCCAGTCCGGGTGCAGGTGGTCGACGTGCGGAAACGGCAGAAAGCCATGCAGCGGCGTATCGATCGAAGCAGCTACGGGATTGTTGCCGAACGTGCAGAGCGGGTACATCGCAACGATATCGTCCTCAAACTCCACACCGTGATAGCTCTTCGCCAGCGCCAGCACCTTGTCGAGATACAACGTTGCGAATCCCGAGCGCTTGATGCTGCCCAGGTCTCCGCCCGATCCCTTCACCCACAACACCTTCTTCGTCTGCCCGTCGAGCGGGTCTACCTGATCGAGCTTGGAGCTGGTGTTGCCGCCGCCGAAATTGGTCAGCCGCAGATCCGAACCAAGAAGGTTGGAACGGTAACGCAACAACTCGGGTTCATCCAGCGTGGCGGCTACCGCGTCGTCCCAGCGGTCTTCAAGAAATTGCAGCTTGGTAGGAGTGCTCATGAGGTTGGTTTCTTTCTGGAAATGGGTTCCGGCGTGCAATTCGGCGGCGAGATAATGATGCCACGCCAAACACCAATAGAACAACTATTTCTATAGAGAAATTAAGGAGCCGAAAAATCTCCGGAATTAAGCCTTCATCCGCTTTGTTTTGACGGCCGCCTTCGCCTCGGAGGTGCCCACAGTGGACGTCTCCGCGGGCCGTGTCCGGTTCAGCGTTTCCGCTGTGATCGCGCGGTGCTGCGCGTAGTTGTAGGGAGGCACGGTTTCGCCGCGCAACAGAGCTAAACCCAGCTCAATGATCCGTGGGCCGTATTGCTGCACTTCGTGCGAAATGGAAGCCACCGCGGGAGTGCCGGGACGCTGCAGCTCCGCCAGCATTTCTTCGACGCAATCCTGGCCGACAACGGCAACATGGTGCTCCCTGCCCAGCTCGCGGGACGCCGCGATCGCACCCAGAGCGCTGGTATCGTTTGCTGCCGCGATCAGGATGTGCTTGTCCTTAGGGTGGCGGTTGAGGAATTCCAGCACGATCTTGTGGCTTTTATCCCGCAATCCACGTCCGTCCACGCGCACATAGGACTCAACGGGCACGTTGGACAGTCTTGCCTTCACGCCTTCAAACGCGCCGGTAATGCGGCTCTGGACCAGCGGCCCCGCTTCTTCGATATCCAGCCCGAGCATCCAGTCGATCTTGCCGCTCCAGCGGCTGGTGGCAAACTCGGCCAGCAGCTCGCCCGCGTACAGGCCGGCGCGGTAGTTGTCGACGCCAAAGTAGGTCGCATGAGGGTGTGGGATGTCCACCGCGATCAACGGAATCTTGGCTTCGGAGATCTTGTCCGCAATGATCGGCGCCGCTCGCTGTTCAACCTGGAAGTCGATGACGACGTCCACCCGCTCGCGGATAAACGTTTCCGCATTTTGGATGGCGGTATCCGCGTCGTACTTGTTGTCCAGCACCAGCAGGTCGACGCCCACCGCCGTCGCCGCTTCCCGCAGGCTGGCGGTCACAGCTTCCGAGAACGGCATTTCCGCACTCTGGCCGCCGAACCCGAAGCGCAGCTTGCGAGGCCGCGCGATGTGGCGATAGTGGCGGTCCGCGGTCTGTCCCACATAGCCGCGATGCACCAGCGTCTTGAGAATCCGGTAGACCGTGGTCTTCGAAATTTTCGTCCGCTTGTGGATGGTTTCCAGCACCATCGGCTGGTTTTCGGTCTGCAGCAGCTCGAGAATATCGAGCGCCTTGGTCAGCACCGGAATCAGATAAAGCCTCTTGGGTTTGCCCTTCTGCGCCATTTCACCTCGGCCGCGATCACTTCTTCCCGGCAGTTCACATTATGAGCGAGGAGCTCATAATTTCCCTAATGGATTGCTGAGCCCGTGATTCTAGAGCGCCTGTTCCGTCTTCAAAATTCCTGTGGCCTATGCGGCTCAGGCGTACGAGCTTTGCGCCTGGGCATTCTTCTGGCCGCGTTGCGCGCTGATGCGCTCCACATAACCGCTCTCACGCAATGCCGTCAGTGGTTCGGCCGGAAGACCTTTGCCTTGGCGCCACTCCTGCATCAACGGACGGACATCCGTCCAGAACGCGCCGCGGAACAGCTCTTCCGCTTCGACAAGCCGGCATGCATCCTGCAGTTCAGCCAGCGCGGCATGATCGACAAGCGCTGCCTTGGCAAACAGCTCCTGGGCGGTCGCGACGGTCTGGACCATGGCTTCGACCTTGCCCTTGAGGTTGTGGCTCTGGTCGATCATGAAGGCCGGCAGCCGGCTCCCACGTGCAGCCTTTTCGGCCAGCAGCTCATGGAAGATGCGGAAGACCTGGTACGGATCGATGGAACCAATGGTGAGATCGTCGTCGGCATACTTGCGGTCGTTGAAGTGGAAACCACCCAACGCGTTGGCTTCCAGCAGCCAGGCCACGATCTGCTCGATGTTGGTGCCCTGGTAGTGGTGGCCGGTATCGACCAGCACTTTGGCTTGCGGACCGGCATCGCGCGCCAGCTCCAGCGCCATACCCCAGTCGGCAATGTCCGTATGGTAGAAAGCCGGTTCAAAGGGCTTGTACTCCACCAGCATGATCTGGCCGGGAGCCAGGGCCGCATGTGTGCGCTCAAGAACTTCCTTCATCCAGCCGATGCGGCGGCGCATGCTTTGCGTGCCCGGATAGTTGGAGCCGTCGGCAATCCACAACGAGACTTCAGGCGATCCAACGGCCTTGCCGATCTCCACCGAATCCAGTAGGTGCGCCAGCGCCTTGGCGCGAACTTCAGCATCGGGATTGCAGATGGAGCCGAACTTGTATTCCGCGTCCTGAAACAGGTTGGGATTGATGGACCCCGGGCGAACACCCGTTTCAGCGGCCAGCTTCTTGATCCGTTCCGCGTCCCCTACCCCGTTGGGCAGGTCCCACAATACGTGGAGCGCCAGGCTGGGCGTCACGCCGGTCAGTCGGTGGACTTCCGCCGCGTCGGCAAACTTCTCTTCAATCGACGTGGCCGCTCCGGCCTGCAGGAACTTGCCGAAGCGCGTTCCGGTATTGGCGAAACCCCAGGAGGGAATCTCGATCGAAAATTCGTCGAGAGCGGAAAATACGCGGTTTTTTGCAGCAGCGTTCATGGAAAGACCTGGCCTTGGATTGAAAACGGAGAAGGGGTTCGTTTCTCCACGGAAACTATAATACGTATTGAAACCATTTTGCGAGAGAGTCGTCCGTTTTGTACAGGTAGCTGACGGTTGCGGACAGTCAGGTTTCTCCAATAGGCAAATAGTTTCTATACATTTCCATGGATCAGGTAGGATGGGCTGCACTGTCGCGGCGTGTAGCGCTCGCGGTATCCTCCAGTCCTCCAATTCTCCTACGAGGGTCAACGTTGGGTCCGAATCCGTTCATCGGCGTCATCTTCCACTGGCTGGGCGGTCTCGCCTCGGCCAGCAATTTCATTCCCTTCCGCGGCATCAAGCGCTGGTCCTGGGAGATCTACTGGATCATCCAGGGCGTCGCCGCGTGGCTGATTGCACCCACACTCATCGCCTGCATCATGGTGCCGCACGTGTTCGATATTCTCCACGTGGCTCCGACCAGCAGCATTTGGTGGCCAATCGTGATGGGTCTGCTTTGGGGCGTCGGCGGCCTGACCTTCGGCCTGGCGATCCGCTACCTGGGACTCGGCCTCGGATATGCCATCGCCCTGGGCTTCTGCACGGCATTCGGAACGCTGGTGCCTCCCATCTATGACGGGCAGCTGCACGAGATCCTGCATTCCCATTCCGGTGTCGTGACGCTGGTGGGCGTGCTGATCTCGCTGCTGGCCATCGGTGTCAGCGGCGCCGCCGGCGCCTCCAAAGAACGCGAGATTACCGAGGAAGAGAAGGCCGAAACCGGCGAGCGTGACTACTCGTTCCTCAAAGGGCTGGTCATTGCCATCTTCGCCGGCATCATGAGCTCGTTCTTCGCGTTCGGTCTGCGCGCCGGCCAGCCCATCCACGACATCACCCGTGACCGCCTGCTGGCCGCGGGCAGGCTCGACCTGTGGGCCAACCTGCCGGTCCTGATTGTGGTTCTGTGGGGAGGGTTCGTCACCAACTTCGTCTGGTCCGCGATCCTGATTGCCCGCAACCGTTCCATCGGCCAGTTCGCCGGAGAGCCCGGCATCAACCCCATGGGCACCGCGCCGACCACCGGCGAAACGCTGCAGGATATCGACCCGCGCACGCTGACCGCGCGAATCGCTGCAGGCCCGCTTTTCAAGAACTATGTTCTTGCGGCGCTGGCGGGAATCATCTGGTATTTCCAGTTCTTCTTCTATTCCATGGGTGAAACCCGCATGGGCAAGTACAGCTTCGCAAGCTGGACGCTGCACATGTCGAGCATCATCCTGTTCGCCAACCTGTGGGGCATCGTCCTGCGTGAGTGGCGTGGCACCAGCATGCGTACACGCGTCCTGGTGGGCTGCGGCCTGGTGCTGCTGGTGGGTTCCACCGTGGTGGTTGGATATGGCAGCTATTTGAAGTCGCTGGGGCAGTGAAACATTGCTGACTCTGGGGCTGTTGCTCCTGCCCGTGCCTCGGTTCACCTATCCCCTCTAACCAGGGTCATTCTGAGCCATCGGCGAAGAACCCCCGTATTTGGGATGTGTCATGGGCGATCCCCTTCCGGGGCGATCTCGCTACCACGACGGAATACGGGGGTCCTTCATTCGCTTCGCTCTTTCAGGATGACCCTGAGAAAGATATGAGGTGGAAGGCGCGAGCAAGTCCTCCACCAGATTCGGCAGCCTCAACAACCCACGCGCCGCCTACCACCCGCAGGCTTCACCGCTTTGCCTTCGGGGGCCTTCTCCGGCTGCCCTTCCGCACCCACCCATGGCTGACAGGCAGGGCACCAGTAGGTTGAGCGCGCCTGCTCGCCCTGCTTGCGCATCATCACGATCGCGCCGCAGCGGCGGCATTCCTGCCCATGACGTCCATACACCCACAACCGGTCGCTGCGATCCATGTTGTGCGTGGTGCGCCGGTTCCCCGCGTAGGTCACGATTCCCTCAGCCGCTCCGTCCACGACGTTGGCCTTCATATAGCGCTGTGAAACTTCGGCCATCACTTCCATCTCGCGCTGAGTAAGGGTGCGCATCTGGCGGAATGGATTCACGCCGGCCGCAAACGCCACCTCGCTCTTGTACACATTACCCAGCCCCGCCATCACACGCTGGTTCAAGAGCACAACTGCGACCTCGTCTTGCGGATGCGATGCCGCACGGGCCTTCAACGCGGCCACGCCCTTCTCGACGGAGAAGTCGTCGTTCAACACATCCACACCAAGCTTCGGCACCTGCGAGTTGCGCAACAGAGAGCGTTCGGTGTGAAACTCCGCCACCGGGACGT
>DASYEV010000001.1:0-2941 GCA_036498835.1 Acidobacteriaceae bacterium | reverse complement strand
AAGTGCGTTTGACTTCGTTCAATCGCCGAAAATATTCCGGCGATTGTTTGCCGAGCGAATCCAATCCGAATGAGCAAACCGCGCCATTCAAGCCGTGCTGGCTTGCGGTTTCAATAACGTGGCAGATTTGCTTCAGGTCATTATCGTTTCCCAGTCCCCAGCCGAAAACCCAGACGAAGCGGTCGGGATAACGCTCGGCGGCGTGAGCGTGAAGCGTGAGACAAGCCAGTGCGATAGAGAGAAACACGGGAGCTTTCATGCTTCTTAGTAAAATATATTGTGAGCCCGATGTCCACATGGACGCGACGACCGCAGCCGGCTTTTCTTAAGCGCCGTAAGCGCGACATGTTTATAGTAAAAGATCTCAAAAACACCCAAGCCCCAGCGGGGCGGCATGCGTCCGACACAGTCAGTATGTAATATGTCGCCCCGCTGGGGCTTGGTATATTTTGAGGCCGCTGGTCTATAAACATGCCGCGGCTACGGCGCTAAGCCGTAACTATGCAGCTCAAACGGATCGGGTCGAGGCGGCGGGAATGCGCCCGCCGCCCCTCCCACACCACCGTACGTGCGGTTTTCCGCATACGGCGGTTGAATGCAGCGGTCATCCCGTAACCGCAAGGTCTGATGGCATGACAAAACCATAGCGTCGGAGGAGGGCGTTGTTCAGGGCCTTGTGCATGGCCCCGTTGCGTGCCATTGCCCATGCCCCTTTGGAACTGCGGGCGGCTTGCAGCAGCCGTCCCCGGAGTCCCAACTGGCGCAGATGGCGCAACCGTCCCTGACTGTTGTGCCAGCGTTGCCAGAAGCAGCAGCGGATGTGGCGGCGAATCCATGACTCCGTATCGAAGAGGTTGCGGCGTTCCTCGGCTAGGCCATAGTAGGCCCACCAGCCTTGGTGGTAAGCGCGCCAGCGGTCACGCAGTTGCTCACTGCTCAGACTTTGGCAGCTTCGCCACAGTTCCCTCACTTTGTCTTTGATTCGTTCCACGCTTTGCGGGGCGGCTTCAATCTTGCCTTCCCGATTGATGCGAAACCCCAGGAACTTGCGTTCCCACGGTTGCCCCACGCCGCTTTTGCTCGCGTTGACTTCCAACCGCAACTCCTCTTTGATCCAGTGCGTGATGCTCGCCAGCACTCGTTCCGCTGCCCGTCGGCTGCCCACATAAATGTTGCAGTCATCGGCGTAGCGGCTGAATGCCAGTCCGCGCTGTTCCAGTTCGCGATCCAGCGCGTCCAGATAGATGTTGGCCAGCAATGGCGAGAGCGGCCCTCCTTGCGGAGTGCCCGCTTCGCTGGCCACCACCACCCCTTCACTCATCGCTCCGGCTCGCAGAAAGTTGCCGATGAGCTGCAGCACCCGTTTGTCCCGTATCGTTTGGCCGATGCGGTTCATCAGGATGTCGTGATTCACCCGGTCAAAGAATTTGGCGATGTCCATGTCCACCACCCAGTCTTTGCCTTCCCTCACGTAGGTTTGCGCTGCTCGCACCGCGTCCTGCGCTCCCCGGCCCGGTCGGAATCCGTAGCTGTGCTCGCTGAAGGCCGGATCGAAGATGGGTTGGAGCACTTGCAGTAGCATTTGCTGTATCCACCGATCCTGCACCGTCGGGATGCCCAACCTCCGGGTTCCGCCGTTGGGTTTGGGAATCTCCACCCGCCGCACGGGGCTGGGCACATACGTCCCGGCCAGCAGTTTGGCTTGGAGGCTTTCCCAATGCGCTCGAATATGGTCGCGCAGTTGCAAGGTCGTCATCCGGTCGATGCCCGCCGCGCCTCCGTTGCGTTTGACCGCCAGCCAGGCGGCGGTGGCATTTTCACGGCTCACGACTTGTTCCATCAGGTTCTCGTACATTGCTTTCTTTCGCAGCTTTCGCAGCCGGCTTCCTGGGTGCTCCGCTCCTGACGTTCGCCGCGGCTTCACCGCTTCTCCGTCAGTTGGCCGGACCGGGCTGGGTGACCGCAGTTGTCGCCGCCCGCCGTTTCGGACCCTCTGGTCGCCTGCCAGATTGCTGTCTAGCTTTGTTCCTTCATTCTTCGGCCCTTCGCTTGGTTCCGCTTTCACGGAACGTCGATCGCTACTATGGCCTCTGCTGACTCCCTCGACTCTCTCAAGCCAAGGGTCTCCTTGGGTCAGTCTGGTGGCTGTCCTCTCATGCCGCTGAGTTCTACCTGATGCAGCTTGATGACCTTGGGGCTTTGCTGTTACTCGCCAGCTTGCCGCCTGCATCCGGCCTCGCTACTCATTCGTGTTCCTGCGGCCAAGAGTTCGCTTCCGGTTCTTTCAGCTTACGCCTCACGGCCCAGCTTAACCTTCCGCTACAGTTGGCGTCATCGCCTCTGTCGGGCTCCTTTCATCCCGATAGCTCACCAAACCTGCCAAGCACACGAGTGCGGCAGTCCTGTGCCGCTTTGTAGGGTGTGAGATTTTAACCCCGATGAAAATCATTCACCGTGCTTGAAAGCGGCACAGGGCTGCCGCACTCCAGGACGCTGACGCGCACACCTTAACTCCGCTAATCTTCAAAGACTATTTATTCTTTCCAGCGATACACCGGCTCTCACTTTTTCGACAACCCCGCCAAACCCACCGCGACGGCTATCGCGCCTGCCGTCAGCATCCAAATGGATTTGTTGGTCGGAGAACCGGTGAAGACATGCGAGACATAGGAACTGGTGGAATGCGCGGCGTGATACCCAAGGACGAGGAGCACAATGCCTCCCACCACCAACGCCAGCGCAATCATCCGGTTCATAACGAAGATCAGTTTGAATTCCGCGATGGATTGATAGCGGATTATCAAGGCGTATCCAAACCTTTTCCGACTGGATCTTGCTTCTTATCGGGCAACAGTTCCAGACGGCTCATCCAGCACGGCGTCAAGTGGCAATGGCACGCCGAAATTCGGAGTGCCGTCGGCATTCCAGGTGAATTTCTGGG